>CAVJPC010000106.1:0-225635 GCA_963651205.1 Bacteroidaceae bacterium
GAGTGGTATACTTTTCAATTATTATGGTGGACTACTTTTGGGTTATTATTTACACTTTTACATGCACTATCAGGAGAAAGCCGGATTATCGTAAAATCAGAGGTTCCCCCTCCAAAATCTGCCACTAATACAGTTTCTTCCTGCGACAATGTTTGTTCGTAAGCATAAGCTGCAGCAATAGGTTCGGGCTGCAGGTAAACATTCTGGAATCCGGCATTGTGGGCAGCAAGAAGTAGACGTTCTACGGCTATTTTTTCTTTCTTCGGATCTTTTGAAAAAACAGCCGGACGTCCCAAAACAACATCATTCAGTGGAAAGCCAATTTCGTTTTCCGCTTTTTCTTTGAGATGACGAATTATATAGGTGACCAGTTGGTCGGGAGTGACTTTTTTACCACCTATCCATGTAAACAGAAAATTATCTTGTCGTAATAAGGTTTTTATTGATTTTAAAAGCCGCCCTGTCATACCGTCCTCAACATACTTGTTTTGTGCATCTTTGCCCACATAACAGATATTATTTCCAGTCATAGGAAAATATAAAATGGAACTAACTGAGTATGTGAATATTTCTTTCCTGGTATGATAGTCAGTCAGGGAGATAACGGAGTTTGAGGTTCCGAAGTCTAAACCACAAACCAGATTTGTATGTTCTGGTGCTTCTATTTCCATCTTTGCCTACTTCTTATTGCCTTGCTTGGTTAAAATAATCTCGGTATCCTGGCAGGTGATTAAGCAACCTTTTGGTAGTAGTTTTAGCCAGGGTAATATCTTTTCAAGAAAGCCGTTGATTTTACTTGCTTCATCAATGATCTCAATAATGACTGGAATTTTCTCCGTTAATTCCCAAAACTTATCAGAATGTAAATCACTGCTTGCTCCATATCCCATAAGTCCTTTGTATACGGTTGCACCTGCCAGCCCGTATCTTTTAGCACCAAATGCAAGCGACTCATAAAGAGATGAATGCTTGAATTTATCTGTATTACTTACATAAATCCGTAATATCTTGACTTTCTTCATAGTTTCCATATCAGAATAATTTTATTAGTGAATGACCTAAATACAACATAATTAATCCCCCAAGTAAGCTGCAAATGACATAAAACAGGAGATAAAACAAATCATCATCTTTAATCAATTGAAAATTCTCGTTCATGAAGGTTGAGAATGTGGTAAATCCTCCGCAAAATCCGACAGTCAGGAACATACGAAGATTTACATTCATCAAATTACCTCGTTCAAACAGGCCGTAGAATAGGCCTATAGCAAAACATCCCAGTATATTTACGAGGAATGTTCCCAATGGGAAAGAATGAATAATGGAGTTCTGAATAAATCGAGAAATGAGATAACGAAGTACTCCTCCTGTGAAACTTCCCATTCCAATAATAAATAAAGTTTTAAGCATAAGCTGACAATTATAGTGTAACTATTCAAATTGTAGGGATCATCAGCTTTTAAGGGCGGTTAATGGCTAATCCCATAGCCGATGCAAAGATATAAAAAAGAAAAAGACTTTTAGATAAAGATCTTCTATTTAAATTGGAAACTTCAAAAAATGATAATAAATAAGGTTCGTATTATAATGGATTTGTGCTACGTGACCTCATAACCAATATTCCGGTGGTTCAGATAGTCGCATATAGCTGATTTATCCATAAAATTTTGAATATTCTTTATTTTGAAGACAAAGGTATAAAAATGTGCTATTCATATGGAATCATAAACGGTGCTTTTTGTTGTTTTTCTACGGAATAATGCAGTTATTGGTTCAATCCCTTGCCTTTACATTGTGGTTGCATAGACGGTGTATGGTTTGCCTTAACTTGTCGAGCTGTTCTTTGAATCATTTTCAGTGTGTATATATAATTTAAATATATGCCTGACATAAATATGAACTATAATCCATAAAAATATCAATAAGGCAAATACTACACTATTATTATTTCAAAAAGACAAATGTTTTAATTTAGTAAAATGCAAGGGCTGCATAGTGATAACCTGTAAGCTAATCTGGTAGTTTTAATTGCATATTGAAAAAATAAAGAATAAACTTCTTGTTTTGTGTTATAGAAAATAAGTAAAATGATGTCAATATGAAATTATATTATTAATTTTGCTAAACATTTTGATATAGTTGGCAAGCATTATCATATAATAAAGCTAGGAAAAATGAAAAAACAAGAACTTTTTAACAACGCAACAGATGAATTTCCTTATCAACGACGGCCCGAACAGACGGGCTTGTATGATGCGGCATATGAACACGATGCCTGCGGAGTAGGAATGTTAGTGAACATTAATGGAGAAAAGTCACACGACATTGTTGAGTCGGCTTTAAAGGTATTAGAGAACATGCGTCATCGTGGTGCTGAAGGGGCGGATAACAAAACTGGCGACGGTGCAGGTATTATGTTACAGATTCCGCATGAGTTTATTCTATTGCAAGGCATTCCCGTACCTGAAAAGGGACGTTATGGTACCGGATTGCTTTTTATGCCGAAAAACGAGAAGGATCAGGCAGCTATCTGGAGTCTCATTATTGATGAAATCGAAAAAGAAGGACTCATATTGATGCACTTGCGCAATGTACCTACCTGTCCGGAGATTTTAGGTGAAACAGCCCTGGCTAATGAGCCGGACATTAAACAGATATTCATCACCGGATTTACGGAAACGGAAACTGCTGACCGTAAATTGTATCTGATTCGTAAACGAATAGAGAATAAAGTCAGATTATCAGCTATTCCGACAAGAAATGATTTTTATATCGTTTCGCTCTCTACCAAAAGTATAATATATAAAGGAATGCTTTCGTCATTGCAGCTACGCAACTATTATCCCGATCTGACGAACAGCTATTTTACCAGTGGGTTAGCTCTGGTACACTCCCGTTTCAGTACCAACACTTTCCCGACATGGGGATTGGCGCAGCTCTTTCGTCTGCTGGCGCATAACGGTGAGATCAATACTATCCGGGGCAATCGCGGGTGGATGGAAGCCCGCGAAAGCGTACTTTCCTCTCCCGTTCTAGGAGATATCAAGGAGATTCGCCCGATTATACAGCCGGGTATGAGTGATAGTGCCTCTTTGGACAATGTACTGGAATTTCTGGTCATGTCGGGATTAAGCTTGCCACATGCAATGGCCATGCTTGTACCGGAATCTTTCAACGAGAAAAACCCGATTAGCGAAGACTTGAAATCATTCTATGAGTACCACTCTATTCTTATGGAACCTTGGGACGGGCCGGCTGCTTTGCTCTTCAGCGACGGGCGCTTTGCTGGTGGCATGCTTGACCGTAATGGTTTGCGTCCCGCCCGCTACCTGATTACGAAAAGTGATATGATGGTGGTTGCTTCGGAAGTCGGCGTAATGGATTTCGAACCGGGAGATATTAAAGAAAAAGGACGGCTGCAACCGGGTAAGATTCTATTGGTTGATACAGAAAAAGGCGAAATATATTACGACGGTGAACTGAAAAAACAACTGGCAGAAGCAAAACCTTACCGCACATGGTTGTCTATGAACCGTATCGAACTGGACAAATTGAAAAGCGGACGCAAAGTATCTCATCAGATAGAGAACTACGGCCGGATGCTCCGTACTTTCGGCTATTCCAAAGAAGATATTGAACGGTTGATTATGCCGATGGCAAGCACTGGCGCCGAGCCCATCAATTCAATGGGTAACGATACTCCGTTGGCTGTGCTTTCGGATAAACCGCAGTTACTATATAACTATTTCCGTCAGCAATTCGCCCAAGTGACGAATCCGCCGATTGACCCGCTACGTGAGGAATTGGTGATGTCATTGACAGAGTATATCGGTGCTGTCGGTATGAATATCCTGACGCCGAGTGAAAGCCATTGTAAAATGGTGCGTCTGAATCATCCGATTCTAAGCAATACACAGCTGGATATTCTTTGCAATATCCGCTATAAGGGCTTTAAGACTGTGAAATTACCGATGCTGTTTGAAGTATCCAAAGGGAAAGCTGGATTACAGGAAGCACTGAATCACCTCTGTAAGATGGCAGAAGAATCAGTTACGGATGGGGTAAACTACATTGTACTGACCGACCGCGACGTGGATGCAGCCCATGCGGTTATCCCTTCATTACTGGCAGTAAGTGCCGTTCATCACCATTTGATATCTGTCGGTAAACGTGTGCAGACAGCATTGATTGTAGAGAGTGGTGAAATACGTGAAGTAATGCATGCCGCTTTACTACTCGGTTTTGGAGCAAGTGCACTGAATCCATATATGGCATTTGCCATCCTCGACAAGTTGGTAAAAGAGAAAGATATTCAATTGGACTATGCTACCGCTGAGAAAAACTACATCAAATCTATCTGCAAAGGTCTGTTCAAGATCATGAGTAAGATGGGTATTTCCACTATCCGCTCTTATCGTGGTGCAAAGATTTTCGAAGCTGTCGGACTCAGCGAAGAGTTGAGCAAGGCTTATTTTGGCGGACTCGGTTCACCGATCGGAGGTATCCGCCTGGAAGAAGTGGCAAGAGATGCGATCGTTTTCCACGACGAAGGATTCATGGCAGAGGAAGTCAGCGGACTGTTACCGAACAAAGGGTTGTATGCTTTCCGCAAGGACGGGGAGAAGCATGCCTGGAATCCGGAGACCATCAGCACATTGCAACTTGCTACCCGCTTAGGCAGTTACAAGAAATTCAAAGAGTTCACTCATCTGGTAGATGATAAGGAGAAACCTGTGTTTTTGCGTGATTTCTTAGGATTCCGTCGCAATCCTATTTCTATCGATCAGGTAGAACCGGTAGAAAACATCCTTCGCCGTTTCGTAACGGGCGCCATGTCTTTCGGCTCTATCAGTAAGGAAGCTCATGAAGCAATGGCGATTGCCATGAATACCATTCATGGGCGCAGCAATACAGGTGAAGGTGGTGAAGATGCTTCCCGTTTTCACCCGCTGCCAGACGGGACTTCCATGCGGAGCGCCATCAAACAGGTCGCTTCCGGCCGCTTCGGTGTGACGGCCGAATATCTGGTGAATGCCGATGAGATACAGATAAAAATTGCTCAGGGAGCCAAACCGGGTGAAGGCGGTCAACTGCCGGGATTCAAAGTGAATGACGTTATAGCTAAAACACGCCATTCCATTCCGGGAATCTCGCTGATTTCCCCTCCTCCCCACCATGACATTTATTCCATAGAGGATTTGGCGCAATTAATCTTCGATTTAAAAAATGTAAACCCACAAGCTAAAATCAGTGTCAAACTGGTAGCAGAAAGTGGTGTAGGTACAATTGCCGCAGGTGTTGCAAAGGCAAAAGCGGATTTGATTGTCATTTCCGGTGCTGAAGGCGGCACGGGAGCTTCACCCGCTTCATCTATCCGCTATGCGGGTATTTCTCCGGAGTTAGGATTGAGCGAAACGCAGCAAACATTGGTATTGAACGGGCTTCGGGGACAAGTTATCCTACAGGCTGACGGACAATTGAAAACCGGACGGGATATTATTTTGATGGCATTGATGGGAGCCGAAGAATATGGCTTTGCTACTTCCGCCCTGATCGTATTAGGATGTGTAATGATGCGTAAATGTCATCAAAATACCTGTCCGGTGGGAGTTGCCACTCAAAATGAAGAATTACGCAAACGCTTCCACGGACATAGTGGATACCTCGTCAATTTCTTCACATATCTGGCACAGGAAGTTCGTGAATATCTGGCAGAAATGGGATTCACCAAAATGGATGATATTATCGGACGTACGGATCTGATTCAACGCAAACCCAATGCAGATGACCCGAATCCGAAGCATGCTCTGATCGACTTCACCAGACTACTGGCACGTGTGGATAATAGTGCAGCTATCCGCCACGTTATTGATCAGGATCATGGCATTTCTACGGTAAAAGATATGATGATTATCAATGTCGCCCAAGAAGCGATAGAACACGAAAAAGAACTTTCCTTGGAATATACGATTGCCAATACAGACCGTGCGACAGGTGCCATGCTCTCCGGTACCATTGCCAAGAAACACGGTGAAAAAGGCTTGCCGGAACATACTTTGAACGTGAAGTTCAAAGGTTCTGCCGGACAGTCATTCGGTGCTTTTCTGGTACCGGGAGTCAATTTCAAGCTGGAAGGTGAAGCCAACGATTATTTGGGCAAAGGGCTGAGTGGCGGACGCATAGCCGTCCTGCCGCCCATCCGCAGTAATTTCGAGGCTGAAAAGAATACGATTGCAGGAAATACCTTGCTGTATGGAGCAACCGGCGGCGAAGTGTATATCAACGGGAGGGTAGGCGAGCGTTTTGCCGTGCGTAACTCAGGAGCCGTTGCTGTAGTAGAAGGTGTAGGCGATCACTGTTGCGAATATATGACCGGAGGCCGGATAGTTGTTTTGGGACAAACCGGACGGAATTTTGCTGCCGGTATGAGTGGGGGAGTAGCTTACGTATGGAACAAAGACGGCAATTTTGACTACTTCTGCAATATGGAAATGGTTGAATTGTCACTGATCGAAGAAGTCGGCTACCGTAAAGAATTGCACGAGCTGATTCGTCAGCACCACCTGTACACCGGTTCAAAACTGGCACGCACCATGCTCGACGACTGGAGCCATTATGTCGAACAGTTTATCCAAATAGTACCTATCGAATACAAAAAGGTGTTACAGGAAGAACAGATGCGGAAGCTACAGCAAAAAATTGCAGATATGCAAAGAGATTACTAACCGCCCATTGGCAAATATCCGGAGCTGTATTATCATCCGGAGTTGTTTTAACCTATAAATAGAAAAAGAATATGGGAGATCCTAAAGCTTTTTTAAATATACCTCGACAAGAGGCGGGATACCGCCCCGTTAGCGAGCGCATCACTGACTATAGTCAGGTAGAACAGACATTAAATACAAACAGTCGCAAGTTACAGGCATCACGATGTATGGATTGCGGAGTACCTTTTTGCCACTGGGCCTGTCCTATAGGCAATAAACAACCGGAATGGCAGGACGCTTTATTCAAAGGAAAATGGAAAGAAGCGTATGAAGTGCTGTCATCCACTTGCGACTTTCCGGAATTTACAGGACGTATCTGCCCTGCCCTCTGCGAGAAGTCCTGTGTACTGAAACTATCCTGCGACCAGCCGGTAACTATTCGTGAAAATGAAGCTGCTATTGTAGAAGCTGCCTTCCGCGAAGGATATATACAGGTGCAGCATCCCCAAAGGAACGGCAAAAAAGTAGCAGTTGTCGGTGCCGGACCAGCCGGATTGGTCGTTGCCAACCAACTGAATCTGAAAGGATACGCCGTAACTTTATTTGATAAGGACGAAGCTCCCGGAGGATTATTACGCTTCGGAATCCCGAATTTCAAACTGGATAAGAATGTGATTGACCGTCGTACGAACATATTAGCTGCGGAAGGAATCAAGTTTGAAATGGGGGTAGAAATCGATATCAATCACCTGCCGGATGCTTACGACGCTTATTGCCTCTGCACAGGGACACCGACTGCCCGTGATTTAAGTATTCCGGGACGGGAGTTGAAAGGAATCCATTTCGCACTGGAAATGCTGGCGCAACAGAACAGGATTCTGGAAGGACAAACTTTCCCCAAGGACAAACTGGTGAATGCCAAAGGCAAAAAAGTACTTGTAATCGGTGGTGGAGATACCGGTTCGGACTGTATCGGAACCAGTGTACGACAGGGCGCAACCAGCGTCACGCAAATTGAAATTATGCCTAAACCTCCCATTGACCATAATCCCTCTACACCCTGGCCGCAATGGCCGGTAGTTTTCAAAACCACCTCCAGCCATGAAGAAGGTTGTACCCGTCGCTGGTGCCTGACTTCCAATCAGTTTTTGGGAAAGAATGGTAAAGTAACCGGCGTCGAAGTGGAAGAAGTAGAATGGGTACCGGCAGCAGATGGCGGACGTCCGACAATGAGCCCCACAGGAAAGAAAAAAGTAATCGAAGCAGATATGGTGTTGCTGGCTATGGGGTTCCTGAAACCGAAACAACCTAAATTTGCGGAAAACGTATTCCTTGCCGGAGATGCGGCTACCGGAGCAAGCCTCGTAGTACGGGCAATGGCAGAAGGACGAAAGGCTGCTGCGGACATAGATGTCTATCTTGCGGAATAGAGAACTAACAATCAATTATAACAACCTCAAAAACTCAAAGTTATGTGTGGAATAGCAGGTATACTCAACATAAAAGCTCAAACCAAAGAGCTAAGAGACAAAGCACTGAAAATGGCACAGAAAATCCGTCATCGCGGACCGGATTGGAGTGGTATCTACGTGGGTGGAAGCGCCATTTTAGCGCACGAACGCCTTTCGATAGTTGACCCGCAAAGCGGAGGGCAGCCCTTATACTCCCCCGATCAGAAGCAAGTGCTCGCCGTGAACGGAGAAATCTACAATCACCGGGATATCCGCGCCCGGTATGCCGGACAATATGATTTTCAGACCGGAAGCGACTGTGAAGTGATTCTTGCCCTTTACAAAGATAAAGGTATCCACTTTCTGGAAGAGATCAGCGGAATTTTCGCCTTTGTACTTTATGATGAAGAAAAAGACGAGTTCCTCATTGCCCGTGACCCTATCGGAGTCATACCTTTATATATAGGAAAAGACAAGGATGGCAAAGTCTACTTCGGCAGTGAACTGAAAGCACTCGAAGGATTCTGTGATGAGTACGAACCATTCCTTCCGGGACATTACTTTTACAGTAAAGAGGGAGAAATGAAATGTTGGTACACTCGTGAATGGACAGACTATGAGACTGTAAAAGACAATGGTGCCGAAGCCGGTGATGTAAAAGAAGCCTTGAAAGATGCTGTTCATCGTCAGCTGATGAGTGACGTACCTTATGGTGTACTTCTTTCAGGTGGTCTGGACAGTTCCGTGATTTCAGCCATTGCCAAAAAATATGCAGCAAAACGCATTGAAACAGATGGAACAAGTGATGCCTGGTGGCCCCAGCTTCATTCCTTCGCTATCGGCCTGAAGGGTGCTCCCGATTTGATTAAGGCACGCGAAGTGGCAGAATACATTGGTACGGTTCATCACGAAATCAATTATACAGTTCAGGAAGGGCTGGATGCTATCCGGGATGTTATCTATTTTATCGAGACATATGATGTTACCACCGTCCGGGCTTCTACCCCCATGTATTTACTGGCACGGGTTATTAAGTCGATGGGGATTAAAATGGTATTGAGCGGTGAAGGTGCCGATGAAGTTTTCGGTGGTTACCTTTACTTTCACAAAGCTCCCACTCCGCAAGCATTCCATGAAGAAACAGTACGCAAGTTATCAAAGCTGCACATGTACGATTGCCTTCGTGCCAATAAGAGTTTATCAGCTTGGGGAGTAGAAGGACGTGTCCCATTCCTGGACAAAGAATTTCTGGATGTGGCAATGACATTGAATCCAAAAGCTAAAATGTGTCCCGGAAAGGAAATTGAAAAACGAATTGTTCGCGAAGCTTTTGCGGATATGTTACCGGAAAGCGTAGCATGGAGACAAAAAGAGCAGTTCAGTGATGGTGTAGGATATTCGTGGATTGATACCTTAAGAGAGATTACAGCTACCGCTGTCAGTGATGAACAGATGGAACATGCTGCCGGACGTTTTCCGATTAACACTCCGCTCAACAAGGAAGAATACTATTACCGGAGTATCTTTGAAGAGCACTTTCCGAGTGAAAGCGCAGCTCGCAGTGTACCAAGCATACCAAGTGTGGCCTGCTCTACAGCAGAAGCACTGACATGGGATATAGCTTTTCGCAATCTGAATGAACCGAGCGGACGTGCTGTAAAAGGAATACATGAAGAAGCTTACACCTGACAAAGCAAGAAATAACAGGATGAACCGATTCTGCTATTAAAATGTAACATTTCTATTCTTAATTTCTGTAGACTAACGCAGATTAGCACATTGCCGGCTAATTTGCGTTTTTCATTAAATAATTGTCCTCTGTAGTAACTGATTGTTTCTTCCTCTCTGCATCATATATGAAAGTACCAGACAGTGGAAAAAGAATATTATCAAATCGTAAAAGACAGCTTATTATCAACATTCCTTACGGATGAAAATATATAAAAATATTCAACAAGTAGCAAATTGTAAATAAATTAGCATATAATGTTTCAGTTTAAAACAAAATACAGGTTAATTCATAGCTACTGTTATGTATGCAATAAATAAATGGATATTAGTCATTGTATTGCTATAAAATAAATCAAAATGTAATATCTTTGCGGTGTAATAAAGCAAAGAGAAATCACAAGCAACAAATAAGAATCAAAATGATAGATAAGATTAGGTTCGCGAAAATGCATGGAACAGGTAATGATTACATATATATAGATACCACCAAATATCCCATAGCGGCTCCCCAAGAAAAAGCAATCAAATGGAGTAAATTTCATACAGGGATTGGAAGTGACGGACTCATATTGATCGGAGCTTCTGATAAGGCAGACTTTAATATGCGTATATTCAATGCAGATGGTTCGGAAGCAATGATGTGCGGCAACGGCAGCCGTTGTGTAGGCAAATATGTCTATGAATACGGATTGACTTCCAAAAAGGAAATCACACTTGATACCCGATCAGGGATCAAAGTGCTGAAATTGCATACAGAAAGAGAAAAAGTGATAGCAGTTACTGTAGATATGGGAGCTCCTCTGGAAACTGGTACTATATATTTGGGCGATAAATATCGTTTTCAGTCTACTGTGGTGTCAATGGGGAATCCACATCTGGTAACTTTTGTAGAAGATATCACGCAAATCAATTTACAGGAAATCGGTCCCCAATTGGAAAATAATCCTCTCTTTTCGGACAGAACCAATGTGGAGTTTGCCCAAATAGTTGGTAAAAACACCATCCGGATGAGAGTATGGGAAAGAGGCTCCGGAATCACCCAAGCCTGTGGAACAGGTGCCTGTGCTACGCTTGTAGCCGCTGTCATAAATGGGCTGTCAGGAAGGAAGAATGATATAATAATGGACGGCGGAACCGTCACTGTCGAATGGGAAGAATCTACAGGGCATATCCTAATGACAGGACCGGCAATAAAAGTTTTTGACGGAGAGATTGAAGAATAGACATTAGATTATGTACGAACTTAAAACAATAACATTATGGCATTAGTAAACGAGCATTTTCTAAAACTACCGGGATGTTACTTATTCTCGGATATAGCGAAAAAGGTAAATGCATTCAGAGTAACTCACCCGAAACAGGATGTCATCCGGTTAGGTATCGGGGACGTCACCCGTCCGCTTCCTAAAGCATGTATCGAAGCTATGCACAAAGCAGTGGAAGAGTTGGCAAGCAAAGATACATTTCACGGATATGGCCCTGAGCAGGGGTATGATTTTCTGATCGAAGCCATTATAAAGAATGACTTTACTCCCCGTGGCATCCATTTCTCCCAATCAGAGATATTTATCAGTGACGGGGCTAAAAGTGATACCGGGAATATTGGTGATATCCTTCGTCATGACAATAGTATTGGTGTAACAGACCCTATCTATCCGGTATATATAGACAGCAACGTAATGTGCGGGCGGGCCGGAATACTCGATACGGGAATAGGTAAATGGAGTAATGTTACTTATATGCCCTGCACAAGTGAAAATGGTTTCATTCCCGAGATTCCCGATAAACGGATAGACATTATTTACCTCTGCTATCCAAATAATCCGACAGGAACGACACTGACCAAATCGGAACTGAAGAAGTGGGTGGATTATGCGCTGGCAAATGATACACTGATTTTGTTTGATGCGGCATACGAAGCTTATATTCAGGAAGCGGATATTCCTCACTCCATATACGAAATCAAAGGATCTAAGAAGTGTGCTATTGAGTTCCGGAGTTTCTCAAAGACAGCAGGTTTCACTGGAGTACGCTGCGGATATACCGTAGTTCCGAAAGAACTGACAGCTGCCACTCTGGAAGGTGACCGGATTCCACTCAATAAATTATGGAACCGTCGTCAGTGTACTAAATTCAATGGTACTTCGTACATCTCACAACGCGCAGCCGAAGCCGTCTACAGCACCGAAGGCAAAGCACAGATTAAAAAAACGGTTAACTATTACATGAACAATGCCAAGATCATGAAAGAAGGATTGAAAGTTGCCGGACTGAAAGTGTATGGGGGAGTAAATGCCCCGTACTTATGGGTGAAAGCTCCGGGCGGGCTCTCTTCCTGGCGTTTCTTTGAACAGATGTTGTATGAAACCAGTGTTGTAGGAACCCCCGGCGTAGGTTTTGGACCTAGCGGCGAAGGATATATCCGACTGACAGCATTTGGTGACCGTAACAATTGTGTGGAAGCTATGAGAAGAATAAAAAACTGGCTCTGAAATAAAGAAAAGACAAATCATGTTTTTCCCATGACACAATAAATGACGATAGTATTTGGTGCACTATAATATAACTTGGACTGTACATCCACATTATTCTAACTTTTAAAGGTAAAAAGACGATGAAAACGACGATTAACAAAAGCAAGGGGGTAATAACAGTAGCATTATTACTGTCAGGACTTGTCCCATCCGCAACGATGGCACAAGACAAAGTAGAAGCTTCCGTGGAAGCCGACTTGGTAAGCGGTTACATTTGGCGTGGGCAGGATTTGGGTGGAGTCAGTATTCAACCTTCACTGGGGATTGCTTACAAAGGTTTCTCACTCGGAGCATGGGGCTCTGTAGGATTCGAATCGACAGATACGAAAGAGTTTGATTTGACTCTTGGTTACTCAACTGGTGGCTTTAGTATCTCGGTAACGGATTACTGGTTTAATACTCAGGTAGCTACCGGAATAGATGGCAATGGAGAAACCATCTATGCTATCAACAAGTATTTCAAATATGGCGCCCATTCAACTGCCCATGTATTTGAAGCACAAGTTGGATATGATTTCGGTCCGCTGACCATCAACTGGTACACGAACTTTGCAGGTGCCGATGGTGTGAAAGAAAATGGCAAAAGGGCTTATTCTTCCTATCTCGCACTCAGCGCACCGTTCAAATTGGGTGGTCTTGACTGGACAGTAGATTTAGGTATGGTTCCCTGGGAGACGACTTTTTACAATGGCTACACAAGTGGATTCTGCGTATCGGACGTAAGTCTCAGTGCTTCCAGGGATATCAGAATCACAGATTCCTTTTCCGTTCCGGCATTTGCCAAGGTATCAGTGAACCCACGGACGGAAGGAACTTATTTCACATTCGGATTAAATTTTTAAGAGAGAGTTAAAATAGTCAGAGAGCGTATAGGGGAAAGTAGTTAGAGTTTAGATTTTATCGGTTTGTTGTATGGTAACCTGCTATTGCTGCCACACCCTATACCTCTTTCTTTCACAGATCAACACTAATAATTTAAGGTATATGAAAAAGATTGAAGCTATTATCCGTAAAACCAAATTCGAGGACGTGAAAACAGCTCTTCTCGAAGCGGACATCGAATGGTTCTCTTATTATGATGTAAGAGGTATCGGGAAAGCCCGCGAGGCCCGTATTTATCGTGGTGTCATGTATGACACAAGTTCTATCGAACGCATCCTGATTTCTATTATCGTACGTAATAAGAATATGGAAAAGGCCGTACAAGCTATTTTAAAGTCCGCACAAACAGGAGAAATCGGGGACGGACGTATTTTTGTTATCCCTGTTGAAGATGCTATCCGCATCCGTACAGGTGAGCGAGGGGATATCGCGCTCTACAATGCAGAACAAGAAAGATAACACTTTCCATACACAGCTATCAGTATAACTAATAATATAAAATCATATGAGTAGACATATTATATACGCCATTTTCAAAATTAGAATCATGGCAGCCATCATTATGGCCTGTTTGTTTGTCTCCGGTGCTTATGCACAGGACGCTGACACTGCAAAGTTATCAGAAGGAATAACAATGGTAGAAGAAACCCCTGTTCTCAACAGTGGCAACACAGCCTGGCTCATCGTAGCGACCATTCTTGTCCTATTAATGAGTATTCCCGGTATCGCACTGTTCTACGGAGGACTGGTACGCCAGAAAAATATATTGAGTATTATCATGCAGACATTACTTATTGTCGGTGTAGTCAGCATATTATGGGTAGCTTTCGGATATAGCTGGGTATTTGGTACCAGTTTTATGGAATCGGGCAGTCCGTTGGGAGCCATCATAGGAGGATTCGACAAAGCATTCCTTCATGGAATTACTATCAATACGCTGACTACCGGTGATATTCCTGAACTGACCTTCGTCATGTTTCAATGTATGTTTGCCATTATCACGCCTGCGCTCATCCTGGGAGCATTTGCTGAAAGAATAAAATTTTCCGGATTCATGGTATTCATTATCCTGTGGGTAATATTGGCTTATTTCCCGATGGCACATTGGGTTTGGGGCGGAGGATTCCTTCAGCAGATGGGAGCTATTGATTTTGCCGGTGGTACGGTAGTGCATATCAATGCCGGAATTTCAGCCCTCGTCATGGTCATCATGTTGGGAAAAAGAGAAGACTACCGGATCGGTCACCCCATTACTCCGCATAACATCACCTACGTATTCTTGGGAACATCTTTCCTGTGGCTGGGATGGTTCGGATTCAACGCAGGAAGTGGTCTTGCTGCTGACGGACTCGCGGCCAATGCTTTCATGGTAACACATATTGCAACAGCTGTAGCGGCAGTTACCTGGATGATTATCGACTGGCTCTGCGACAAAAAGCCGACAACGGTAGGTGCATGTACAGGTGCAGTCGCCGGACTGGTTGCTATCACTCCGGCAGCCGGTACGGTAGACCTGTTGGGTGCTTTCTTTATCGGTCTGATTACTCCTATCATCTGCTTCTTCATGGTAGCGGTAGTTAAACCCAAATTCAAATACGACGATGCGCTCGATGCATTCGGGGTACATGGTATCGGTGGTATCGTAGGCTCTATCCTTACCGGAGTTTTTGCCACTCAATATATCACGGGGGAAGGCGGTGTAAAAGGAGCTCTTTATGGGGACTGGCACCAGTTGTGGGTACAGATTGTTGCAACAGTAGTATCTATCGTATTCAGTGCAGTCATAACCTTTGTTCTTTACAAAATAGTGGATTCGCTCGTTGGTATACGCGTTGACAGACGGGTTGAAGAGGAAGGGCTCGACATCTATGAACATGGAGAATCTGCATATAACAGTTAAAAACAGAAAAACTCTAACATATTTAACAACAAATCAAATTAGGTATTATGTCAAAACTTAGATTCAGAGTGGTGGAAACAGCTTTCAAAAAGAAAGCTGTTGAGGTGGCAACACCTGTCGAACGTCCTTCGGAATACTTCGGAAAGTATGTATTCAACAAGGAAAAAATGTTCAAATACCTTCCCAGCAAGGTATACAATGCGCTGATTGACGCTATTGACAATGGTGCTCGGTTAGATCGTAGCATTGCTGACGAAGTGGCTGTCGGTATGAAGAAATGGGCCATTGAAATGGGGGTTACTCATTACACGCACTGGTTTGCGCCGCTGACCGAGGGTACAGCAGAAAAGCATGACGCTTTCGTTGAACATGATGGTAAAGGTGGCATGATGGAAGAATTTACAGGCAAACTGCTTGTACAGCAGGAACCGGATGCTTCTTCTTTCCCGAATGGTGGTATCCGTAATACGTTCGAGGCACGCGGATATAGTGCCTGGGACCCTTCTTCACCCGCATTTATCGTAGATGACACACTTTGTATCCCGACTGTGTTTATCGCATACACCGGTGAAGCCCTTGATTATAAGGCACCGTTGCTGAAAGCATTGCGTGCAGTAGATAAAGCTGCCGTAGACGTTTGCCATTACTTCAATCCGGATGTAAAGAAAGTTGTTGCTTACCTCGGTTGGGAACAGGAATACTTCCTGGTAGACGAAGGATTATATGCCGCACGTCCGGACTTGCTAATGACCGGTCGTACTTTGATGGGGCATGACAGTGCCAAAAACCAGCAGTTGGAAGACCACTACTTCGGTGCTATCCCCACCCGTGTGGCCGCTTTCATGAAGGACCTCGAAATTGAAGCGTTAAAGTTGGGCATTCCTGTTAAGACTCGTCACAACGAGGTTGCCCCGAACCAGTTCGAACTGGCTCCTATCTTTGAAGAGTGTAACCTTGCTAATGATCATAACTTACTGATTATGTCATTGATGCGTAAGGTAAGTCGCCGTCACGGTTTCCGCGTACTGCTTCATGAAAAACCATTCAAGGGCGTCAACGGATCGGGTAAACACAACAACTGGTCGTTGGGAACTGACACGGGCATCTTATTAATGGGACCGGGAAAGACTCCTGAAGACAACCTGCGTTTCGTTACATTCGTAGTAAATACATTGATGGCGGTTTATCATCATAACGGATTACTGAAAGCATCCATCTCCAGTGCCACCAACGCCCACCGTCTGGGAGCAAATGAGGCACCCCCTGCCATCATCTCCTCTTTCCTTGGAAAGCAGTTGTCGCAGGTATTGGATCACATTGAAAACAGTACGAAAGACGATTTGATTAGCCTTAGTGGCAAACAGGGAATGAAGTTGGATATTCCGCAGATTCCCGAATTACTGATTGATAACACTGACCGTAACCGTACCTCTCCTTTTGCTTTCACCGGAAACCGTTTTGAGTTCCGTGCCGTAGGTTCCGAGGCAAACTGTGCTTCTGCCATGATTGCATTGAACTCTGCCGTAGCAGACCAGTTGGTGAAATTTAAAAAAGATGTGGATGCTTTGATTGAAAAGGGAGAACCTAAAGTGTCTGCAATTCTTGAAATTATCCGTGGATATATCAAGGAATGTAAGGCTATCCACTTCGATGGCAATGGTTACAGTGACGAATGGAAAGCAGAAGCCGCCCGTCGTGGACTGGATTGCGAAACCAGTGTTCCTGTTATCTTCGACAATTACCTGAAGCCGGAAACAATTGCAATGTTCGAAGCTATTGGTGTAATGACAAAAAAGGAACTGGAAGCCCGCAACGAAGTGAAATGGGAAACGTATACGAAGAAGATTCAGATTGAAGCCCGCGTATTGGGCGATCTGGCTATGAACCATATTATTCCGGTTGCTACTCAATATCAAACGGATTTAATTAATAATGTCTATAAGATGCAATCTCTTTTCCCGGTAGAAAAGGCAGCGAAATTGTCTGCTAAAAACCTGGAACTTATTGAAGAGATTGCCGACCGCACAGCTTTCATCAAGGAGCATGTAGATGCAATGATTGAAGCTCGTAAGGTTGCTAACAAGATAGAGAGCGAACGGGGAAAAGCCATTGCCTACCACGACACGATCGTTCCGGCACTGGAAGAAATCCGCTACCACATCGATAAGTTGGAATTGATAGTTGACAATCAGATGTGGACGCTTCCGAAATACAGAGAACTGTTATTTGTTAGATAAAATAATATCTATTTCTTTTGTTGGTTGTTTTAAGTTTGCAGGAGAGGGGTACCGTGATGGCAGTCCTCTTCTCTTTTTAGGATCAGGAAGAGTCAATAGTACAAGTCCCTTTTGTCATTTATATCAGTTTTCTCCTTACATCTTCCTCAAATGCCCTTCTGGTTACCATTACGTCACCAATTACGTAAAGCCTATTCTTTTTCACAAATGACATTCTTGATTCATCTATATAACCAAAGCTGCTATTTCGGGCGACAAGGTGATTTTCTTATCTTCACCTATCACGATGAAGTTGGCATTATACAGCATCTTGACCACATGGTCGTAGGTTATCTTACCCATACCTTTAATGTCTTTCAGCTTGTTCCAACTATTTTCAGAGGTATATTGCAAAAGGTCATGTACTGTTTTAATTTCTGCACCTACATACAGCACGTTTTGGGCATGACAGTCTACAATCTTTTCCAGAGGAATATTTAAAGGATTGTCAACACCATATTTACCGAACAGGAAGTTCATCACCCGGTTGCGGTATGTAGCTATTCTTTCGGGATGATCGCCTAACTTTCTGAGTATGGAACTGTAAGTAGCCACAGTCCTCGCGTATGTCATTTCATAACGTACCGCCACCCGCGAAATAGGTTCACCGTGCGAAATAGCAAGGAATATTTCCCGCAGGCGATCATCTGTAATCAGACCGCCGAGTTCCTGAATAAGTATGTGAAATAATGGTTGGTACAGTGCCTGGGTTTTCAACAGGAATAGTTCGTCTTCAAACCGGCTGAGAAGCACTTCACGCTCCAGTGTCTTTTCCTTTATGATTTTATCCAGATACCCTTCAGCCAGCCCTTTGTTTTTATGGGCATCCAGGTAATGTGTCAGACTCTCATCGTCAATCATCATGTCGTTTTCGATTCTTGAAGATACGATGTATCCCAAATTCGCCCATCCCCGAAGAACAGACTCTTTAAGTCCGTATTTCTCCGCCATTTTTTGAATTGCCATCCAATTAGCCATAGTCTAAGTGTGTAAAGGTTGATACTAAGAATGAAAATATAAGAGTGATAGTCAGCTTCCTACCGGCATGTCTAATCTATAAAAGAAAAGGCACGAATAGTAAGTATCGTCATTAGGAGGGATTCCAACAAAGTGAAAGGCAGTAATAATTAGTATATCACAGATATGCGCGGAACCAATCTCCGCAAACTTCTTAGAATTGCGCAGATTACATATTCCAGGGATAATGTGACATATTGCTTTGTCTGGTGTCTTCATACCTCGTTGAATTTTATGAGGCGCCGTATCCAGATGTATACCTAAGTATATAAAAGAAGCCGGGCGCTGAGTTCATATTTATCCAGACGAGAGGTACTACCAATACCTACAAAGTTCAATAAACATGTTCACACGCCCGGCGATATATACCGTTCGCATGAAACTGATTTATTGGAACTTTGTTTTTTTGCATTAAATTAAATTGGTAGTTTTCTCGTCTGCAAAAACGTTTCAATGAGCCGTATTTCTCCTCGGCTCTTCTGGGAACAAAGTTATAGATTCCTGTGGGAACAGCCAAGAATCTTATATAGATTTTTATCTTAATTTTCAAGTTTGGTTAATGATATTCCAAAGCCTGACAAATTAGAGAGAAATTGGTTACCTTTGACCTTGTTTTAGAGAACTGAATTATGGACAAGAAGCACATTGAACAAATCCGTATGAAAACAATCCGGGATTTTGAAATAAACAGGCCTTATGGCATACGGATTTATAAGAAGAAAAGAACCATTGTTCTTTTTAACCGGAAGTGTAATCTTCTGGGTAAAAGTGACCTCGGTAGCATCGACACCTTACCGGTGGAACCATATGATATAGAGGATATTCCTCTTAGTCTGGGAGAGGAGGTAAGGCAGTCCGGCGATGTCATCGATTTATTTTTTTATAACGATGAAACGACACCTTACACAGCGACCGCCATTGATCCGGAACGACTTCTGAACTATAATAGACGTATGTTTGCTTTATCCGCACTATTCGGACGTAAATTTTGATTAAGAAGATAGTATTATGGAAAGATTGGATAGAATGGCTGAAAAGCTCAGAAAGAATGGGTTCGAAGCAGTGGTAATGCCTGATGCCAAAGAAGCGGGTCAATACATACGCTGCAAAGTAGCGGAACTTCAACCGCAGAGTGTTTCTTTTGGGGATTCAATGACTCTTTATGCCACTGGAGTTATAGACTGGTTGCGCACCCAAGAGAATTTTCGGTTCATTGATACATTTGAGAAAGGAGTATGTTTCAAAGATCTTATTGAACGCCGCAGGCAAGCTTTGGTGTGTGATATTTTTCTGACCGGTATCAATGCCGTTAGCATGCAAGATGGCTCACTTCACTGGTTAGACATGATAGGTAACCGTATTGCCCCAATTGCATTCGGCCCCAGAAATGTTGTTCTTGTTGTCGGAAAGAATAAAATAACAGATACATCTCAAGAGGCTTATTTGCGGATTAAAGAAAAAGCCGCCCCAGAAAATGTAGCCAGGCATGAAGGAATGAAAACGTCTTGTGCTGTTACCGGAAAATGCTCCGATTGCTCTTCTCCCCAGCGTATATGCAATGAACGGCTCATATTGCACAAATGCTATCCTAAAGGGCGTATTACAGTTGTGCTAATTGACGAAGAATTGGGTTTATGAGAATAGCTTGGAATATGCAAAAACAGAGCTTGGGGATGTTGTGGCGTTCCAGATTTTTTCTTATAATCGAATGAAAAATGGGAATAGGGTAGGGGATACATGGAAAATATCAATGATTTTAATACTGGAATTATGATCAAGGAACCGCGTATTGTTTTCACTTCTACAAAAAAGTTACGTGACAGTGTTGTTCGGCAACAGAAGTCTCATAATGGTGGTGTGCTGGAAGATGGCGTAAACTATGCCTCACTGACCGATTACCGCAAAGCCAAAAGTATTACGACAGGTAGTGGCAATGAGGAGGAAGGCGAAGGCCCTTCGGTTTAAAACTTTATGCAATACTTCCGCATTCAGAGTATATTCCTACCCGTACATGCAGAAAGTATCTCCCATCCGGTGAGGGGATACCTTTTTTATCTCTCCGGAAAACGTAGCAGATGGTTTGAATATGCTCCTGACTGGATATAAAAAAAGAAACTACCTTTTGAGGGGTAGCTTCACTAGTGATAAAGGTTAGAAGTTTACTTCTTGCTCTCGTCAAGAGATGCATTTCTAAAAGTCTTCATCATTTTTTGAATTTCTAACGAAGATTTACGGGCTCGCATACCAGCCGCTTTGTTACCATTTTCAACCTGAGCTTTTGCATCTTTTTCAAATGCCTGGAAAAGCTCTTGGATTTTTTCTACTAATTCTTTCATATTTTATATGGTTATTTTTAAAACATCGCAAATATACGTTTTTTGAAGCAAAACGCAATCGGTAAGATTCTCTAATTTGGTGCATTCTAAAAAAGATTACCGTCGCTTTAATGGAACTATCCGCTTTCACTCAACCGAAACTTGTTATTTCTATCCGTTTTTTCATATATTTGATATTCCGCAAATAACCTGAAACATTTTCATGTGTATCATGTAATAAACAAGAATGAAGCAACAATGATGAATCATGAAAAAACACTGGAACTGGTAGATCAGTGCCAACGGGAAGACAGAATAGCTTTTGCCTTGCTAGTCACCGAATTCCAGTCAATGGTATTCGGGCCTGCCTTCCAGTTGCTTTGCGATGAAGGCGAAGCCAGAGACACAACACAGGAGACATTTGTGAAAGTTTGGTTATCTTTGCGGCTTTGGGCGTCTTACTTTAGCGTATGCCCTCCGATAAAAGGGAATTGGATATATTATTCTTTCAAAGAACCGTACGATTTATACTTTAGTATCTCCTTGACAAGATTACCTTTTTCATCATAATCCGATATTGAAATTCTCTTATTCATTTCATTCGAATCTCTTAGGATGGTGCGTAGCATTTTATCTTCCCTATAATAGGTGCTGTCTACCCAATAGCCTTTGTCTATTATCCTTTTGGTAACCTCCACTCGTAATGCATCCTTCTTATACTCTTTGATGACAGTATGCAATTCACCATTAATAGTGGTCCGGGTTATAACCGTGTCTTTATCGGCCTGTTTAGTCGTACAGACTACCTTCCGGGTATATACGGATTGGGGCACTTGCAGCAAGGCTTCATCGTATGTAATTCCTTCAAAGTAGTATTCTTCTGTTTTTTCTCCTAAGCTCAAGTCACTGTCTACCATTTTGATAAGGTTACCGTTTTTATCATAATAGTAGTAACTTTCTGAAATAAAATTTCCGCCTGAAGATGTATCGTCTGAGCCGGAAATATTTTTTATATATTCAAGCCTGCCGCCCTCGTTGTATCTTTTGAATGAATACAAAACCGTGTCCTTGCCGTCTTTTAGCCAGAGTTCTTCTTCTGTGTTTCCCGAATGTCTGATGACCTTTACATCTGTGTCATCAGAAAGCTCTGTGGCTGAATAATCCGTATCACTGTTATAGCTATATCGCCGTAAGCGTTTGTTATCAAGCACGTATGCCTTATTGTTGATATCGCCGTAATACAGATTCAGTATTTCTGCTATTTGCACACTCATCAACCGGTTCGTTGTCTCATCATAGGTGTTACTATATTCTGTGATCAAAACCGAGTCATAGTTTTCTTCCTTTTCCGATTTTGGATTCTGATTGCAGGAAGCAACGAACAGCAGTGTTACATACACAGGGAGCAGTTTTGCATTCATCATGTTTTTTTATCATCTTGCTTTTAGGGAGAACTATTTATAAGATAACTGGTAAATACTCTCTTTCGTATTAGTTATAGCTAACGGATGGGACTTATCCCCTGCAAAACCAAGTGTTATCAATACAAAAGAGATGTAGCCGCCTACATCCATACCGTTTTCGTAATTCCCGGTAGGCGCAACTTGTATGCCATTTTCCTGTATATATCCTTCCTCAAGGCCAATAAAGAAATTCTCGCGAAATAAGGCTACTGCTATGTATCTACCGTTTACGCCTTTTATCTTCTTTGTTTCTTGTCCTCCTAAAAGCATATAAACATACTGTCCGGAATCTCTAAAAAGAATAACTCCATGTTTTGGTTTTATATGTTCGGTAAAGAAGTCGGCAAAATATCGATTTCTGAAATAATCATTACTGTCTACATTCTCAAATAGACGGTCATTCAAACTGTAGTATAGGTTAGAATTACTCTTTTTCATGGTATTCTTTACCGCGATTAGAGCAAACATATCAGCAAAGCCCTTGCAGCCGGCAAGGTAACTTCTTACATTTTCGGACACTACTTCAAAAGGCAGTTCTGAAGGGGCATCATCCTTTTGAAAGGATGTAAACAGAAGGGTTGGGTAATTATTATATCCTATTTCCATATTATAAGGGTTTTATGTTGAAATTTTATATACAAATGGTTTCTTTAGAAACATGGTCTTTTACTCCTGTACGTTATCAGTTTGATTATAATGCACTGGCTCACTGTCTTCCTGCAATAGCTCTTTGAGTTTTCCACCTTCGTAATAACTCTTATAGGAAGCTTTTGTCTGCTGTTTATAGAAGCCCTCTTCCTGCAATGCACCACTTTTATAGTAACATGTGTGAGGACCTTCTTTTTGAGAATATGAATAAGTGTATTCTGCTTTGAGTCCGCCACCCTCGTAATATTCCCGGCTGGAACCTTCTATTGTCCCCATATCATATTCCGATTCTTCCTGCAACGTCCCATCGTAATACCACCAGCGGGCCAGTCCATGCCGTTTTCCATCTACATAATGGCAACTGTATTTGCAAGTTCCATGCGGACGGGTAACAACAGCATCTTTGTTATAACTGCAATAATCGCCCTCCAGTTTATCTTCTTTATAGCAGGCAATGATGTGTATCTGACCGTTCGGATAATAGGCCGTATATTCGCCCTCCCTTTTACCCATAACGGCCCTTCCTTCGGCTGACATCTGCATGCCGGAGGCATCAAAATAACCTTTCCAGGGACCGTCGAACTTTCCGTTTATTATCTTCCCGGTATAATAGAACGGAATGACATCATTGTCCACAATAGCTTCCTTATCCAGGTCACCCGTAAAAGGCTGATGATTTTCTATGCCACAGACAATGTGCTTGCCGTTTTTAGCCTTTAGCCAGCAGAATTTATAGTTTTTTGACCCCGTAACCACCCCTTCATCATACGTCCGCTCGTCATCCAAGGTCCCGTCCTCGCGATAAAACAGCCATCTCCCCAACCGGTAACTATTATATTCACCATGTAATGAGCAATAGACTTTAAGACCTTTCTCCGCCAACTTTCCGTTGCTGTAGTAACCGCAGTATTCCCCATTCATCTGTCCGCGTTTCCATGTTTCCGTCCGGTCTAAATTCCCGTCTTCTGTATAGTAGGTGATAATGCCGTTTTTGGAATAATCATATTTTCCGATTTTAGTGCCTTCTTCCATAAGCTGTCCCGATTCATAATAATCTTTGTATTTGCTGATCCTGTTACGTTCGATATATGACTTGGCTTCGGGAAGAAACCAAACAAGGAAAACGCCCAAGGCAAATATAGGAACTGCATGCCATGCGCAGTGTAGCCACTTGTGGGAAACAATAAAGCTGACTGTTAAAGCTATCACAAAGGCTATTGCACACTCCAAAAGATATGCGTAAGCCCGTTCCAGACCAGTTCCGGCAGCATCAGCGGCGTTACCATGGAAATCCTGAAGACCGATGATGCAAGGTATAATAACGTATGTCAGCAACGGGTAGATTGCTATGCCAATTGTATAAAAAATAATCTTTTCTTTCATTTTTGCTTTTTGTATCGTTCGTATTTATTGGTAGAACTATCCCCTTTTTATATGGCTATCTATCAAAGATAAAACGATCTTAGTAATAACAGCCGTTTGTAAACATATCCATGAAGTGATAAGGCAACATCGGACAAGACTGACAATCCCTGTTGTTGCCCCCCAAAAAAGTCCGGTATTCAGCATATTCACAAAACTTATTTCAGAATCTTCAGTTATAAACAGGAATACAACTATCAACCATAGAAAAATAAGTATCCCCAAACAGATGTGAAATAATGGTATATTCACCAATCCACACAAAAGATAACTTTTCCATGTAGCTGGTTTAATCATTCTCCATGTCTGCCAGCCACTAGCCAAAGCTGTAGCTCCCATAAATAAACAGGGATATATAGAGTGATTGTCAGGTATATCACTTCCTGAATGGTCTCTTCCATATATCCAGTCTTCATCAAACAAGCCGCCATAGATAGAATATAGAATTATAGCTGTCAGCGTTATTAGAACCAGATATATAATTTCGGCTTTGTACTCCGATATCCGAAGCATAAAGCTGCTTGGTTTATCATTAGCAATCAAAGACATATTCTGAACGCCCTACACATTTCATTAGTGTACTTTTATCAGCTTTTGATGATAAAAATAATACGACTGACTTGGATTCATAATCGCCTGAAACATCAAATATGAAATCCGGGCAGCCGTCCATATCCATATCTCCCGACCAAAGTATAGCTACGTGAGTATCATGAAACTGGGGCATAGCTATTAATAACTGTTCTTTATCCGTGTCTGCTTTCGACAGATAGAGCTTGTAATTTTTCACGTTATCCCAATGATAATTGTTTTCTTCTTCATCGCTTGACACTCCTTCGGCCCGTAACCGATATTTCTGATTATGAAATTCAAATTCATACTGGTCACCCATATAAATACTATCCGGCATGGTCTTCGTTTTTATCAGGCTGTCTTGAGGCACAATACCCTTTATAAGTATGATGCTATTGTCTCTGCCGGAAAAGACTGTTGCTACGGAATCTCCTATGCAATCGTCATAAGAATTTTCCACTTTTACAGTGGCCTTATTCATATAAAAACAACCGGTGGTATCCTGGCAGAAATCATACCAATCTTCCGAATACATGTGATAAAAATCAGAAAGCAGGCAATTTCTATACATTGCTGGTAAGAGAATATCTATCTCCGCTTCTTCATCCATTGGTAATAGAGTCGTGTCCAATTCTATCGACTCTCCAATATAATTTTCCGGGGCAAACAACCAAGGTTCCAGAGCTCCTGTATTCTTGTTGATAAAGCGTTCATCCTGACGCATTTTCTTTATAAGTTTCGTTAGGTTGGGTAATTCGTAGCAATTATTTGCTTCGATTTCTTTTATTAGTTCTCTATCATTAAAGCAGGCATTCCAAAAACAATCAATAATTCCGATATTGAATTTATCAGGAAGACCATACCCCGGCATGGTAATACAGAAAGGGTTGAACTTCTCATAAATCGGTTGCAGCGTATTTATCATATAAGCAATAATCCTGCGACGATCTTTAACTTCATACCTCGTTAGTTCAGGATACTTTGTCAATCGTTCCCGTTCATCTTCCATATTATATGTTATGATCTCAATGAATGTTACTGCTTCCTCATAGTAAGAACTGCATGTCTCGGTGGAATATAGCTCTACAACTTTGAGCGCATCTTCATTTATAGGGTATTTGCCTTTGTCATTGTGCCTGGTAAATATCTCTATTAAACTTGTAGAATCATTATCTAATGCCATTTTAACTTCTTCCAGTCGCTTTTGCCTACTATCGCATGATTGGAAAATAAGATATAAACATAAGAATATCACTGTTCGCATAGATTGTTCTTTGTTGTGTGGATAAAGCGGTTTGTTGGAT
This sequence comes from Bacteroidaceae bacterium, assembly GCA_963651205.1. Taxonomy (GTDB): domain Bacteria; phylum Bacteroidota; class Bacteroidia; order Bacteroidales; family Bacteroidaceae; genus Phocaeicola. Next base: position 26,224 of record CAVJPC010000106.1, read on the forward strand.
GCCAAAGGTAATAAAAAGATAGAAAATCAAGTAGGAAAAGGGTTAATTATTTCCGTACTATCCCTCATTTAAACTTGTTCCACTATTTAAAGCGCTTAAAGTCTATCTTATCAAATATCCATTAAGAAGTGTATAATTTGTGTGGATCGCCGAAAGACAAGTCAAAACAAGACTTTAAGAAGACAACTAATACAATATCAAGGTGTTGCATGAGTCTTTTGTATAATGTCCGTGACTAAAGACACCACAATGTCACGAAAAGACATACTTTCATGACCAATACAATCATTAGACAAACAGGTCACGGAATGTCTCAAGTGGACCAATCTCTGTCCATATTTGTCCGGTCTGCAAGTATCTCATTCTCAATCAATCTGCTTCCGTCTGCTTTAGTTTGTCATTGTTTCAAATAACTCGTGTGCAAAGACGGTGATTAATTTTAGGTATATCAAAATCGAAATTTATTCTTCTGATTTATCTGTGGTTTTACTAATAAATTCTTCCTTGTGCTTATCTCCCCACTCCCTTAGTTTGTCTAAAATTGGAATTAATTCCTTTCCGGCATCGGTCAGATAATATTCCACCTTCAATGGCAGAACAGGATATACTTTCTTTTCTAATATACCCATTTTTTCGAGTTCTCCCAACTGTTTGGTTAAAACTCTCTTTGGAGCAACACTAATAGTACGATGTAAGTCACACGGTCTTACAACGCCATTACTGATTTCTCCGATTAACCAAGCATTCCAACTGGCTGATAAAATATCAATCGCAATGCGAACAGAACAGTCGGAATAATCCATTGGATTCTTCTTTACATACATAAAATTCTTTATTTTTTTGCAGGCTACAAAGATAATCAATTCTCTATCAAATAGCGATTAATTTATCACCCAATGAAAGATTTATCACTTATTGTTCAGATAATTAGAAGGTTTTACCTTTGCATAAAAAGTAGAGAAAAAATATGAAAGAACAGAGAATCATTGTTAAAGGAGCAAGGGAGAATAATCTTAAAAACGTATCAGTAGAAATACCTAAAAAGAAGATTACTGTGTTTACTGGAGTGTCAGGCTCAGGTAAATCATCATTGGTTTTTGATACAATAGCAGCCGAATCACAAAGACTGCTGAATGAAACATATGATAGTTTTATTCGGCATAGATTACAGCAGTATGGGAAACCGGATGTGGATAGTATGGAAAATTTATCCGTTGCTATTATTGTCAATCAGAAAAAAGTTGAGGGTAATGCTCGTTCCACCGTAGGGACTATAACGGATATATATTCGTTGCTTCGAGTATTATTTTCTCGAATAGGAAAACCGTATGTTGGACATTCGACTGATTTTTCATTCAATAATCCGCAAGGTATGTGTGCCTGCTGTGAAGGATTGGGAAAAGTTAGCGTTGTTGATTTGGACGAATTAATAGATAAAAACAAGTCATTAAATGAGGGAGCAATAAAATTTCCGTCTTTTGAGGTAGGCGGATGGCGTTGGACTCGTTATGTATATTCGGGTTTGTTCGACAACGACAAGAAGATAAAAGATTACAGCACCGAAGAATGGCACAACCTAATATATGCAGATAGTATTAAATTGGAGAATCCAGACCCCCAATTTCCTAAAACATCAATATATGAGGGGATACTACCTCGTTTTGAACGTTCATTTTTCAAAAAGGAATCAAGTATGGTTTCCGGGAAAAATGGATTGAGGTATAAAGAGGTAGTAAAACTGGATACATGTCCCGATTGTAATGGCACACGGCTAAATCCAAAAGTTTTAGCTTGTCATATTGACAATAAAAATATTGCTGATTGCTGTAATATGCAGATTGCTGAACTGCTTGAATTTATCTCTGCCATACACGAAGATTCAGTTACTCCGTTATTAGATACATTAAAGAAAAGCCTTGAAAACTTGCTTGCAATCGGATTAGGGTATTTGGCTTTAAGTAGGGAAACTTCATCTTTATCCGGTGGGGAATCACAGCGGATAAAACTGGTTCGTCATTTAGGTAGTAGCTTGACCGACCTCACGTATATATTCGATGAGCCGAGCATTGGGCTACATCCGAATGATGTACAGCGATTAAACAAACTATTACTCGAACTCCGGGATAAAGGCAACACAATCTTAATCGTCGAACATGATCCGGATGTAATCGCCATTGCAGACCATATCGTTGATATGGGAATAGGAGCAGGAATAGACGGCGGAAATATCATTTATGAAGGTAATATTGAAGGTTTATTAGAATCAGGTACACTTACCGGAAATTATTTAAAGTGCGAAAACCAACTAAAGTCACAGCACCGGGAGAGTATAGCTTACCTGACGTTAAATAACGTATCGTTCCATAATCTGAAAAACGTGTCAGTACAAGTTCCTCAAAATGTTTTAACTGTCATTACAGGAGTTGCCGGGTCAGGCAAAAGCTCATTGGTGAAGTCGTTAATAAAACAATATAAAGATATTGTGATGATAGACCAAAGTGCTTTACGTGGGAGTAAACGGTCGAATATCGCCACTTATACGGGGATATTGGATACAATAAGAGCTTTGTTTGCTAAGCATAACAAAGTAAAACAATCACTGTTCAGCAGTAATTCGGATGGGGCTTGTCCTGAATGTCGAGGGTTAGGAGTAATCTCTACTGACCTTGCATTTTTGGATGCGGTAGAAGTTCGTTGTGAACATTGTAATGGTAGTGGATTCAAACCGGAAGTACTGGCTTATAAGCTATACGGTAAAACGATTACAGATATAATGTCCATGACAATCAACGAAGCACGAAATTTTTTCAACGAACCAGAAATCGTAAATCCGCTTGAACGCCTTGGCGAAGTAGGGTTAGACTACATAACATTAGGTCAATCATTAAATACATTTTCAGGTGGAGAACGGCAAAGACTGATATTGGCAACCGAATTAGGGAAAAAGGGTAACATTTATGTCTTCGATGAGCCTACTACTGGGCTGCATGGCTCCAATATATCTAAATTAATTACATTGTTTAACAGGTTGGTAAGTGATAAGAATACTGTAATCATAATAGAACATAATATGGATATTATCAGTCAGGCAGATTGGATAATAGATATGGGTTTAGGTGCAGGAAAATATGGTGGCAACATAATATTTGAAGGAACGCCACAAGATATTTTAGTGAATAAATCCTCACTTACGGGGAAGCATCTGAATAGATATTTGAGAAAAGGGTAAATTCCATACTCATTCGGCATAAAACAGGACTTCGGTCTGATTATTAGTATTCACATTAAATTTTATGTCTATGAATGAATTATTAAAAACGAAGCTATTCAGCCTATTGTTTGAAACTGCATAAGTAACAAACCATGAAACAGAGAATGCCTATGGGTGTTTTATGGAACAGCTAAGAACAATTGTCAATCAGCCCGAAGTATAGACTATTCAGAAGCCTTTCGGATACTGAATACTACTTGTGTTGAGTTAGCATTCCTGGAATTACTTTATCGGTACGAGCAGGGGAAAATACCCTGAAATTGGCTTATCTCCAAAAGTTACTATCTCTTGTCAATGCTGAATTAGGACTACTAAATCTCAAAATTCGCTCTTGTATCCGGCAGAAAAGTTGCTTGTAGAGTTGAATATTTAACGAGCTGTTGCAATCAAAAACAGAAAAAAATATCTAAATTTACAATTGACACACAAAGCCCTAAAGATATTGAACCTAAGAGGGTAACGGTAAACCTATCTTTATAATTAAATTGTAATGAATAAAATTGAAAATAGAATAGGAGTATTTATAGCAGTAACATTGCTTTTCTTTCCAGCCATATTATGCGGGCAAGAAAAGCTGCTAGATAGCCTGTATATCCATGTCCACAATAAGACTTACAAACTTACCTCTTTTGAGGATACAATCAATTTGGAACAAAATGTATTGCGTTCTGTCTGTATTCAATTGCAGCAAGACAACACGGTTATCGGAAGAAATTATTTTGTGATTGATCGTAATTGTCCATTGGATGGTTTTGTTAAAATAAAGAAAGATGTTAATGGCTTCATTATCGCTTACTCGTTCTGTGATGGATATAAATTCGTTTTTAGCAAAGCCCAATTTGTGTATGATAAGCACGTTGGCTGTATTCACTTTAGCTTCAATATGCACCGGAGAGGTATGGTAAAAGACACCATTCAAACCACAGAAATCGATACGGAATATGCTGAAGCCATAAAGAAGATGGAAGCACGCAAGTATAAGGAGGCTCTTGCAATCCTAATTGATTACAATGACCGGAATACAGCAATTTGTTACATGTCCATGGGATATGACGATTCGGCTTTGGGTATTCTGCAGGAGGAGCCTGAAAGTGCTGACAACGAATATCTGATAGCTATATTGTTTTCACGCAAACGTAACTATGATAAAGCTGTAAAACATTATCTCCGGTCGGTTGAACTGGATGATAGCAAGGCATGGCGCGGAGCACTGGATCCCGAAATAAACAAGCTGATTGAAATGTATAATTTGAACGAAAAAGTAATGCAATAAATAAATCTATCCAATATGAAACAAATAAAATTAGTTACTCTCTGTCTCAGCGTATTGGTCGGAGCCACTTCATGCGATTTTACGGAAACCTGTGAGTATACATCTAAACTGAATGTACACAATAACTGGCAAAATCATACTAATATACCCAAAACGAACCAGGTCATTGCATACAGCAATAACGACGAAACGGTCGGTCCCGTTAACACAACAAGCAATGCGAACGGACAGGCTGATTCTACTTCATTCGTGCTACATTATGGAGGGTATGAGGTTTTGTCATTTACTGATGAAAAGTTTAGTCTGGGAGTCAAAGTTAACTCCGAAAGTCTGAATAGTGCAAAAACAGCATATGCTTATGTGGATATGGAACCAGTCGAATTACAAGACGGGCGTGTATTGGAAAATCCGGTATTCCCGGGTTACTATTATTCTTCTTATAATACGGGTAACCTTGACCTAAGAAATCCCGTGTCATGTATTGCCATGCAAAGGCTACACACTCGTTTTGTACGTTTCTTATACAATGTAATTTATGAATATAGCAATACACCAAAAGTGAATTTTATCACAACGGACTTGTCCGGAGTAGCTACGCAATTAAATCTAAAAACAGGGGAGGGTGTCACACAATCGTCTGTTACCGTATTCTCCAGACCAGAGAAAACAGAAATCAAGAATGAAATTAGCGGGAAAATACATAGCTATTTCATGAATCAGATTTCTTGCTTAAGCTTCTTACCCAGGACTTCATCTTCTGTCGCAGCAGGTAACGATCTTATTGTACATAGCTTTTTAAAGGATGGAAATATTCGTAGCGCCTCTCTCGACTTAACAGACTATTTCGACACATTTACAGACAACTATGCAACCGTTACAATAGATGTTGTAGTAGAGAAAGAGAACATACATCTTGAACTGGCGGCATGGGAAACCGGAATCTGGAAAGAATTTATCATAAAATAAAAACAGGTACAATATGAACTATACTATTAAGATTATATTTTCAGGACTGGCCGGTTTGTTTTTTCTGGTATCCTGTAAAGAGGGCAGTGAGAGTTTTCTCACACAAGACGTGGTTTCTTTATGTCCTGAACTAATAATCGAACAAGAAACGGTTACCAGAAAAGCTGAGACGTTCTTCGACAACGGAGAAGAAGTAGGTATTTTGTTACTTACTACCGGCGGCTCTCTGTACGGCTCATCTGCCGGTTATGAAAAGTATACTTACAACAACCGCCGTTGGGAATGTGCTAACCCGACTATGCTGCAAAAAGAGGAAGCAAAGGTATATGCCTTCTACCCTTATTCGAGTGCATTGGACTATTTACAATACGGGAAACAAATACCTATTGGGACTACCTCACAGACTGATTACCTGATAGGAAAACAAAAGGATGGCACAATTGTCAATGAACGAAATCCGAAGGTGAAAATTATTATGCAACATGCCTTATCCCAAATAAGATTCAGCATTAAAAAAGGAAGCTATGCCGGAAAAGGAAAGGTTACGGCCGCCACCTTCTCATGCACGGAAGGGAACCTTATAGGTACAGGATTTAAAGTGGATATAACTTCGGGCAGTATTGTCAATGCTGGTAGTTCTGTAGACAGGAACAAACATAATATAGGCACATGGGGAGCAAATAATATTATCTTAAAACCAGAGGCTTATGGTCCTACAGGAACAGAGTATCTCCTTATACCAGGAAACGGGAAAATAAAAATTGATTTGACTGTAGATAATATCAATTACTCAATTCTATGCAATATTGATGGGAGTATGACCAGCAACCATATCCCCAAGACGTTGGTTGCAGGCAGTATTTATACTATAAATCTGAGGATAAATGGTTCTGCCCTTGAAATAGTATCCGACAATATGATTCTGCACGACTGGATAAACGGTGGTAACATATCCACACAATAATAGAATTTCACACAATGTTTTATATAAATATGATGATTATGAAAAAGTTTTTTTTACTTATTTTTTGTGCGACATTCACTTTGGTATCCTGCCAAAATGATGAAACTGAAGTTAATGGCATTTCTAACGAGATGACAGAACCGCAAATTGAGATTTCACTACCGGCAGCGGAAACGGTACAATCCCGTGCCAATACAGTGAATCCTGTAACGGAATGGGATAACGGTGACAAAATAGGACTTTATGCAGTCGACCAAGGTACACTTACAACATATCGCGGGGCACAGCCGAATTTATGTTACAAGTTTTCCAAGTCAGAAAGAAAATGGGATTTTGATGTTACTGCAGATACAAAGAAACCCAAACAATTATTTCTTCACAGCGGAAATGCAGTGCTATATGCTTTCTCTCCATGGGATAAAGTAGCGGAGGATCTGACAGCTGCCCCTCTGAAGTTCAATACAAACGTGGATTATCTATATGGGACACATCGTGTGGCTCCATTGTATGTCAATAATCAACAGACTTCTATCAAATTAGAAATGTTGCATGCGCAGACTTATGTCGCTGTAAGGCTAAAGCGTTCAGTGGATCATCCGTACAACGAAGACGGTGTAGTAACTTCGTTAAAAATTACAGGAAATACTCCTGCCAATCAAGCGGCAGCTTATGTAAAAGGAAGCTATCCTGCAACCGGAACACTTAACTTAACCAAAGGGGCTATTAATACCACCGGAGCTACCCGAGGTGATATCGTTGTATCAGGATTCAGTTCCGGCATCACCATACCTGCGTTGTCAGGTGCTACCGCCCCTGCAACATCTATTTTTTATGCGATGATTGCACCTGAAGCTGCGTCTGTCAGAAAAGGATTCCAGCTGGTCGTTGACGGAAAAACCCATTTTGTGCCCATCAGTGAATGCGAATGGAAAGCCGGTTTTAAATACATTTATACTTTGACGATTACAGGTAAAGGCATTGAAGGAGGAGACGAGGTAGATCCCAATAATCCGAATGACCACTCCGGTGATGCTCTTGTCATCCGCCCCTGGGCAAATGGCGTAAATGAAGATTATAATTTTTAATCACGACTGCTAAAAATAGCGGCCACTAAAAGAAAATATATGAGAAAAAATATATTGAGATTTTTCTTGTGCACCGTTGTTGGCAGTTCATTTCTTGCATGTACTGAGATTGATGATCCGGACAACCCTGATAACTTCCCCAACCAGGGGAAGTTACAGGTAAAAGCTGCGCTTTATACAGAAGAAAATGGAACTTCTTTTCATCATGAAAAGAACATAGGCATCTTTCTGTATAAAAATAATGCGGATTTAATATATGCAGATGATAAAGGTATCAATATAAAATGTACCAGCCAAGAGGCAGACGATTTATGGAAATTGTCCGAGGAAGTCGAACTCGGAGCAGCTGACGCCACAGTATTTGCATATTATCCTTTCAAAGATAATTTAAGTGACGTAAAAAAGATACCAATTGATATGAGAAAGAAAGAGGACTTATGTTTTGGCATCAATGACCAACAGGCAAAACTGAACCGCTCGCAGCCTCTTGCACTCATTACCATGAGACATGCATTAGCTAAAGTTCGTTTTAATTTAATCTTGGATAGTGAGGAGGAATACTCGGGTCCCGGCATTGTCGAAGATGCACGTGTTGTGAAATGCAGGGCTGACGGAGTAATAGATGAAGATAGATATAATGTCCTCACTATTGAAGGGTTTATGGATGCCAGTACAGGGCGGATCAAGACATCCGCCAGTGGGAAAATGACTATCGATGCCCTTATCGGAAAAACTTTTTCTATAAAAGGCATTAAAGAGAGTGAACTGCCTTTTTTCTATTCAGTACCTGAAACGGACATGCAGGGAAATGCTTTTGCCATTATCATTGACGGAAAGCAACATGTTATACGCATTGATAATGGAACGTCATGGAGAGCTTCAACTATTAACACTTATACCTTCAGGTTAAAAGGTGAAGTACTGGATTTGGCCCAGAATGAAGACAATGGATTTGATGTCAAACCATGGGAGGATATCCAGGATGAAATTGATTACTAAATGTTTTACTAAATTGCAAACGCCTATACATCAAGGAGGATAATGTGATATAAAGGAACTCTAAATCCCTGAAGTTTATTATAAAAATTGAAGGATGTCGATGCTAAATATTTAAATATAGGATATTCTGCATTACATTCTTCTTTTTTATTATATATTTGCATATTCTATTGTTGATGAAGGGCATTTGCTTTGTTAACTTTTATTTTATGGACGAAACGAGGCAACAACAAGAATTGTATTATTTATTTGTAGCATGTATCATATTGATGGCAATACTAGAGGCTGTAATGTATGTTGAATTTCCTTTTTCAGATGCAATCTCCGGCTTCTGGAACAGGTTTCATAAGTTTATGATATATAGAAATATATTTTTATCAAAGCTGGCTACCCTTTTTATTATTTTTGCAACAGTTATAGGTTCACGGCCACAACAAACTATAGAGTTTAATGCCCGTACCCAAGTTGCTTACCCATTAATCTGTGGCACATTCCTGTTTTGGGCATCTGCTTTCCTTATCGAAATACGAGGAGAAAATTTAAACTGGACACACCTGTACAATATCCTGTACTTAGTAACAAGTCTTGTAGGTACATTTCTAATGTATATAGGAGCCACAGCTATCTTTAAATATATACGTGCTGAAAATATGCTGAAGAAAGATCCTTTCAATTACGACAATGAATCTTTTAAACAGTCATCAGAAAAAATAGAGACTCCTTTTTCCATTAATATCCCAATGGAGTACTATTATCAGAAGAAATGGAATTCAGGATGGCTCAGTATCACAAATCCCTTTCGTGGAACACTCCTTATTGGAGTACCGGGCTGCGGTAAATCATTTTCAATTGTTAATTCGTATATACGCCAACATTCTGCTAAAGGTTTTGCGCTCATGGTGTATGATTTTAAGTTTCCGGATTTGGCGAAAGTGGCTTACTATAATTACCTGATGAACCGTAAAAAAGGTATTATTCCGGACATCTTTGGTTTTAATGTTATCTGTTTTTCGAAATTAGAATACTCCCGCAGGATCAATCCCCTAAAAAGAGAATATATCGCAACATTAGAGGATGCGCTGGAAACAGCATCCGCAGTCGTGGACGCCCTTCAAAGAGGTGGTGCCCAAAATGGAGGCGGCTCGGAACAATTCTTCTCTGATTCTGCCAAGAACTTCCTTGCCTGTTGTATCTACTTTTTTTCTCGATATGATAAAGAGATTATAGATACTAAAACCGGGGAAGTTAAGAAAATACAGGGTATCTGGTCTGATTTGCCACATGTTCTGGCCTTTATGAATCGTACGTATGAGCAGATTTTTACGGTTTTACAAACACTGCCAGAATTGGAATCTTTGCTCTCGCCCTTTCGTTCTGCATTGGAGAAAAAAGCATTTGAACAATTGGAAGGACAAATTGGTACGGTTAAGGTGTCAGTCAGCCGATTAGCGACTCCCGGATCCTACTGGATATTTTCAGGGGACGATTTTTCATTAAAAATATCGGATAAACGCAAACCGTCCTATTTGATTATTGCCAATGACCCGGACAAGCAAGATATAAACAGTGCGCTTAATGCCTTGGTATTAAACAGGATGGTGCGTCTGATCAACTCGAAAAACAACTTGCCGTGCTCCTTAATACTTGATGAGTTCCCTACGATTTTTTTTCATAAGATATCCAATTTGATTGCAACAGCGCGTTCCAACAGGGTATCCGTACTACTCGGTCTACAGGAACTACCTCAATTAAAGACACAATACGGTGACAAAATAGCCGATGAGATTGTTTCTATCATCGGCAATCTGATTTCCGGTCCGGTTGGCAAAAAAGAGACTTTGGAATTGTTAGTAACCATCTTTGGTAAAAATAAGCAGATGAAGAAAAGTATTTCTGTAGCTGATGGCAAGACAACGGTTTCGTATAATGAGAACCTGGACAACGTGATACCTGCCTCTAAAATTGCAAGTCTGCCAACAGGCTCATTAGTTGCCAGGATAGTACGTGATTTTATAACGGATAGCGATGACATAACACGAGAAAATGAAATCTGCATTTATAATTGCAGAACCAAACTGGATTTGGATTACATCAAAGAAGAAGAAAAGAAATATTGTGATGATATGCCGAGATTTTATAATTTCGGAAGCATAGAAGACCGTGAAGCGATACTTGCAGCAAACTTTAAAAAAATAAATGATGAGGTGCTTTCTGTCATTAAAGAATTGGCCCCATTAACATTACCTGCCGAAGCCGTGTGATAAAATCGTAATCACGACTTTCCCTAAGGAGGGAACAGCATCAGCCAAATTATCTTTGAAAGAGTTTCTGCTTCACGTTTAAAGGTTTATAATGTAGATTTTGTATTATGATTTAGATTGTATGAAAACAGAAGTAAAAAAGAAAGGATTTGAAGAGGAATATGCTGAAATTTTGGAACAGTGGAACAGCATGACTCCTAAAGAACAAGATCAGTTGTGTAAGAAAAGTCCGGACTCGCTTTCTATTGAAGAGAAAAGATGGGTTGGGGAACTCTCTGATGCTGTATATGGGCATGAGGACGGACAATTTATGCGGGAAGAGCTCTCTAAACAAACCCAAAGCCTTCGCGGACTTGCCCAATCTATACGGGAGCGTTTATTGCAAGAAATGATTCAAGAGAGAGTAGGGGAGGTGAAGCTCTCTAAGGAATCCTCGCGCCGCACCTTCATAAAGGTTTTCTGGTCTTCATTGTCCCTGACTGTCAGAAATGAAATTGTCGCAAAGAGGTGGGAAGATCTTAATTCTTCAGAAATGATATGGATGCCGTTACTGTTACGGTTAGTTTACAGAATGAACGAAAAGGCATGGAACAAAACGGTCCCAATGAAACGCACCTTGCTCATTTCCCAGTTGGATATCCATGTTCAAGAAGATGAGCTGGCACGCATTATCGGTGCCAATTTATATCAGATACGTACCAGACTCGCAAGGTGGACACAAACAGATATAGCTTTACTTATCGGTGCAACCCAAAATGTTATCTCCCGACTGGAAAACGGACAAGGGGGTGATCTTCGTTCTTTTTATTCATTAATGTTTGTTTATTCCAAACATGTAGAGCTTAATAATTTTTTCTCTCCTGATTATAAAGCGACACCTTTATCGGAAAAAGACAAGGAACTGAAAGCTCAAAACGGTTTACTAATGGACTATTTTGTTTTGATATATCGCCGAGGTCTTGAAACTATGCGGCAATTACTGTCAGAACAAACAAATGAAATGAGAAGATTATCAATGGGAGAAGAGATTGCGCACGAACAAATCAATTTGCAAACTTGGATACATGAAAACACTTTTACCAATGAAGAAATTGTCGTAATGCAATCTGCATTAGATCGATATCAAAAGTCTTTTATTGCAGATAAACAAACGACAGATGATCATGACTAATATAGGAAAATTGTGCCAAGAGTAGTCTATTGGTCATAAAATGAGTTGAGATGGAGAAAAGAAAAGTATAGTTTAGCAGGAGTTACGTAACCAATGCGTAGCTCCTACCAGATAAGGCTACTAATTATGTAAAAACTCTTTCTTCTTGAAAGACAGTGTGCAGAAATCAACTCTGTTAGCCATTTCTACAGAAAAGGTTCGAATAATAGTTTCTATATTTTTTAGAGGAATAGGTTCCTCTGCTTTCGAAAAATAACCATATATAATTCACTTTCCGGGGCTTTAATACGAGGAGACACAGACAGTCATTTTAATCTCCAACTAAAAAAACAACATAAGTTTAAATATTATATTATTTTAAGAGTAAAAAATGCAATAAAATCGTACATTTGCAAATTACTAATAAAACATCAGCAAAACAATCAATAAAGCATATATATGAGAAAAATTCTTTTGTGTGGACTAGCATTAGCTACTGTTTTAACATCATGCATGAAAAAAGATGTGTATGACGAAAACTATGAATTTTCCAAGAAACAGGAAGAGTATAATAAAAACTTTCCTGTGAAGGATCTCGACCCCAACCAAGATTGGTCTACTTTTAGGGCTATTAAAGCCAATATCACCGTTAACGAGGATGCGTTAGAAACTTACACCATAAAATTATACACTGCCAATCCAATGGATGAGGATAGTAATCCTTTATTATTACTTAAAGCTGATGTGAAAAATGGTGAGACTTTTTCTTCCACCCTTGAAATTCCTAAAGATTTAGAATCAATATGGGCTGTTCGTTTGGACAAGCACAATCGTTGCCTATTTAAACAGGGTGCTCTAGTTAATGAAGCTGTAGATGTTGTTTTTGGCAACAATAATTCTAATAAACGTTCAATAACCAGCCGTGCGGTTGCTACACGTGCTATTACAGCCCCAGCACTACCTTATACAGATGCCGAAGTGAATAGCATGATATCCAAGGCAACCCCTGTAACAAGCAGTAATATTACTTCTCCAGGAACCTATCTGATTAACAGTGGTACAAATCTTAGTAACTTAACCGCTTCAGGAAGTGGTGTCATCGTGATTGTACAGGGCGAAGTGCAAAGTGCGAATGTGACCAACGGAGCCCAACTGATTCTTAATGGAAATCAGTCTTCGGCAGGAAAGTTGTCCGGCACTATAGGAGTAGATAACTCGCTACTATATGTCATGCCGGGAAGTACCTTTGTCCTTAATAAGTTGACAGTTCAGAATAACTCAAAAGTATACCTTAAAGGGCAGGATAATAAGCAATCCAGTATTACAACTTTGTCTGCTGATGCTACTTCGACATTCATAAATTACTACGGTCGTCTTGTCATGGAAACCGTCACTGCTACCAACCTGGAGAACTATTGCTATATGCAGCTTACTTCCAATAGCATGTCTACCATTAGCAATTTAAAAATGGGACAGCATTCCTATCTGGCAGCTAAGCAGTTGCAAAGTACTGCTGTAAATGGTTCCGGAAAAAATGTAACGGGAGAATGGTATCTGGATGAGTTTTCAGTAGTTGACGTGGAAACTAATTTCAAGGCTATCAGGACTAATATTTTCGGTCCTGAAGGTCATGAGTACGCCTTATTAAGAATCAGAAAAAACTATGAGTATAATGTTGAAGGAAGTTCTACTAATGGAATTGATGTAGGTTATCTTGTTAATAACATTTATGTTGAACTTGAAACGATTTCTGCAGGTAAAAACACTTCAATTTATAAGTTAACACAAGGATTAAACGGTGCTGGTGAGGTACCCGGACAGGTCACTCATGGAAACGGTAATGCCACGTTGACGCTTTTGTTTAATGCACCGGTTTATATAGAGCCCAGTGAATGTTCAGGTGATGGTAACAAACCCGATGATGAAGGAGGCGATATGCCCGAAGACAAAAAAATATCCTATACTTTTGCATTCGAAGATCTGGGAAGCATAGGTGATTATGATTTTAATGACGTGGTTCTTAAAGTGACAGATGGGGATGGTAACTATCAATTTAATGTTTATCTGGCGGCTGCCGGAGGGACTCTTCCGGTCAAGGTCGAATTATGGAATAATTTCGATCAGAAATATATTACATTATGGGAGGAAATTCACAGCGCTTTCGGTGTATCCCAATCAACGATGGTAAATACAGGAGGTGCATCCAAAACCACTCTGCCTAAAAAAGAGAACCTTTATAAGGACTACTTCGAAGGAAGCCTTTATAGTAACGCTAAGTTTAGAATAACAGTTGGCACTGAAGATAAAAAAACCTCTGAAATAATCAGTGCTCCGAAAAAAGGTGCAGCACCACAATGTCTGCGTATCGCAGGTGACTGGAAATGGCCCATAGAAAGAGCAAGCATAACAGAGGCTTACCCTGACTTTGCAGGTTGGGCTCAAGGAAATACAGGAACCGGTTGGATAAATAACCCGAATGACGAAATGATTTATAATAAGTAATCGGCAAAGAATTAACAAGTATATGATATATAAGTGAGGCTGCCCTAATTTGAAATTTAGAGCAGCCTCACTTCAATTAAATAGTCCTTTTCGAAATATTTATAGATTATAGTGCAATCATACAAGTTTTCATTTTATAAAAGACAGCCATCAATTTGCTCTCTTATCAAGAACTATCATTTCTCATCCTAGTCTTACCCTTGGCAGTCATAGCTTTACTTAGCTGTAAATTAACAATTAGATGCTACAGAATAAATTAAGTTATCGGGAGGAGTTCCTATATTCACTCGGGCTGACCTTATAATACTTTTTAAAGACTTCTCTGAAATATTTAGCGTCACTAAATCCTACCATGTCTGCAATCTCGGTGACTTGATATTCACTGTGTTCTAATAATTGCGCCGCACGCTGCAAACGGATAAGCCGGATATAATCAGAAGGAGCATAACCCGTTAAGGCTTTTAGTTTGTTAAAGAAGCCAGTCCTGCTCATTGTATGTTGCCTGCAAAGCATATCTACATTAAGATCAGTGTTACTCACGTTTTCCTCTATATATTTTTTTACTGCTGCAATAAATTTCCAGTCCAAACTATTGGCACAGTTAGCAGGAATTACCTGCTTATTAAAATCAGGACTGGCATATGTGTTGCGAAGTAATACACGGTTTGTTAATACATTTTTAATATTCCCCTTTAATATAGCAATACTAAAAGGTTTGGTAATATAGGCATCTGCTCCAACCTCTAATCCTCCAAGCATGTTTTTCTCATCGCTCAATGCTGTCAAAAGAATAACAGGAATATGAGATGTCTCTATATCACTTTTAATTATAGTACACAATTCATCCCCTCTCATTTCAGGCATCATGATGTCGGATAAAACAAGCTCCGGAATGAACTCACGTATAATAACAAGTGCATCTTTTCCATTCGAGCAGGACTGTACTGAATAATATTCAGCAAGCATGCCTGTCAGATAGGTACGCAAATCGTCATTGTCCTCTACGATAAGGATTCGCTGTAAAGGGTTATCTTGTTTTGTTTCTTTTAGTGCAGGAGTTTTATTCTCCACCTCCATTGGAATATCCTCACGGACTTCTTTTTCCACCGTTTGAATGAATTGTGCCTTGTGGAAATGACCGTTTCCTTGTGGGAAAGTAATGCGGACATATGTACCTTGTTTTTCAGTACTACTGATAGAAATCTTTCCTTTATGTAGTCTAACAAGCTTATATACGAGCATTAGCCCAATTCCGCTACCGGTTACCTTCAGATTAATGACATTGCTCCCCCGGAAATAATTTTTAAATAATTTCTTCTGCTCTTCTAACGGAATACCGATTCCTGTATCTTTGATTTCTATACTCCATGTGTCTTTATCAGCATAAGCCCGTATATCTACATTTCCGTCATCAGCCGTATATTTAAAAGCATTAGACAGTACATTCTTTAAAATCGAATCCATTTTATCCTTGTCAAACCAGACAGTCAGGTAATCAAAATTACTTTCATATGTAAAATTGACATGCTTCATGCCTGCATACGAGTAGAAAACATTACAGATCTGACTCATATAGGTATTTAGTTCATACTCTGAAACATATAACTTAGATGAGTAAACATCAATCTTTTCAAAGTTTATCAGGTTGGTTGTCAGTCTCAACAATGCATTCACACTTCTCAAAGCCATTTTTATATTATCCACCCCACCTTCTCTAATCAATTGTCTCTCTATTGTGTCTTCTAAAGGGGCTTTTATCAGTGTAAGCGGAGTGCGGATGTCATGGGCTGTATTGATGAAAAACTGTGTTTTTTCATCTGAAATTTGCTTTTGTTTGCGAAGCCTAATGACACGGGAAATTATGACAATTGCCAAAATGACTAACAGAGTGTATCCTATAAGGGCCCATGTACTGGCCCATGCAGGCTGTGCAATATTGATTTGGATACTCTTTTCCTCGAATATCTTATATTTTTCTTCATTAGAAATCGTACGTACGCGTAATGTATATCGTCCAGGATCAAGTTTGGTAATACGGATATGTCCGTCAAGGCTAGGGTAGCTCCACTTGTTATGAAAGCCTTCCAGCCTCCATGTATAAAGGATATTGGATGGGTAATCATAATTGATAGAGGATACTTTTAAAGAAAATGTATTTTGTTCATAAGCAAGATTCAATATGTCAGTCTCATTAATATTCTTCTTTAGTGGGGAATCTTTATCTCCAGGATGAACGGGTTGGTATGATATACTAAAATCACTGAATATTATTTGTGAGAAATATGGCTCCGGTATGCGCATATTTACCGGGAACTTAATTGCTCCGTCAGTAGTTCCGAAAATGAAACTATCCCCATTATATAATGTAGCAGCACCGGCATTGAAGCAAGTACTCATAAGACCCCGGTCTTTTGTCCAGTTATGAAAAGACTGTTTCTTTCGTGAGAAATTAACAAGTCCATTCTCTGTACCCAATAGGATATCCCCGTCCGGACGTGGGACAATTGTATAGATATTATCGGAGACCAAAGCACAGTTTTCTGTTTGATACTGCTGCACAAAATGCTGATTCTTAATGTCATAAACCAGCATTCCATCTCCCCTCGTTCCGATATACAAGGTATCATCATTTGTTTGATATAACACGTTGATATCAACATTCTCAATTGGGAATTGGATGTACTGATAGCTTCCCGCTTCCTTCTCCAACAAGTATAGCCCCATACTTGTGCCAATCCACATCTGTTTCGTGTTTTTTTCAAGGATGCTTGTTATAGAGCTCAGACCCGGATATAGACGCATGGTTCCATTGCCGAGATCAAATCGCCTCAGGTTATTGAAACCACCGGACCATATATATCCTTCCGAATCTTTTTTTATGTCAGTTATGTATTGGTCAGGCTGTATGCCGGCGGTGGAGTCCGGAGACAAGTATTGTAAAACAAAATCCCTTTTATTGATTTGGTATATACCGGAAGTATATCCACCTGCCCAAATAATACCTGGAGAGACTTCACATAAGGTCATAAAGATATGATTTTTATCTTTTAGCTGACTATCAAAGAGGCTGAGGATAGAATGCCATTTATCTGTCCTGGAAATATACAAACTGATTCCATTGCTGGTACCAAACCACAAATCTCCCTCACTATCTTCTATAACATCATATACCTGGTCATTAATCAAAGACTGACTGTTCCCTATTGAATGTTTTATCCAATCATAACTTTTGTAGCGATTGTCCCGAATCGTTATTCCGGCTGGGTAGTTAGCAAGCCAAATACGTTCTTTGTCATCCACATATATATCATTAATATTGTTTCCATTCATTTGATTGTAACTACGATATCCCGCTACAATGTAGGGTTCAAAATTATGAGATTCTATGTTTAACTTATATATTCCTTTACCCTTAGTAGCAATCAATAATTCGGAGTCATTCAATGGCGTTATCCGATTGATACTTACATCGTTTAATGTATTCTTGAAATTCATATAAGTGGAATCCTTCATATTATAAACCAATATGCCTTCCTTAAATGTCCCAATAAATAGTTTTTTTGATGTAGGATGAAAATACAATTCGTTCACCGGCATCCTGATTTTATCAGTAGCAGGGCAGGGGATTATCTGCAAAGTATTATTTTGGTACTCAAGCAGGGAGAGTCCGTTTTCAGTACCTATGAAAAAATGAGTATTATCTATCTGCTCAATAGAGGTAATATTGCTTCTTATTGGTGATAATATCCGTGATATCTGTTGAGTTGGAATATCATACAGGGTTATCGTGTCTTTGGTACATAACCAGATATGGTTATTATTATCTACATATCCGAAACTAATAGCTGTGAAAGGGCTATTAGTTTCTAACTCTGGTAATCTATAGACTAATTTGAATAAATCCTGATTAATGTCATACTGAAAAATCCGTCCTTTTCTTCCAATTACCCATAATGTCTCTTTTTTGTCAAAATAAAGCCAGTTTAAATCGATTCGGGGAGCCATCTTTACTTTTCCATCCGTTATTGCATAATGTTTTATCTCTTTTCCATTATAACGGTCCAGACCCTCTTGGGTAAGAAACCACATATAACCCTGATATCCCTTTTGTATGCTATAAATTTTCTGATTACTCAATCCCTCTTCTATCCCTATATACTTATAAATTTGGGCATAACAAACTGGAAATTCCAGAGCAATAAAAACAACAACTAATAAAATATTCTTTTTACTAATAAAAAAGTTCATATTTAATATTTTTGATTGAGGAAAACCTCTAAGTTACAGGCTGTAAAACTATATAAAAATAAATTAATGAACAATATATTTCATCAGTATTTTTACGTTTTTATTTACATATAATAATATAGATTTTTTCTCTATGCTTTCAGATAATGGTTCAGTAGGAGAAAAGCCCAAACAGCCGACTTTTTGTTTTCTAACAATTACGGATCAATATAGGCAAACATTATTGAACAGAAGCAGAAACCTGTGTATGGACAAAGTATCGGTTGCCCTAAAAAGGCCTGTCAAGGATTGTATTTTTTTACATCCAACATAACCCGAGTTACTATCAAAGTATATTAATTGGAATCTGTATTAAACATCTTTACCATTACTTTTTTCAAATGAAATGCAAGACCGACTAAAAAGGAAGAACTCTTTATAACTCCCTGTACAGATATTTTCAGGAAGTGCAAAAATGAATTCCCGACCTTTTTAGCCAGTCTTCAAAGTATGATTAATATAGTTTGGCGTTATAGATGTCTATAAAAGAAAATTATATTAGCAGTTTAGCAATTTCAATTTAGTTCTGGTTCTTCTTCAAACTCTTTCAACTCTTCCAAACCTTTCTCGATGATACGTATATTCTTCCTGTAAAAACGGACTTGATAATACATTGCTACAAATGCGAGCAATAATACTACAATAAAGCGGAGTTCCCAATTATCCGCCAGTTGCGCTTCTTCTATAATCAAAAAGGTAATTAATCCGATAACACCAATTCCGCTCCCAATCGTATAGTTTCTCTTCATCCACAATTTATAGGTTAATGTAGTTCGAATAAGCTCACAAATCCTCATTTTTTCCAAATTCAATTTACCAAGTGTTAAAATGAAAAAGAGTTGGACAACAAGTCCTATAAGCAGACAGCTTTCCAGGATGACAAGAGAGACTAACTTCAACTCTAACTGCCCCGTAATATACAATACCAAAAATAGAGCACCAATCCCAAGGCATACTATGAGTCCGAATATGTCATAGCGTAACAATCGCTCATGAGCAGATAATGTCCTATTTGTTATCATTTCTTTTATGATCCTCTTATTTAACATTTCACTCTTTTCAAGCCGACCATTTAATATGTTCCAGCTTGCTTTCATTTCTTCCAATTCCATAATAATTTGAATTTAACTGTTTGACATTACTTTTAATTTTTCACGGATACGATTGAGGCGAACAGCCACATTATTCCTGGAGATCCCGACAATATCGGCTATCTCCTGATGACTCCGTTCCTCCAGCCAAAGCAAGATTAGCGCGCGTTCCTGCTGGCTAAGGCAGTTAATCATCCGGTAAAGTTCGTGGAGCAAGGCGGTCTTATCCTCTTCATCGACAAAAGCTTCGAGGTTGACCGTAATCGGTACTATTTCCGGCCGCGATTTCGACTTACGGATGAACGAGATACACGTATTCAATCCAATGCGATACACCCATGTCGAAGGCCTACACTCGCCCCGGAAACGAGGATAAGCTTTCCATAGATTAATCACTACCTCCTGATACAGGTCGTTCAGATTCTCTTTATCTGTAGCATAAACATAGCAAACCTTGTAAATAATCAGTTTGTGCTGCTCAACAAATGCTATAAAATTCCTTTCCAGTTCTTGCTTATCCATCTTTCCTCAATTTTATATACTTTTTATATTCTATTAGTCGCACTATAATATGATATGTTACAGATAAAGTGACTTTTTCCTACTGAGTTACACCAAAGAATTTCTTTTGTAATGAGCTATAAGGATGATTTTATAAGGAAAAACCTTTGGTTATACCATACTGCAAAGTAAGAAAGACGCAAGAATATTTACGGAAAAAAAGACACAGATATTGCGTGATTTGATTTCTTTTGTTAGTTTAGTCTGCCATTCCATAAAATACTGACACAGTCATGGGACACTTTTTTATTAGAGGAATATAGTATACTCATTATCAGTAATATAAGCATGTAAATATAGTTGTTTCAAAAGTCTACAGAAAGCAGGTTTTAAGCAGCGGGAAGATTTTTATCCTCAATGCTATAATTATTTCGTAAGAAGTGCGTTGTTAAATATGCAATAATCTCCATTTCCCGGCATTTTCAGAATAAAATTATGAATGATATCTATAAATGATAACTTATTTGCCTTTTCAAACATTTATAGAGACAAAAGCAGGAAGGGACTTTGCCATAATATACTATTTTTGCCGGATTCTTATGTGAGACATGTTGCGATATTTTTTTAAGACTATAACAACGTAACTTATATGAAAATTGCTATTTATTTTCGTCTTTTTCTATCTATATTATTTGTGCTGCTTGGATGTAATCTGATAAAAGCCGACAATTATTACTTTGAGCAGATTGCCCTAAAGGAAGGATTATCTACTACTATCACTTGCGTTTACGCAGAGAAAAACGGATTCGTATGGATTGGTACACCAACCGGATTAGGCCGATTTGACGGGCATGAGTTGAAAAGGTATGGTTATGCTCCGGATAACTCCAATTCACTGCCGCATAATAATATTCTTCATGTGGCAGAGGACAGTTTACATAATCTTTGGGTATTAACCAAAAAAGGAGTTGTACGATATAGGCGACAGAGCGATGATTTTAATCTTTTAAGAGATCAGTACGGACATATCGTCATGGCCAATACCGTATGCCGGACTACACAAGGAATACTTTTGGGCGGAAGGAATAGAATCTATCAATACAATTATAAAGACGATAGCGTCAGGCTTCTTCATGATTTCAGTAATATTGGTCTATTCGCTATTTCATATATCGATTTTTGGGATGAGGAAACCTTGTTATGTTCCAGCCGCTGGCAAGGCATTATATTGTTGAATATCCGGACAGGAAAAATAATGTCCCCACCTTTTGATTATGGAAAAGACATCCGGGAAGTAATGCTCGATTCCAAAGGAAGAGTTTGGCTGGCACCTTATAATGATGGCATCCGATGCATTGCTCATGATGGTACTTTGCTGGCCTCGTATGTTACAAACAACTCAAAATTGACTAATAATGTGGTGCTTTGTATGATTGAAAAAGATTCCCGTATCTGGATTGGGACAGATGGCGGCGGAATTAATATATTAGATCCCGAGACTCACGAATTTACCATATTAGAACACATTCCCGGAAACCCGTATTCATTTCCATGCAACTCGATTTTGAGCCTTTATAATGATGCAAATAATAACATATGGGTAGGCAGTGTCCGATTTGGACTAATCGGTATTAGAGATGTTTCTATGAAAACATATACGGAAGCACCTCTGGGTGATCACAAAGGATTAAGTGATCATACGGTCCTGAGCCTTTACCAGGAGGCTTCCGATAATGAAATCTGGATTGGAACGGATGGTGGCGGGATTAATAAACTCGATCCTATAACAGACAGAATTACACATTATCCTAAAACGATGGGAAAGAAAGTAGTCTCCATCAGTGGTTTCACATCTTCCGAACTTTTATTGTCGGTTTTCTCAAAGGGCCTATATACATTTTCAAAGGAAACGGGTAGAACGGTTCCCTTGGAGATAACTGACGCATACATAAACCAAATGCTTTTTTATAGTGGAAAAACTATCAATATTTATCAATATGAACCTGAAACGGTCCTATTATTGGGAGACCATGTATACCAATATACGCTTGCAACAAAAAAGATCAAGGTTGCCACAGAAAAGAGAGGGATTGAGATTAACGGAACTTTGATGCCTGTCTCACACGATACCGGTACCACCTATTTATTTGACATCTGTAATATATACTCGTATGACCACCTCGATAATAAGTTAGAATGTATATATACGATAGAGAAAGATTCATTCATAAATTGTGTCTCCAGGGATGAACAAGGAATTTTCTGGATTGCCACTAATCATGGGCTTAGATATTATGATGTAACCAAACAAGCCGTTCAGACTATTCCGACTTCTTTGTTTACAAATGTCAGGTCTGCAATCAGCGACAATCATGGTAAGGTCTGGGTCACAACCGATAAGATGCTTTTCGCCTGGTTGATCTATGAAAAGGAATTCATACTTTTCGGTAAATCAGACGGTGCACTCCCCAATGACTACTTGCCAAAATCCAAATTGATTTCTTCTGCGGGAAACACCTATTTAGGAGGAGGAAACGGACTGCTCCGCATCAACAAGAATCTCTCCATAGAGAAAACTCTCCCCCCCCAGATTAAACTCACAGATGTCCTCATTAACGGAGAGTCTGTCAATAAAAAACTAGGCAACAAACCGGTAAGTATATCTGTCCCTTGGAACAGTAAGGCCATCAGCATACGGTTCATGTCATGTGAGGCAGACCTTTTCCGACAAAAAATTTACCGCTACCAGATAGCCGGACTTAACGAACAGCGCATTGATTCATACAATCCGGAAATCCTTATTCGTTCATTACCTTCCGGCACATACCGGATCATGGTTTCATGCAGTATGAAGAATGGGGGATGGGCTCCCTTACAACAGGTTCTGAAACTGACGGTTTTACCGCCCTGGTATGAGTCATGGCAGTTCGTTCTTTGCTGCATTATTGTCATATCAGGAATTATTCTCTGGAGTTTTCTCGCTGCCCTTCGGCGTAAGGAAAACAGACTCAAGCTGGCCCTAAAAGAAAAAGAGAAGGAAAATTATGAAGAGAAAGTGCGGTTTCTTATTAATATCAGCCATGAACTTCGCACACCATTGACATTGATAAATGCACCACTAAAACGCATATTGCACTATCTGCCTTCCGACAGTACAATTTATCCGAAATTGAAGAGTATCTATAAACAGTCCCAACGTATGAAGGATTTGCTCAATATGGTGCTTGACTTGCGTAAAATGGAGGTGGGGGTAAATAAAATGCAGTTCCTCCCCCAATGTCTGAATGATTGGATACAAAGCGTTGTAACAGATTTCATCGGAGAAGGAGAGGCCAAAAATGTGCATCTTTTATGCCAGTTCGATGAAAAAATCAAAATGGTGTGTTTTGATAAGGATAAATGCGAGATTATTCTAACTAATTTATTAATGAATGCTTTGAAGCATAGCCCGGAAAGTTCGGATATCATCATCCAGACGGAATTGCTGTCTGATTCCAAGTCTGCCCGTATCTCAGTTATTGACCAAGGATGCGGATTGGGACAGGTTGATACGCAAAAACTGTTTACCCGGTTTTATCAGGGAACCAATGAGCATTCGGGGACAGGGGTCGGTTTGTCCTATTCCAAGATTCTGGTGGAACTGCATGGGGGAAAGATAGGTGCTAAAGATAATGAAGGTACCGGAGCTATATTCTTCTTTGAACTTCCTCTTCATCAGGCTTCAATGGAAGTTATATGTAAATCTAAAACTTACCTGAATGAGTTAATATCCGATATTTCTGAAGAAGGGGCAGCTGCTAATGTGAATTTTAATCTAGATAAATACTCGTTGCTGATAGTCGATGATAATGAGGAACTGATTGACTTTTTGAAGGATGTCTTTTCTGGAAAATTTAACAGGATTTTCACTGCCACCGACGGTCAGAGAGCCTTGGAAATAGTCCGCAAGCACCAACCGGATATCGTAGTAAGCGATGTAATGATGCCAAGAATGAATGGTTATGAACTATGCAGAAAAATTAAAGAGGATATTGATATCAGCCATATTCCGGTGATTCTTCTGACATCCCGTGATGATGATACCAGCCGTTTACAGGGATACAAAACAGGGGCGGATGCCTATCTGGTCAAACCATTTGAGGAGGAGATGCTACTGGAAGTCATTCGTGGTCGCCTATATAACAGAGAGCAGATTAAAACACGATACCAAAATACAGGACTACTTCCACTGTCAGAGGAAGTGACATTCAGCCAGGTAGATGAAGCTTTCCTGCTTAAAATAAATAATCTGATAACCGAGTATCTGAACAATCCGAACCTGGATGTTAATTTTTTGTGTAAAGAGATGTGCATGAGCCGGACTGCTTTTTATAAAAAGTTGAAGGCCATCACTGATATGGGTGGGAATGACTATATCAATAAATTCCGGATGGAGAAGGTTATATACCTGATAACAAACACCCATCTGAATTTTACGGAAATTGCAGAAAAAACAGGTTTTTCTTCTTCCCGTTATTTCAGCACGATGTTTAAGCGATACACAGGAAAAACGCCGTCACAATATAAAGAAGAATATCAGAAATCTCTTTTATAAAAAGAAAGATGGGGTAAATATATTTACATTCATTTCTGACTTGAGAAAGTTCACTTAGCAACAGTCAGAATAAACAAACTTTTGATACGGTCAATACAAAGGCAACAACTTTCAGTGCAAATTACCGATATAAACTCAAAATCGGCAGTTAGACTAAAGCGAGGGAAGCAATATGCCTACCAATAATTGTTATAGAATAAATTAAAATAAGTTTGCTCGAAAAATAAATAAACCATCCGATTGACCGAGCATGACAGAATTTTCTTTATTCCCTGCATAATGTACAAAAAGAGAATTATCCTGAATATTTGAAAACATAGTAGACTTATTCAATATCCGTATTTACAACCATAAAAACACTTTTCTTTTCATTGGGATATCCATATCTCTTCCGTTTTTGTTCGCAAATGTTTCAGCTTTTGTTCTTTTCGTTATATCTTCTTGATTTGCAAACAAATTCAGAAAACAAAAAAACCTAATAGAACACCTGATGATACGTAACATTGTATGTTTGCAAACAAAAACGGAGGTTGAAACATCTCCAGATATTAATTTTTAAATTCTTTATATTATGAAAAAAAAACTACTCCTTTCCGCAGCTATGCTGGTAGCAGCTGCCGGTGCTATGGCACAAAGTGACATCACCCCTTCACGTTATGATTTTGCCAATCAGCCGGAAGGGTCATATACTATTGACGGTTGTAGTAACGGTTGGGGACCAGGCAATCTCGATGCTGCTAAAGAATCAAAAGCCGGGTATGTAAATGTTACCGGAGGTGCGTTCTGGAATAATAAAAACACAGATGCATTCAAGAATTTCCAGTCCGGTTTGCAGATTCTGGATTTGTCCGAAGAAGGTATTGGAAAGGTGTTATGCTTTAAAGGTGTTAATTGTGATGATGAAATTCTTGCAAAGGGTACTAAAGCCATAGGGTCTGTTATCGCAGCCTGGCCCCAGCTTGCATTTTATTCCAATCCGGAAAACACCCCTGCTGCTTCAGGTGAAGAAGGTGCAGCACCCGCAGCATTTATTCGTGTTTCTATTACTTATAAAGCTCTTGAAAATGAACCGGACCCGGCTGGAAGCCCTCTTACCGAATTAGAAGTAAAGGCTGTGAAACCAAACGGTGTGTTAAATACTTACGGCGGTCCGTTCAGCAGCATTGACATGATGGTCAAAGATCTGGAGACTGAAGAGTTTTTCGAATTGAATGAAGGTTGGCAAAGAGTAACCTACGATTTTCAGATAGGTACTCCCGAGGGGAATCCGTTTGCTTTATCCGTCAAGATGAATGGTACAGGAAAACTAGATGCAGGAGCTCTTCTTATTAAAGAGATTCGGTTCACCACTCCATCAGACGGTACATACGTAAAGGGAGGAAATCCTAATGCCCTCGTGGAGAAAGATTTAACGCTCAAAGACGGGCAGGTTGTGACGGGAATCAATACTCCAAAATTTGATGCTAAAAAGGCATACTGCGAAGTATCCAACGATATCCTGACAATTTCAAATCTGGAGCCCGGCGATAAAGTAGAGGTATATTCTGTTTTAGGAACACTGATTTCGTCTCAAAAAGCTACTTCTGATATGCTTGCTTTGCCTTTGAACGGCAAAGGACTATTTATAGTAAAGACTAAAACAGGCACGACTAAAGTAGTGAATAATTAATCTTTAGGTATTGGCTTGAAGGATATGTCTTTTCAGAAGAAAAGCATATCCTTACTTTATTTGAAAAATTCAGTATTATGAACAAACTATTTTTCGTTTTTATTTTCCTTTTTTTTTGCCTGACTTCATTTGCTCAGGTAAAGAACTACGCAGTAGCATTTGATGGCAACAGTGACATAAACTTCAAGAACATACCCGAACTAAACAATCTTTCCAAATATACTGTCCAGTTTTGGATGAATCCTTCAGAATGGGTACCGGGCGCATCTATCTTCAAGCGAGGAACAGGTACAACACTTTTTGAGGCGTGCCTGGGCCCGACAGAAGGCACGATCATTTTTCATATAGGCAATCAGAATATTCAGTTTCAATCAGATAAATTTTCAACAGCTGTCTGGTCACAACTCACTTTCATGGCAGACGAAAGTGTCATCACCTGTTATGTTAATGGGATAGAAATCACGTCTCCTACTATTTCTTCTGCACTATCCATCCCAAATAGTGATTCGGAATTCAGGATAGGCCAGACTTTTAAAGGTAGAATTGACGAGTTCCGTATATGGAATACAGTGCTCGATACAACGGAATATTTGACACACGATCCCAGCGTAAAAGGATTTATCCTTTGGGATAACACCATTAATAAATTTCACCCGGACTATGCTTCCTTGGTGGTATATTATAAGTTCGACCAAGAATTATGTGACAACATTGTGGATTACAAATTCAACCACCACGGCATAATGAACGGGAATACACATCGTGTAGAAGTTACGGACAACGCATTTTTTAAATACCGTATAATGACCGCTTACACGGACTTTTCACGTTTCTCCGATACCGGAACAGACCGTGACAAATATTTATTATGCAATGACCTGGTAGCCTTGGTAGCCGGAATGGGAAATGACGGTTCAGCCAGTATAAACCTGCCATTCGACAGGGGAGAACTGACGGGAGGAGCATCCTATTTGGAGTCATACGAAGGTCGTAGCGGAGGGATGCTGGCTTTGGACGGTACCGGAAAGATGAGCGTAGGCATCAAAGCTATGACCTCCTCCGGCGATTATTCGTTCTGTACCTGGTTTTATATCGACCGATGGGTGGAAGGCGCTTTCCTCCTGAAAAAAGAGAAAGATGAGAATACGGGAATTTCCCTCCGTTTGGGGAAAGAAAGCATGGCAGAAGTGATTCTCCGGATGAATGGAGACGAATACCGCTATAAATGTGCCGGTGAAATTGTAACCGGTAAATGGATTCATCTGGGTTTCTCAACTTATGACAAAAATACCGTTGGACGCACTTTCCTGTTTGCATGTAACAAAAAGAAATTGAATGTTTATCCATATTCTTATCCGGAAACGATAAAGTCGTGGTTACTACCACTTTCCGACCTTGCTGATGTAGAAGCCACTATCGGAGAGAATTTTGTGGGAAAAATGGATGAGACTATGATATGGAATAGTCAAAACGGACGCGATATGATTTTCTCATTAGGCGAGAAAGGCGTAAATCTGCCCGGATTCGGGAAAAATGTAGGAACAAGTTATGCCTTTTATGCAGGTGCCTACTGGCCATACGACAAACCGGCAGATCCCGGATATGACTATTTTTCTTATAAAGAGTATTTGGGTATCATGCGCACAGCATACGCAAATCACCGAGGATTTAAAATCCGTGTGAGCGTGTCGGGTGGTTCCGAATGGAAAACAGTCATAGGCAATGCTACAAAACGGGAACGCTTCACCACCGAAATGGCCGATCTTATTAATAATGACGACAATCTGGACGGAGTGGATTTTGACTTGGAGTGGCCGGGATATAGCGGTCAGGATGCTGCATGGACAAACTATGGCAAGCTGATGACATTGCTCCGCAGTAAGTTGAAGGCGGGTAAGATTCTGACAGTTTCACCTCATTCCGTTTCATACTGGTTCCCGAAGGAAGACATGAAATCCGTAGATTATTTCCTGTTCCAGAATTACGGTCCAGCCAAAGACCACTTTACATACGAAAGCTTTCCGGCCGCCTATAACAAGTTTCTGGCATGGGAATATCCGAAAGAAAAAATAGTGATGTCTTTTGCAGGTAGCACCAGCAAGCAGTATAATGCCGATGGCTCGCAGACGAGCAATCAGCCGGTACGCATCCATCAGGTCGGAGAAATCGGTCCGGATGATAATTACGCAAACGGTTATTACTTTACGGGAGTCTACCAGACCCGCTGGCGTTCGGAACAGGTAAAACAGCAAGGATTGGGAGGTATTATGTGCTGGTCACTGAATATTGATTTCCCAGATACCAATCATCCGCTAAGCCTGTTCAAGTCTTCAGCTTACGCTATTTCTTCCAATGTAGACACGCTAGTGACAAAAGTGGATATGACACCTACCGGTATTGGGAAAGTGAAGGCAAAGAAAAGCGATTTTGTAATTAATCCGAATCCGTCGAATGGCATGACTAATCTAACGATTCCGAAGGGCGAGAAAGGGTGCAAACTCTTCATGTATACTAGTTCGGGAGTATTGTTACGCACCTTAGAGATTTCTGCAGAGGGCACTTTCCGATATGAATACGGAAAACTTGAACCGGGTTACTATTTGTTGTGCCTGTTGACGGACTCCGGGAAACAATATTCAAAACCATTGATTGTAAAATAGTTAATCATATATGTCTAATTTAATCTAATGCAAAAATGAGAAAACGACAATTTATCCTGTTTTTCTTTTTGGTAATCGGCAGCTTTTTCTGTGGCAGTTGCGAAAAGGACATCAATACTCCAGGAGTTTTTGAGCCTCTTTATCTGGATTTTTCAGTCAGCGATACGCTGGGAAACCAGTATACCGGAGATTCGATTATCATCCCGAGTACTCCGAATATGATGGTTTTTAAAATCACGACGAACTGTTCGTGGAATGCCAAACGCAAAACGAAGGCCGGGTTGGACGGGTGGCTATCCATTCCTTCTCCCGGACGGGGAGGAGGAAATGCGACCATAACGTCTACCGTATCGGCCAATAAGACAAAGAAAGACAGAAAAGTTTATTATTCTGTAATTGCAGGTGATTCCGCTATTGTGAAAACAGTCACAATTGTGCAACCGGTAGCCAAGTAATCCTTACTATAAAAACTAATCTTATGAAATATAGATATATTATAATGATGGTGTGCCTCCTTGTGCAGAACAGTATAATCTGTGCACAAACAATGAAAGTCACCGGTGTGGTTGTTGATGAAAACGGTGAGCCGTTACCAGGTGTGAATGTTGTTATAAAGGAGAATCATGAAACAGGTACGATTACAGATATTAACGGAAACTTTTCCATAAATGCGGCAGCGAAACAGTCATTGGAATTCACTTATCTCGGATACCAAAAACAGACTGTACCTGTCACGAAAGGTAAAAATACGAAAATAGTGATGCGTGAAGACTCGCAAGTGTTGAATGAAGTGGTAGTTGTGGGATTCGGCAGCCAGAAAAAAGCAAATCTGACGGGAGCCGTCAAAAGTGTAGATACCAAGATACTCACATCGCGCCCTATCACCAGCGTAGTAGATGGCCTTCAGGGAGCTGTAGCCGGACTGAACATCACCAATGATATGGGTGGTGCACCCGGACAGAAGATGGAAATAAACATTCGAGGCGTGGGCTTGGAAGACATTGATAATGACGGGACAGGCAGTAAAGCTACCCCGCTTGTCCTGATTGACGGCATGGAAGGAGACTTGTCGACCCTGAATCCCAATGACGTTGAAAACATCACCATCCTAAAGGATGCGGCAGCGGCGGCCATCTACGGTTCACGCGCTCCATACGGTGTCGTCCTTGTCACTCTGAAGAAGGGTGAAAGAGGTTTTTCCATGTCCTATTCGGGCAATCTACGTGTATCCCAGCCCATTAATACCCCGAACATGGTTGACTCCTACCAATATGCCCTGGCCGTGAATGACGCTTTTACGAATGCAGGAGGTAATAGTCAGATCAATACCCAGAATATTCTGGCCTTGATGAATGGTACCAGCGTTCCCGATAATCCCTACATTCAATACGGCATCAAACCGGGAGAGCCCAATGAAGAAACCGGTGAACAGTGGTGGATAGGTGACCAGCAATGCTGGGCCAACACGAACTGGTACGATGTTCATCTGAAAAATGCTATTTACTCTCAGGAACACAACCTCAGCATGAGCGGCGGCAGTGATAAATTCAGTTATTACATTTCCGGGCGTTATCTGAACCAGAATGGTCTATTCCGTTACTCAGACGATAAATACGAAAACTTCTCCCTGAATGGAAATTTCACGATTAAGATGAACAAAATAGTTTCGGTTTATTGGACCACCCGTATGATATTGGATAAAAATCAGAAACCGTCGGCCATGAACGACCTGTTCTTCCACAACCTCGGACGTACGTATCCGCTGGTTCCGGTCACATATCCCACCGGAGAATATCATACCAGTTCAAATATCAATGTTCTGCTAAATGGCGGAGACCAGATATCCAACGGCAAAAGTTTCTATAACCAAGGCAAAGTAATCATAGAGCCTGTCAAGGATTGGAAAATATACGTCGACTTCAGCAGCAGGATAGAAACGCCCAACGATACCCGCCAGTTTAAGAAGATATACACTACCTTACCGGATGGCAGGGTAGTGGCTGCCAGTGTATTAAGAGATGTGGCCGTTAAACACGAAGTGAAAGATGACGGCAGTTTCAACGTACAACCGGCTGCGGGTGAAAGCTATTATGAGGTTGGCAACGGCCGAATAAACTACTGGAACTTCAGTGCGCGTACTGACTATGAGAAACAGTGGGAGAAGCATTACTTCAAGGTATTGGTGGGAACCCAGTCGGAATATTATTCCACGTCTTATTCCAGAGTCGGTTCTTCCAAGATTGTTTCGGATGATAATCCATGGATCGTAAATGACCCGACTAACCTTACGAGCGAACAGAAATCAGAATGGTCCACTCTCGGCATTTTCAGCAGGCTCAACTATAATTACGCCATGCGTTATCTGGCTGAAGTAAACTTCAGAGCCGATGCTGCCTCCCGTTTTCCTTCGGACAAGCGTTGGGGATTCTTTCCTTCTTTCTCTTTAGGATGGAATATTGCCGAGGAACCTTTCTTCGAAACGATAAAAGAAAAGACCGGTTGGGATATGTTCAAAATCAGAGGTTCATTCGGGTCATTAGGTAGCCAGAACACGAATAGTTTCTATCCTTATTTCCAAAAGATGTACACGAAACCGATGTCCGATTATGTATTTGACGGCGTAGCTGCCACACAGCTACAAGCTCCGGCTCCATTCTCTACGAACATCACCTGGGAAACCGTGCAAAACACCAACATAGGTGTGGATCTTGCCTTTTTCAATGCCCGCTTGAATATAATGGGAGAGTGGTACGAACGTAAGACAAAGGATGCAGTAGGACCATCGCTTCCCGTACCGGCCATCTATGGAGCCAATGTACCTAAAACAAACAATGCGGAACTACGTACACGTGGCTGGGAATTGGAGGCAAGCTGGGCCGACCGTATCGGTAAGGACTGGAGCTATGAATTGTATGTGACACTGAGTGATTTCAAGTCAATCATCACTAAATACGACAGTCCCAACAAGGAGCTGACCAAATATTATAAAGGTAAGGATCTGGGAGATATCTGGGGATTACGTGTTATAGGAATCGCAAAAAGTGACCAGGAAATGGCCGATTACCTAGCCCTGCATGACCAGTCGGCCATCGGTAATACGATATGGGGAGGAGGTGACTTCATGTATGCCAA
Source organism: Bacteroidaceae bacterium (assembly GCA_963651205.1). Taxonomy (GTDB): domain Bacteria; phylum Bacteroidota; class Bacteroidia; order Bacteroidales; family Bacteroidaceae; genus Phocaeicola. The sequence continues at coordinate 58,629 of CAVJPC010000106.1, forward strand.
CCTCGACGATAATCCTGCTATCACCAAAGGTTCCGAAACAGTGGATTCACACGGTGATTTAACGGTTATCGGTAATTCCACACCCCGATATTCCTATGGTTTCCGTGGTACAGTCCGTTGGAAATTCTTAGATTTCAGTTGTTTCTTTCAAGGAATAGGCAAAAGAGATATTTATCTCGATTCACCGAGCTTCTTTGGGGTAACAGCTCCTTACCAACGCTCAGTCTACAAAGAACACATGGATTATTTCCGCTATGCGGATCATCCGTTAGGAGCCAATCCCGATGCTTATTATGCCCGTATCCGTACAGACCGGAATAACTCTCAGTGTAATGACCATTACTTGCAGAATGCTTCCTATCTGCGTCTGAAAAATGTAACATTAGGGTATACGCTTCCGCAAATTGCCTCTATCAAGAAATACATAAAGAAATTACGTGTATATGTTTCCGGTGAAAACCTGCTGACCTTCACGAACCTGATGATTCTTGACCCCGAAGCACTCGGTTCATCGGCACAAGCTTACGGAATCGGTAAGACTTATCCCATGTACCGCACTTTTTCCGTAGGAGTGAATGTTATGTTCTAAAATAACCATAATGAATAGAATAATATGAAAAAATATATAACCTTGTTTTTAGTATCAGGAGGTTGCCTGTTGTCTTCATGCGAAGACTTCCTGCAAAGAGAACCTCTTGATTTCGGCAACGACAATGTCTTTTTGAAGACGACGGATGATATGGTATATTATGCCAATACATTCTATGCTTTATTCCCCAGTAATAAGGCATATATGGACGGAGGTCCTTACAGGACAGACGAAAACAGCGACAACCAGACTTCTTTCTGGTCCAATAACAACTTCTATCCGGGGACTAAGGAAGTTCCTAAATTAGGCGATAACAGTCAGTGGAAATTCACGACTATCCGCCAATGTAACTATTTCATAAGCCTTATCCGGCAAAGAATTGAGAATAAGGAAATTATCGGTAATGAGAAAGATATCAACCATTATCTGGGAGAAGTCTACTTTTTCAGGGCATATGATTACTATCGTTTATTGACCAATTACGGAGATGTTCCTATCATTGAGAAAGAATTGCCGGATGATATCAGTATCCTGAGAGCAAGTACCCGGCGCTCGCCACGCAATGAGGTAGCCCGGTTTATTATCAGTGACCTTGAGATGGCCGAAAGTTTGATGATGGAGACAGCACCATCTACCGGACGTCTGCATCAAGACTGTGCCCGCCTGATGTTGGCTCGTGTGGCGTTGTATGAAGCGACCTGGGAGAAATACCATGCCGGTACTTGCTTTGTGCCAGGCAATGCCAAATGGGTGGGAGCGAAGATGCATCCTGATTTTACGTTCAAGGCGGGAAGTGCGGAAGCTGAAATTGACTTCTTTCTGGATAAAGCCATTGAATATTCGGATATGGTGGCGAAAACACATTCTTTGTGTAAAGACTATAAGAAAATGTTTACTTCCGATGTCATCGACACTATCCCTGAAGTGTTATTAGCGAAAAGCTATGTGGCAAAAGTGAACGGACACGGAGTAAACCGGGCGCTGAGTTTAGCCGGAAAAACCGGATATACCCGCTCATTGATAGAATCTTTCCTTATGGACAACGGACTTCCCATTTACGCGGCCGGTGATTACTACCAGTCTGATGCCACTATCGAAAAAGTATTGGCTAACCGCGATAACCGCTTAAAAGAATCACTGAACGATATAAGCAAACCTCGTATAGGATCTCGTGAAAGTGAATATACGCCGACAGGCTATCAGGTATCCAAATGGCTGAACCCGGCTCAAACAGGGTCTGAAACCGGGGGAACCACAGCAAATCCGATATTCAGGGCAGCTGAAGCCTATTGCATCTATCTGGAAGCATACTATGAAAGGCATAGGGGATTGGGCGGTAATTGCGATTCCTACTGGAGGGCATTACGTAGCAGGGCAAAAACGGATACGGATTATATGAACACCATTAATCACACCGACTTGTCACAGGAACGGGATTTAGCGGCAAAGACCAAGGGCATAGATGTCACACTGTATAACATCCGCAGGGAACGTCGTTGCGAATTTATTGCCGAGGGTATGCGCCTGGATGACTTAAAGAGATGGCGTGCACTGGATTATATGGTAAACTATCAGATGATGGGCATGAATTTATGGGAGGAGATGTGGACAAGGTATGTTGATGAAAAAGGACAGATCAATCTGAATCCGGACGTTGTTTCCCAGTATAATCCCGGAGAACCGGAAAGCAAATATATGTGGATATTCAGGGTTAATGAATCGGACAAGGCTTATAACGGATACAATTTCCCGAAGCCGCATTATCTGGAACCGATACCGCTGAGTGAAATTCTGCTAACAGCCGATGATGCCAGTGATCTGGATAATTCTAATATTTACCAGAACCCGGGATGGCCTGTAGAAACGGGATCAATAGCCGATTATACGTATGATTGCGATTAAAAGCTTATGCTTTGTTCCAATATTAAAGAATAAAGGATGAAAAACTGTGATGATTGTCAGAATATTGCTAATACAAAAATACCTTAGAATATAAAAGGAGCTATAAATAATTTTTCTGCAATTATTAGTATATTTGTACACGAAATTTATAATCACATAAGCGTAAATACTTGTAATGATACAGAATGTCGTTAAACACAATATAATGAGAAGACAACAATAGCAGAGAAAAGAGCCAGAACAGAGCGACTTTGAATAATGGTCATAGTCCTATACTATGGACAGAATAAATACAGATTTTATTAAAAATACAGTAATATGAATAGAGTATTATATACTTCACTCTTATTAGGAACGGGATTCACTTGTGCAAAATCTCAGGTTACTCCCCCTAATATTGTATTGATCTTATGTGACGACATGGGTTTCTCCGATATCGGGTGTTACGGAGGCGAAATCCAGACTCCTAACATAGACCGCATGGCGGAAAATGGGGTCCGCTTCAGCTTGTTCAAAAATGCGGGCAGAAGTTGTCCTAGCCGTGCTGCTTTGCTGACAGGACATTACCAGCACGAAGCCGGCATGGGATGGATGACGGCAGTAGATGAACACCGTCCCGGATACAGAGGACAAATCACTAAAAACATCCCGACTATTGCTGAAGTGATGAAAGCGAATGGCTACAGTACTTATATGAGCGGTAAATGGCATGTAACAGTGGACGGTGCTTTTGATGCTCCTAACGAGAGCTATCCGGCTCAACGAGGCTTTGACAAGTATTATGGTTGCCTGCACGGAGGGGGAAGTTATTATAAACCGACACCAGTATACAGCAATTTGACCCGAATCAGAGAATTACCTGATGACTATTATTATACCACAGCCATCACCGATTCGGCTGTCAGTTTTGTCAAGCATCATCCTACCGACAAACCGATGTTTATGTATGTAGCTCATTATGCCCCTCACCTGCCTTTGCAAGCTCCCGCCGACCGTGTGGAAAAATGTAAAAACCGGTATAAAGTGGGATATGACGTGCTACGCAAGATACGTTTCGACAGATTAAAGGAGTTGAAATTCATTCCGGAAGAGATGGATTATCCGGTCTTCCAGAAAGAATTCGGAGGAAAACGTCCTTCCTGGGAAACACTCATGCAAAAACAACAGGAGCAATGGATTACCTCTATGGCAACCTATGCAGCGATGATCGAAATAATGGATGACGGTATAGGAGAACTGGTAGAAGCTGTCAAGCAAAAAGGTATGCTGGATAATACGGTATTTATATTTTTGAGTGATAATGGTGCTACCAAAGAGGGAGGATATTTAGGCCAGTTAATGGCTGACTTAAGCAATACTCCTTATAGAAGTTATAAGTCACAATGCTTTCAAGGGGGAACAAGCACACCTTTTATTCTATACTATGGTAATGCCGCAAAAAATAAGATGAAAGGTCAGATCTGTAGACAACCGGCACATATCATAGACATAGTACCGACTTGTATGGCTCTTGCCACAGCCACTTATCCTTCAGAGTTCAAAGAAAAGTTACCAGGCAAGAGTTTACTTCCTTCAATCAATGGAAAAAAAACAAAGCCCAGAGAGCTATTCTTTGAGCATCAAAGTTCCTGCGCCATTATCTCTGACCATTGGAAACTGGTACGTGGTAGCCGGAATGAGCAATGGGAGTTAATTGACTTGTCTACAGATCCGTTTGAAACCAAAGATCTGTCCGCTCAATATCCTGCTCTTGTCAAGAAGTTGGAAGGCAGGTGGAATAAATGGGCAGAACACTCCAATGTCTTTCCGCTTGAGGACAAACCTTGGAATGAAAGAATCAGGTATTATCTGGAACGCAACCCGGATCAAAGCGGAAAAGAATAAAGTTTGGGAAAATAGCCAACTATTAGTGTTATAGGGTATTCTGCGTAAAAAAGAGGGGAATTACACTGAAAATGAATAAATAATGTTATATTTGCGATATTCGATTTGTGAAAAATAATAAAATGCATTATAATGTTCTATAGGAATATTTGCAAGTATTGATGATAAACGAATTTAAACAATAACATAAATAAAACGAAGATGAATAAAAATAGATTTAAATTAGATGGAGAACACGGTGAGTTTGTTGGAATGCTTGAAGAGGATGCAATTTTAAAGCTTTTTGCACTGTGCTGCAAAAAATGTGTTCGTGAAGATCTTAAACTTACTACATTACTGGAAGATAACCCTATGTACAATGATGGTTGTCACTATATCAGAAATAGACTGACTCATTTGTCTCATTTGGTGAATAGCTATAATGCTGTAAATAATGATTTTTTGCAGGAAAAAGGCTTGTTAGGAGGGACTGTCACTAAAATAACTAAGAGAGTGCCCCGGGCTAACTCAAATAGAGCTTTGGTGAAAAGAGGCAAAAGAGTTGCGGTTTTGACAGATGATATTATCGAATATTGCATTTCAAGATTTGATATGGATGAGAAAGAAATCTTGAAATATGGTAATGAACTAATCGGCGAGCGTGGTGTAGCACGTACTATGAATTGCTGGGATTTCTGTATATTATGCATGAATCAGTATTTTAGTAGACATTAAATTATATTTGTGATGAAAACAAGAAGAAATATATCAACAACGTTGAAAAATAGTCTTTTTATTTCTCCGAATCCTTCGCGGTACAAGAATGAGTATTTAGCTATGATGGATGAGATATTTCCTAATAAAGAAGAATTTATACTATTTCTAGATTCAGAAAATTACGAAAAGCAATTACTGCATGCAAACAATATTCTGTTACGTCTCAATTATGAAGCCTTTTTTGCACCTCCCACCCGCATGTTGTTCAATCTCCTGAATATGGAGACAAAAGATATGGGTGAAAAAAATAGCACTTATTTCGGAAGAGATCATGTTGTTCATCAAGTACATCTCTATATTTTTGGGATATATGTATTCTTGTATCACGATGTGTTTAGTGAAAATATACTTGTTCTTTTTAAAAATAAACGTAATAGCCAAGATTTTGAAATAGAAACTAATAATTTGAGCTATGCTTCCATAAAGGATTTTATTATCTCATGGAAGACTTTTACCCTCTTTCACGACGTAGGATATCCCATTGAATTATTTGCCAAAGAGGTTAAGTCCAATGATGATGAAGCACTTCAAGAAGAATATCTAAGACCCTTTCACTCCATTATAAAATATGTGAGTAAGGATTTATCCATGCGTAGCTTATCAAAGATCATTGCAGTTTACCGTTTATTGCAAAATCAATCAGGCTTCGTCTTTGGTTCATTAAAAGCTAAATGGATTGGAGATGAATGTAAGGAATATAAGGACTATGTGTTGATTGATAAAGTATATGGTATTGAAACTGTACGTATTATTACAGCTATTTTTGGTAAAGAGAAAATACTCCCTGTACTGTGTGATAAGAATGAAATGGCGTTAATGGCTTTTCCCGTTGGTTCCAAGAAGCCTGTTTTATCAGAACATTGTCGTAAGACTGCTATAGTAAGGAACTTTGAGGAAAATATGCAATCCCCTTATAAAAGAGAAAGTTTTACTTTCTCAAATTATCATTGGAAATATTATCTGAGTCCTGATGAAATTGATATACATAAAATTATCAGCAATTTATTTTTAGATGCAAGCCAATTAATAGATTTTGAAAATACCATTAATACGATTTATGCCCAAACGGCTTCGTTATATTCGAGTGTGATTTCTGACGTTAGCTTCAAGCAGTACTGTTTCGATATATACATGACTCTTTATCGTTCCAGCGGATATTGGAAATTGGACGCTGATGATGAAAGAAGTTCTTTTATTTATCATTTGGGGCATATAATGGAAGAAATGCAAATAAATTTCCCAGAAAAGATAGCTCAAACTATAAAGAAGATGATGTTGGAAAGGAGGCAAGGAAATGGAGTAAATACTGGAATTTACGACCGTGTTGAGTATTACTTGACTAACGTGGGAGTATCCTTAAAGGATCTATCAAATAAAATAACAGAGCAAATTAAGTCGGAAATAATTAAACAAGCTAGGTTCCGAGAAAATCTGGAAGATCTAAGGTGTTCGGTAGGTGAGGAAATTCAAAAAAACAAAATAAAAAGTACATTTTGTTTTAAAGAAGAGATAGTAACAGAGAAGAAAAAAATTGAAACTATTCAGATAAAATATTCCCAGTTATGTTTTCCTGATTTCAGTGATACTTCGGGGCTAAAAACTAACATTGAATTATTGAAAAGCAGGGTGCTAAGTAAAATAACGTCGTCGGGCTTAAATAATGACGTAGTTACTAATTATGACCCAGGTCATGGAGCTAAATATGATCATGGAATTGCTGCTGGTTTTTTGATAATGACCGTGGCCGATATATATATGCAATTAGGAAACACTAAATCCCCCAATATTGATCTTGTTGAGGGTAAGAGTTTAGAATGTGGAGATGGATTTACTAATTTGAAAAAGCTGCTAAATATATCGATGGGAATTGATTATCAGTCGGACTATATAAAATTTGCTTATAAAAATATGTTTGTTGAAGCTTGTTATGCAGTTTTAATACATAATATTTATCCTGACCGTTTAGGAAAAAAATTCTCGAACTTCCGTACAAAATTGGGGAAACAACCATTTGCCTATTTTGCTACATTGATGGATTCATTACAGTTCTGGGATCGAAAAACTAATATCAATATGGCAGAAAGAGAATTGCCCTATGCAACTTATGCCCAAAACTTGAATATAGAGATAAAGAATAGCAAAATTCAAATTTCTGAAGCTGACAGAAGATTGAATATTGCTGAAGTAATAAATAAAAGAAAACAGGATTTAGATCTTTATTTAGAGAGTGCTTCTAGATACATCGAGCTGAATCTATCGGAATTTTGATAATTTCTCCTATTTTTTAAAAAGTAAAAAGTGGAAATAAAGTTATTGTTGAATAAGCTGCGTTGATATGAAAACGAATCCGGCTGAAATATATAAAAATGCGTACCGGTTCTTACAGGACAATTATGAGAAGGTGATGGTGGTAAAACTGGGAAAGCTATCGGATTATCATGCCGGGGTATCTACCATCATACGAAGGATAAACTAGGACTGTTCAAGGCTGTTATGATTTACCGGGTGATGAAGCCTGCCGAAAGGTTCTTCACCGTCGTTCTATACACCTTCGACACCGCGCCCGAACAACGAATAGCGAGACAATATTAAGATGTTGAGAAAAGTATTTCATGATGAAAGTAATCACGTAAAAATAAATCCCAGATATGAAAAATATTGTATTATTCTTGTTGGGCATGTTAGCCCCTTTGTTTTTGTCTGGGCTACACGCGCAAGAAAATCTCAAGTTACCGCGTTTCACCGAGTTTCGCACGGACGCGGATTTCGATAAAGGGGAATGGCAAGATAAAATTGTTGATGAAGTCGAAATCGGGAATTACATTGTACAATTAATCACGTCCCAAGAAAAAGGCGATTATTTTAGTGAAGGGCGGTACGTACAGGTGTTGGACAAAACGAACCGACGACTTGTACAGGAAGAAATAGACCTGGAAGGCGATTATAGGGTATGGGATGATCAGTTGTACGTTGATGATTATAATTTTGACGGGTACGATGATTTCTCGTTATTTCAAGGTTCGGGAACGTTGGATAACATATGTTTTGGTTATTTTTTATACAATCCTGAAACCAAAACCTTTTTCGAAAGCGAGTTCGGGGGTACAAACATGGAATTCTATCCCGCTTCAAAAACAATTACCACGAGAAACCGGAGTTATGCCGGTGCGAACATGACGTTAGAGACGTATAAAGTGGTCGGTTTTCGAATGATACTCTTGGAACGACACTGTTTAACCGCGGAAAGGATTGAAGATGAAGAAACTGGCGAAACATCGGTGTGCGTAGACGAGGAAGGAAATCTCGTTTTTGAAGAAGTAGATTGTTGGGAGTATTATATGGATGTCGAACAGGAATCTGTCGGGCTAAGGAAGAATTTCCAATTGCGGCTGGCTATTTACGATGAAGACATGGCTGGCGGCTTCGTGCTATATGAAGGTCAGAAAGAACGAATACCCATTTATTTAGACCGCTCGGAAATTGTAGAACAAGGCGAAGAGAGACGCCCTGCTACAAGAGAATTATTCTACAATGAAATGTACCAGGAGAAGGTAAACGGGGTGTATGTCGTCACGATTCAGGGTTCAAATATCATTAAGGTCTGTTATATCCGGGGGAAAGACAACAAAAAGTTCACCTTAAAAGAAATAGCGCGATGAAAATAACGGCAGTCATGTTGGGGCTATTGTTTCCTTTGTTCTTGGTTTCGCTGTCAACACGAGAGAAACAGCTTCGAATCGAACGAAAAGCCTTGGATATCGGGGTTTACGATTATAGTAAAGTAAAAAAGCGCTCGTGTAAAATATATTATGATCGGGAGGCGGAAGATAAATTTCTCGAAGTATTAATGCGGAGCGAAAAACTTCTCAATTCAAACATCTTTGGTCTGTATGTGAAGAGAGAAAATGATAGTCTTGTTTTCGAGAGAGAAAATGAAGCCTATGAATATTGTCCCAAATTGAATTATGTGATAGAATCGGGCGGGCATGGCTTTGTAAGTGCGTATGATCTGGAAACTTTGGAAGAAATCTTCGTCAATCCCTCTACGTTTGTTTATTCCCCTTCCGGCAACTATCGCTTCGGGTCATTTGAAGCTGACGGGACGAGGTACTATCTGGAAATAAAGGAAGGAGATAAGTGGACTTCACATCCTTTTGCAGATGGGGCAATAATAGAGGGAGCCTATTGGATTGACAATGAAACAATGTATTATTTAGAAGAAAAGGAAAAACCGAATGGTTTTAAATACTGGATTGGGTATTCAATGAGACTTTATTTTGAAGATAATATGCGGGAAGTTGGACGTTAGCGGTTGAAAATCCGGGGCAAGACTATACGTCTCTTCCTCTATAAACAGAGGGGGAGCTGAGCTACTCGCCGTCTTCGCGAATCCTTGCGTCACGCCTCTCCCCCTGATATATTTTAGATTCCAGCTGCACGATCTTTCACTCCTGTTTCCACTTTAAACTCTAAACTTTGTTTTTGGAGCTCGTGAGTTCGAATAGTATTTTAAACATGAGACAAATGTTAGCTTCAAATGTATCAGAATCGTTGACTCAAAAATATATGAGCCAACCTTTACTGAACTGCATTACCGTTTCGAACATTTCAAATAACTCTTCTATACTAAAACCCGTAGATGGTGTGGTCATTAGTAAAGGGAGAAAGAGACAAAAAAAACACATAACAGAAATTCGCGATGAAATCATTTAGTTTCGAGTTTATTCCCTCCAGACTCTCAGGAAATAGTTATATCGTTCAGCCACTTTGGACTCGTCCATAGTATCTTCTATCTCAATCACCCGGCATGTTTCATGCCTTATCCCAGTGTCAAGGTCAAACATACCGCAACCAATAGTCGGTGCACTAAGGGGATAGAAATAACCCTGTATGACTTCCCGATCAAGGAAAGTATCGGATAACAAGACATAAACAAGTTCATTTCTCTTCCCATAGAGCACTTTTCCAAATTTGCCTTTTACTAATCTCTCCGGAGAATAGGGTATGAACCTGACGTTCCCCACTTCTTCATTCAGCCTGTGATAAACTTCTTTTCGTTGAACACTCACATTGGTATGGCGGTCTCTTACTTCCTTAAGCAAGCCTTCCTCATAAAGTAGAATATCACTCAAATTATATCCAGTATCGGGATCAGATTGATCAGCCTTGAGATTCAGTGCTTTCAACTCATCTTTAATGGCAGCGATACGCGCCAATTCTTCTAATATTTGCCAAGATTCCAATTCTTGTATTGATCGTGGTTCCGTATTTGTTTTCTTCATCTTACATTCGTGTTAGAACTCATTAAATCATACATTGCGCAAATACAGACGATGAATGTGGGTAGCTTCACCTTGGTCTGCATGGCATACATGCAAAAATGGAAACAGATCTTCAAATTCTGAAAATGTTTCCTCAGCAAATAGCTGGATGAAATCAAAAATGGATTCGTTATTTATGTGCATCAAATTATTATTTAAATCATAAAAATAAGAAACTCCCATAGCAAGATGCTTGAATGTGTCTTGACTCCATCGATGAACCGCCCAATCATATATGGCTTGTTTACAATTATCGCGTACATTACGATCATCAGAGAAAGGCTTAGTTACCCAACCAGTTGGTGTATAAAGAGAGAATGAACAATTTGGAGTATCCTTGTTTGTCCATTTTTGTTTCTTGTCTGAACGGAACAGGTAATTTAAGTGATTCAACAAATGACTACTATCATTAAATTGAAGTATGGCTTCTTGTGCATATCGTACTCCTTGAACAGATTTCAGTAATTTATTATCCATGAATAATCGGGGTTAGTTATTTCTTAATGTCCTTTAGATTCCGCAAACAAAAATATCTTTTCTTAAATGCTGACGGATAAAATGACTCCTTTACCCAAAAGAATTTGGTTATAATTAACATAAAGTCTGGGATAGAACCTATTAATTAAACTATAATATGGTTTGGATCTTCGATAGTTGTCTCTCTATAAATCCACAAGCGATAATTGATGCAAGTAAGTATGCTAAGGCATTTTATCAATTACTAAACGCACATAAATATGAAGGGAAAATAGTAATTTCAATGGAAAAACTTTATGCGCTGCTCGGTATTAAGACTAATACAGCTTTACAGTCTATACTTAAATCTCTAAAAAAAGAAATAGATGAGTTATTCGATACAAACAAAATCGATTTTTATATATCCATTGACTCTCATAGAGATGACAACACTATTACAGGGTATACTTTCACGATACATAAATATAAAAATGAAAAAGAAGACTCAGACAGATTGACCTTCAAAGAAGTCAAGTTTTTCCATGATTTGCATGAATTCTTAGAGAGCCATGATTGTAACATCTTCATTGAAAATAACATGTTACAGTTTCAAGTAGATACACATGTAAGAACCATGCCTGTCAGGTTTGATGTGGACAAATTACATGATTACATTGTAATAAACGCCACTAAAGCAGGTGAGAAATATAAAAAGCCCTATGAAGCATTAAACAAAAACCATAAAAAAGAGGAGCTAATTTACTCAGAGAATGGATTAGATCATAATTCCCATAAGTCATTAAGTGATTTATCTCAGGAAGTTCGTGAAGAACTAGAAAAACTCATGGATGAAAACGAACAGCTGTATGATTCCATAAGAGGTATAGGTAAAGTTGATTATCTTGATGAATATCCAGAATTAGGTGATTAGCCGGCAAGAGAAGACGTTTATAGGACTCTCCGAATAATTCGCCCCTTCAAACTTAATCCTTTAACAAATTCCGGCATCGGGAGAAAATTTCTTCTATGACCGGAATTTGTCATTAATTCCAGTATTTCTTTATACTGAGATAGGGAAGCAATAAGTAGATATAAAGAATATTACTATGAAAGGAAAAGAGAAGGGGATATACTTTCAATGCCAGGACATCTGAACCATTCTGCTATCCGCAAGGTGGTGGTAAACGAGAAAGTGATGAACGAATCGAGTTCGAGGAGGGTGATTTTAACGGTGATCATCCGCGACACATTGGTCGTAAATTCTACGATATTAATAGTGCCCCAAACTGAAATACGACTGCCCCTGCTGTGAATGCTTTAGGCAGTGACAAGATATATCCTGAGTTCATACGATACTATCCGCATTAACGCAACATTGAATGCTGCTATCCAACTTACGGTGGCAGTGATAACCAAATTACCGATACCCGAATCCTTTTACCCGTATCGGAATACCGAGGATTGGAAAGAATAACAGTTTATTTTCGCTGTATGGACTAGTTTAATAGACAATCTGCAAACAGCCTTTATCGCAAAGGAATAGTGCAAAAATATGGATTTGAAAAACTACAAAAAAGTTTTCGCTTGACTGTTTTTGAATGTTTATTATATATCTCTGTATTACAGATATTTATATTCAATCCTTATAAAGTATGTCTTAGGGCACAAACAAGGCAAAAAGGGACTGGTTACAAGTTGCCTCCGCAAAAAAAACAAGAATAGAAAAAATATTTTAATCATAATTATTCATAAATAGAAAGTTTCTAAGAAAAGCAATGAAGGACTTACAATTCAGCAAATTGAATGAAAAAACATATCCTGTATGTCTTGAAATTGTTGTATCATTTCAATACAGAGGAACTGATAATCTTATTTAATTTATAATTTTATTAAGATTTTTGTCACCCGTTTTGCATAGTAATGATACATAGAAGTAAACAGTCTATAAATTATGCAAAATAGTAAAATAGAAACCTTGATTCAAAAATACCTGGACAGAAAACTCAATGAACAGGAATTTGAAGAATTAAAACAATGGCTCGAAGAGGATGCTTCACATAAAAAGTTGCTTGTGAAGTTGCTCTCTCTCCGGAATGTCACGAACCAGCTTGACTTGTTAGCCCGGTTCGATAAAGGATCTTCCTGGGAAGCAATCCGGAAACGCTGTAACCGCGACCGGCAGATAAGAAGAAAAGTGATTTACTTGCCAGCAGCTATGGCAGCCATGATTATTGGAATATCCTCCATTTTATATTTTAACGACAATCCGACAGTTGAACATCTGGTCACAAGAAATAATACGGTCATAACTGAAATTTCTAACGACGATGATATTCCAAAAGCCACATTAATATTGGCCGACCGGTCTGAAGTACAGCTTTATTTCAACCAGAAGGAAATAAATGGTTCCCACATCAGTAACGGGCAAATCATTTTCCCGAAGGAAGATCTTGGGAAAGATTCTGTATCAATCAATTCCCGACTCCTGCAAAACCAGATTAAAGTACCCAGAGGATCGGAATATGCGGTAGTACTACCGGATGGGACAAAGGTGAGATTAAACGCGGGCTCACATCTTGACTTCCCTGTCCGGTTCTCCGATGTACGTGAAGTCAGGCTGCAAGGAGAGGCTTTGTTCGAAGTCACCCACGATGAAAAGCGTCCCTTTGTCGTCAGGACTGACAATCATGCAATATATGTCCTGGGTACAATATTTAATGTATCAGCTTATCCTGATGAAGATGTATGGGTTACATTGGTCGACGGCAGGATTAAAGTCTGCACTCCGACAGGAGAATATATATTGGCACCCCACCAGCAATATTCATCACGTAATGATTCAATTGGCAACGTGTCTCCCGAAGTATTTACTTCATGGACCACCGGCACGGTGGAATTTGATGCGATGCCTCTGCCGGATTTGCTGGCCAAACTGTCACGCTATTACAATGTGGATTTAAAACTGGCATCCGGGGAATTGAAGGATTTAAAATTCACTGGAACCATATTCAAGAACAAGCCGCTTGGTTTTGCTCTGGATATTATCCATCGTGTATCGGATGTGAGATTTGAAAAAGACGGAGAAACCATATTAGTAAAAAAACAATAATGAACCCCTGTATTCCAGGAAGTTTTAATTTAATGAGTTAAAGTCCTATGAAAAAGAATGAGATGTGGCGACGCTCTGCGTCCAGACCCCCGAGGGGCAGGTTCCTAATGATGCTCCTATGCATGTGTTGTATCTTCAGCTCTGCCATTGCCGCTATTACGGCAGACAAGATTGTCACAATTAAAAGTGAGAACATCAGTGTAAAAGATGCACTGAATGCCGTCAAAAAACAAACAGGCATGAATATTGTGTACGAGGATGCGACACTGAACAACGTGCCTTTGAAACTGAAACTGGAGAAAGTGCCTTTTGAACAGGCTTTGTCCGTCATTTGCAGCCAGGCGGGTATGCGTTATGAACTGGTAGAGAACAATTATGTGTTGATTCTTCCTATTGACCGTAATTCAAAGCGCAAGACAATCACCGGTGTTGTCCGGGATGATCTGGGCGAACCGGTTGTCGGTGCCTCGGTTGTCGTCAAGGGAACGACTTTCGGTACTATCGCCGATATGGACGGTCAGTTCATGCTTTCTTTCCCTGAGAATGCGGGCAACAAACTGATGTTCAGTTTTATCGGCATGAATACGGTGGAAGAGAATATGGGCAATAAACGGGTATTTAATGTAAGGCTGAAAAGCTCCACAACCAATCTGGATGAAGTGGTGGTAATTGGTTACGGTACGGCAAAACCCAGGGATTTAACAGGGGCAATGGCACGTGTAAGTAAGGAAGATATCAAGAGTGCTCCTATGACGACTAACATCCAGGGCATGTTACAAGGTAAAGCTGCGGGCGTTAATGTGATGATTGCCAGTGCGTCTCCTACATCTCCGATATCTGTTGTAATCCGTGGTGTATCTTCCCTGTCAGGAAACGGGCAGCCTCTATGGATCATTGATGGCGTACCCCAGTATTCGAATGATGTTTCCGGCGACGTATCAAATACGCTCTACAATTTGAACCTGAATGATGTGGAGAGCCTTGATGTTTTGAAAGATGCTTCAGCAACAGCCATATATGGGTCACGTGCAGCCAATGGTGTGGTTCTCGTAACCACGAAAACGGGTTCCGCCGGAAGTAAGCCGACAATTGAACTGACGGCCCGTTATGGGTTCCAGTCCATCAGTTCCAATGACTTCCGGACGATGGATGTGGACCAGTACGTAATGTATTCCAAACAGATCAATATTGACGAGGCGTTCCGCAATGGCAAGCTGACCTATTTTAACAAACGCTATTTGGATGAGAACAAATTCAATGCTTTGAATACCAGCCAATGGACAAAAGAGGATCTGGCAGGCATGTTTAAAGAGAATGCATATTACAATGGTCATGATGATTATTGGAATATGATGACCCAGAATGCCGCCGTACAGGAATACAATTTGTCAGTACGGGGTGGAAGCCAGCAGAGTTCATATTATGCTTCATTGAATTATAAGGATCAGGATGGTATTGTCAAGGGCAGTAATTCCAAATTATTAAGTGCCCGCTTTAATTTTGAGACAAAAGTTCGGGAAGCCTTGAAATTTGGAATTAATATGGACGCTTCCTCACGCGAAGCCACTGACAAAGACAATATGATTTCTAAAATTATCGGTATTCGCCCGGATTATCCTGCTTACAACGAAGATGGCAGCATCAATACTATTGACTCCTATACCAAGAATCCGCTGCTGGAACTGAAAGACAAGAATGAGAGCCAGTCACGTAATTTGAATGCGTCACTATTTCTGGAATACAACATTTTGCCTTGCTTGAAATTCAGGACGACAGGCAATATAGCCTATACCAATTACAAACTGGATAAATTCACCAGAAAATATTATGAGGACGGGACCAATTCGGCTACTCAAAACAACCGCCAGAATTATGTCATGGTGTGGGAAAACCTGCTGACATTTTACAAAACGATGGGAAAACACGATGTCCAGGCTCTGGCAGGATATTCCATGGAAAAGAACTGGTATGACATGATGGAGGCAAGCGGATCAAATTTCCCGGATGATGATATTCTGACAGACTTGGGCAGTGCGGCCACACGAGGCGCGATGAAAAGCGGAAAAGAGACCAATGCGCTTATTTCCGCATTTGCGCGTATCCAGTATAAATTCAACAACCGTTATCTGCTGACGGCCACTTATCGTGCCGACGGCTCCTCCAAATTTGGCAAGGACAACCGCTGGGGCTATTTCCCTTCCATTGCAGCCGGATGGATAGCATCTGAAGAAAGCTTTATGGACTTTCTCAAACCAGCCCTCTCTTATTTGAAGTTAAGAGCCTCCTATGGTCTGACCGGATCGCAGAATCTGGACAATTACGATTTTGCCAGCCGGTTCTCATCCAGCAGTTATAACGGGCAGCCGGGATCGTCCCCGTCCTCATTGGGAAACAGCCTGCTGCAATGGGAATCACAGGCCCAGACGGATATAGGTCTTGACTTCGGTTTTCTGAATGACCGTATCCGGGGAGGTTTCGGATGGTACCGTAAATATGTGGACAATTTGATTTATGACAAGCCGGTTCCAACCTCATCCGCTTTTAGTGAAATCAGCCAGAATGTCGGTGCAATCAGCAATACGGGTATTGAGTTTGATATTCGTGGGGAATTAATCAAAACACGTGATCTCACCTGGGAGATCAACCTCAATATCGCCCACAATAAAGGGAAGTTAGAGAAATTGAATGGAGTGACCAAAAGCATAGGAGGTACCGCCAACGAATATTTCAAGCTTGAAGAAGGGGGCGAGTTAGGACGCTTTTACGGATATGTGGATGCCGGCCGGTTATTCCTGAATGAAGAAGAACTCTGGGCAACAAAACCGATTGATCCGGCAACGGGAAAAGTAACCAATTACCGGGCAACAACCCCGGAAGGAGCCGGAGATATTTATGTGATGGATCTAAATGGCGACGGTAAAATAACGGCAGATGGCGACCGACAATATTTAGGAAGCTCAAATCCTGACTTTTTCGGAGGTTTTGGAACAACCTTCTACTGGAAGGGCCTGATGGCAAATATCACGTTCACGTATTCAGTAGGCGGAAAACGCCTGTGGCAACAGGAGCTGAAGACATGCAACGGCCTGAATGTCTATAATGCCCCCACTTTTGTTCTGGACAGTTGGTCCGTGAAAGGCGAAGAGGCAACTTATCCCTTTGCCAGCCACTACGGATGGGGAAACAACGGCGTATTCACAAACCGCTGGCTGCACAATGCTTCATACTTGCGGCTGAGCGCTATAAACCTGTCATACCGCTTACCGGAAAAATGGTTTAAAAATGTTCTTGTAAAAGGTATAGAGGCCACTTTCCAGGCAACCAATCTGTTTACAGTCACTCCATACCCAGGCATGGACCCGCAAGGGAATTTCGCGGTAAGTCCCACCAGTGGAGTGGCATTAGGGGGCTTTGGAACGGATTACAGCACTTATCCCGCTGCCAGAAGTTTCAATTTCGGTATTAAATTTATATTCAACTAATAGTAAACATATGAGAAAGATATATTTTATCATGGCTTTAACAGTCGGTATTTTCTTCTGTTCATGCGAGGATTTCCTCAATCAAACTCCTGAACATGAACTGGTACAGGAAAATGCCGTTATTGATTATAACTCGGCAAAGAATATTGTCAACGGCATGTACGCCAATTATGCTTCAAATAATAATACCGGAGGTACTATATATGGCAATTTACATTTGCAGGCAGGTATTTACGAAACAGGAGGCAAATCTGCGGAAGTCTTTTATAATATGACTTACAGCCAGAGCACGGATGCGTCAACTACATATACTTACAATATATGGGATGACCTGTATGTCTGCATCAATGCTGCCAATGCCGCCATCAAGGGTGTAAGCGACCTGGATGTTTCCAAATTCCCTTCTGAAACAGTTAAAAACGATCTGATAGCCGAAGCACGCTGTTTCAGAGGGTTTATTAACCTGCAGCTGGCCTGGCTGTTCAGCCGGTGGTTTGATAATACAGACTCCCCCTATGGCATTATTTACCGTGACCAGCTTTCTGATTTGAACAATCTGATGGTCGGCAGAAGTTCTGTAGGCGAGAGTTACCAATACATTATTGACGATTTTGAATATGCGGAACAGAACCTGCATGATTACAGTTCCGCCAAATACATGTCCAGACAGTTTGCACAGGTTATGCATGCCAAATTATTGTTAGTACGCGGATGGGACGGCGATTACGCCAAAGCGTTGGAGTTGGTTAATAATGTTATGTCCACTGCCCCGTCAACATTTAAAATGGAACCGGACATCACCAAACTGTATGAAGATGCCTGGGATTCCCACGAAGTGCTTTTTGCCCGTTATCTGGGTCAGGGCGACTTAACATGGGACTTGTTTAATTATGAATACACATATTCCAAAGGCTTGTATGACAGTGAATTCAAAGATATCCCCAACGAATGGATAGAGAATGATGAACGTCATGATTATACCTTCGGAGAAGCCGGTGGCGGTGAGAACTGGCAGGCGGAAATTATTCATGAGAACGTATTGACAAAGCTATATCATAGAGGAGCCGCTAATGGCCCTAACGACAAATATTGTACCTACGTATTCCGCTATGCTGAACTTTATCTGATGAAAGCTGAATTATTGGCCCGGACCAACCCCTCTGACATTCAGGGGGCTTTAAAACCTTTGAATGAAATGCGTGCGCAATATACCACACCTGTTATGGCTCCTGTTACAGGTATTACCACTCATGAACAACTAATGGATGCCATATTCAAAGATTATGTGGTAACCCTGCTGATGGAAAATGAAACGCCCTGGTTTGCCTCGATCCGTTTCAAAAAAGACGGAAAAACCTGGTTGGAAATGCTAAAACCGGATGTGAACATCAGCACGAATAAATATTGCTGGCCGATTCCTGACGCGGAAATCATAGCACATTCGAATAAGATTGAACAAAATCCAGGACTTGAATAATAAAAAAATCAATGATGAAAAAATTAATATTTAGTATTACAGCTCTGTTAATCCTGTTCACTGCCTGCAGTGATGATCTGGATGTTAAAGTGGCGTATCCGACAAACATTACCTTCAATGAACTGAAGTTGGACAAGAACTTCACCCACAATGTGCCCGAGGGCGGATTCTCTTCTCAAGGGGTGAATTTTAATACGGTAAAAGCCGCTGACGGCCAATTGGAAGCCGGTTTTTGTTACAGCAACCGCTCACAACGTTCTTTTGTGTGGAAAAACGATGTAACATCGATGGATACCGTCCGCTATAGTGTCTGGACTACCCGTCCAAACACTACCGGAACCTATGTGGTCTGCCACGTAAAGGATGATGACGCCTTTTTTACATTGGATGTCCCTTCAGTAATAAACTACGTGCTTGTATCAAACACGACATGGGGATATCTGGCTATGACTTATGGTGATACTTATGGAACGGAAGAAGAACCTCAAGCCAATCCCAATATTCCCAGCGCCCCCAAAGGCATCTGGCATTCTTACGTACCGGGTGGAGTGAAGAAATTCGATACCGGTGATTATTTTAAGGTAACCGCCAAAGGATTTAATAATGGCCAGGTTACAGAAAGTGCCACTTTCGACCTAGCATGCATGAACACCAACACAGAACATCCGGATTGGAAATATGTCGTTAGTGATTGGACGCGTTGGGACCTCGCTGCTTTAGGAACAGTAGATAAAGTGGTATTCTATCTCGAATCTACAGAGGTGAATTCTCCTGTCTGGTTCTGTCTGGATGGTATTCAACTGAAGAATAAATAACCAGGAGCGCGGTAAATTTGATAATCATCGTTACTTTTGTAATTACAAATTTTAAAACTCAAGTAACAATGGATTCAAGATTTTTCCCCCCTCCACGTTGGTACAGCGTGGAGGGGGGGGTACAAGCGGTGTTCTGTTTTAGTTGAACTCCACAGTGATTTTTAACAATTGTTTAACCCTCCAAGGTAAATAAGAGGACTTATAAATAAACACATGAGAAATATACATTTATTACTTGTTTACGTATGTACCCTATTGGTTTGTGTATCTTGCAGTGAAAATGATGAGATCATAAGCAAGCAACCCGGAGAAAAATATTCCCGTTCTCAAGAGATACGGAATATTTTAGGAGAAACGAAAAATCTGTCTTTTTATATATCGCCAGAACTGGAAAATGTCCCGCTGACAAAAGAAGATATAGAAAGAGTCAAAAGTCTGGCTCTAAAAGCAGATGATGGTGTGACGAAAGGTGCTAATTCTATAAGTCGACAAGTGACGAGAAACAGTCGTTTGGGATATCATGAGGAATTACTGCAAATCGACAACCTGCAACTGATAGTCGCTTTAGAATGGGAGGCGGAATTTAATTTATTTGCAGACTATAATGCCTATGCCCAAGAGATAAACTTTGCCGATATCCACATGAGTTTAAAAAATGCACCTAACGGATATTGGTATCAAATTGCATTAAAAGGATGGAACTTTGAATTTCCTGCAATTGTCTATCATGGAGAAGGGGAATTATGTAAATATATTGATGACGAAGAACACTTGGAACTGATAGGTTTTACATTCTCTATCGAACCACGCTATAATGGGTATGGTGAGAATTTCAGATATACTCTCGACCGATTTTAACAAATGAAATAACATGAAAAAATTTACATCAATGATGGTACTCAGCTTGTTGCTGGGTACCTCTCTGACAGAAGTACAAGCTTCTAATGTGACATTTAAAGTAACTAACCCGGAAGATGGCGTCAAGGCTGTATTAACTTTCACCGAAAATGGTGACAAAAAAGAAATAGCCATTGATGCGACAGGAAACGGAACGGTTGAAGTGAATGACTTTACCCCCCAGTATGTCCTCCTGCAATACGGACGCGCACGCAGAACGCTTTATCTCGACCCTGCACAGAACCTCACTGTTTCTTTCAATGGTGGAGAAATGTGGAAATCGATTGATTTTGAAGGTGAAGCTGCGGCTGTGAACGCTTACTTGAATACAGGAAAGCTAAAGAACTTGACTTTCCAGGATACAAAACTGAAAGAAAACGCTTTTATAGAAAAAGCGGACAGTCTCTTTGATGCTAATTGCGAAACATTGAAAGCTGCGAACCTGCCTGCGACGTTTGCCGGTAAAGAAAGAACTCGTTTGAAATATTTTACTTACGGTTTTTTTCCAATGCATCCTATGTACTATGTTTACCAGACACAGGACTCTACCCATGTGGCATCCGATGCTTTTTATGATAAACTGCAATCGTTGGTTACCATTGACGAAAATCTATTAAAATTACCGGAATACAAAGAGTTCCTGCCCAATGCGGTTGCGAGTATGAGTAATAAAGGGGTTACGGAGAAAGTTGAAAATACGACGGAACAATTCGTAAACTACATCGATGCTAATATTAAAGATGCCAAAGTTGCAGAATATCTGGTTAATCTGTTCGTTTACGGCAATGTCAGCAGCCGTGGACTGGACGGAACAGACGCTTTGATTGCCATGTTCAACAAGCATGTTAAAGAAGCCGTAATGGTGGAAAAATTCAATGCGCTTTGCGGTAAATGGGAAAAACTAAAAGCCGGTGTCCCTTCTCCGACTTTTTCTTGTCCGGACATTAATGGCAAAACAGTCTCTTTAGCTGACTTAAAAGGTAAGTTTGTTTATATCGATGTATGGGCAACCTGGTGCGGCCCTTGTCGTGGGGAACTCCCTCATCTGAAAACTCTGGAAGAAAAATATGCGGATAAGGATATCTACTTTGTCAGCCTGTCATGTGATAAGAACAAGAAAGCGTGGGAGGATATGGTGAAAAAAGATGAAATGAAAGGGATACAATTACATTTAGGAGTAGAAAGTCCGTTTATGGATGCATATATTATCAATGGCATCCCCCGTTTTATTTTATTAGATCGTGATGGCAACATCATTTCTGCAAATATGACTCGTCCTTCAGACCCCAAAACAGCAGAGAAATTCAATACATTATTAGGTCTTTAGTAAAATTCTCTTTTATCATAAAACATTAATTTAGGTGATGGGCTTTCTTCGTGAGAAGAGGGTCCATCTTTTATTTGCTCGGTAAGGGTAAACTTACTTGATTTACTCTGGCGATAATAACATATATTTTTTAGTTATAATGGGAGAATATAATTTCCATCTCTACTTTAAACTATATCTAGTCTACTGTCTATAATCAACAAAATTCTAATTAATAATATAGAGGATTTTCAAAAAGTTACAAAAGCAGTTTTTCGAGATATTTCAGTTGGAGAATTCAGAGAAGGAAGGCCGCTTGATGATATCCCGAAACAATTATTCCATATCGCACGTCATAATTTGAATCCGTAAAGATAAAAACTTAGGAATGAGCTTATCTTCCATGTATCTCGTGATACTCCGCTTTGCTCGTCCGGATACAGATTATTATATAAAATAGTCAATGTGACGAAAGAGGTTAATTCCATCGTCAGCCAACTTAATGGAAAGGAATCGGAATATTTGGATTTGAAAGCCATCACAAATACCTTATCACTGCATCTATGAGTTCGTTATAGTGAAACCACCGGAAAAATTCAAGACCAAACTAGTTGCCGAACTTGCGATCACATTATAGACGAGAAAAGTGTCGCCTTTTCAGGTTACTTTTAAGTTGAACTTTATTGTTCTTTTCGCCTGATCATAACTTTTCAGAAAAAAAACTGCGTCTTGCTTATATTGTTTCATTTTTTTTGTAAATTTGGGAAGAGGTTGTTAAGTGGAGTAAATCCCCGGACAAAACAGAGAGGTATAACAGGATGATTGCGAAGAGGATCCGAGAAGATGTGACCAACTGAAGATACGCCAATACTAATTTAAAACATAGATTATGGAAACGATGAAATTAAACATCAAACGGGACAACTCAATGACAGGAGGTGCAATGCCATATCGTATTATTGTGGATGGAAAAGAAGAAGCAAAGTTGACTTTCGAAAAAAGTCTGTCTTTAGAAATTCCCAAAGAACAGACGACACTTAAGGTATCTATGGTTGGTAATACAATGACTTTCCATAAAATAGAAAAGGAGATTGTTATATTTCCCCAGTATTGCAAGACAAATATTGTTAATTGCAGTATCACGACCAAGATAAATTGGCTCGGTTACTTGACATTGGGATTGCTTCAAGCAATGGGAAGGACGGAGATCAATGTAGAATATTGCTAATCCAAAATATTTTTATATGAAATATATTGCGGGATTTTTATCTTTGTTCTTTGGATTAGTTGCCTTCCTTTTTACTCTTGGATGCTTTATGCTATCCATTGGTCTGACGGATTCAATAGAAATACCGATTGTAGTAGAGGGCACCATTGAATATTCTGAAATCAAATGGCAACTTATAGGGCAAGATTTGGGCTCAATTGTTATTGCCATATTGTGTATTATCTTATTCGCCTATTTTTATTCCTTATACCATAGGCTAAACAAGAGAAAGAAGGATACGCTGAATAAGGATGATATTAATGGTCCGTTTGTACTCTACCTACGTTCTTTTAAGGATGATGCTACTACTAGAAAAAATGCTTCCTTTCTTACTGATACACGTTCCGAGGAAGAGGTAATGGTGGAAGTGCTGACGGAAATAGCACCGGTATATGCAATAGGTGATCCGAGAGACAAGAAGATGCCACTTGGTGCCTCACGAATATATGTAGATGATGATCATTGGAAATCTACTGTAGCGGAGATGGCTCAAAAGGCTTCTGTAGTAGTTCTTAGGTTAGGAAAAACAGACAGTTTCTGGTGGGAAGTGGAAATGGCCATTAAGAGCATTCAGATTGAAAAGATATTATTCGTGGTTCCGGAAAGTAAGACATTTAATAATGTTGCTACTTTATATAAAATGTTGTTAGAAAATCACATAGACATTAGTTTACTGGATATCCATATCGAAAAGAAGCTACGTGGGAGTATTTCAAGTATCTTGTATTTCGACCAAAATGGAAGTGCAAAAACTGCGGATGTAAAGATAGCCCGATTTACCCGTTTATTTATATCTTACGAGAATGTGTTACGTAATACTTTAGTTGATTTCAGGGCTAAATTTGGGTTGTCTACAAAGCGTAAGCAATCAGTAAGAGTAGCACGCATTCTTCAGGTACTGCTTGTTGTATATATACTGTTCATTGGTTTTTCAAAGTATTATGGTGACTATGTTTCATTAAAATATCAGATGCCGTATGAATTGGTAGAAGAGTGTGTTCAGGATTCCGCTTTCGCTGCCAAATATTCTGATGACATAAACGGGACCAACCTGACCTGGAGCATTGTTGAAGCAAAAAAGGGAGCTTTTGCTTTGAGTGATGAAGATTATCTTATCTTATTTATGATTGAAGCTAAAACGATAGCTTCTGTTAGTTACGATGAATATGAGCAGATTAACGAAAAGCCTAAAAATCTCTTGTTAATGGTGAAGAAATACTCATCGGAGGACTATAGTCATTATGTTAGTGTGCTATCGGAAGCGGCAACCACAGCGATACGTAATCCCAATGTTACAAAGAATCTTATTCAACTCTATCAATCAAGCATGGAAATCCTACCGCAATGGGTGACTGATTTCAATACTTCCGAAAATGATTCGCTTAGTGAGTATGAATTTGTTCTGACGTTTAATAACGCGGTTCTTGAACACCTTGATGATGAAGATATTTCAGATGTGCTAAAGGTATTATCCAGCCAAAATATAAATATTGGGGATTGATATAAAATTCATGAGTGATGTAAATATAAATCTTTCTGATACAAGGCATAAGTGTTGCTGGGTGGTAGGTCATTTTGAACATCCGGTTCTTAGGAATAGCTCCGATTGTATGTTAAACAAGTGGTCATGCCTGATAACGGACAAACACCTTCTGATTTACCAGCTTTACGAAGATACATAAATGTTATAATTTTAAATCTACGGTTATTCTGGAAAGTTTGTCCAAAGACTTGGAGGAGAGGTCGTTCACTTCATTGGAGATAGCCTCGTGGGGAAATTAACGAGTCTGCATGCATGTTTTTGACATTAATTTATGCCCATTTAACTATGATTTTTTGGCTACAAAAGGCTGTAGTTGATATCTTTTAGCAAAAAGACCGGATAAAATGCATTTTTATTTGTTTCTTTCATTTAAATTACTATATTTGTGCATAACTTTCATGTCTGATATTTTAATAGTATGATTAACACAAAAAAAATAGAAGACACCTTACGCAGATTCTTTATTTTTGGTGGAATATAAAAATGCGTGAGACTTGAGAGCTCTATATATAAAGAAAGGTATTTACATAATGCTTTATCCTTGATACTTTGATATATGGCATTTTCAATTTCCGTCAAAGACAAAGTAATGATTAATACCCACTAGTGTGACTATATCCATGTATCCGCTTTAGTAGTATTCCTACTTTTTATGTAAGATGGGAGATTGCTTGTTTTGTGGAGGAATTGCTTTTTTCATATTGGCGTGGAAGTTTATCGTTGTTTTTCTGCCAGACTCGAATGTCATAACCTCAAAGCAGGGGACAAAATGAGGTACAGACTCTCCACTTTTCTTGTATATTGGTATGAGTTATCAACTATTTTTAGTCCGCACGGAGAGACACGGATTATTTTTCAATAAATAATTGAATAATATGATTGTAAAGTGTGTAAAATGTGGACAATCCATTAAATTTGAGCCTGAGAGTAAGGAAGAACGATTTATTTGCCCCATATGTGGTCAAAGGAATTGGGTTAAAAGTGAAAATAACAGAGCATATTCGATAGATGATGCTTTATATATGATAGGAGAAAATATTCCTTTTCAAAGAAAAAAAGATTATCAAGTTAGTTTTCAGAATAAATGCATTAAGGAATTCAACAGATTTCTAGCATTATCAAGGATAAAACGAATTGGAATAATTGCAGGTCTTGCTTTGCTTTTTATATGTCCCATTATTTTTTCTATTATAACTGCACCATGTGCAATTGAAAAAACCCAGGCCTATGCTAATATGGAGACATTGTGGAAAGAATTTCGCCAAAATAATCCATATAACTTTCAAACAGTTGCAATAAAATCATTTGAAGATAAGAGCCACATAATAATACTGTCAGAACCGAGTGAGAACCTGACAGAAGAATCCTTAAAAAAGTTTTTAAATGACTATAATTGTACGTATACCTCATACAAACAAAAGATTGGTTTAGATGGTTGGATGAGAGATGCTGTTATCAGCATAAATGGTTTAAGTAAATCTGGTTTAAAGAAATTTGGAAACAAATTATTTACGCTTTTATATTCGACAGACTATAAAGCAGTTCTTTGGGATATAACAACCATGCCAAAACACATTGCATTCTCAGAAAGGAATCTAAATTATCAGGTTTCTAGCGAGGAACTGAATAAATGGTTTTTAAAAGACAAAGAACTCTTAGTATGTTTGGAAGATAGTAATCAAGTAAATACTTTGCCAGAAATTCTAAATAAAGGTACAGAGAATACTTTATATTATAGTAAGTATCCAGGCTTTGTAATTTGGATACTTAGTCGAACAATTTCTTTAGATGAAATAAAGTTCCGTATTAATTCTAGAAAATTCGCATTGGATTCCGATTTAATTTTAGGTGCAATTGCAAACAATAACTATGTTGCAATTATTGCAAGAGAGCGCGAGATACCACTCCATGAGTTGCCTCCAATGAGACAAGAGACGATATTAATGTTGGCTTCAACAGATAAAACGGAGTTATCGCAAAGTTATGAAAGAAATAATGTATTCGCTGGAAAGCTGGATGGAGGTAAAGATTTTGCTCCGATTCTTCTGAGTGATGAATTATGGCATACTGAATATGGAAACCTTTTAAATGTTACAGATCAAATGTTGAAGTCATGGTCAGAGAATGGCAATATTGAGTATACAGCATTTGATTATCCTAAGCCATTTGACTGGGCATTTAATAAAGGTGTCATAAATGATTTATCAGTTTCTTCTTTAACCTACAACTGGAATACTGCAGGGGCAGGATATATTGTTGAGGATGGAAACGGTTTCAACATATATGCAGTTAACAGGACAGGTTCTTTACCTGTGAGCTATATTCCAGGAGAGACAGATGATATTTCAGAATCAGACCCTGTATTTCTGGCAGAGGAGAAAGCATACGATTTCTATTCAGGACTTCAAAATCCAGAGCTTGTAAAAGTTGTGCAATACGCTTCTATTTATCAGATATTTATAAATTATGGAATAAATGTAGATTATAAAATTAGTTCAAAGTCCTTGCCTACGACAAAACTTTTGGATAATAAACTAGAAGCAATACTACATAAAATCTGTGATTACCATGAAAGGCCATCGAAGAAAAATGTTCAAGCACATAAAACAATTATAGATGACGGATATAAACCTTTAAAGGAAACTGAATCTTATTCAGACGAACAGATAAAAAGGATTAGAGAGTATTTTGAAAAAGAAAGATTCGTTCAATTAGAAGACAGACTCTTAAAGAACTATGAAAAAGAATATGATGAAATATCATCAACTAATGAAATTGATAGTGTAAAAAGGAAATTCTATGCAAAACTCATCACTTCAATCCATCTAAACAGTTTAAAAAAAAGAGACACTCCCCAATTATTTATGAATCAAATAGACACCATAAATAGTTTTATTTACGATAATAAAGATGCCCATATAAATGACGATGAATCTTTCTTGACCGTAGTAAGTCATTACATAAATAATCCGAGGAGAATAGACAAGAAGGCAATATTTGTGGCAATACAAAATGAAAGTAATCTTGATGATAGATTATATTGTCAATATACTGCATCAATATTATTAGAACATGCAGAACAAATTAAGACGTATGCAGATATTTTAAAATTGTGCGATTTAAACGAAGCATACAAATTGTACATTAAAGAAAATAAAGATAAATCTTTGAATTGGCAGAAATGCCCTACAGTGGTTTTATCATGGAGCCCAAGAGATTCAATCTTTGCAGTTGGGGGACATAATTTGGATTCCAAAGTTACCTCCATAAAAGTTAATGAGTCACTAAAACCGGGCGAATACAAAATTGCCACCGGAACAAATGGCCGTAAGGTTGTTGAAGTTGCAAGCTCTGATAAGGGGCGGGTTACTCCAAGTTTCTTACGTCGTGTAGAAAGAACAAACCTGATTGGACATCAGAAATTCTCTAAAGCTGCAACACGTATCAGACCACGTAGTGAGGTAATGCCAATAACTGTCAAAAGAGCTGCAAGAGGCTTTAATCAAACAGATCATCTGATGATAGCTAAAGAAAATGGTACGTTTATTGTCGGTGACAAGAAGGTTTCGTCAGTAGATGAACTTTTTAGTGAAATTTCAAAATGCGTTGATAATGGTGAAGAAGTGCCATGTAAGGTTATTGAGTTTAAGAGCACGACTGAAACAGACATGCATGCAATCATTGATGGGATGAAAGATATACGTATGAAGAAAGGCTTTGTATTGAAAGACATTCCGTGCAAATCTTTCGATATTTCAAAAATTGAAATAGAGAATCTGCCAAATGGCAATTCGAGAGTAAGAATCCCTATTAGTGCAGAAGAAATTTATAAGGCAAAGACACATATACAGTATTCATCTTTAGAAGGAGGTGTTTTAGGGAAACCAACCTTTTGGACAAGGGTCAAAACATTCTTTTTAGAATTTGAGGTATCTTCTTTAAAGGTTAATGAATTTGTTAGTACCTTGAAATCATTCTTGAAAAACCCACAAAATACTTGGGATAACTTCCTATTCAAACGTCATCTGAGATCGATAGGAATTGAACCAGCAGAATATGATGAAACATACAATATTTTGATTGCATTACATAATAACAAAAAACATGTTCAAGTCGATTTTTTTAAAAAAGAAATTGCATAAACGATTAACAATCGCTATTTCCATTCCGTATACAAAAGCTCAATTTGAGAGAGCCTTTGATATGGGATATTCAGATTTCATATCATCGCTTGTTAAAGCATTCAAGATTACTGACAAAGGATTATTGTGGGATAAATATGCTCCTTTAGCAAATCGTATAAATAAGGCCCTTAAATCATACATGACATTTGGGGCAAATGTGATAGATGAATTAACGATTAATAAACTAGATCAAATAGCAGATTCTGACGTAGTCATCTTTATAATGCACCATTCCGACACTTCTGATGAATTAGAAATGAGTAATGGTATGATAAATACTGATCGTTTTATTAAAGCTATTCCTCAAACCTATTCAGGAGTTATTGACTTGTCTTCGTGCTTTTCGTCACATATACAGATCGCTGTAAAGATGAGATGTCCCAATAGCCGTGTATTAGCAATTCGGACTAAAACATCTATCGATATAAGGTTATTGATTTATCGTCATATTATAAACCTGATGCGGCATAACGATTCTCTTACCTATCTTGATGCTTTAAAACAAAGTGTTAATTTGTTAGATAATGTAAGGGAAAATGGTAAACCAATAAATAGAGAAGATATAATTTACTTAGGAGGGCAAATTTTATCTTCCGTATTTGCACCCAAAGAGGTAGTACGAGGAGAATCTTTTATGATACAAATTGCTATACATAAATCGGCAGATACTGAAGAGGTAGAATTAATCGCAAGAGAGGTTGACGAAGATACTTCCTTAAGAAATCCTTGCAGATTGAAGATGAAACTCAGAAAAGAAGACAGGATAGATTTTTCCCTAAAAATTGATGCTTTGAATAAAGAAGATTTCAAAACGAGGCAAAGTAGGAGATACATATATTGGTTAAATGAATTCATTTTTGAAAACTTCATTGTCGCAGTTTCCAATAACTGCCAATCTAAGTCTTGCATAGCTACTATCAAAATTTGTATAAATAAAAAACCAGTTGGAGATATTGTCATTAAATCAAAGGTTACAGATATGCGATTCTCTGAAGAAGTTGCAGATATAGATCTAAAACCTTATAACCATAAAAAAGAAATTGCTGATACAAGAAGAATTTTGTTGACTTCTTTAGAGAACGAGAGAGAGCTTCTTAAGGAGAAAATATCCAGCACCTTTTCACAAGAGGGGAAAAATGAACTTAATAGAGATTTGGCGATATGTGAAAACAGCATAAAAATATTAACTGATTCACCTGCATATAACAATCCCATTCTCAAAGTATTCATCAGTTCCACTTCGGATTTATCCCAATATAGGAAAGCAATAAAAACACAAGTGGAATCTTGCTCTATGTATCCGGAAATGTACGAAAACTGGCCTCAGAAAGATAGATATCCACGCGATTATTGTTGTGAAAAGGTTCTTTCTTCAGACATATTCGTTTGTATCCTTGGTCCTAAATATGGATTTATTGAGCCTATGATGGAGGCATCTATGACTGAGATAGAATACAGAGTTGCTCTACAAGCAGGGAAACCGATACTTATATATATTATTGATGAATATGAAAGATTGATGTCGGAACTTACTGCAGAATATGCCGCAAATATAGAAAAACAACGAAAACTCATTAAGGAATTGGAAATAAAACGAATAGTAGAATATTTTAAAGACGAAACGAGCCTTGCTTTACTATCCAGTAGAGAATTAATATTAATTCAAAAACAAATTGATTATGATCAAGCTAAAAGAAAACAGAATTGATGTTTTATATGAAAAAGCATCAAACGGTGACAAAGTTTCACAATTAAGCCTTGCAAAATGCTTTTATTACGGCAGATTAGTAGTGCGTTCTTTACCTTTGGCAAGATATTGGGCATTTCAGGCGGTAGAATCTGATAAAATAGATACCGTGGAATTTTATAACTTAGTAAACACTCCACATTTTACTGGCAATGAACAATATACAACTGTAAATCAACAATGGAATATTTCTTTAACAAGAGGAACATATTATTCTAATAAGTTTAGAGGTAAGTTTGACGTTTGCAAGGAAAATTCTCAAGTTTTTAGAACCTATTTAGTTTTCAGGTTGATAATACTTTATTTTGTAATAGGAGCATATCGTGTTTACGAATCGGAGGAAGGTTCTTACCAAGTTTTGGGAGAAGAAAAGATGTCTATTAAAGAATACGGGAAATGGGTAGTAATAGACCTTATTATAATAGGATTTATACTGTTAGTCTATTTTATTTAGAGGCCAAAATTGTCATATTCTATTGGTTACTAATTGAAAAACATTAAGAACATCCGCCTTGATTGTAATTACTAATATACATAATCCAGACAAACTAACAGGTTCTTGTTCCAACTCACGAATACGATTTTATAATGAAGGTGCTACCTTATACCTGAAGCAAAAAAGAATTAAGATAAAAGATTACGACGAGTAAATAATATCAACTAATAGTGTCGTAATCTACTAAAGAACAGAAACTTTGATGATCTATGGGATATACTATTTTATTTTAGTGATAGAACTGGATTACTTATCTCCTCTACTATTGTATAAATAGAAATATTGAAAAGAGATTAATTATGGAAAGAGATTATTGGTTATTGAGTTCTCTGACCGGAACTGCATCCGGAACTATCTTTGAAGGTCAGCCATGGGTGACAAAATTGATGAATTGCGTAGATTCGGAAGGAGTTAGGAATATATTTAAGGAATATTTGGACAGTCGATTTGATTTTTGGAATGGTTCCATTTCCCAGTCTGGTAAAGCTACCTGGGATGAGAAATATGGTTTGTTATCCTTATTCCGGGGTGGAACTCATTTGATGTATGTATATGTAAAACGAAATAATTTGGCTGATCCTTCATTGGAACACCGTTACCCGAAATTACAGAAGATATTGAAGGAAGGACGAACTTATGCAAATCTGTCATGGATCGCGGAAAATGAAATAAAGGTAATGGAATGTTTAGAGGAAGGGTATAATGGAGATGAAGATGGTTATGGAGTTGAGCCGGATACATGGATGACAGGTTACTTGGATAAAGAATTGAGCGGTTCTCCCGTTATTGATAATCATGGAAACTGTATCGGAGTATTGTGTTCTGTTTCACCGGGTAGCAATTCTATTTGGGTTATGCCCTTAGAAAAAGTCAAATTGCTAATGGATATAGCTATCATGCAAGAAACAATAAAGCAATAACCTGTTCCTTGACGGGTGAGTATCCGAATGAAGGTTGATAAAGATTCAACGGCTTAGTCGGAATTTGTGCAGGGTCGTTTATTGACGAAAATGGGGTGCATCAGATGGAGGCTCTTTAGTTAAAAATCCTCATAGCGAATATCAAGGGCATCATATTTTTCGCTGCTAATGTAAAAAGGATCAATGCGAAAATCTCTTTCGAACCATGTATAGGCATTATTTCCACCTTCTCTTAAGTTATGAAAGATTTTATGTAATCTATTTTCTTTACGACCAGAGTCCACAGCATTCCAAATATGTTCAGCATCAATTCCTATCGCTGACAAAAAACCACCTGCTATTATCCTTCCAAATACTTTTTTTGCTCTTAATATATTTCCATTTGGAGCTCTATTACATTCTTTGACCAAACTTTCTATGGCTTGACTTATACGATCCATTCCCTCCCATACCGTTATATCCTTAAAATGTAATACATCAGGTAACTTTTTATCTATAATCACGCCTACTCCCCAATGGTTTTTATAGTCTACAGCATCAATGTTTGTAGCTAGAACCAAGCTTGCTTCTCTATAATTTCTTTCAAATCCATTAATTATCAACTCCATCAGAGAAGGAGTATATTTTTCAATATAAGACACATTAATATCTTTGTTTATCAATTCTTCAAATGTATCAAGTTCGGAATATTTAGAAAAAACCCAAAATTGATTTTCACCCTTGACTATATAAAATATTAAAACGAAGTGTTCTGAATATGGCCAAAATTCTACATATATATAGCGTTCAAATATCTTGTATCCTCCTACCTGTCCACTATGATCAATAATTGGAATAAGGTTATTGCTTCTGCCAGTGCTAATAAAGTCTTTCATAAGTGATTTGTTGAAATTTCCGTAAACTTACAAAAAATATTGTAGTATTTTTGTAGGGAACAGAATATTTATTAAAAATTATACATTGGGTAGTCGTATTCACTTGCGATTTGGGCATGGTACCCTATGTTAACAATAATCGTCAATTCCATCCGGGCCATCCCATTCTAATCCTTTGGCTATCACAAGGGCTTTTTGAGCACCACGCTCTTCGAAGTAGGTTGTTCCTTCGTGAACATATTTATCTTCTTCGAATGTAATAGAAATAGAACTGTATTTTTTCAAATCTTCACCTTCACTATGACCAATAACTATTAAATGTTTTTCATTACACAATGCAAAATCATCTATAATATGTGTTGTATTTATGTTTTTCGTAATAATCTTTCCAATACAAAGATTATCTAAATATGAGGTTAGTGGGTTTTGGCTGATCTGTGTTGGGCAAAGTAAAAACTCCGTAGGTGTTTTCCAATTGCGTTGCAGAGCTGTATCGGGTGAGATTGCCGGCAATAGGGTCTTTAACGGTTCATTTTTAGTTATCGGGATGTTTGGTTCGGAAAATATCCATTCATCTATTCTGCCTTTTTGGGAATTTGATTTACTTGGTTCCTCAGCCCATTGCTTAACTCGTTCATAAGCGATAGCCGCTTCTTCCTTTGTGACAGTTCTCATCCACATTACATCTTGGTTAGTACCGGTGGAATCCCGTAAACAACTCGGGTCATCAATAAAATTTTGAATATCACCACACAGGAATTCAATTTTTTTTCGCGTTGCAGGATTGTTTAATACATTCTCCAATCTTGTAAGCCATCTTAAATTCTCGGGTCTGTTGTTACATCTATTGGTATCGATATGGTCTACAACATCCTTTGTTGAATCATGTATGCCATGAAATGCTGTTGCTACGATTATGTGAACCCGGTGAGCGCCTATGGTCATATATCCGGTTTTTTCATTCTTGGTGCCAAATAGCCATTGCTCATCAAGTTTTCGAAGTTTCGAGGCATCTTTGGCGTGACGAAGAACGGCACCGTTATCCCGAACGGAATAATTCTCATCTTTATAAATGCACTCTTTTACTTCTGTGTATATATGAATAATTTCATTCCCATTCATAACAGTCTGTATTGCTAATTTATATTCCTTTTGCAGCAAATCATGTGTAATAACATTGGTTTATACAAAACTAATCAAAAAATTGAAGTACACTGTGTTTGAAAATGACTTTTTTCTAATTAGGTGGTTTAACATGTGGAATTAATAGTAGGGAATAGGGTATTAAATTGGATGAAATCTTTATATTCGCAAAAATTTTGCATTTTCGAGGTTGTATTCGCAGATATTTTGCATTCCAGTCATTTTTCATACTTATAGTCGCCATTTTTTGCAGTTGATACTTTCGGAATCCAAAATATGAACAAGGGTATAAATCGGTAGTCGAAATATGATTTTCCTCAGAAATTCTTTATATTCGCAGATATTTTGCATTTTCGCTGCTATATTCGCGAAAATTTTGCATTAAAATTAAAAAGACTCTTTTTATTCGCAGAAATTTTGCATATTTGCAGAAATAAACTTAGATAATTAGGTAATGGCAACAGAAATCGACTTTAGCAAAGAAATAATATTTAGTTCCTCTGAATCTACTGTATCCCGACGGATATCACAGCTTGAAAAAGATGGAAAGCTAAAGAAAATAGCGCCTCGTATTTATACAACAAATTTGATGGACTCCCCATCTTATATAATCAGACGTAATCTGTTAGATATTCTAGCTTGGCGTTTTCCTAATGCAATTATTAGCCACCGTAGCGCGAATGAGTTACGTCCGACAAGTACCGGTGATTTTTTCCTGACTTATACACAAAACCGTAAAATTGAGGACTTACCCGGAGTGCGGATAAATATTATACAGGGAAAGACAGCATTGGAAAGTGACATTAAATTTGGGAATCTGGATATTTATAGTTCCTCTGAAAGTCGATGGATGCTTGAAGTAATGCAGAGTAGCCGTAAAAAAGGTGATGAATCAAAGTCTTTACCCATAGAGTTTATTGAGAAGCGATTGGAGAACAAAATAAATGCCGGTGGAGAAACCAAAATTAACCAGTTTCGTGATGTAACGAGGTTAGTTGCAGAGCAACTCGATATGAAAACAGAATTTGAGAAGTTGAATTCAATCATATCGGCATTGTTGTCCACACATACTGCTGAGGTGCTTGTTACAGAATCCGGCAAAGCTTTAGCTGCCGGAACACCCTATGATACAGAGCGGGCCGAACTTTTTCAGGTATTGTATGATGCTCTGAAAGACTACTCATTCCCGACATACAAGAATCTGAACCAGACAGAAAACTCTTTCCGTTTGTTTTCCTTTTTCGAAAGCTATTTTTCTAATTATATTGAAGGGACTAAATTCACCATTGAAGAAGCTAAACAGATAGTTGAAACGGGAATTCCTATACCGAAGCGAATAAAAGACTCACATGATATACTAGGAACCTTCCGAATTCTGTCTAACCGTTTCGAGATGAATAGAACTCCAACGACTGAAGATGAATTTATTAATATACTGAAACAAAGACATGCTACATTGATGGCAGGAAGAGAAGATTGTACCCCAGGAACATTTAAAACTTTGCCCAACAGGGCCGGGCAAACAGAGTTCGTCGACCCCAAATTGGTGGAAGGTACATTGCGGTATGGTTTTCGATTCTATGTAACATTAAAAGAGCCTATGGCAAAGGCAATTTTTATGATGTTTATGTGCAGTGAAATTCATCCTTTTATTGATGGAAACGGTCGAGTATCACGTATTATGATGAATGCGGAACTGGTTAAAGGTAACGAAGCAAGAATCATTGTTCCAACCGTATTCAGGGAAGATTATATTTTGGCTCTTAGGAAGCTGAGTAGGCATAAAGATTCTTCAATATATATCAAGGTACTAGAAAAATTGCAAAAGTTCAGTTATAACTTATATGGTGAAAACTTCGATGAATTGACTAAGTATTTGGAGCAATGCTCTGCTTTTGAGGAGCCTGAAGAAGGTAAGCTTAAAATAATAGATAGAGTTTTCAATCAGGTAGCACAAACTTTATTGCCCGGAAATACTAAAAATGAGGATCATAGCTAATGAGTAGAAATGATTAGTATTTCTATTAGCCATAATGATTACATGCAAATCATACAGGTGTTGGTGTTATTGGCAGCGGGTTGGAGGGTATACCTTTGGGTGGTATACTGAAGATAGGTTGTTTGTTGCTGGCACTTTACCTGGGTTATGGATGTCTGTTCTTATTACGTTGCCGATATACCATAACAGGTGAACAACTGATTTATGAACGAGGGGTGTTTTCGAGAAGGTCAGATTTCATCGAGTTATACCGGGTAGTGGATTTTAAAGAAAACCGTTCGTTCTTTCAGCAACTTGTAGGGCTGAAAACTGTGGTGGTTTATTCCGGCGACCGGACTAATCCGCAATTGGTGATACCGGGGGTACATAACGGGATGCCATTGGTGGCGATAATCCGCGAGAAAGTGGAGTATAACAAACAAAAGAAGGGGGGGTATGAGATTACGAATCGTTAAGTGGTTGTTGGCGGCATGTTTTACGGTTTGTGTCGAGGGGGGATCTGCCCAAGTGTATCAGAACCCGTTGGAATAGATAGCTACTGCGGAAGGCAACGAGGCGATCAATAAGAAAATTGCTTCGCAAATCAGGGGACAGACGGAAACAGCGGTATTGCAGAAATCTATTTGCAAGGCTATCAATACAAAAAAGCGGGCGTAATTATCACAGAAATCACCTCCGACATGCAAATGACACTGTTTGATCCGATAGATCGTGAGAAACGTGACAAACTCATGCAAGCAATCGATAAAATAAATGGTGACTATTCTCAAAAAGTCAAGTTAGCCGTACAAGGTTTCGGCAGAAACTGGATACTTAAACAAGAGCAACTATCACAGCGCTATACAACCAACCTGAACGAAGTGATAACCATCCATTGTAAATGAAACATTTTAATCCCAAACAACCAGAAAAAAAGAACCACGCTTTTGTTGCTTTCGGGCTTCATTAGCGTAGTTCTGTGCCTTTGGTCTTTCATTAATATGTGTTTTTCATCTGCCAAAGGCTATTGTATTAACTGGTTGTTTCATTGTAATATACCCCCAAAAATCCTGCAACTTATTTTATAAATGAGAAGGTAGGCGAGGAAACCTTATAAATCACTTGAGTATAAGACACCTCACCTTTGGGACCTAGGGGAAATAAGTCGAACCTTCTCAAATAGTTTTCCCATTTAGCAAACATTCTATTCCATAATTGGAATAGCGAAATTGCCAGATTAGAATTATAATTGACCTGAAAAAAGAATAAACAATTTCTATGTTCCTTTCATTTATGATAGTTGTGGCTTGTGCCCATTTGCAAGCCGGTAAGTATAAAAAAAGCGGTAGGGCATTTGCCTATCCACTAGAGAGGGAGTCGGATACCAATGACAACCAGTATAGGGTTACAATTAACCTTCCTACTTCTCGGGCCTTGAGTGATCAGGTACAGGGCGGTGGAAAGTACTCTGACGGAGAAACAGTTTCTCTCTACACAACAGAAACGAAGTTTACTGCTGAAGCAACTGGTTCAGCGGGAGGGAAGTGGCTCAGCGACGCCCCTCAATCGCGTGTGACATTAACCTCCGGAATTAATCAGGATTGGAGTGTGACAATAAAGGATTATTATTGCAACGTCACGTTTGACAACACCTCTTCCGGTGGTGATGGAACCATAGAAACCGTGGCCATGAAGTTCGGTGAACAGCTTCCCTCGCCAACCCCTGATGCCGGCTATGTTTTCGAAGGATGGTATGATGGAGCCGTTAAAGTAACTAAAGTTCCGGATAGCCCTAACATAACTATCACAGGTAAATTCGAAACATCAATCATTTATTATTTCCGGTCATCAGATTCAAATAAAGGTACGATTGATAAAAATTACATTAAACTTAGCGACTATAGAGATGTTGAAGGATCTAATTCTGTATTTTATGTAACTCCTACTGAAATGAGTGGGTGCTATTTCTATGAGTGGGGGTATATCCTACCAAACGAAAACGGAGAAGTTCATTCCGTTCTACTAGAAAATGTAGATCGTGATAATTGTCTATTTATTAATAATGCACAATATCTGGAAAATTATTATCCGGCCGGTACAGAGTTTATTGCTTATTTCAAATCAAATACAGGAGAGGAAACTCCCCCTAGAGGAGAAACCGAAACTCCGTATCACACTATAACCTTCAAAATAGCAGAATGGAACTCTGGTTGGAAGATAACGCCTGGTTATTACTGCTTGTCTTGGACACAAACATGGTCGTCAGATGGTCCAACATCACTTTCCAAAACTTACAAGAAAGGAGAAACATGTACTATTTATTGGGCTTCTTCTAGTTTTGAGCCTGTTGCTATTAGAGACTCTAATCACAATTTAATTGAGTATTTCAGTGGAACATCATCATATTCATTCAAAGTTACGGGTGACGTGACTTACTACATCGAAATGGTAGAATATCGGCCTTAAATATTTAAAAGTGAATTTGACTGATATTTTGCGATAATCATTTAATAAAGTCGGAGGGATTTCCTCTGGCTTTATTAATTTACGACATGGCTTTAATTATTATTGAAATTACATTCTTCCATACCCGGTTCTATTACTTTTTATTATTTACTCCAATTATTCAGAGAAAATAACAGGTGGAGCCAAGTAAGTAAAACGCCCTTCTATTGTATTCATGTCTGACTTAACTTATACAGTATAAGTTATTCTTGGACTTAAATTAGTATTTTAGCAATCTCATGTAAATTGGATGGTAGTTTTCCTATGCAACTATGTTTTTATCGTTGAAGGACATTTAGTTGGTAATTAGTACTCTGATGAAAATTCTTAGTTACTGCCGATGGTTGGAAAAGACAATTATGACGGGAAGTGACACGGTACTTTCTGCTTATACTCACAATAATAAGTTCCTTAAAGAACTGATGCAGTTCTACCGTTTCAATATGGGGTACTTTTCAAATGATAGTGTAATCAACTATCAAGGAGATTGTATAACCATACTTTTGAATGGCATCCGGAGCAATGCCCGTATAGAACGTCTATCTGTATTTGATGACGAGCGGTATAATACAAAGCTAAGCTTTATCCCTTCGGAGAGAAACCTGCTTTCTGCTATATAAAAACATAGACCGAGCTTATCGCGCATCGGATTTGGATGTGCTCTTCAACTTCGTTTTTGAATGGGGAGAGGCTAAGGACCTCTATACAAATTCTAAGCCCAAATCACTGGCCGTAGCTCCTAATATGGAGTATTGTTGGGGAAAGATCGGGTTCTCTCAGTTATGAGAGATCATGGATATCATGGAATCCAAGTACTTCCCACAGTCTAATATAACAGTGCACTTGTCCATAATTAAAATTCTCACGTTATTCAAACAACAATAAGGATTTAAGTTCTAATAGAATCTATACATCGGATCATATTCCTTATAAGGGTTGAATAGTAAAACTATGATTTGCTATATAGTCATATAAAACATATTAATCAAATACACTCCAAAACTATTATATATGCCTATATTTCATGCAGTTAGACAATAAAAGCAACAAATATCAGAGATTGAAATTTTCCGGAAAATATGTCATTATTTTCCGGTCTGTTATATTGGTTATTAATACCTTTGTCGAAAATAAACTAATAAATAAAAAGGAAATTATGAAAACCAAATTGAAAAAGATCAGCAAAGAACAATTCAAACTAGATGATGAGACTATTAAGAAAATAGAGTCACTTAGCAAGGAGGAAATCAATTCTTATTTGAAAAATAGTTGTGAAAACTACTATAGACACAAAAAGGGTACCTGTAGAAAGGTATATACAGATTGAAGCACCATTACCCTAGCTCTGCAAAAATATCCGCTATATTGAAAAAGTATCTTAAAGGTACGTTTTTCGTTTTAATTTACCTTAATAAAACCAGCATACCAATATAAGCTATAATCACCTTATTTTTTATTCATACTTTTAACTAAATATTTCAACATACAATTTACATAAATATGAAAAAGAATAAGTTGAGTTATATCATACTTGCTATTAGTACTTTGGTCACGTCATGTTCCAAAGAGAATACCAGCAACATAGATTCTAATGAGAATCAGTATATGGTTACAATTAACCTTCCCTCTTCTCGGGCCTTGAGTGATCAGGTACAGGGCAGTGGGAAATACTCTGACGGAGAAACAGTTTCGCTCTATACAACGGAAACGAAGTTCACTGCTGAAGCAACTGGTTCAGCAGGAGGGAAGTGGCTCAGTGATAATCCTCAGTCTTATGTAACCTTGATCTCCGGAATTAATCAGGATTGGAGCGTGACAATAAAGGATTATTATTGTGACGTCACGTTTGACAACACCTCTTCCGGTGGTGATGGAACCATAGAAACTGTGGCCATGAAGTTTGGCGAACAGCTTCCTTCGCCAACCCCTGCCGCCGGCTATACCTTCGAAGGATGGTATGATGGAGCCATTAAAGTAACTAAAGTTCCAGACAATCCTAACATAGCTATCACAGCGAAATTTAAACTAGTAGCACAATACATTATAGTAGGTGATGATGGATATATTATTTCCCCTTCAAAGGTTCAGCAGGTAGGAACAGTTAAATGGAATGCGATAGCTTATGGCAATGGAAAATATGTAGTAGTAAGTAATGAGGGATATATAACAAGTTCTACTGATGGGATTAATTGGACAACAATTAAAATTGAAGGTACTACTCACCGTTTTATAACCCATAAACTAAAGAAGAGAATTCATGATAAGCCAGAGGGGGGGCCTCTGGCTTACTATATTTTACAACATGGCTTTGATTATTAATGAGATTACATTCGTCATAATGTTTAATATGACAAATTTGCTATATTAAACATAAGATAGATTATACATAAAAAGAAGATTGGATATTGCCTCACAATTATCCGCTATCCGTACTTGTACGTACTCAGGAATATTAAATATCATATATGGTACCTATTCACACCATATTCAATCGTGCAATATATTTTTAAAACGGAATCCTCTAACTTTTTAGCAAATCCAACACTGATCTTGTTTTTACCATTCAGAATATGATAAATCGTATCAGGGGATTTATAATTTAGTATTTTAGAAAGTGCATAAGCTGTCAGTTTCTTCTCCTTTAGAATCCACTTCAATCTTTTTTCTGGACTATTCAATGTCTCTTTCATTATAAATTACAATTTATTGATTATATCACAAAAGTAAACATTATAGCAATATATCAAACTAATCACCCCAGAGATTTCAATATACCACCAACAACTATATATACCACCTTATAAATGGTACTATTTGCAAATAACTTAGGCAGTGGCATTTCGGGCATTGACTATCCAACCGCGTTTTTTACCTTCGGGACGTGAGATGTAGCCTTTTTCAGCGAGGAAATCCACCTGCTTTTGTATTGCAGAACGGCTTATCCCAAGAGTTGTTGATATTGCTGACAATGAAGCATCGGCATCAGATTGCAACACACGAAGTATTCGTGCAGGTGTAGATGTAGAAAAGCGTATGATTTCCCCCTCATACCACCACATGGTTTCGATGTCGCCTGAAAGAAATTCGAGCATTGCAGATATATCGGAAGCTAACACAGTTTCCATATATGCCTCAAACGATGAAATTGATTTCAACGAAGCATGTGCGCCATCGGCAGGACTAGAACCAACGGCAACATCAGACAACGCCAATGCATTAAGATAGGCTTTTTTGTTTTTACTACGGATTATCATCATTGGCCATTTATGTCGACGGAGAATAAAATTAACCATCAATCGAGCTATACGACCATTACCATCCTCAAATGGATGTATGCGGATATACCGATAATGAAACAATGCCGCAAGTTGTATAGGTGTTAACGTACCTTCGGCAACAGCATCATTGTACCACTGCACCAAATCGGCCATAAGAGTTGGTGTTTCTTCGGGCGAAGCATATTCAAACTGTTCACCAGTCGGAGTAATTACCGAATTAGGACGTGTTTTATATCTTCCGACATGAACCGTATAGCTTGTTGTTTCACCGCCAGGCAATCTGCGATAAACCTTGTAATCCTCGCAGAGCATCACTTG
Organism: Bacteroidaceae bacterium; assembly: GCA_963651205.1. Lineage (GTDB taxonomy): Bacteria > Bacteroidota > Bacteroidia > Bacteroidales > Bacteroidaceae > Phocaeicola. The sequence goes on from CAVJPC010000106.1 coordinate 100,877, forward strand.
ATGGACTTGACGAATAAATGTATCAGTCAAAGGCTCGTCACCATCGGCCTTACTCACAACCATATTCAGACATACATTATGATCTCTCATTTCCTCCAAATCCTTCATCTTGGCAGACCCCACAACTTCACCAAGTAATAGCAAAAATACGGTTTGTCCATAAGTCAGCATATTCCCCTCAATATGATTGCTATTGTAATTGAAGTCAAGCATAAACTTCCGTTGCCACAGCCGTTCATCATCAACAGAAATCGGCTGGGCATCTAACCATTGCTTATAAAGTTTATCAAGTTGAGACATTTCAGAGAGAACAAAGTTATTTTCATCATATTTGCATCATTATTATAAGTAACCTGTCCGTTTATTTAGGTTAGGTGTTCATTTTCGGACAATCTCAACAACCATTAATATACTCAGTATCAAAGCAATAATGTCATGGCACATATATTGCATTCTTTAGGGCAGCAAAATAAATAATGTTATGATAAGAAAATATTTAGTTCAGGCGTTAAATCTCATCAGGCAGAATCCATTGTATAGTACTTTCTATATTGTGGGGACTGCACTTGCCATTTCAATGGTTATGCTGTTGGTTGTTATCTATTATATTAAGATAGCAGATATTTATCCGGAGGAAAACCGTTCACGAATAATGGTTGCCACTACTGCTCATATGCAAAATATAACCGATCCCGGATCTAATACTACCGGTTCAATTAGTTATAATTTTGTGAAAGATTGTTTCTATAAAATGAAAGAGGTTGAAGCTGTTTCCGCCATCGGAGTCGATTTGGTAAATAATGGTTATGTCCAATTACCAGCAACCAAACATCGCATACCTGTAGTACAGAAAGCTGTAGATCCGGCCTTTTGGACCGTTTTCAACTTCAAATTTGTCAATGGTGCCCCTTTTAGTGAAGCAGACTTTTCAAGCGGAATACGTAAAGCTGTCATCTCTGAAGAAATAGCACAGCGCCTTTTCCATTTCTCCGATGTCACAGGTAAATATATAACTATAGATTTCATAGAATATAAAATATGTGGAGTCGTAAAAACACCGAGTTATGCCACTAACTTGAGTTATGCCCAGATATGGATGCCGTATACCTGTATTCCAAATTATGATAAATATAATCAGATGGGAGCTCTTGGAGGCTATCAAGTAGTAATACTTGCTCGTTCTTCAACAGATTTCGATTTTATTGCATCCCAGGTCAATGATTTTACCCGGAGCTTTAATGCTACCCCACAGGATGGGTATAGATTATTATGGCACGGACAGCCATATGCGTACTGGAAAACTTTATTCCGTGTAAACGAAATGACCGACTTGGACTTTACTAAGATATTCAGGCAAATAGGCTCCATTCTATTGATGCTATTGTTGGTACCCGCACTCAATCTATCAGGCATGATATCCAGCCGTATGGAAAAGCGTTTACCTGAAATGGGGGTACGCAAAGCATTTGGTGCAACTCCCCGTATTTTGTTTTCGCAAATTATTTGGGAAAATCTCATTTTCACTGTATTAGGCGGATGCTTGGGTCTGATCATTTCCTATGGCATGGTACTTCTCTCAAAGGACTGGTTGCTGACACTGTTGGATGATTATGTAATGGCATTGCCTGATGGTGTAAGCATGAGTATTACACCACAAATGCTGTTCAGCCCAGTATTATTTATATGCACTTTTATGGTATGTGTGGTAATAAATCTGCTCTCAGCAATTATTCCGGCATATTTGTCTCTGAAAAAAGATATTGTTTATTCCATTAACAAACAAAAATAGTAAACTATGTTACGCCATATATTTATAAACCTCTGGAATACCCGTAGACGGAATATCTGGATAATGCTTGAATTAGTTGTAATTGCCATAGTATGTTGGATGGTTATTGATCCGATATTTGTCATACTCTATAATAAATCGATTTCCAACGGATTTGAGACAGATGGACTTTATCGGCTACAGTTGTCAAAGGTGCCGAATGGGAATGCCGGCACTTCTGAAGAGTTTTATCAGCTAATGCAACGTCTCCGTGAACACAAACAAATAGAGTCTGCAACATATATTGTAGGCGGGCAATATCCTTGTGCACCAGGTAGAAGCTATGGCAAGCTCAGGAAAGACACTGTGAGTGTGGATGTAGCGTTTATGACTTTCATACCTAAAAGTGATTTCTTTAAAACCTGGAGGATGCGATCGGCCAAGGATGGTACTTGGGAAACATTGGAAAAGTTGGAGTATCCACATAAAAGTATCATATTAACTTCGGATGCTGCCCAACACCTTTCACCAAACCAGGATTTATGGGGTAGTGTAGTATATAACAGAGATAGTTTGCCTATGCAAGTAGCAGCTTTGGCTCAGCCTGTTAAAATGAGAAGTAGTAAATTACCTTATTATTTGCGACTGACAGCATGGACAGATACGCTTCCTTCCCAACTTCTCAATGATGATGTCACAATCTTTGCCCGTACAAAACCGGGAGTTGCAGAAGTACGTTTCATAGAGGATTTTATCCCATGGATGGAGGAACATCTCGTTGCAGGATCTTTCTTTGTCAGTAAAATAGAGCCTTTCCACAAGGTCAGCGAATTAAGCGACCTAAGAGAAGGAGCTACTAATGAAATACGCATTAAGTATGCTCTCTGTTATTTCTTTCTGGTAAATTTGTTTTTAGGCATCAGTGGAACTTTCTGGCTGAATACCCGTACCCGTCGTGAAGAGATCGGAGTTCGCCTGTCCTATGGCTCATCCCCTTGGAAAATTCGTCTCATGTTACTGGGAGAAGCGACTGTAATGGTCACTGTTGCAGTATTAATAGGTTGTTTCCTCTATTTTCAATGGGCATTACAAGAAGGATTTTATGTGTTAGGAGGCGTAATCCCAAGTGATGATTCACAATATATTACCAATCAGTTTATGGAGCATTTTTTGGTTATATCGGCTATTGTATATGCTATTATGCTTGTAGTAACTTGGATAGGAGTATGGATACCGGCATATACTATTAGTAAAATATCTCCTGTAATGGCATTGAGAGATGAGTGAGTTTATTATAGTTTTCAACTTGAATTTTTATATTTACAATCATAAATGATATTCAAAAATATACACATAAATACAGAACTATAAAATTTAAAATATATGAATACAAAAAACCTAATTTCATCTCACATTTCGAAAGTTTTGCTTGTTGTTTTCATTTTGTTTGGACATAATTATAGTTACTCTCAAAATCAAACAGATGCAAAAATGGGAGAAATACTAAATAGCGGTGATTTATTCCGATTGAAAGAAGAATATCCACCCTTGAAAGGTTCAATCAGTGTCAAAATGCTTAATCTTATTGCAGAAGCACAATTAGGCATTGGATTTAACCAACTTGAAAACGCAGCAATTTCATTGGATAGTCTGCTACAATTTCATCAAAAAGAACTTGATGCAGAAACATCAATCGGTATGGCAGCTCTTAGAGCTATGAATCTATTGAATATGGGCATATATTCTCAAGCCGGGCAAGCAGGTGAAGACTTGGTAAATGCACTAGAAAAATCTGTTCCATTTGAATCCCTTTATAGTTTCGTTTTTATAGAACGTGTTGGAAAAGCCCTTGCAAAAGTACCTGCCTCCTATTTAGAACGACCGTATCATGATGTAACCGTACCAATGAGAAGCAAAAATGTTGGTAGAGGAAATCATATTTATATACCTGTGGAAATAAACGGAATAACAAAGGATTATATTTTTGATACCGGATGTTCTTTTGGCAATTTTGTTTCAGAAAAATACGCAAAAGAAGTAGGATTGGATATTTTGACTGATTCAATACCTGTTTCAGGTATGACGGTAGCCTTTGTAAAATTAGCCACTACCGATTCTCTAAAAGTGGGGACCATGACCTATCATAATCCAATTTTTATGATAGCACCTCCAGATAGAGAAGTAGATTCTTTATTTACATTTGACGGCGTTCTTGGTTATCATTTTATCAGAGATGCCAAAGAAATCATCATAGATAACGAATCCAACACATATATTTTCCCATATAAGATATCAACTGGAGCCTCGAATATGTATCTCTCATCCAATACTCCTCAGCTAAGGATTGAGTATGCTGAACAACCCTTTGATATTATATTCGATACTGGGAATGTAAAATCCGATCTTGGAAATAAATTTTCAAAGATATTTCCAGAATCAATATCAGGTCTTACAGAACACACAACAAGCAGAGGGGGATTTGGTGGTGTATCATAGCAAAGTATAAAATCATACTAATGATGAAAAAGTATAATCCAATAGAAATCCCAAGAATATGATTACTAAAAAATTAACCTGGGTTTAGTTTTCATCATATACACATCAAATAATAATAGATTTATAATTAATGTATTGCATATTATCCTATTTTTGTAATAATTTGAGTGCTGGTTCTAAAGCCAATGGTTATGTTTCATTTAACTTTCCGACAAATGTTTCTAATGCTACGACTAGTACATGGTATTTATGGGCAAAAATCGAAAGTAGAAGTTACATCGAAGACTATGACAAACAGGCAAATAACACGAAAGTTGCTCCTATAACAATTTACGGATCAAGTTTCTAATTTGCCACTATAGGATTACAATAAAGAACGGAAGAGTTTTTATGTCATCAGATAACATAAAACATATCTCCCGTTCTTTTAAATAATACAATATAAAAAATGGTATTGCTACTACAGCTTATAAATTTCCATTAATTGACTAATTACTAAAACACATCAAGTTATGAAAATCGAATATTTCAACAAATACAATATCATTGTATTACTCTTTACACTTTTATTGAGTGGCTGTGAGGTCAGTGGTGAGAAAGGACCAGATAATAAAGAAAGCGCCACTGAAGGATTATGCCGATATTGGTGGAGTGCAGATTATTTAGATTATGATGATGCTAATATCAGACAAGAATTTATATTCAACGTGGATGGTACAGGAAGCGAAATTTTAACTCGTATGAAGATTGGACAAGCAACTACTTCAAACGAATATTTTTATAATTGGTATTGGGTTTCCGATTCATATAGATCCATCCGTTTGGAATATGGAGATAATGATATTGTTTTTATGGACCGAGTATTTATAGCTGATAATGTATTTACTTGTTTCATGACTGGATTAGATCTAACTTTCTATGGCCGAGAAACTCATTATTAAAATAAATCACCATAAACCTATTAATATCATTTTGCAATACATTTATATTTCTACCTGCAAAAGATTGATGTGTGATAATCTTACCGCATCACCTATTTGCACTATCTTTTTTGAGTTTAAACATTTAATATAATTCATACAGCATTTACTTTATATTTAAAAGACTTGCGCCCTGCCAATCAAATTTTATACTTTTGTACTTATCAAAATAAATGCCGCATGAACAGGATAGAGAAATTTTGGATAGATTTGAGGATACTGAAGTAATTTGTAATATTTGGAAAATAAACAGACAAAGATGAGTAACATGGATAAAGATACGTTTAGGCATTCGGCAAATCGTCTTACATATGCCATAAATACCACAGGAAAGTTTGTTGATATTGATAGCGTGTCAAACGGAAACAAATGTGGCTGTTTTTGTCCTGCATGTAAAGAGCCTTTAGTAGCAAAAAACCAAGGTTCAAAACGTGTCCATCATTTCGCACATCAATTCGGAACAGAATGTGATTGTGCTTTTGAGTCAATGCTTCATCTTCTTGCAAAGGAGAAAATACGTGAAACATTCTTGTCCAAATCTGAATTTTGGATAGAATTTGAATATAAGTCATTTTGTCCAAAGTATAAAGAGTGCTATTTTATTCGATATAACGAATGTTATGTAAGTAAGAAACAACATTTTGATGTAAAACGATTCTACGATTCTTGTGAACAAGAAATAGCATACGACAGTATCAACCGGCGTTCTGATTTGAAAATATTTTCTTCAACAAATCCAGAACGGTCTCCTATCTATTTGGAATTTTGTGTAACTCATGCAAGTGAGTTAGAAAAATTACATTGTGGCAGCAAGATTATAGAAATTTGCATAACATCACAAGAAGATGTTCGAAAAGTGTCTGAACATGGAATCACTGAATCCAAATATTGCAATAACGATAAATATAATGATCTTGGAAGCCACTCACAACAAGTTAGCTTTTATGGATTTAAAAACATAGACTATGAAAACAATCTTATAAGCAATGAGATTGATTTCGTTAGGTACATTCTGTATAAGTCTGGGAAAACGCAATGTTTTCAAGATTATTGCAATTGCAAGAACTTAGCAAAGTCCAGACCTTCATCCTTATTTGAAATATGTGTTCATACTCCTGTAGCATTTGGCATATACGAGTTTGTTAAATACATTGGTTTTCAAAAATTCCGGATACCGAACTGCATACTATGCAAGAATTATGTCGACAGTTATTACGATACAGATAAAATTTGCCGCTTGTATAAGTATTTACATATCCCATGCGATGATACTTTCGACACCTCTCGTGCCAAGACCTGCCGTTACTTTACAATTGACCACGTGAAAATGCAATCTGTATTAGAAAAAGGATTAGACAGAGTCTATACGATATTATAACTGTTTCATTATTTGTATGAGATTCGATCAATTAATTGCTTCAATCTGCCGATTTTATTAGTACGTTCTAGCGATTTTAATTATATTTGCATGTTTGCAATTCATTGAGTATCAAACCTTTGTATTTATTGATTATTAAATACATATGAGGGTTTCGTTTACCAACCCTACCCTAAAGCAAAAATAATACATTCATTATTTTGTTTTAACCGCAAAATATGACGATATTTGTTCCGCTATGAATACTTTCCTGAAAATCATGCCAGTAATGGCTTAACAAAAGAATATATGATTATAACAATTTACAGCCATAACGGTGGAACGGGCAAAACAACAATAGCTATTACCCTAGCTGTTTTTTTGCAACAAGTATATAAGAAAGATATAGAATTGTGCACGCTGCACGACAATAGTCAATCATATGAGTATATCAAAAGCATAGTGGCTGAAAATAATACTTTTGACTCCGCAGAATCATATCCTGTACATGAAATCAGTAATATTAACGACATCAGGAAGGATACTAATTCTAAGGGAATAACAATCATTGATATGAATTCCCCTGCGGATCTCGCAATTATAGAGAATAGCGACCTTGTTTTACTTCCAGTAACCAATAACAAAATAGATCTCATTCCAATATTTAAAAATGAATTCTTAGATTGGAATAAATCATACATTGCATTTAATTGTGTACCTGTTAAATTTCAAAATGAAAAGGTATCCAAAGTTTTCCTTGAGGAGATAAAGAAACTAGAAAAGCAATATGAGAAAAGTGTGAAATACGCTCCTTTCATATATGAAAATCATAATTTGAGGCATACTGATTCTCTTCCTATATCGCTCAAAGAAATTGATAAATGCAGACCTTTTGTGGAATTTATCGCTGCAAAGCTAAATCTGAGTCTTGTACCCGAAACCAAGTAAACTTGATAGATATTCTTTCGATGAATATAACCCGAAAGAGGATTCCGACACTTTCCATCTTTATGGCCATAAGCAGGCGGTAGCCTAAATACTCTACCGCCCTGGAATTATCGGTTGGTACAAGCCTTTACTATCCCCTATAGGCAGATATTTATCTTCATAGATAATGTGACGATTGGTAAAATAGCGTGTATATTCCGAACAAATCAACACCAATGACCTTTCCTTATCAAAGTTCTGGTGGAGCAGGTCTATGACATCCTTTCCAGCCCCCATCTCATTCCCATCACGAAATACAGGACGAATGAATACATCGGAACTATTTGTCTCTTTTTAGACTAACCCAGTTGTTCTGCATAAGCTTTCCAAAAATCAGCAATAGACTGATTAAATGGAGTATAGACTTTTATTAAATGCTTTATGGAATCAATGTCATTATTAAGAGCAGCTCTTTCATACCAATAAACGGAAGTCACAGGCAATGTCGTAGTGTTTTTTTCATCCTCAAAATACTTCCCTAACAGTTTCTGGGCCGCCACGCTTCCATAAATTTTATAATTTGCCGCTTGCTCTAATATTTTCACGAACAAATAGGAGCTTGTATCAAAATATTCTGCTAATGTAAAGACAGCTTCCTCATGTCCGTTCCTTGCCGCTTTAACCAGATATTGTAATCCCATCTCTGAATGCTTATTCTCCTGGAGATAGTGAATAGCTATCCGATAGATGGGAGCAACGTAGACATCTTCATAACTTTCATTTCGCATATCCATGAAGACTTGTTCATATATATCATACAATATTAATGGCTTTTTAGTATCGGCTAATTTATAATACTTCATGGCTTCGTCCCACAAGCCCGCTTGCTCATAGATCAAGCCCAAGAGATAATTAGCCGGACGAAGATTTAATATATCTGGTGACGAAAGTTCATCCAAAGCTTTTTCTACTTCTCCTTTCTCAAAACAATCATAAGCATACGCCAACTTTATGGGAAAAGCCTCTCTCCCATCCTTACATTGCAACATACATTCATGGACAAAATCACCCAGATTGACAAGAGAGCCATACTTGTAGCCGCCATATAAAATCATGTTGGGTTTACAGGCATCATACTTTTTGGCAGCTTTTATTGCAAATGCCAAACAACGCTCATACTCTTCACGCTCATATAGAGAATAGATATAATGGTTACACTTATCCGGACTATCCAAAGCCTTATCGAGCATTTCATCGGTTATAGGATAGACAATGTCATGGTATACTCCATTTATGACACTACCCAGGTATTCCCTCGCCTTATCATCACCCAATTTACTGGCCATCACAACCCATTTATGTGGAGAACCTTCACAAGCGGAGACATCATAACAGATTGCTTTTAAATAAAGCGAAGAGCTTATCTCGCGAGAAGCAAAGAAATAACAAGATGATTCCGCTAATATTCTATACAATATGCGACATTCACGATAATAACCATTTTTAAATAGATAGTTGCCCAATTTCTCTTTAACACAATACACATATTCTTCGCTATCCTTTCCTTGCAGATTGAACATCGTATGAGCAATCCACATAAGAAAATCAGTATATGACTCCAACTGCATCATCGAAACAATCAAATGATATACAGAGGATAGGTATTCTTCAGGATAAGTGAGAATAAGGTACGCAACCATTGTCTCTTTTCTAAGATAACCGGCATAAAACAACTCCGCTAAAAAAGCTTTGTCTTCAACTCTTTCTTCAAAATGCTCCAAGCAGAAATTCAGGAATTTTTCTGATAATGAGTAGATCTGATTTTGATGATAGACCTGCATCCAGATTTTAACAGGCTTGTGTTTAAATCCCCATTTTTTCTCACTACCGGAAGAGTGTAGAAGAAAAGGAATCATACGATTAAATCTTGCAAACTTCAAGTCGTCCCAGACATCCCCCATGAGGCTACTAAGAGTCCATTCCGAAAGTCCGTCATGACTTATAGCCAGGAAAGAGACTAATTGGGAGACAAATTCATCACCCAATGCTCTTTTAGCCTGATTAATTAATTCTTCATAAACACCTCTCAAATAATTACCCTGATTTTGCTGTGTCAGCAATAGATGAACATAGGTTCTAATTTTTTCCTCTTCATTATTGCCTGACATAGATTTAAGTTGCCGGAAGTTTTCATTATCCATATTAAGCAGCAAATGCGCCGTTGCTGTAATGTTCAATGGAGAAATATTATGATGATTATTCATAAAGTCCTCCACTATATCAGAATATAGTGTTTTTCCGTAATCTTTAAAGTAATTGCTCATAATCAAAGTACCCTCCTGAGGTAACACATTTCTGAGTACTTTTATTTCTATGCGCTGCTTTTCGTAAGAATTAAAGATATGATTGACAAAATCCGAATTGCAACTAACCAAGGATTCTCCTAAATAATTCAAATGTCTATAAAGAGATTTTTGCAACAAACGGAAAGTGGTATCTCCGTCATTGGTAATTTCATCTGTTACATCTTCTTTAATATCTCCATACGCAAACTTGTGCAGGTTATCTACAATCATTGCACAAGCAAATCCTTTTCCCCGGATATAGTTAACGAGAGATGAGTGCAAGGCCTGCAAACGGCTTAAATACAAACTTTTAGGATTCACCTTAAAATATGGAGAGAATAGTTCCTCCAAACGGCTTATTGAGTAAGAGTCTTCAACACAATATTTTACACCGATAAAACGTGCAGCTTGAAATATAAACTGGTGATAAAGATATGTCAAACCATTACAGGAAGGAGAGTCCGAACAGTGAAAATAAAGCAATAAACCGTCCGGATATTGCTTTTGCCATTCAGAAGCGCACTTTGCTAAAAGATAACTTTTCCCTGTAGCATCTGTCCCTACAAGCAGACTACATTTGCCCGGTGATGGAATAACATCCCGTACTACATCTTCAAAACCACCAAAGTTTTTATTGGCCGTATATCTGAAATATTCAAAATCCAGCAGATTATCAGCTATCCATTCATCAGTTAATTCCTGATCATCACAACTTGAAATATCAATGCAGTCTTTCAACATTTTTTCAATAGCATTTCCGATTGATTCAAAATTGCTAAAATGACCGCTCTCCCATTGAGGTGAATAATCAATACAATTATTTTCAAACCCTTCTTCCCGGCATCTGGAACGTATATCTCCTTTTAAGTGCATCAACTTTTCCCGGTTGGCACCAAACTCCATAAACTGTCCCCTATCTCCATCAGAAAGTTGATTATAAACAGATTCATCCCTAAAGAAAAAAAGGGAGTTCTTTAATAAAGGATTATACTTAAGAGCACCTAAGTCGATTTCCAGATGAGTAACACTCTCATTGGTTCTATCGACCAGAACTTCTTTATCGTCATCATCCAAAGAATCCAATATGATCTGAAGCTGTTCATGAGGAGGTATCCATCCATATCGCTCTCCCAGCAAAGCGATAAAAAACGGAGCTGATCTTTTTATCTCATTAAAGCAAACTTTCAGGATCTCGCTTTCTTTATCTTTCTCGTCAATACCCTGGGTAGTCACTCCCCACCTTAGGTCTATAGTTTTGAGCAATATATGACGTTCCCTAAAATAGGTCGCTTCCAGTTCTCTGATTTTTTCACGAATATAGTCTCTTTCCGCATTCATGTCAAGAAATGTACTACTTATAAATATCGTGATCGTTCTCCATTCTTTATAATGCTTCATAGTATCATTATTTAAGATCAATAGTTATTATAAAACCACCCGTACTTAGCCCAAAATGAGAGATAAAAATAGCTAAATACAATATTCGTAAAAATTATTGAGTTTTACAAACTATTTCTTAGGAGAATACGAAAAAAGATTGAAATAGTATTTTCTTCAAATAAAAACGACAGCCCATTTACCTATTATTCGGAAGTTGATTTTCTCTGCAACCTACTTAATCGTTCTTTATAGCTGCTCAAATACATCCGCTTCTGTTTTTCTTCAAGGAAACTGTTATTGATAAGTTCCCATACTTTGGATTGCTCAACCAAGAAAGGAGAAATCAATTTATCTATCTGTTTATCTGATAATCCTATTTTTTTTCCGAAGAGAACAAAATCTTCCTGGCATGGATGTCCTTTACTCTCATAGATATCTGATTTTTCCAATGTAACAGAGAGTCCGTCTTCCAAAGCAAAATCACTATCATTCGTGTGCAAAGAAGTATTCATTAGATCATACGCCGGCGACAGTAAATAGTCCCCGTCTTTAGATTGCTGCAATGAAAAATTCTTTAAGTGTGCATCCCCATTAGCAAATAGATAATTGAACAATATAAGAGAGAAAAACTTTCCCATTTCAACTTGCCAGGCAGGAACCAACTCTTTTATTTTCAAAGCAATATCTTCATAACTACCTGTATATTTAAAGTCCGTACCATGAGTCTCCGATGTTTTTTGTATTAAAGACGCAAAATCTTCCTGTGGCACCTTCGACCCATTGTCAAGGATATCAAAGCGTTTGGTTATATAAGCCGGCGTATCGTCAGAAAAGAATATAATTCCGTTTTCTGCAGTTGGAATCCGATAAATCTGACGGGCTATTTGCATAGTCAAATGTTCATTGGCAGGAATTTGTTTTCTATCCCGTAATGCCTTATTTTCCGGGGCAGGCTTAATAATATATCGACCTTGCTCATTTTCAACCGCCAGTCTTATACTACCGTTTTCTTCGACTGCAGACATCTTTTCCTGTACCCCGGAAACAGATATACGCACAGTATTTTCTGTTATGGCAGCATACTGGTCATCGTCATAGCTGAAATTCATCACATGACTGACTTTCTTCCCGGCAAAGAGTTTCTTACAAGCTGAAGGGCTATATGTCGTAAAACCATCGGCTAAAGTAGAAGGACAACAAGTTATTTTTTTCATATCAATCTATTTTTTTTAAAGTAACGGTCCCTATCGTATCCTTGCCTGCAGTAGCCAGCAATAAACCAAAGTGGTCATGCTCATCAATTTTATACTCCAGACATTGAATACGTTTGTTTGCACCCTCAGAAAGCATATTGAAAAAGAATGGAAATAAGAACGGACTCCTGTACTCCTGTTTTAGTTTAGGCAGAGTCAGGGATATAGCCCTTTTACCAGCATCAGCAAAGTACCGATCATCATAACGGAATACGAATTCTCCTTCGCCCGTCTGTTCCAAGATTCCTGCCAGAATATGGCTTTCATAAACTTCAGCTTTTCTCATTTAACACTCACCTTTTTTATTTGTAGAGCAACTTCCATTCCTAAAATATCTGCAATTTTAGAAAGAGTAGCCAATGAAGGATTCCCTTGTCCATTTTCTATATGTACTATGGTCCTTAATCCTACTCCGGACATATCCGAGAGATATTCCTGTGTAATGTTTAAGACATTACGCCTTTCTTTTATTATGTTTCCTATATTCATTGTGCAATATAATGCGTATTTGATGCAAATATAGTTATCAATAAGTTATAAAACAAGCGCAATGCGTAATATATTGCACAATTTAATAAAAAAGTCGGTTTTGTCTGATATACGTAAAGTATTATTAGTTTTTTAGTTCAAACAAATAACCTTTTGCTCGAATATTAAACCTCTCACTGCCTATCTCGACCAATTTATCAGCAAATTGAGGAAAAGGATTACCCATAAATAGAATTTTTCCGTCCACAACTCTGGCCAACTCATAACTACTCTCTAACTTACAAGCAAAAGCTACCTCCCGTTGCGAAATAGAGAACTGCCTTGAATGTCCAGATGTTGATTTTACTTCGATCACTTTAGGCATTCCGTCAACAAAGCATACCAAATCAAATGGGGCATATTCATTATACATTGCATAATAACATAAAGGAATCAGCGCACGAGTAATGTCTGATGTCCCAGCAGCTTTATAACATTGGTCTACTATTTCTGATTGTATTGGAGTATTCGTCTCTTCTCTTATAAAAGCTTCTATACAACGAATAGCCCTCTCCTGCTCATCTTTACCAGGACATTCCTTAATAAAACGTCGGATACATTCAACCAATACCAACTCTTCTCCTTGTACGCCAGTCACAAGACATTGCTCTCCTTTATCTTTGCCTATCTTTCCTCCCTGAAAGATACTTCCGCTATGTTCAGGCTGTTTCCCTTCCAGTATTCCGTCTACCGGTAGCTCTACAGATACGCAATCAATCGGCGGTAGTCCCGTATACTTCCGATAAATAGCTTCTATCCTGCCCTCTTTCTCATAATTTTTGTCCGGCTTATTTGTACCCTGATATTTCTCTTCAAAATCACTGTATTGCTTTTTCAGTCTTTCTATCTCACCAGCAACAAATTCAGGATTAGACAATCTGCCATTTCGTACTCTCAAACTGTTTACAAGCTCTCTTTCTTGCTCCGGATAATGTTGAGAGACTACTTGTAAAAGCTTGTCTGCTTCAGATTGTACGTATCTGTAATCTATTTCCAAATGGAACTCCGGGAAGTATTCTTCATAAGGTTCAGTCATAACGAGAGTTCTCACTGCATCCTGGAGTGATTCCAACAGACCATTTTCGTCCACTTTACTTAAGACCGAAGAAGGATGTTGCGCATTAAAGCAAAACCATTTACTGTCAGTTTTTAGATCCAGACATGAAAAGCGACATTTCAGTTCATCTTCAAATGCCCTCCACTTAGCCTCGTAATCTTCTTGCCAGAGCTTATGTAACATTTTCAGATTCGGACCGCCTATCGAACGCCTTAACTCTTCTTCGGTCTTATGAAACAGCACAAGCTCAAGAGAATCGGCAACAGATGTATTATTAAACAAATATCTTGATACAGCCCTTGCCTGTACATCTTTATCGCATCCTGCTTCTAAATACAAATAAGAATCATTAATTGCATACTCGACCGGATTATCAAGTTCCGTTTCGGCGAAAATTACTTTACGGGAAAGGCCACTACCTGTCTTGATACACAAAGACTGTAGCTTATCGCGCAGCTCCTTTAGTTTACAGTTATCATCCAAATAATTAATTTCGGACTGCGCATGGTTTGAAACCAGGTATATCAGATAGATTATTTTCTGATACAGACGTTCTTTCAGTTCTTCATTATCTGGCCCTTGAACTTTGAAGGAACAATCACTCACCGTTGGTTTTATCAATCTCGGATGTATTGCCTGCGGAATAGTTCCATCAGCAGCCGTATAGCAAAGAACTGCTTTGCCAGGTATGCTTCTGGTCCATAACTCAAACATAGATTTACTTTCAACTACAAAGAAATCCATTCTGTCAGTCCAACTTAACCGCCTGTCTTTCATAATGAGGTAATGTTTCCGATCGATGAATAATACAGGTGCATACCGCTGGTAAAACTGTATGATTTCACTAGCATAATCTACTAAGCAAGCACTCATATATTTGACCAAGACATTCACATACTCGTCAGGAAAATCTGCATACTGACGAACAAGTAATTTATCCAGTTCTTTTGTCAACTTAGATTCTTCGGGCACTTTTTTAAGAAAATCATAACGGGGATTAATCAAAGAAGGGTGCAAATCTATCCATTGACCGTTTTTGTACCTGAACACAGTGATATTGGCTAGTATATCCTTACCTTGAAGTTTGTCAGTATCCGATTTTACATCAATCAATGCAGGGAGGTAATCGAGCCCCTCATCCAAAGAATCAAATATACGCCGGTCAGCATAAAAGAAATTCTCTTGAAACGAAACACCTGTCATTTTTAACAATGTCTCTTTTTCTTCCTCACTTCCTGATATGCGGCCAAGAAACTCTGCGTCTATGTCCTTATAGCGAAGCAATTGACCGGGCTTGTACTTTCCATCTACGGTTTTATAGAACAAAGTCGATAACGCAAAGGCAGCTTGGTTGACAACCCTGTAATTCTCTCTGCATTGGCTCGTATAAAAATGTCGCATGCGGTCAGTAGAGCATCGTTCCCGTTCTTTACTGTTACGAATCAGCGCACATAAGGCAGAGAATAGATCAAGCTGGACACTTTCCGAGATCTGCTCACTACGTACTTGTCCATCATTTGAGCATTGCTTGAAGTATTTATAAACTTCACTGTATTCATTGAATTTGGAAATTCCAAGTCCTTTATTTATCGAATCATCACCAACTTCAAAAGAGGTGATGTTAACACCCAAAACATCAGGAAGAGTGATATCACCCTTTTCATCTTTACGACGATAGAGAATTTCACTTTTGATGTCTGCATCCGGCAGTACCTGGACAGAATTGGCCTTTAGCCATCTTCCCACTTCTTTCAGGAAGTTAAAACTACTATCCTTACTACAATTATAATAATGGATAACACTCCATGCTATCCGGATGACTACTTCGAAGAACATTCTCGCACCTTTTTCATCCCCGTGCCGGACAGAGAAATACATAGCAGCTATTTTACACATGACTTCAACCGTGTACGAGTTATCATCATAAGTGACATGCAATATATCGCGCAGGATTTTCAATGATTGGTTGTCATTTTCATTATTATACCGCAGCCACTCCCATTGAAATTCTTCCGATCCGGCAAGAAATCCTCTACTCTCCGGCATGTCAATACATGGATTAGTAAATGAAATATCCGGTACCAACAACGAAAAATAAAGCTGATAACATGCCTTCAATAGTTCTCTGTTATAATCACCTACCGGACCATCCATATTTATAGACTTACGGTCTACTGTAGTATAAAAATCGGCATTAAAGTCCACCCCTTCAAAAGGCGAAGGCAAATTAGTTGCCAAATAGTTATATAGTCTCCCGGGAGATAACGTTATCTCTTCATGACTGCGGAAATACACAGAAACGGCAGATGTGCTTAACTTTATGCCAGCAGCCTTTGCCTTTTCCATCACTTCCGGCAAGACTTGTGCGGTAAATAGCCGACAACCACTTTCTGACGACATTTTTTCCGGAAGCTCGCCCGGCTGCTCAAAACTAATGTCAAAATGTTTATCCTTATACTTTGTAGCGATAAATCTGAAATGACTTTTTTTTATCTCCTTAATCAGATTTGCAATTTTTGAGGAGTCTTCCACCGGTATTTCAATAACCGTTACAAATCCCTCGGCAAACCAATCACTGATTTTATCTTCTTTGGCCAAAGGTATTTGAACAGGGAAATAATATCCGGGAACTCCCCAAAGGTTATTCTCTTTTTGAGAAATATCTATATTTCTAGCAATAAACTCTTTTATATCATCAGCAAGTGGCAACCGGCTCACTTCTTCTTTGTTATCAAACAAATTATAGAGTCTGAACGAGATAGGAACCGGAATATCATGTCCTATGATCTGGCCCGAAGTATGGACGTTTACGTAACCTGTGGCAGAGACAGAGAAAGTCGATTTAAATCCTACTCCTTTATTGCCTATACTATTTTTCATTTCCTTGGCAGAAGTAGAAATGGAGCACAATGCCTGAAAATCTCCACGGGGTACAGTTCCTCCCTGGTAGTCATAATTATGCCGGAAAGTAAACCGTTGGCCGTCATTACCAACCAATAGCCTTTTCTCCTCAAGGACTACTTTTATACGATATTCAGCCCGGTCAATTGCATTCTGAATGAGTTCGTACAAAACACGTCCCTGATAATCAGCTTCTACCTGGCACATCTGGCCCGCCTGTTGTTTGATCGTTTCGCTATGAAGCGAAGCATAAAACTGATAATGTGAATTAAATATATCGTCTACAAGAGTATTAGGTTCCATCAATTGTTTTTTTTGATTGAAACAAAAATAATCCATTTTCAGGTATATTCAGCAAAAATAAAGTAAATATCTTTATCCTGACGAGATTGTTATTCTTTGCATGTTTAACAAATGCGTCAAATTACACGATGAGATACCTCGTCTGTCTGAATGCACAAACTTATACTTTGAGGCCGATCATCCATGCTGGGCATACCCAAAAACGGCACTCCGATTCACATCGAAGTACCGTTACAACACAAACACAAACACAAAATAAAACACGACAAAACTACTATGCATATAGACTAACCTGTGTCCAATGGCACAGAGCTATCAAGTTATTGCACTCATAATCACTATGAACTCAATTCATATCAAATATCGTTTCTTTTCAGCAATGTTGTACAATAATGGTGGAAAAAGAATACAATTAATACCCATTTTAACACTTAAACACATTAAGACGACAGAATTGGCATCTATTCACAATTAAATAAGAAATGAGTTGTCAATACTCCTGTTAAGCCTAGTAAAGGCTGGTCCCGACTATCCAGCGGTTATAGTGGGGAATTTATTTGTATGGCATCATTAATAGGATAGCCAATGCCCGCTATCGGATCAAGTACTTCCATTAATGGCACCTTTGCCTCCCCGTATCTTTCGTAAAACAGGTCTTTAAATCTTGCCAATGGAGTCAAATCAGCCTTTGGGACATAACAGACTTTAGAATAAAAAGATAACGCCTGGTGAATATTAGAATAGACTTTATTGTTTATACTACCTGAACTTATTTTCCTTTTCACATTTACAGTAAAGAAGCGATTAACTTTTGAATCAGGGCAGATATTATTGAATGTTTCTGCTATCTCTTCATTGATTATTTTCAGAGGTTTCTTTCCGTCCGTATTTAAATTCAACAAGGAAGACAGAGTATTTAATTCAGGTATTTTAGATACTATATCTTCCATCCTTTTTATATATGTCTTGTCTTTGATGAAATAATCAAGTTCTGACATTATAAGCTGGGAATCAACTAAAAAAGATATTATTTGAGAAGAAGAATCTGAATCAACTTTTTTCTCAATTAAGAACTGATAAATATTTTCAAGAGTAGTTCCATGACTAGCAAGGTTAAAAATCTGTTTTGAATAAACAAACGAATCAACTTGTGAAAAAACATATTCATTAGAGCCTGATTGGTATTCTATATAATGATATTTGCCTCCTATCAGATAAATCGAAGGATTTGTATAGAAAGTAAGATGATTGCGTGACAAGGGAATAGACTTAATCTTTTCTACAAGAAATGACAAGAAAGCAACATCATAAGAAATTAATTCTTCTTTTTCTTCTGACAAAATAATATTTTCATCCTTTCCCCTGGATCTCAATGAATAGCTAGATAAACATTCAAAGGGGGTGCACCTTACACATATCCGAGAAAAATACTTATACACAGAAATATACAGTTTCCTAATATCCTTTTCTTCAATTAAGCTTTTATTACTTTTATATTTTTGAATTTGCTCATATAATGATACTGAACTCACTTTAATTAATTCATTAAAATAGTCCTCGAATATAATATCATCAATACTCTTTCCTTTCAAAACCTTTAGAGAATAAATTGGTGATCTTAAAAGATATTTATCGCTAATAATATACATTTCCGATTAATTTGCGCATTGTAATTTCATAAAAAAGATAAGAGTAAGCATGTATAAAAGCAATACTATGCTTACTCTTTTTGCTTTAGGTAACAGGAGCTTGCTTACTCACTACAAGAGTAATTATCTCCTGAAATGAGATACTACACTATCCCAGTAGGACATGTGGCCTTACAACAAGCATTTACCTCAGTAAACTGAGTGCTATAACTATCACTCCGTGACTTAGCCTGACCGCCAATTGCTTTTTTCATTTCACTTGAGGTTAATTTACCCAAAGTTACTTTCTTCAGTTTCAAAGTTTGTTTTTTCATAACAACATTCTTTAGTTAAACCATTTTCCTACTCGTAAAGCTTTTCGGTTCCTCTTCCAATTTTATAGTATTGGAACTATCACTAGGTATACCTTCAGCTTCAAAATTACATCTTTAGATTATATAATCAAGATATCCGCATAAAATAGTCACAATATCAATGGATTAGTTAACCTTGATTCATTTTTACATCACATAATCAACAGACATCTTTAGTTTCCTCAAATAATCATCTTTACATCCTTCAAAAATTTACTATAATTTTCAATATTGCATTTATTAATATCACCACCTTTTTACAGCGAAAAAATTCTATTTCTTCATATTTTGGTATTGTCAGCTATATCTTTTCCTTCTATTTTTGCGCTTGATAAAATGCAATAAAAATAAAATAATGGCAAAATAGTCCCCATAAACAAACTGCTTTCAAACACTTGCAGCAAACCAAAAGGTTTCCAGAGTAGACTGATATTAAGAGGCATGAACACCGGACGTATGGAACAGGTTAAGCGGAGGATGTCCCGTCTGAAATGGCAGTTGCATTGGGGTACAAAATGTAATTAAGTAAAAAACACTCTTTATAATTTTATTGAAATCTATGTATTTACTACTTTTATGTTACATTTGTATAATCAAATTTTAAACAAACCAAGTATGAATAATAGAGCAATACTAAAGATTAAATATTTAGGATATAGTACGCTTCTGTTGATATATGGATTTCATAGAATAATAAACTCCCAAAGATATCCACGCAGAATGTGTACTCTTGTTTTGTTGTTAATGCTTTGTTTTATATTTTGCAATTGTAGTCATTTCCACCGGAATAGTTTAAAAGAAAATGTAGGAATAAGTGATTCTCTCTTGCTCGAAAATGTCAATTATCCGGGTGTTCAATTTAATAAAGACTCAATGTATGTTAATCTTATCCTTAAAATAAAAGGGGATAGTACGTATACTTCGATTATCCATTATGTCGTTGATAATATTATCCCTGAATATTATATGAAAGATTACTGCTATGTTGGCGATGAGCCGTTTTTCAATGAACCATTGCATAACTTAAGTAAGATTTCAATCAACGATCAGACATTGGTTATTGCAGAATTCGACCTAATAAAGCAACGATATTACTTTTTACTTAACAAGGAATGCCAAATTACCGACCATATAGAGTTTACTTCCTATCGGGAGCGAATTAATCAACGTAAGATATGTGATTGGAATAGAGACGGAAACCAAGATATTATAGAACAACGCAATTATTGCGGGCAGTTATTCTCGTCTACCACCGAATTTGTCTATTCAACAATCAACGATAAGTTTGAACGGATATTCAGTTTAGAGATACAAGAAGTTAATTGTGCCACTTTGGATAAGTACAGGCGTGGTAGTCTGCTGCACAGAACATACGAGCAAAAACAACAGGACTTGTTTCGAATAACTGAAAAAAGCGGATACGTGAATGGCGATGCAGATATCTCAGGCAATCTAATATTACCGCCTAATGCTGATTGCAGATACTATGAAATGACGAAACAGGAGTTGTTGGATAAATTTGGAACACAATACGAAAAATCTTGTGACAATGATTGAATTGTAATCTAATTATAATAAATAATGAAACTAAAACTACTTATTATTACTCTGTTTTCAATGTTGTTATCTACCGCTTGGGGAAACGGTTGCGGGGTATATCTTACATCGTCCGGATTTCGATCCGGTAATCCGGTTTGCCGTGAGATAAAGGACATAAACTTGCTTAGTGAGAAGTTGCTAATTAATATTCTTCCCGATGGATACTGTGAGGTGACTGTGAAATATGTATTATGGAATACCTCTGACAAGGATTACTCAGACATTGATTATGCTTTTCCAATTGACTATGTATCAACAGACAACGAGAGACATACGCTTAGCATTAAAGATATTTTTTTCTCATGTAATGGAGAGACACTCGACTATGAAAAATCCGAAGGTGTAATCATTCCCAAAAACGGACTGGAGCAGCTTGAACCTGTAGGTGGAGCTGCATACGCCGACAGCCATAACATTTTATGGGAAAATGATCTATTGCGTCGATGGTATTACACCCGATTCAGTGTTGAAAAGTACTCTTTAGTAAATCTTGAAGTGCGATACTCCTACCGCACGCTGCAATGGAGTGATGGTATTTCACCGATGAATATGGATTATGAAGCTGCGATACAAGGACAATTTCTATATGATTTTTCTCCAGCATCCGGTTGGGGAGATGGCATTATCAGGGATTTTTATGTGGAAGTAAATATGGACAATCTGCCCGCTTCTTCTGATTATTGCGAATATGGTGTGCAACAATCAAAAGGACTCGATTTTCAGCAGAAAGGCGTAAATAAACTGGTGTACCGTACACGTAATTTCGATCTTAAAAAGGCTCAACCTCTTTTTATTAGTTATTGTGTAGAAGGTATACCTACATTAGAACTGTTCCAGCGCCATTTAGTCTCTCCGAAAGAATATTCGGTGAAAACCTCGCAGCAACAAAATGCATATCCGAAAGCCAGCTTATGTGATATGGATCTGACAACAGCTTGGGTAGGGAAAATTGGCGACTGGATTGAGTTTACATTTGATAATGATGATATAATCGGATTCTGCATTGTAAACGGATACCAAAAAACAGCACAAACTTACGAACAAAACAACTGCGTAAAAACATTAAGAGTCGATCCGAAAGACAAAGGATTAAGCGAGAGAGTTGTTACTTTGGAGAAGCGATCTTATGAACCACTTTATTTTGAAAATATACTTGAGAATTGTTTCTTGTATGAGTTTGATTTATCAACTGCACAAGGGCCTATAAAAACAATTCGGTTTACTATAGATGAAGTATACCCCGGAACAAAATATGACGATACGTGTATTTCCGAGATTTTGTTCTTCAAGTATCAGGGAGAGCACTTTTGAGCAAAAATGTTATAAAGTAGTGCCGTTTTAACTCAAACCAATATTAATGGATATTCTCTTAACTAATGGGATACGTGGAAAGTGTATAAAAAAAACGCATATAGATTTTAGGAATGCTGATTCCTTAGACGGATTGGCTGAATTCAATAGATCAGCTGCAATAAAAGTTAGTTTTAGGCTATAGGATGAATAAAGGACTGATTCCTGAGATTGCCCAGTTCTCAATCAGTTAAGTCTAACTGTTTTCATATTAAAAAAAAAGAATCTCCCTATCACAAAACTTCTATTAGTTTCGACTTATTAGTCAGCCTTTAGTGATAATCTACTATCTAAATTCATTTTTCTTTAAATAAATTTGTTTGTTACCAATAAGTAACATACCTTTGTCCCCAACAAAAATATAAATAGGATCATGGAAAAAGAAAAAGTAACCGCGGAGAGAGACAGAGCTGCTACAGAAAGGAGACTGTTGGAAACCATCGGGCAGATGGTAGCTGAGGATGGGTTTGAAAAAATCGGCATCAATGCGATTGCAGCACAATCCGGTGTATCAAAAATCTTAATATACCGCTATTTCGGATCAGTTGAGGGATTAATGGCTGCATACATACGTCAGAATGACTTTTGGATAAATTTGCCTCTTGAAGTACCTGAAAAAGAGCAATTACCTGCATTTTTAAAAGGTTTATTTCTCAAAGAAATTGAACAGTTGCGTGATAATCCTACCTTGAAAAGGTTGTACCGCTGGGAATTATCCAGCAACAATGATATGATTATAAAGTTACGGGAACAGCGGGAAAAGATCGGTATGAACCTGGTTGAGCAAGTGAGCAGAGTGTCCGGCTATCCCCAGCATGAAATTGCGTCAATGGCCACCATTATATCCTCTTCAATCATCTATCTGGTTATGCTGGAGGATTTTTGTTCCGTTTATAATGGAATAGAAATAAACACTCTTACAGGATGGGAGCAGATTTATGCCGGGATAGAAGTTCTGATAGATAAGGTTTTCTCCAATGAGTAGTGCCGCATAGTCTGTTTTCTTTAATACAAAGTAATAAATCTATTTTTTTACCCCTAATGTTCCCGTTTGGTAACATTTGTATAAATACAATTAATATGAAGAAGATGAATTTAATTTTGGGTTCTTTACTGTTTGCTGGGAGCCTATGCTCTTCCTGTGAGCAAGATTTAATCGAGTACAAACAAGGTGATATCAAAGTTTGTATCGAAGAAGGTGATGAATGGTTGCATGATTTTCCTGCATTCCTAGGAATAAAAAAGAAAAATCCGCCTCAAATCGCTATTTGGTTGGAAGATACACACGGCAAATATCTTTCGACAATTTATGCTTCACACAAGATAGCTACGCAGTCCTGGCAGATGGCGGGTGGAAACAGAAGAAAGGAGGCATTGCCACACTGGTGTTATTCCCGTGGGGTACAATATGAAGACGGGCTTTATCTGCCAACCAAAGATAATCCGCTGACAGACGGGATGTCAGGAGCAACCCCACGCGGGAGTTTCGATTTGAAACTCAATCCGGCAAGTACATTAAAACAATTTGTAGTGAAAGTGGAAATCAACCATTCGACAGATTGGAATGACAACTATCCTAAATCAGCAAAAGAGGGAGATGCGAACTACTCAGGGGGCAAAGAAGGGAGCGGCCAGCCTGCTGTTGTTTATGCAGCCAACATTGATTTGTCGTCAGGCTCAAAGTCATTCGAAGCTACTTTGATAGGCCACAGTAGCCCGGATGGAAGCACCGGTACAATTAACAGTG
Organism: Bacteroidaceae bacterium; assembly: GCA_963651205.1. Classification (GTDB taxonomy): domain Bacteria; phylum Bacteroidota; class Bacteroidia; order Bacteroidales; family Bacteroidaceae; genus Phocaeicola. The sequence continues at coordinate 124,870 of CAVJPC010000106.1, forward strand.
ATGTTTCAAGCCTGACTACTGCGCTAAATATCGTAAAACGTATAACTGTAAATATCGAGTAATGAAAAAAAGACTACTTTTAATGATAACCATCCTGATAGGATTGGTTGCCAACGCACAAGAAACAAAATGTTTCAGTTTTGCCACCACTATAGGAACCGGCATAGATATGAGCACACCCTCATCAACCCCGTTTTCATGGCAGGTGACCGGTCATTATAATTTGAATAATCGTTTTGCTGTAGGTTTAGGGACAGGACTGTCTTTCTATGAGAAGCTGTTGATACCCCTGTATGCAGACGTAAAGTTCATGATTATAAAACCTAAAAAAATTACTCCGTTTTTGGAGTGCGCTGCAGGTTACAGTTTTGCACCGAATAAGGATGCTAATGGCGGTTTCTTCCTAAATCCATCCGTGGGGGTGCAGTATTCTATCCATAATGACAAGAAACTTTTTCTTGCTTTGGGGTATGAGATACAAAAGTTGGAACGGTTAAAAAAATATGAGAATCAGTTTATTGCCACTGAATTTTCTGAAAAACTGAATCACAATCTACTATCTTTCAAAGTGGGTTTCATGTTTTAAATGATTGACAGTGGTTTTCTACTATATTTGATTATGAATCAGCAAAATACAATCCCTAAGCCTGAAAGCCGCTTAGGGGTTGTTTAAACTTATTAGGTATCTATAAACTGGAATTAAGCTACTCGCCATTCACCGGAAAGGAAAGATTTTCTTGACGAATGGAAGGGCCTTGCACGATAAGGAGGTTATCCATTCAATACTCAAATAATATTTCAAATAAAAAGCAGAAAGAAAAAGGGTATATAATCGAAATATGTATATCTTTGTATCTGGAATTGGGGAGAAATCCAATTTCAGATGGATTTGTAATTTATTACAGCGTTTCGGGAAGTCTTGATTACTGAAAAAGGTGGTGCTTTGGAAGAATTAATCAAAAAAGACGGACTTAGAACGTTCGTACTGATATGGTGCGGACGTACTTATTCTATTTGATTAAGGGCAAGCACCACTTCCTTCAGTTTTCAGAAAAGTACGGTTCGCACTTCTTCATTTAAATAGGAACCTTTAAAGCTATCAGTATGGAAACTTACACAAGAATGTTTATCGATTGTCTTCTTAAACAATCCCGAGAACCAAACTATCAAAAGAAACAAGGCGACACCTTATCCCTCCAGGACCGTTTATGTACATCAAAAGCTATTTTGAGAGAAAACGAATTACTTCTAATCATGGATTGGAACAATACCTGGTAATCACCTATCCAGCGCTAGACTTTACACAAGTATATTTAGTTATATAGCAATGTTCTGTCGAAAAAAAATCATTCTTAGTTTCTATTATTAATTAGTTTGTCTAAATTTGCTAACGAGCACAAACAAAAGTGTAGCTATATATGAATCAAGACCATTATTTAGTTCAGCAATTCGAAAAGATATTCAGAACTCACTTTTCATCAGTGAAGTACTTCATCAATATGTTTCTAAAATCGGAAGCAGACTCGGAAGATCTAGCCCAAGATGTATTCATTAAATTATGGAATAATTTTGAAGCATGGAAGGATAATGAGGGAACAGAGGGCTATATATATAGAATGGCAAAAAATGTAACGCTTGATTTTATCAAACACAAAAGACAGGAAGACAACTATCGGGATGAACTAATACAGCAAAACTCAATCAAGGAGTTATTTGGTATTGCTGACCCTTTAACCTCCATTTATTGTAAAGAGATGCAATTAATTATAAAAATGGCCCTTGAACATTTACCTGAACAACGCAGAAAGATTTTTGAGATGAGTCGCTTGAAGGAAATGAGCAATAAAGAGATAGCTGTCGCCTTACATCTTTCAGTACGTACAGTAGAGCATCATATATACTTGACGCTTCAAGACTTAAGAAAAATCATATTTATCTTATTTTTTTTGTATTTGCTTTAAGTAGTCGGAGCGTTTCAGTCGTTATATACAGGAAAGCCCGAAATTATAATATAACGATTATATGAAAAACTACTTTCAGAAAATACTGTCTCTCTTTGTCGAATATGACTATTCGAAACAGACCAATCAGCTTTTTTACAGATGGCTGACTGACAGTGAGCATGAAAAAGAAAAAGACGAAGCGATACGAGAGCTCTATAAAGAGGCGATCAAAAAAGGAGATGCATCTGATTTAGAAGAATCTCTTGAAAGATGGAGAGTGAATAGCAACATCACACCCATACAATCCCAAAAGAGTTTCAATAGAAAACCTTTCATGCATTTGTGGCAATCAGCAGCAGCCGTACTATTTATTGTGTCAATTACTACCGGGTACTTGCTTTACAAGGAGAAAAAGAACGATTCTGACCTTGTCCAGCAATTCATACCAATCACCCAAATGAAAACACTCCTTTTACCTGATGGGAGCCAAGTACAAATGAACTCAAAGAGTATACTATTGTATCCCAAGCAATTTACCGGGGAAAATCGTAATGTTTTTCTATTAGGAGAAGCTAATTTTAAAGTGAAGCCCGACAAGAAGAAACCATTTATTGTTAAAACGGACGGTTTTCAGGTAACTGCCTTGGGCACAGAGTTTAATGTATCTGCATATGCTGAGGATAAAGACATTTGCGCAACCCTGATAACAGGAAGCGTTCTTGTTGAATACGATAATCTTACCAGAAAGATAATACTTAAACCCAATGAACAACTGATATATAATAAAGAGACCCGTCAAGACACTCTGAATTATCCCAATATTAAAGATATTACAGCATGGCAGAGAGGCGAATTAGTATTCCGTAAGAAGACCATAATGGATATAATAACTATACTGGAGCGTAAGTACGATTATAAATTTATATATAGCTTGCATGATTTAAAGAATGACCGTTATAGTTTCAGGTTCAGAGACAAAGCTCCATTAGCTGAAGTCATGGATGTCATCGTCGATGTGGCAGGAAACTTAAGTTTCAAGATACAAAATGATGAATGTCATATCATCAAGAAACAGAATTGAATATTAATACTAAACAATAATCATTATGTAAAAAAGCCTTTGGGAGAGATTCTAATTATCCCGGATGTGAAATCGGAACTTAACAAGAATAGATATGTATTGCGAATAAATTGAGTTGACAAACTAATACTTGAAGTTCATGTTTATAATGGATAAAGAGGGAAAAAGTTTAGTGCTATTTGTATGTGTGTTTTTTATACAAGTCACAGCTTTCGCCCAGAATGGAATACGCATTACCATTCAAAAAAAGAATATTCCCATTATTGAAGCACTGGATGAAGTGGAGAGGCAATCGAAACTTTCAGTAGGATATAATGATTCGCAATTAAAAAATAAACCAGCTATCGATCTAAATTTGATAAATATTAAATTAGATGATGCTCTCTCAACTATCCTTAAAGGCACAGGTTACACCTATCGACTAGAAAGGAACTACATCAAAATAATCCCACTACAGGAGTCGACCAAAACGCCAGTAAAGAAAATGACGGGAAAAGTTGTAGATGAAAATAACCTCCCCCTTATCGGGGTCAATATCCAAATAGAAGGCTCTGGAACAGGAGTCATCACGGATATGAATGGCAGCTTTGCACTTGAAGCCCCCATAGGAAGTATGATAAGCTTTTCCTACATAGGATACACACCCCAAAAGGTAAAGGTTACCGACAAAAGTGTGTACAATATACAACTGTCCGCTAATGTGGAAGTTTTAAACGAGGTCGTAGTAACTGCTTTGGGCATTAAACGCGAGCAAAAAGCCCTGAGTTATAACGTACAACAGGTAAAATCGGATCAGCTGACAGAAATTAAAGACGCTAACTTCATCAACAGCCTGAATGGCAAAGTGGCAGGTGTCAATATCAATAGTAGTTCTTCCGGTGTAGGTGGAGCCAGCAAAGTGATAATGCGCGGTACGAAGTCTATTGAGCAATCCAGCAATGCCCTGTATGTGATTGACGGCATCCCGATGTTTAATTTCGGTGGTGGCGGCGGTACGGAAAACGGTTCCTAGGGAGTTACCGAGAGCATTGCCGATATCAACCCGGACGATATTGAAAGCATCTCTGTATTGACAGGAGCGGCAGCCGCGGCACTATACGGAAGTAACGCTGCCAACGGAGCTATCGTCATCAACACTAAACGAGGTAAAGTAGGCAAAATGCAGGTTTCTGTATCTAGCAATACGGACTTTTCCAAACCATTCGTACTACCACATTTCCAGAACCGTTACGGTACTGGCAGTCAAGGAAAATCAGACCGATCCACTACGTTGAGTTGGGGGCCTTTGATGAACGAGGCGTCATGCAGAGGTTATGAACCACGTGACTTTTTCGACACAGGAATGACTTATACCAATTCCGTCACCTTATCGACAGGTACAGAAAAGAATCAGACCTTCTTTTCCGCAGCCGCAGTAAACTCAGAGGGAATTGTGCCGAATAACCGCTACAACCGTTTTAACTTCACCTTCCGTAATACTACATCATTTCTGAATGATAAATTGAAACTGGATGTCGGAGCCAGCTATATCATCCAGAATGACCGTAACATGACCAATCAGGGAGCTTACTCCAACCCGATAGTACCAGTCTATCTATTCCCACGTGGTGACGATTTTAATTTGATTAAAGTATTCGAGCGCTGGGACCCGGCCCGCAAGATCAAGACCATGTACTGGCCACAAGGCGAAGGAGACCTGCGTATGCAGAATCCCTATTGGATAGCTTATCGTAATCTACGTACCAACAGTAAGAAGCGTTACATGCTGTCCGCTTCATTAAGCTACGACATCACGGACTGGCTGAATATCTCGGGACGCGTCCGGGTAGACAATTCCAGTACTAAATATGAGCAAAAGCTATACGCCAGCTCTAATACTACTCTCACCGAAGGTAGTACCCAGGGATTCTATGCCATTGCCAAGCCGGATGAATCACAGGTGTACGCCGATGTACTGGCAAACATCAACAAACACTTTGGAAACTACTCACTTGTAGTGAATGTCGGAGCGAGCATCGTGGATAACAAATATGACGAACTTAGCTATCGCGGACCGATACGTGACAATGGTATTCCTAATGTGTTTAATGTCTTCGATCTCGATAATACACAAAAGAAAGCTCGTCAGGATGAATGGGAGGAACAAACTCAATCCATTTTCGCGAGTGCGGAACTGGGCTGGAAAAGTATGCTCTACCTTACGTTGACCGGACGTAACGACTGGGCATCACAACTGGCAAACTCATCTTCCACCTGTTTCTTTTATCCGTCTGTGGGGCTTTCGGCGATCATCTCCGAAATGGTAAAACTGCCTTCTGCAATTGATTACCTGAAAGTACGCGGCTCATTCAGTTCCGTCGGTATGCCCTACCCACGTAACCTGACCTCGCCTACCTTTGAGTACGATGAAACGACACAGACGTGGAAACCCAAAACGCATTATCCTATCGGCGACCTCAAACCCGAGCGTACCGATTCATGGGAATTAGGACTGGACATGCGTCTTTTCAAGGACTTCAACCTTGGCGTGTCATGGTATCTGGCTAACACGTTCAACCAGACCTTCGACCCGAAAATCTCCGTATCCTCCGGTTACACCACTATATATTTGCAAACAGGTTATGTACGTAACCAAGGAGTCGAACTCTCTCTTGGTTATGGACACACATGGAAAAAAGACTTCCGCTGGCAAACGAACTTTACGCTTAGCCACAATAAAAACAAAATTATCGAACTGGTAAAGGATTACATACACCCGGAAACCGGTGAGCCTATCAATAAAGACCGGTTGGACGTAGGCGGACTCGGAAAGGCACGGTTCATCCTGAAAACGGGAGGGTCACTCGGTGACCTCTACACTCAAGCCGACCTGAAACGGGATGATAACGGAATGGTGGAAATTTCCCCTGCAGGAGCATTGATAACAGTCAATAATCAACCTGATATCAAGTTGGGAAGCGTCTTCCCCAAGTGTAATCTGGCATGGAGCAATCAATTCTCATGGAAAGGATTTAATGTCAGTGCTCTGTTGACCGCACGCATTGGCGGTATTGTTTATTCTGCCACAGCAGCAGCCATGGATCAATACGGTGTGTCCGAAAGCTCGGCGATTGCCCGGGACAACGGTGGCGTATTGATAAACGGACGTAACAGGGTGGATGCACAGACATGGTTCACTGCCATTGGCTCCCAGCTGGGATTGCCACAATATTATACCTACAGCGCCACCAATGTACGCCTACAGGAAGCAGCTATAGGATATACCCTCCCCCGCAAATGGCTACATGATATATGTGACATACAGGTATCTGTCGTAGGACGTAACCTCTGTATGATATATAACAAAGCTCCCTTCGACCCCGAAGCCGTTGCCACAACAGGCAATTATTATCAGGGAATCGACTACTTTATGCTACCGAGTACACGCAATATCGGTTTTAACGTGAAAATCAACTTTTAACGGATAAAAAAAATAGTAATTATGAAACATACTACATCTATTATAAAGTTGTTCTCACTTGCACTGTTTGTTCTTATCGGAACTGCGTGTATTGACAACTTTGACAAGATCAACCAGAAAGATTATCAAGTGGACAAGGAAGAGTTAGGTCGTGAAGGATATAACGTAGGTGCCAGTCTTAAAGGATTACAAGGATTGGTCATTCCGACGGAGGAGCATCTTTACCAATTTGTCGAAGCACTAGGTGCAGGAGCATTTGCCGGATATATTGGCTGTACAGTAGAATGGAGTGCTAAATTTGAAACATACAATCCGCCTTCCGACTGGTTGGAAGCTCCTTTCTCCGATTTTATTACACGTGCTTACCCGTTCTATCGTGACTTGCTCGACGAAACAGAAGATCCAGTCGCGTTAGCATTAGGAAAACTACTACGTGTTACCATCATGCACCGGGTGACAGACATGTATGGTCCTATTCCCTATTCTAAAATCATATCTAAGACCGGCGAAGTTTCTCTTACCGTACCCTATGATTCACAGGAAGAGGTATATAAGCAAATGTTCAAAGAATTAGACGAAGTGAGTGATGTTCTTACAGAAAACCTTAATTTGAGCGCAGAAGCCTTCCGAAAATTTGATGATGTCTATCAGGGGGATCTCTCCAAATGGCTCAAATTCACTAACTCTCTCAAGTTGCGTATGGCAATACGTTTGACTTATGTTCCGGAGATGAAAGAAGAAGCCCGGCGAATAGCCGAAGAAGCTGTAACCGCAGGTGTCATTACCCAAAATGCAGACAATGCCTTCTTGAAAGTAGAAGAGAATCGTGCGGCAATGGTGTTCAACAACTGGAATGACCAGCGTGTAGGCGGTGACATCATCTCATACATGAACGGTTATAAGGACCCGAGACGGGAGAAAATGTTTACTACGGTTAAGGTTACTGACCAGGAAACATGGATGGAAGTGGATGGATATGCCGGAATACGCATCGGTATTGATGTGGTCAGTAAAGATGAAATGATAGGTGCATACAGTAAGCCGATCATCACAAGCGCCAGCCCCTATATGTGGATGAATGCCGCAGAAATCACTTTCTTACGTGCCGAAGGTGCCCTTCGCGGCTGGAATATGGGAGGTGAAGCCAAAGATTTGTATAACCAAGCCATAGCTTTGTCCTTTGAACAATACGGAGCGATGGGTGCAGATGCATATATCGCAAATGCAACCGATATGCCGCAGGCATATGACGACCCCAAGTATGAATATACAGATTATGAAGGTCCGCGCAGTATTATTACTATTGCCTGGGAAGAAGGAGAAAACTATTTTGAGCGGAACCTTGAACGTATCATCACTCAAAAGTGGATTGCTAATTTCCCCCTGGGAGTGGAAGCTTGGAGTGAATACAGACGCACGGGATATCCGCATCTGCTGCCGATAATAAAGAATAAAAGCGGTGGCGCCATTGATACTGATCATATGATACGCCGGTTATGGTACCCTCCTATCGAGTACAGCGAAAACCTATCTAACATTAAACAGGCAATAGGCATGTTAGGAGGTCCTGACAACGGAGGCACACGGTTGTGGTGGGATAAAAAGCCCTACACCAATCCCTGAGAGATGAATGAGTATGATTAATACGAATGAAGAATAAAAAAATATGAAAGCAATAATATATAGCATATTTACCTGCACCCTATTACTCTTAGCGTGCGTTCTGCCTACAGCATGTAGCGACTGGAACGAACCGGAGCCAGTAGATGTGGACATCAATAGTCCCAAAGACCAAAATCCGGAACTATGGGCAAGCTACATGCAAGTATTAAATACCTACAAGCAAAGCAAGCATTATGTAGCTTATGTTCGATTTGACAATTCGCCGGAGAGACCTGTAAATGAAGGAAGTTATCTTCGTTCATTGCCTGACTCACTGGACATTGTTACCTTAGGTAATCCTAGTAATATCAGCGATAATGACCGTGAAGACATTATTCTTTTGCGTGAAAAGAGTACCCGGGTAATCTACCTTGTAGATTATGCAGCGCAGGCAGCTACCTTTACTGATGCCGCAGCTTTGGGAACTTGGCTTGATAAAGCAGTCACCGCAGCAACAGAATTGAATCTGGATGGTTTTGCCTTTACAGGTGTCCGTCTATATAACGGAACAGATGCTGAAATGGCAGCGCGTAAGGAGGCCGCACGACTCATCGTTTCTAAACTATCCGCTGCAATGGGTGGTGGAAAGTTATTAGTATTTGAAGGTAATCCCGACTTTATAGAGTCTACTGACCTTGAAAAGCTAAACTACATTGTGTTAAATACTGCTGACCTCACTAATGTGAGCGAACTAAATCTATTGATTGCCGGATTGCCGGATAGCAATATACTGCCTCGTGAGAAAGTTCTATTATCTGCCCGTATAGGCGACCAAATAGTAGACGAAAAGAATGAAAAACAAAGTGTAGTGCCTCTGATGACAGATCGTGTAGCTGCAATGGGACCACTTGGGGGCCTTGCCATTCACAATATCGGCAGCAATTATTATAGTGCGAATATGAATTATGAAATCACTCGTACAGCTATTCAACAGATGAATCCGTCGAAATAAAAACGTACGATTATGAAAAAGAAATTTATCATATATATTCTGTTCCCGCTGCTGATACTAGCGGTTGGAATGTCAGCATGCACCGAAGATACTATTTTGGCTGATGCAGGCAAATTGCCGGATGAAACAACAATGGGAAGTATTGGCAGTACGCTGCGTAGCAATTCGTCCTTCACCGGAAAAGCAGTTATTGAACTGACCAATGACAGCGAAGATGAAATAGTTGTCGATGAAATTTTCTATCAGTTAAGCCGTCCAGCGACGAGCGATGTGAAGATAACAGTCAAATTGGAAACCGAAATGAGTATGGAGTTTGAAGCTGAGATAAAAGCAGATAATGCGAAGATTGAAGCTTTTAATGAAAGTATGGTTGCAGCACATTGGAGACAAAAACCTTTGTTAAAATCAGCAGTGTTCCCCAAAGGGAATGTAATCTCGGGAGAAGGCATCCTGACTATACCTGCCGGAAAAGAGAAGTCATCAAGTATCAAACTTACGCTTTCTACACATAATCTGCCTGCAGATTATGATGCTTACGAATTACTCTTTGCCATAGAGCAAACTAATACGGACGGCGAAACAGAGAAGCAATATCTCAGATACAGAATCAATGCACGCCAAAAGGCAGGTGAAATACTATCGGAAGATGGCGTTAATATCGCAACATTGGATACCCGTTTCCTTTCTGTGTTCTATCTCAACACCTCTACTTACCAACCTATACTTGCTGATATTTTTATATACGCGAGAAGAAACGTTGAGACACATGAAGAGCATACGTATAGTATGGGGAATATTGTCAACTTGCGGATAGCAACGGTAGGTTATGATAAAGAATCCGGTCGCGCCATACTAACATTGAATAATGATCTACGCTATGTATTAGAGAATGCAGCCACTTACATCCGCCCTCTTCAAGATCACGAACGTAAAGTGTGTCTGTGCATCGAAGGAGGCAATAAAGGCCTAGGTTTCTGTAATATGAATGATGCCCAGATAGCAGATTTTACCAAACAAGTAAAAGATGCAGTAGAGTTTTACCAGTTAGATGGTGTGAACCTTTGGGATGTAGGCAGTGGATATGATAAAGCAGGAATGCCTCCAGTAAATACCACCTCATATCCCAAACTTATCAAAAGTTTGCGTGACGCAATGCCTGGTAAAATGCTGACTTTAGTAGATAAGGACGAGCCTACTGCATCCTTCTATAATCCTGCTTTATGCGAAGGTATAGAAGTGGGAAAATACATTGATTACGCATGGCATGGCTATGTTTCAGAGGAAGAAGAAGTGCAGATTATAGAACCGTGGGAAACCGAACACCCTTACAGCGACTATACTCGCAAACCCATAGCAGGACTGACAGCCGAACGCTATGGAAGCGTAAATGTACCACTTTATCCCAAGAGTGCAGGGGGAATATTAAATTCCTCAACTAAAAAGGCAATAACTTGGAAAAAGGAAGAAAATCGAAAAAAGAACAATATTATCGTATTTGGTAGTGATATGATTAGTGATGAACAGAATCAGTATGAATATGGCATGGTAAATAGATATTTATCTTTTATTAATGCGATAGCTGAAGATGGCCTCGACTGGGGTAAAAGTCCACGTCCTCCATTTATGGAGGGAGAGAAACTAGGAGAATACAGTTATACTGTATCTGTCACAACCTCAGAGGAACATCACAAAAAATTTAATCTAGGTTATCTATATCTTGCAAAAGATTGGTAGAACTGCTGATTAGGATAGATAAAAATATAAAAGAAAAACAGAATTGAATAATAAGAAAAACCTGTTAATACAAGAAAGGAGTAAACATTTTCAGGCGTATTCCGGGAGCAATTCTGTAAATTATATAATCTTAATAAAAACGACTATGAGTAAAAGAATCTCATCAATCTTGTTAATCATTGCAACAATGATAGCAGGAACTGTTGTTACAAGCTGTAGCAATGTAGGTATGGAAGACGATGTAATGCAACAATCAGACACCCAGACTAGTACACGCGCCGTAGGTAGTAAAACACCGAAATTGACTGTCTATATCGAAACGAATGATGTCAATCCGCTAAATGCGAAGGAATATCTGTTCTCAAACACGTCGGAAGAAGTGGTGGATCATGTTATTCTATTTGCCTCTAATATTCGTGGAACAAAAGGTACAGTACAGTTGTACCACAATAACAATCAGTCTCACACCTTAAGTAACGCCAGTACTTTGATTGCCCCTCTACAACAGAAAGGAATTAAAGTGTTGTTGGGATTGTTAGGTGATCATACTGGAGTAGGTTTTGCTAATTTGACCCCTGCAATGGTTAATAGTTTCGCACAACAAGTAGCGGATTGTGTTAATACTTACGGATTGGACGGAGTTGATCTTGATGATGAATATGCCGAATACGGCAAAATATCAGGTTTGCCTTCCCCAAGTTCTACTATTATGGGGAGCCTTATTACAAAGCTGCGTGAATTGATGCCTAACAAGTTGATTACAACATTCTATTATGGATATGCCGGATCTGCTACTGGTAATCTTGATTACATGTGGCCTAACTTCGGATGTAATGAGAATCCTCCTTCTGGATTGCCAACCAGTAAATGGGCAAAACTGACAATAAGTATTACGAACCAAGGTTATACCACACCTCGCTCAAGTACGATACAAGATTGTTCTAGTAACTATTCCGGTTATGGTGCTGTAATGATGTTCAATATGCGCGAATGGGATACCTCCTACATAATAAATGATTTTGCTTCAAATGTTTGGGGGGCCGGAAAGACCGTAGAATGGACCGGCGTATCTCATCCTAAGAACTACTAATGTAGTATACTGATTTTTGTTCGGTGCAGTACATCTACTAAATAGAATTGTATAGCACCGGATAAAATGAAATAAGGTCGGGAAGGTTACTTCTCCCGGATAATCTTTCCGACCTTTATCTCAATTGAGCTATAATTTAGTAAAATCAGTAGAGGGGTGAGAACGCTATCAATAAGAAATAGAATCTAATATGTACAAATTTGATAATTCAAAAACAATATCATGAAAACGAAGAATACTCATCGAGGCTTTCTAGCGTATGCCTCTTTTGTAAGTTTAGTCACAACCCTCTTTTTGTCGGTAACGGCATGTGACAACAAAGATTATAGCAAAGACTCTCCTTTTGACAACACTGTATACATCGATGCTGCAAAAGTGAAAGATGTAGCCAATTTTACGTTTAATAATCTCAAAGAAACAGGACAGCAGGAACTTTCTGCTGAACTGGCGTATCCTGCCGAACAAGATATCGATGTCAACTTTCAGGCAGATCCTTCATTAATCAATAACTATAATGCACGGCTCGGTACTAACTATGCGATGCTCGATGCTAAGTATTATAAGTTTTCCACACAACATGTCGTTATCCCCAAGGGGGATATAAATTCAGAGGTCGTAACGATTGATTTTTCAGACTTAACCAATCTAGACATTGACACTAACTTCTTGTTACCTGTCACTATTCAGCAAGCATCAGGAGGCATGGGGGTATTGGAGGGGTCAAAAACCATATGCTACATAGTACGCCGTTCCAGTGCTATAACTACAGCAGTAAGCCTTTCAAACAACTACTTTGAAGTTCCCGGATTCGATAAAGACAGCCCTACGGCCGACGTGGTAAATGGTCTAACACAACTGACCTTCGAAGCCATTATCCGAGTGAATAGATTCGATCCTAAAAATGAGATTTCTACTATTATGGGTATAGAGCAATACTGCTTGTTCCGCCTGGGTGACTCGGGGTTCCCCAAACAACAATTGCAGTTTGCCGCTAACGAGATTAAGTTTCCCAAAGCAGACGAGGGAAAACTATTACAACCAGGAGAATGGTACCATGTAGCCGTGACTTTTGATACCGAAGCAAAAACTGCTGCCATTTACGTAGACGGTAAAATGCAAAGCACTATTGAGGATTACGGAACTGGTGAAGCTATTAACTTGGGCAAACAGACTAAAGGAAAAGATTTTATGTTCAAGATAGGACATTCATACGGAGAACCAGACGATATGACCCGCCAATTAGACGGCGAGATTTGCGAAGTACGCATATGGAACGTGGTTCGATCACAAGAGGAAATATACAAAAACATGTATGATGTTGATCCCAAATCTGAAGGCTTGAAAGCTTATTGGAAATTCAACGAAGGTAAAGGGAATAACATAGCGAAAGATTTCACCGGGAATGGTAATGATGCTGTTGCCTATACTAATGCTGTCTGGCCGGATGGAATTGAAGTAACTCAAAAGAATAAAGAATAACACCTCACAATGAGGTAACTTACAATACTTAGAATTTATAAAATCACCTTTGGTATGCTATGTATCAAAGGTGATTTTACAAGTATTACAAGGAATAAACTTCTTTGAGTTGGGCAATGCAAAATAACCAGCGCTACACACTTGTTCGATCAATGTATGAATTTCATATCAAACTCTCATGAAAAAGTAAATTAAATGCTTTTTATTTCCATTTTTTTTGTAAATTGCGCACAATAAAAAATATTGCATTCCTTATTTCTTAGGAATATGGAAAAGCAAAACGACTTTTTGGAGCATAGGACTCTAAAAAAACACTTTTGTTGAGTGGATTTTATAGGCTGTTCTGTAAAGGCAGTTTATCAATATTACAGACGAAAGTCGCTCAAGACTATGTAAGGTTGAGAGCTTGAAACTCAAAACTATGAAAATTATAATTCAGTATTCAATTGCCGATTGCCGGCATGTGCAAACCGAAACAAACGGAATGCTGACCTATTGGTATAGGACAAGCCATAAGCCAACATTATGTTTCCTACGAAACTCCGGATGCTACAATGGTATTATGTGCAGTACATCCGGGTGTTATTACAGTGCCAACAGGGCAATCAAGATAAATGGGTGGCATCGCTTTGTGAAAGAACAAGCTAAGAAAGGCATCTTTTTCCAACTTTCCCACCGACTTTTATACCTGAGTCGCACTTATGCAACTACTATATATGAAATATGTTTTGATGTATCCTTACTAGAAGAATCAGATATCTTATATATTCTTGATGAACTGTCAAAACTGAAAATCAGAATCTCCAAGTCTTTCGAAGAAATAGGGAACGATTATCTCACAAAAGATTATATAGAACGGGATTATCTCACTACATTGGCTAAAGCTAAGCGACAAATCACCAATCACTATGCGAGTATTACCACTAAGAAAGCTACTTTATTGGATTGTGGTGAGGATATATATAAGAAAATTAAATGTTTTGCACCACAATTTTTTATCCTCTTAGATAAGAGTGAGTACATGCACTTCCAGCAAAGAAATATCGAAGTGGGCGTAGACGGAAAGGAAGAAATTATCATGCTAAACAGAAATGACAAGAAAGGTCTAAATTATGAAGGGTACATTTTCATTAACACAAAATGGAAGAAATCGGGTATCAATGCGTACTCGAATTTTAGCGAAGCTCTTTCTATAAAAGCTACATTGGATGAAGTGCTATGCCAAATTGATGAAGGAATTATCAGCCCCTCACAACGATCTTATGAAGCTGAACGTCTGCAAGGCTTCTTAAGAAACTGCCTGAATTACTTCAGGAATGAAAAGAGATTTATTTCTAATCCGCAACTGAAGGATATAATATATGCCAACCCAGTATTAGACAGGAATCTCGATTTCGAAAATTTAAAAAACCAAATAAAGGAAGTTATAAACATCCGCCCCTATTTATTCAGATTAGTCGAATCTTACTTAAATGATATTGAAAATATGGCAAAAAAACAAGGAAATACTATTACTATCAACAACTACTCGACAGGCGCAGTTTCAGTAGGTGACAATAATCATATTGTGACTAATATCGGTTTACAAAGCCTTGACAATGAAATAGATAAGTTGATAAAGCAATTACAAGACAACAATGATGTCCGTTTGGAAGAGATCAAAGCAGATATTGATGCCATGAAAGCCGCACTCTTGAACAAAGATGAAAAAAAGGCGCAGGCACGCTATGAAAAGATAAAAACCTACGGTGGTCTTATATTGGATTTTGCGAAAACAATAGCGTCATATCTTCCATTAATTTAATTGTCTGGATGCGAAAGACAGATGTCCGTTTTAAACATCTTATATATTTAAATCCGGCACATTGACAAAATGTATTTCATTCTATTTTTTTAGTCTTATAGTGCTCTAAAGTGTAGTATCACTTCTCTGGCGAAATAATTTATGCATGTTTTACCCAGAATTATGCAATGAATTTTGGATTTCTCAGAATTTATGCTCACCTTTGTAATGCATTACAATACATTTTAATTGTTTCATAGTTTTAGGAGACCATTAGTTGTCATCACGCTACGGTTTTTATACCATGTAGTATATGATAATACGGTTCTGTGTATCTCGTGTGGTAGGTTAATTACCCCACTTAGATCCTAAGGCTTCGGCAATAGTATTGTAATGCAGCGGGTTACCAGAGCCGTATCTTTTTAAAAATATAATTGTGTATTTAAATAGGTGAACCTTAGAGGGTTCACTTTATTTTTTTTATAAAGGTTTGTAATAACTCAAAATATATTTTTCAATAACTGATACGTGAAAATCTACGCTTCAGCAATCTCTTAGAGATTAATTCATCTTGGAAGTTTTATCCTCGCATTATCTACGTTTTTCTCACTAATAGCACTTTTTTATAGAAATCACATAGAAATATTTGTGAGTAAAAAATCACGGAATAATTGGTATTATCGGAAAATATAATTATCTTTGTAATGCATTACAAATCTATTCTGCCGGTTGAGAGCCAAAGTGCCCTTAGTCGTTACGACTACGAACATGCATTTTACGTGTTCGTAGTTTTGTGATATTACGGTTCTACTCCTGTGCGGAAGGTTAATGCCCCGCAATACACTTGGGCTTCGGCGTATGGATGTAATGCAACAGGTCGGTGGAGCCGTTTTTTTATATTAGCTTTCAAACAATCGTTATCACGTCTTACAATATTCCTATTTATTTACATCAAAAGCCTAAAACAGCCTATATTCAAGCAACTCTTAAATATCGGTTTAAAAGAACTTATAAGCCAAAATCAACAGTTACTACACACTAATAATGTTCGCATTAAACCTCTTGTGGAATTTATTGATTTATGAGTAAATAAAAATACAATTTAGATTGGATTTATCGAGAAAAATGTGCATATTTGTACCGCATTACAATACCAGCTGAAAACCATAGTGTATCTACGGTCGGAAGACGACTACGAGCATATTTTTTGATATGTTCGTAGTTTCGTGATAATATTGGTCTTGCTCCTGTGCGGAAGGTTAATGCCCCCGCTGTACACTAGGCTTCGGCGATAGATATGTAATGCGACAGGTCAGCAGGACCTTCTTTTTATCTCTAATTGAGATTTAGCCGTAGACGGCTACGAGCATGTATTTTGTATACGCCTATCCCCTATAAAGAATTATCTAATATTTACATTCATACAGTCTATTTTAGCCAATATATACATTACACATCAAGTATATATATGCTTTTTCTCCTTCTTTGTTCAATTCAAATTGTATTTTATCTTCACGTGCAAGCCAACCTATAGCAGATGCTAACTCTAACTCATCAAGTTTGGTTGCCTCTTTTATTTCTTTAAATTCCCATTTTCGGTTCTCATTATTCAGCAATCTCCAAACGATTCCTGCATTTTCTCCAATAATATGTTCGTCCATAATTATCTGCTTTGTTGTTTGTTCAATCAGTTACTATTTATGGTCCAAAAGTAGAATAAAAATCAATATATTATAATTTGTTAAATTTCCTTTTACTGCAAATTAACACAACTCTTATTCTTCTCTTTCATTCATATAGTTAAACAAGGTATAGTTGAATAGGGAAGGTTGCTGGAACTGCTAATAGAAGGAAATGGAAAGATTGTTGATAAAGAGTAATACCACTCAAATCGACTCCAATAGTGTGACAGAGGTGTATCAACAATGCAGCATAGTATGACAAGTAAACCATGATGTCGGCATTTCCCCCATGGCATAGACACTGGCAAACAATTGTGATCAGAGATATGTTCATCGGAGTTTTCATTTGCCGTATTTCAGCAATTGTTATTCAGTATCAGTCCCCAGAAACGGAAACTGATACTGCTACAATATTCAATAGGATTGGCTATTCCTGAGAAGTTGCCGTAAATATCTTTTCGTCACCACCTTTTAGCCAATTATTTGGGCCGAATGAGAACTTCATTACAGGGCCATTAACTTTCTCTCCATCCACCTTTATCCGTTGTAATTTTATATAACTACACAACCATTCTGAACCAGCGTACATACCATCGCTTCTTACACGAATTTTATGAATATCTCCATAATCTTCATTCACATAGAAGTCTCCTTCGTCCAAATGGTTACGTTCAAAAGCATTTCCTTTGAAAATGGAGTTAATACGAATTTCGTCCGAAGTGCCATGCTCACCATAGAGTACGATAAAAATGTTGGAATCGGTACCAGCCATATGCTGGTCAGTCGTATCGACTATTATATGATATTGCGTTTTCATACTTTTTTGATTTTAAATTGTTTATTAATGGGATAATATTCTTCTCCAAATCTCCACTATTTTATTCCTCCTTCCTTTCGTAGTGAACAAGATTAGACTTCTTTATTTATGGTTTCCCGTTTTCTCAAAGAGTTTGCAATTTCTTCCGCAGTTTGATCCGGTTGTTTCCCTCGTCGAGATAAAACTCGAAATTACCTTCGTAGTCCATAGTTGTCTGATGTACCGCCCGTCTTCAAAGCTGCAAGCAATGTCTCGGCAGTAGTTACGCCACCCGTCGCCCACCTTCGTTCAGGGTCAGTTCGATAGGGTATTGCACACCACTTTCCAATTCCTTTCCTTGCGTACCTTTTACAATGTGCTCGGTCGTTTTACCATTTACGGTGATGGCGAGTTGCAATCCAATCCCCAAGTCTTGCGGAGGAATAACAGCATAGAATGTATTGCCTACTCTTTTAGGGGTTATATAACCAACACCGTGACCTGTATCTATTCCATCTCCATCAGGCCTCATAGTATAGCCAATATTGACCGCCTTGATAACGACCGATGCATCGGCAGCAGCTTTACCCAGTAATGTGATTTTAAGACAGGCCATCTTGTGCACAAAGTTAAGTTCTACTATACCGTCCTGTGGCTTTGCTGCATATTCTTTCATGGCGAACAACAGGTCGGACTCTTCGTAATTTCCAGATTGGCTTTGATCTGTTTGTACGGTGTAATTAACAGTTCCTTTCCTGTAAGGATAACAGGCTGTAAAGCGAAGCGGTTTTTCTTGGGATATCTCAGCGTAGTTGCCCCATGTCGTAGTACAACCTGACCAGGAACCGTTACTGTAAGTGAGACTTTGTAAAGGTTCGGCTGTGGTGTTTTCTTTCATCCATTTGACCGATAGTCCTATTACGTCACCATTCTCGAAAGATCCTTTCCCGGTATCGTCGTTAATAGTTGCCCTTGTGCCGGGCGCCCCGTCCTCCACCGTGAAATCTCCTACGGTGGCGGCGATTCGTATTTTGTCACTGTCGCCGCCGGGTATTGTTCCTTCCGCCGGGAGTTCCTCCTTGCTGCAGGCTGCCAAAGCGAGAACTATCGGCAAGACCAGACTGATTATTCGAAATGTCTTCATATTCTTTTCTTATTTTATGTCCCTTATAATTTTATTCTACAACTGGCGGTAAACTCATTACAGCAGTTGTATAGCTGCTAATTGAGTGATACAACTACCGGAAGACAACAGTGCGTAAAGCGCTGATGTCATCCGTAGTTTAGAAATAGAGTTATATCCACCATGCACGGGGGTAGACACCACTGGAAGTCTTCTCCCGTTCGGAGGTGAACTCCAGCCTCGAAGTTTAACTTCGGCAAATACCTGTTCGTTATTAAATATCGGCATTAGCAGGAAGAACGGTTATTTGCAGTTCAAACTCGTTTTCAGTACCACCACATGCCTTGATGAACAATTTGACAGAGATGGCGGCTTTCTCCTCGCCTTCGCATGGTATTTCTATCTCCTGTCCGGCTGTGCTGGCAAGGCCTGCCCACCAGTTATTGCGGCTACGGGCATTATGTCCTTGTCCAAAAGTATATCCGCCGTAAGTATAGGTATGACCGCCATAATCAAAACTTATTTCACCCGTGAATGCAAAGTTCAGGTTGTCCGGTTCAGCATCGCAGGTATCGCACCCTGCCATACCCGCTGCAGAATGTTCAATGAACCATTCTGCCACATCGGATGAGCCTTTGCGTCCGGCTTCTACTACAAAGGTAAGCAGATTGTTTTTCGAACTAGAGGCATGGAACGAATTCCAAGGTTGATCCGTGGTAATCTTTTTCTCTTTCAGCACGTAGCCCACATTGCTGATTCCTTCCCCTTTAACCCAAATATGGGCGGCATTAGTATGTGAGTCCGCAAAGCGTGGAGAAGGAGAAGATACAAGGTCGCTATAAGTCATATTTTCCATCAGTACGCCCACGGCAATACCAGCATTGTAACCGGCAGTGTAGTTCTGTGCCTCGTCCACGTCATCGTCGAAGTGGAGGTAGCGGTCGGTAATGGGTGAAACAAACAGTACAGGATACCGATGCTTTCCTCCGGCGGCTTCTGCGGCAGACATCTTCACTATTCCGTGTGTGGTCTCTATCGAAGCGGCAACCAAGTCAGGATTTTCTTTCTTGAATGCTTCGTATGCGGCAGGGTCGGCTTTGGCATAAGCATCATAATGGACGATGTTTATTACACCGATTGATGTAAACTCCCTGGATGCGGCACAACATAGGGCATGGCGTGATGCACCTACATGTTTCGGGCACACGAGCAGTTTGTTGATGGATGGCGTACATTGTTGAATCAAACGGTAAATCTGCCATTGCACGAATGACTCCGCCAGCGGTTGAGCTTCGAGGTTGCTGGGCGAGGTAGGGTCATACTGCTTTGCATCGAGTTGGTAGAACATTTCACCCATCAGCACAGAACCGTTGAGAGATGTGTCCTCGGGCTGAACATCCGGGGTCGATTCTGCTGTGCTGACGCTTATGATAAGGTGTGGATTGTCTGTCCGGATGTATTCGGGCAATACACGGAATTTCTCCTGCGAGTTCGAGCCGCTTGTACCGTTGTCCATCAAATCCTCGATACACCACACATTGAAGTAGTTGCCATTGATGAAATATTCCAGACGGGGCACACCGGGCTTTTTTCCATCCATGTTTTCTTTTTTCACCGGTGAAGGCAAGCCTTTGCTTTCGAGCCATTGCAGAGCGTCGATGAACGGTTCCACTTCGAATTTCTTGTTGACGAAGATGTCCACCATGTTGGGTAATACGATATTCTTGTTCATAATCATTTATATTATTATTTTTTGTTTATTATTCGGACTGAGTCTCAATACACCGCCAAAATTCGACTTTGAGAATGGCGGGGTTATTCTTATTCAAACGCAATGCCCTTCCAAGTATTCCCCAGCCAAGTGGTCGCGTCTGTCACCGTGGGCGAACCTTTGCCGGTCTGCTTCTTGTCGGCGTTTAGCACGAGGGCACAATTACTGTACTTGAAGTCTGAAGATGACGGTGCCCCAAAAGTTCCCTCATTTATGACCTCACCAGCAACGTTAACTAATGAGCCTGCTGCAGTCAGTTTTAGATTGGTAAGGAGTGAGCAATCAGCCACAATGCTATAACCAAAGGTTTTGGCATTGGGTAGCGAGAGGGTGGTTAATTTGGTGCAATCTGGAAACAAAAAACTACCAATAGTAGTGGCGGGCAATTCTATTTCTACCAGCTCAATACAACCTTTAAAGGCTTGTTCACCAATAGTCGCAAGGGAAGGTAGTTCTACTTCGGTCAATTTCTCGCATCTTTCAAACGCTTGTTTGCCTACCGTTGTCACTTTACCGAGATTTATGCTCTCCAAGCCCGTATTAAAGAATGCATTTTCGTTGATTTCCGTCAGTTCAGGCATCTTTACGATTTTGAGTGCCGTACAGCCTGCGAATGAGAGGTACCCCGTATTGGTCAGTAAAGGGGCTTCGACAGAAACCAGTGATTGACAGCTGGCAAACGAACCGGCATTACCTGAGTTACCATCTGTAATTCCTTCGCTAATCGAAGTAGCTTGGGGAAGAGAGAGGGCAACCAACCCGGCACGCCAGAAGGCTCCTTCGTAAATGGTGGTGACTTCGGACATATCGACTTCTTCCAAAGCCGAACAGTCCATGAAAGCCCTCTTACCGATGTGTGTGACATTCTTCAGATTAATCTCGGAGAGCAATGAGCAATAGCTGAAAGCATTAGTCCCTATGGCTTTCACCTGTTCGGGCAGGATTACCGTCTTCAAGTCGGAACAAGATAAAAAGGCGTATTCAGGCACTCCTATCACGGTTTTGGTGGGATTTGCACTTCCGTCTATGTCTACGGGCTCCCAATCCGTCACGCCGGAAAGGTCTAACTTTGTCACCGCGGTATTATAAAATGGATTCACAGAGAGGTTTGCGCCTGACAACCCTAAATTGGCAATGGGGCCTGTCAACGTAAACTCGGTGATGCCCGCATCGAAAGCGGCTTTAATGGCGGCTTTCACTTCTTCGGCGGTCTTGCCGATCATGTTAATGTTGCCGTCAGCAGGCGTATCTCCGCCTATCACTACATCGTCCGTAATCGTTCCGCCATTGCCCCAACCGGAGATGTCGGAACCGGAGAGTTCCACCTCGGTCTGTCCCGTCTGCTGATTCTTTTTCAGCGTGAGGTTGAGGGTGAGCTGCTTGCCGCTTTCGAGGCGGGTGGGATGGTCGGGATTGCTGCTGTTCAGGTTGTCAGGTACATTATAACACCACATATCCTCGCCAACCATTATCCTGAGCCATTCCGCACCTGCCCTCAGGTCTTGGGGTGCCACTTTCCAGTCGGCATTGCCACGACTTGCGTTGGTAAGTTGTATCAAGCTCCCATGCCGGCCATAGTTGACCTCACCGGTCAACAGGTTAACCTCCACGTCGCCATACATCGTATAATCGCCATTCTTTCCCGCGGAATTTATCAAGGCAGTAGTCAAATTCGTGCCGGTCATGCCTTCTCCCGCCGTCAGCTTGATGATGAGCCGGTGCATCAGATGCTTGAATGTCAGCGCCACCGTCCCGCCTTTGCTTGCTGTGGCAGTGGCGTGGAGCAGGTCGTCTGTCTTGTTCCACTCTAAAGGTGTATGCATGTATGCCGCAGGATTGGCAATGGCTTCCGTGATGTGCGGATAATGTGCGGAGAAGGTGACGGGGGATGTTTCACTCAGGTCTTCCCAATAGAGCGGGGAGCTGTTGTCAGCCTTGTAAGCGATGTTTTCGTTACTGTATGCCGGGGATGTGGCATCTCCCGTAAAAGTGTACATGCCCCATTCGTCAGCAGGGTCGAACGAGCCTTTGCCATCGGCATCGAGCAGCGGCGCGCGTGTCTGCACTCCCTCTATTTGAGCAGTGAGGTGTACTGCGCCTTCGGGTAGCGTATTGTTCCGCATTTCGTCTTCATTGGTACATGCCGTCAGGGCCAGCGTAGCAAGCCCGAGGGCGGTGATAAGTTTCATTGCTTTCATATCTTTTTCGTTTTATTGGTCGTTTATAGATTTTAGAAATGGCTTAGGCATTTGACTGCAAATACAGGCCAACCATATCGTCTTTTGTTAATCTCCTTTTATCATCCCCGTTTATTGTGGCGCGACACTTATATTCCGCAACCTCCTGTAAGCGTGATGCACACATCGTTATAGTCATTATCCGTCGAGTCTTCCATATAGATACTTTTATGCAGGGTCATACCTTTCGGTCCGACTGTTGTCCATGTGTCTATCTTGACATCTATCCTATGAGCCAATGAAGATGAAATATCTATATAAAGGTCTTTTCCCATAAATAGCGCTTGCCCCTGGGCCAGTGTAATCAAATTGTCGTTACCCGTCTTCTTTTTAATGGCACAGGCATAACTTTTTCCCGTATCATCATAAATATGAGTGATGGAGTCATAACAAGCACTGGCGGATATGTCCCATTGGATAGTTGTACCGGTTACGAACCCACTCAGCAGATAGGTCCTTTTCCGGGGGGTCGAGTCAAGAGGCTCTACAATGTTCCACATCCCATTGAATGTATCAAAAAATTGGTATAAGGAGGTAAGACTCGCCCCATCGTCTGTCTTTGTACCCGGGCAATCGTCCGGATGCAAGGTAAGCATACGCAACCGGAAATCCTCCGCGAACGCTTCCACGCCGGCAAAGGTGATGACGTTTTTCTCCGCCAACTCTTTATCTTCGGTTTTATCTTTATGATGCAGCACGCCGTTCACCAAATGCAGTTCATGGGTCTGATTCGTATCGTCAAAATGAACATACAGCAACAGGTTAGCCTTTCCGGCTTCCACACCGTTCACCAAGGTGGCGAAATATTCGAATATATACTCAGGAGTCAGTGTTTTCAACGTAGCAGTTGCCTGAGTGATAAACTCTTTATTGGTACGAGGCAGTACTCCCATCGGTTCGCCGCGCAATTCGAACGCTGCGCTCAGGAAGATGTTACGCCACGTGCCACTTTCGAACGAATAAGCCAGTTGTTCCAGTGCATCGGCCTGCAAGTAACGGGCTTGCATATTTTCAGGATCATTGAATACCACCTGCCGCGTCAGCTCCACCGTCCAGCGGTAGTCGGCCTTCTTGAAATATTCCATCGCTTTTCGCAACACGGCATCGGCTCCTCCCATATCGGCTACGAAACGCAGGGCCACCTCTTTGTCGGGATACTTGAAATAATTGGCCGGGTTGCCGTCCCACCAGCCGATATAGCGCTGTACAACTGCCTTCACATCGTGGTTCACCGTTCCGTAGTAGCCTCGGTTGTAGAACTCGCAGTTCAGGCTGTCAGGCAGGGTGAACGTTTCAGCTATTTCTTCCATATTCATACCCTTATTGAGCAGGCGGATTACCTGGTCGTTGAAGTAGAGGTAGAGGTCGCGCTGCTTTTCCATCAGGGCGATACATTCGGCGTTTCCCCAGGTGGGCCAGTGATGGTTGCCAATGAGGCACTCCATATTTCCGAATAGGCGGATCGCATCGTCAATGGCTTTGCCAAACGCTTTAGGATCGCGTACCTTTGCTCCGCGCGACGTCAGCAGGTTATGCAGAGTATGGGTTACATTCTCACCCGGACAAAGCGCCCGGTATTTTTTTATATATACATGAAACTCTGCCGGAGCTTCCGTACCCGGCACATCCTGAAACTGCATTTCCAATCCGTCAATATAGAGTGTCACAAGCTCTTTGTCCCCCGGTTTCACCTCAAACGAAGGTGACAACAATGCCCCTGTACCGGTGCTGATGGTTTTTCCCAACCCGGAGCCGACATGACCTTTTTCGTCTTTAGGCAGGGCGCTTCCGTACATGTAGACGGCACGGCGACTCATGCAATTGCCCAGATACAGATTTTCGGAAATCGCCTCGTTGTAGAAACCGTTGGGAGCCACTACCAGTACCTTTCCTGCGGGAATGCCCCTTTTAGTTTCAAAATCGGCTTGTGCCACTCCGCGCAGGATGCCGGTTGCGTCAATGATACCTTCCACGCCTTTGTAGTGGTCCACATGGCTATGGGTGATGATAATGGCAGATATCAGGGCGTTGGCATCCACTTGTTCGCAAAAGCATTTCCATCCTGCGGCGGCCGTCTCGTTGCTGGTCAATGGGTCGATCACGACCCATCCGGTATCTCCTTTGACAATGGTCATCGTAGCCAGGTCGTAACTGCGTATCTGATAGATATTGCCGGTCCTGCCACCCTTTTCCGCTTTGGGGTGTACCTGGAATAATCCGTTTTTGTTGTTCAGCCTTTCCATACGCCATAGCACGGGATTGACTGTTGGGGGCGCTTCGCTATCATCCATAAAGGCATTGTAATCATTCATGCCCCACACTGTCGTGTTGCCCGAAGTTATAGGATGCGACAATGCCGTTCCTCCCACGTAACCGCAAGTGGCGTTTTTCTCGTCCGTCGTATCGTCCAAATGTAGGGTACCTGGCGGAGGATAATAGAAGCATTTATCTATTTTATCCTTGCGGATGGCAGAAAAGGAATCTATATTTCCCACTGCTGTATGGTTTGTTTTATTTTCGGAGATTGCCATAATATTATTATTTTTATAGGGAGGGAATTATCATTGTTGTATAATATCTCCATTCACAGTTCCCTGTATGCCCCACGCTTGTATGGTGGTAGTCACTTCAATGCCTGCGCGTGCCAGGCGGATGTTGAAGACGGTTTTCTTCCCGGTTTCAAAAGTGCGGTCAGTTTCTATGTCCCAGGTAAAAATGGAGTTGTTCTTCATTGTGAAGGTCAGCGTCCGTCCCGTCAGTCCCTCTTGCGGCAGGATGATGGCGGATGCCCTCTGCCCGTTGGCGGCAGTGTTCAGGGTGATGGTGCCGGTTTCGCTGCCAGGGGCCAGTTTGTCGGTCAGTAGTTCAAAGTCTGCTTTCAGCGGCTGATTGCTCAAGGTGATGGCCAGCCCCGCAAGGTCGGCATCAGTGAATCCGTCGCCTGCTTCCACATTCACTTCCACACGGCTCAGACGATGCCCGAAGGTGAAAACGACGGCGGTGTGGTCTTTGTCCAATGGTTTGTCGGAAGTGCTCGCTATGCGGGCGGTCATCAGGTCGATGGAGGCCGGAGAGCTCTGGGTAGTAATATCAGCTTTATAGATATCGTCGGTCAAACCGACAGTGTATGGATAGTAGGCCACGAAATCCACTTTCCGGGTTCCGTCCACAGGAAAGTAGATAGTCTGGTCGGCGGCTGCCGGAGAGAATTTGCCGTCGGCTGCCGGAGTGAGATACTTCCGGTTGGCAGCGGCTTCAGAAATACTTGTCGTTCCGGCATCAAGCATATAAATACCGATGGCATCGTCAGGGTCCCAAGTACTGAGGGATGCACGGGTCAGGCTGATATCGGCACTGAAGGTTGCCGGAGTGCGGCCGTTGTCCGTTCCGGTTTCGTTCTCGTCATTATTGCACGAGGCGAACAGTAGTAATGCCAGTGCGAAGGGAAATAAAATCTTTTTCATAAGCTATTGTTTTATTCAGTATTTCAGTTAATGGTAATGTCTTTCTCTTCCTGCACCTGCCAGTCGGTGATGGTAGATGTGCCCGGTTGGATGGCAGTCGGGGTTTTCAGCGTACCGCTCACTTCGAGTGCCGTATGGCTGTCGTTGAAGTGGGCGAGCTGTTCCGTGAGGTCGCTTTCGATGGTTTGGGTGAGTCCGTCGGTGAAGGTCAGCAGCAGTGTCAGCCGTTGCGTGCCGGTCATGCCCAACAGGTTCAGCGATGCGGTGATTTCGGCTCCGCTCCGTGTGAAAGCGGGAATGACGGAGCCTGCTCCCGACAGTTCACCGGTAGCAAGCCGGATGCTGCCCGCCACACCGGAGAGTGTACCCGACAAGGAAGCGATGCGTTCCGGGGCGCCATCGGTCACGGTCAGGCGGAACAGGAGGCGGCGTGTCCGCTGCACCACGGGAATTACACAGCCCAAAGTGTCATCGGCTACGGCGGTAAATTCAGCCGCACCCGTGAAGAGTACTCCCGGTGTGGGCAGCAAGGTGTTGCCGTCGGTGGCTTTGTTTACTGTGGCATCATCGGTGGTGATGCTGAAGCCGTCTGGACTGTTGTACATCAGTGCACTGTATGCACCGGGCAGGAGCAGCGGCAAGGTGCCGGGTGTAGCGGCGTCGACTTCAACCGTAACGTTTTCCGTTCCACGCAGATTGATTGAGAAACTTCCGGGTTTCACCGCGCCTTCTTCCGTTGCCGTCCAGTCAATGGACAAGGCTACTGCTCCCTTGTCGGGATGCGGAGTATTATGCAGGTCGTCCTTCACACAGGAAGCGAGCCAAAGCAGGCTGATTGCGCCATACATTATTAAATACACTTTATTGTTCTTCATTCTGTGTCCCTCCTTGCGTTAAAAAATTGTCCATATTAAGCTGATTCCGGCGTGGTTCACGCCCCAGTAGTTCTTATCCGCCTTACCGTGTTTCACATTCACACCGTCGATAACCGTGTATTTGTCATACTCCGCATGAGTGCAGCCGATACCCAACGAAAAATCAAGGTTCAACGCACGGTTCAGTTTCAGAAGATAACCACCCGTTATGCCTCCGCCCATCAGGTTGCCCTGTTTGCCGGTATCGGAAAGTTTGTAATTGAATTCTCCCACGTGATACATCACGCCGAGGTAACCCCGCTTCTGTGTGCCTATATAATAGCGTACCTCCGGTGATATTTCCCAAAGGGCATAACGGCGGTTCTTATCATCCCAACTCCATGAAGTCCATGTGCCGTTAAGCAGGAGGCTCCATGTAGGACTGATACGCCATTCAATGCCGAGATCCGGGGTAAGGGTTGCCCAGCGCAGCAGGTTGGCTCGCAGGGAGAGAGTGCCGGAATCGTTTCCGGTGGAAAGTTGCGTAGGCATGGTTTCGGTTTGTCGGGAGTCATGACGTTGTGTAGGTTCCACAGGTTTATCCGCTGTTAACGGTTTGTCACAATCCTGAATTTCCGGCTTTATGTCAGCTTTCTCTTTGACAATGCTCTCTCTGCCTTCGGAAGACACGGCTTGCTGCTGTTCTGTTTGCTCCCTGTGTAATATCGGTAATGTGACGATTACCACATTCTTCATACCATTCCATTCACCTGCATTATTAGTCGTCATGAAATGTTCTTCCTGCATTCCCTTACGGGCAATAAGCTCGGACTTCACCCGGTTGCAGCGTATCATCGAAAGCTTCCTGGTCTTGCTGTAACCATCCACCTTGACACTTCCTGCATCCAGTTCAGCCGGATTAATCATTTTGCACAATGAATCGAGCGCCATTCCGTTACCGTTCCACGGAATGTAGAACATATCTTCACCCTCTACAAAGCGGAGTACCACCCGGGGAGTTTTATCCGGCCCCTGCGCAAATATTGGCAGGGCAACAAGGATAAGTAGTGTGCATAAAAGCACAGTTTTCCATGTATTCATAATTAATTATTCAAGTATTTATATAAGAAGCCTTACGGCTGTTTTTTTATCAGAATATAAAAAAGAAAGTCTTAGAAATATCATTTGTGCCTTGCTAAAGTATTATATTGAACAGTTTTCACCAAATAAAATCAATTGTCATTTGTTTAAATGCACAAAAAACAATTTTAAGAAGTTGTTTAGAAGGGTAAATGCACAAAAAAACAATTTTTCGATGCACAAAAAACAATTTTAAGACAACGCAGTATT
Source organism: Bacteroidaceae bacterium (assembly GCA_963651205.1). Taxonomy (GTDB): domain Bacteria; phylum Bacteroidota; class Bacteroidia; order Bacteroidales; family Bacteroidaceae; genus Phocaeicola. Next base: position 153,331 of record CAVJPC010000106.1, read on the forward strand.
ACTGACAAAAATCATAAAACGATAGAGAAAAGGGGGGGAATGTCATTTCCCCAAAGGATTCACTTCAGGATTCAAAGATGTTTCCGATCCTGACTTGATACGCACTTGCATACAATATTCTTTTGGAGTGATCCCTACTATCTTTTTGAAATCCCGGCAGAAATTTCCGTTGTTGGCATAACCTATCATTTTGGTCATATCCGTTATGGGAATACTGGGACATTTATTCCAAAGAATGCATGCTTCATGTATACGTAACTCGTTACGCCAAGTGCTGAACCATATGCCGTAATGCTCGTTCATATACCGACGAAGAAAGGATTTGGTTGTACCCAACGATGCCACTACGGCTTCAGAAGGAACATCTTTCTGACAAAATTCCTTCAGGTCTATATATTGCTGGAGCCTTTCATGCAACATCCGTTCCTTTTTTGTAGTGAATTCTACCTGATCTTTTTCGCTCTCTTCTTCAGCATTATTGTCCGTATTAACTTCTGTGTTTATACTAACTGCCTCCGGTAGGCCCGCTTCGGTCTGTTGCTCCTGCATGGTTGCGGATATAACCGGAATCGCAAATTTCATCATGCGGTAGTAATTGACAAACCACATCACCATAAAGCTATAAAAAAGGACATACAGTGGAACAAAGAATTTGTATAAGCTCGGGTAAAATATGATGGACATCGCCATGACTCCAATAGCCAAAGCGGTATAAAAGCCTATCTTCACCCACCGCAGACGGCTTTCCTCGTCATCATCATAGTAATCATCCACCTCCTGTACAGTTTTCCGATAGGCCAATGTGAACTTTCGCGTATAGAAAGTCATCTGTATAACATAGGCGGTGATCCCTGTGTAAAAGAACCACGAATAATAATCAGTAAAGCAAAATAAGGCAATAAACAAGACAATACCCGCCACAGTGATAACCACCGCCTGCCTGAACACGGTTCTCCACAGGACCTCGCCCGGGCGTATAAAGACCAGCATGGACATGGTAAAGAGAAGTGCCTGGAATGATGCCACAAAAAGAGTGCTAGTAGGTTCGACAAAGCGGTCATATCCCGTCAGACAACACACCAGACTAAGAAGAGCCAATATGAAATAGGATGGTACAAGAATACTACGGGCTTTCCGCAACTTATCTAATCCATTCTTCGGCAATATCGTGGTAGCCAACATGACGCCCAGTATCGCAATTATGAAAGAGGAAGTTCCCATCAGGAACTTGTATAAATTTACATCCATAGTGTTTGTCTTTCCAGTTACAAAAGTATACTTTTTTATATATCTTCTGCACTCACGAACAGAAAAAAACAAAAGACAAAGTCTTTTTTCCGTTTCATCACTGATATGTTTTCCAGAATGTTTCCTCTTTTTGATATGATGTTTATTTTGCAACCAAGAAAAAATATCATTATTCTTCTCCTTCTTATCTGAATATTTATAACTTTGCATGTTATTACTATCAAAAATGCCATTGGCACTTATGATGGTATCGTTCGTTACGAGAGCCTGAGTCACGGTAGAACAATCATGCTCACGCTTTTTTAAGTGTATGGTTGTTTGTAAAGAATAAGAAAGAGACAAAACCTTAAATACAAAGAATATGATTACCTTACGTGACGCAGCTTTATTATTTGATGCCAACGAACGGACTATATTATATTGGGCCAAACAAAACAATATTACTCTAACTAAGGTCGGTGAATCGTGGATGGTGGATGATGTGGCAATAAGTAAATTGTTTGCGCACAATATTCGCTGGGGAAAAGAATACATGGAAGAAGAAATAAGTATCCGGGAAGAAGCACTGACTAATGCCATTCTGCAAATTGATGATCTGATATATCTATTCAAGTCTGTTAAAAGAATTGCCCCTATTTTTCGTTTGATAATACAAGAAATGAGCCAATTAATTCCTAACGAACAAAAAAGAACAGTTTTTATGGAAGTCCTTTCAGGTAAAGGAAACTCGGAAGTTGCTAAAAATTCCGGATTATCATTTACCAGAACCTGCTATCTCTATGAGTCCGCACTCGCTATCGTCCGCAGCCATCAGGGATTTTTCAGTAATCATCTAACTATTTTAGCTGATAAAGAAACCGAAATAAACAGACTCAAAATACAAAATAATAATCTAAAACAACATATAAAGGCAATTCATACTGTGTTGGAAAAAGAAAGGGCTAAGGATAATTATGAAGAACTAACAGGAATGGCCGAGGAAAATATCCCTTGGACGATTGTGAAGTTATTATCTATGAATCTCCTTACAGAACTAAACTTGGAAACAAGAACCATTAATTGTATGAAAGTGCTGGACATTGTTACCATTGAGGATCTTCTTCGATATATTAAAAATGGTGGCGGTCTGAAGAGCTTGTTTATGGCTCGCAATTTTGGAGAGAAGTCATGCAAGATATTAGTACACGAACTTGAAAAATTAGGAGTGATTGATTCGGAAGGTAACAGTAGCCTTTTTAAATATATAGAGTAACACTCATAATGCTTGCAGTTAATTGAAGGAGTTGAACAATGTGCCCAAGTGGTGACTCAACCCGCAAATACTCTGTAAACTCAATGAAAAAAAAGCCAGTCACCGAATGGCAACTGGCACCTTTCCCAAAACACTACGCACTGTATTGGAATTTAGGACTAGCTTGATGTATTTTATTGCCCATAGAGTTTCAGCTAAAAGACGTATTAAAAGTCAATGGTCCATTCTTCTAAGATATATAAATAAAAAGAAAGCATAATCTTTTATTTCCACTCAAACTTTTCATTCAGAGTTTTACAATCTTCATTTGTTTTACCACTAGAAATGTTATATTCAAAGTCCCATGACGAATAGATTTCTATGCTGCCAGCAGCAATATTCGTAAAAATATCTTTAACCGCATCTACTTTATAAGCCAAAAAAGGTCGTTCATTTGTGTCTTGATACGAGCCTCCAAATATCACAATAAGTTTCTTACATTTTTTTTGTGTAGCTGTAAAAAGTTCTACAATTTTTCCGGGCCATCCTCCCGTTATACCGCCACCACAGTGTATGCCGTAACAAGTATTATCAGTACATAATAAGATGATTGATACACATTCTGTCATTTGTCCTGTACAAACGACATCATCCGAACACTGTTCTAATGTAGCAGAATCCGAATCGTTTTGTTGTTTCAATTTCATAATAAACAATTTTATTATTCCTACTCTTTTTATTATTTGGCTTTTCGGAAACCACCGTTTTACTTGTAAATTATTAGATTATCCGAAAGAGGATTTTGTTCAGAAGGCCGGATCGAAGAAAAGGATATGTAAAAGTCCTTAGAGTCAGATCATTACCCTCTCCCCTCTTTCGGATATGCTTTTAGCGGCGGAAACCGTTAAGAATACCGTCTTTTGTATCCATATCTATCTTTTTAGCATGGAATCCAATGCAATTCAGATAGCGATCCGCACGTCCAAAGAGTGCACAGATGGAATACCCCTCTTCAGCTTTATACTCAAAATAATCCTTACCGGGAGTCGGTTGTCCGGCAGATATAACATTACCTTTGTTAGTAGTGAAAGCCAGTGTTCCGATAAGGAGTTCATTTCCAAACTTAGCATATGTACCGGCAACTTTTACAATGTACTCGTCTTTCCCAAGCATAGCCTCGTTTTTACTTCCTCCTGAACCACCGTGTGCTGTGGTATATCCGTTATACACAAAAGTGAGATTATCGATAATCGCTCCTTTGCGGATAATAATACTTTGCGGATTTGAGAAGCCTTTTTCACTGCAAAGGTCAATGTCATCAAACTCTTTGCCATAACGTGAATCACCAAATAAATCTGATTTCTTGAGTGTGTTCAATATTGACTTAATATCCATAATTTATTATTTTTTTTCCTACTCTTTGATCGGCTTTTCGGAACCCGCCGTTTTTTATATGTTTTGAAATATTACTTCATGTAGAGCAACTAGTTATATAATTCAGGTTTAGTTACGTTCCTTATAATTAAATGCTTCTGGTTCTTCTTTATTGATAATAATGTCTAATGCAGCTCCTTCAGTCCAATCTGATTTAATTGTCGGTTTATTCAATTTCCCGTCTAACTTAAAAAAATCGACTACGTAAGATATATATTGAGCATTTATCCACGGGTGATAGTTTTTCATCGAATCGTCTTCTTGTTTAATTGTTAGCGACTTCGGATAATCCTTAATCGAAATGCCCTTAGATTTTGCACCATCTAATACTATTTCAATAGGCTTTCCCAATCCGATAAAATGAGACGCATTGATTGGCAAATCACTTATGTCTTTCAATTCGATGTTGAAATCTGGTGCAATTTTCACTCTATTTTTTTCGAAAATTTGATCTACACCACCGCCAAGGTAGCTTATACTGTAAATATTACTAAATCCTTTACGAGAGATGGTATTTGCATTTGCCCTATTCATAGCAAATGTAATTTGCATAGAAGCGCCTCCTATTTCAAGAATACCATACGGTGTACCGGCGTAAGTCAATGGCTTTTCAGGTGATGAATTATTAAAACCTAACTTTCCATTTTTATAATTTGCCGCTATCCATGCATAAAACCCTTCGTATCGTCCAGAAATGGTCATGGCTTTCTCTAAATGAAACCCGTTCAATATTTCTTTATTTGCAATTTGGTATATTCTTGCGTAAATAGAGTCTGCCTTACCTTTAGATACCATCCGCATTCCGGCAGTAGCCAATATATACAGTGGTATCTTTTCCGTAGTAGGACTCTGATTATACTTGCTTGTCATTGTGGTCAAAAAGACTTTAACACTGTCACTGTGATTGGGAACACTGGATAATGCTCTTCCTTTAGACTTGGTTTCTTGTCCTACGGTCGGATACAAGACATCAATCTTCTTACCTTTATTTGCAATTTCATATACATACAATCTTGATCCAGAACTACCAGCATCAATAATTGCAATTTTTTGCGCCAACAACATACCTGGTATACTTATCAGGAGAATTATTGTTATAGCAAGAGCTTTAGCTTGAATTTTTAATAATTTCATATATCATTACTCAATTATCCTACTCTATCCTCGGCTTTTCGGAACCCGCCGTTTTAAATATCTCTTGTAAGCTTACACCGACAAAGTTGGCAGATTTCATCATTATCTCTTAATTTATTATTGGAATTGCAGGGTTGTCCATACGGCTGGTACATTTATCCGTGTGAATTGCATTCGCCGGGACAAATATGTCAATCACATGGACAAGTCCGTCATTCCAATAAAATATTTATCCGCATGAAAGCCGGTCTTTATCTTTGCTACATAAGTTTGGCACGCAACAAGATGATAGTTTTTGTCTTTCGAGCAAGGGAAAGCCAGACAAAAAGAAAATAATAATTTTATAAATCAGAAGAATATATGGCTACGAAGATTTTAAGTGTGGATGATGAACTGGACCTGGAGGTTCTGCTGACCCAGTATTTCAGAAGACAAATCCGTAAGGGTGAATATGAGTTTATTTTTACGCACAACGGATTGGAAGCTTTGCAAAAGATGCTGGAAACACCTGATTTCGACATTATCCTAAGTGACATCAACATGCCGGAGATGGACGGTTTGACATTGCTTGCCAAAATAAATGAACTGAAAAATCCTGCAATGAAGTGTATCATGGTGTCGGCGTATGGGGATATGGATAATATCCGCTCGGCAATGAACAAGGGGGCATTCGACTTCGCAACCAAGCCGATAGACTTGGAAGATTTGGAACGCAGCATACGAAAAGCTACCGAAGAGATTGCTTTTATCCGCAAATCAGAAAAGGAACATTCCCAATTGGAATCCATTAAGAACGACCTGGCAATCGCGGGAGAAATACAACGTGCCATATTACCCTTGTTTCCCCCATTTCCGGAACTGACGAAAAAAGTAGACCTGTTTGCAACCATGGTTCCGGCAAAGGATGTCGGCGGAGACTTCTATGACCTGTTCCAAATAGATGAGAACCGTTTCGGTTTCGTGATTGCAGATGTATCAGGGAAAGGCATACCGGCTTCACTTTTCATGGCGGTAAGCCGTACACTTTTACGGGCAACAGGCTTACGCGATGTATCTTCGACAGAATGTATAAACTATGTAAACAAACTACTCTGTAAAGAGAGTCTGGAAGCCATGTTTGTCACGGCTTTTTATGGAATTTATAATTGCAGCAACGGCATAATCGATTACACCAATGCCGGACATACGCCTCCGTATATCATACGTCATAACGGTCATGTGGAGGTTGTCGAGATGGAAACGAACTTCGTAATGGGTATTTTCGATGATTTCCACTATACAGGAGGCGGACTAGTATTGGAAAATGGCGACGTATTGGTACTATATACCGACGGAGTGACAGAGGCATTCAATCCTCAGAAGGAACAGTTTTCGAACTCCGGCCTGATACGTGTACTGAAAACTTTGCCCTCTACCACTTCAGAAGCAAAAGGACTGGTAGAAGGAATCGTGGAAAGCGTATATGCCCATGCCGGTGAACAACCGCAATCAGATGACATCACTCTGTTAGTCATCAAACGAATGAATTAATCCTCTTTTCAAACCAACAAAGATTCTATATGGAAAAGATTGAAATTTATGAAATAGGGATGGTGCTGGATACTGTTACCAGCACCAAGGAACAGCAGGGAATCATGGATCTGCTCGAAAAGAATAAGAATATTGCATTGGACCTTAGCCACTGTGCCTATGTATCCAGCGCAGGGTTGCGTGTCATGCTTTGTACATTTAAGACCGCTAAGGCTAAAGGCGGACGCATAGACCTTGTGGGCGTTTCTGACGAAATACGTGATGTCATGTCGATGACCGGATTTGATAAATTCTTCAAATTTTACCAAACCGTGGAAGAGTGCGCGAATCAATAAAAAAGAGAGTATGAGCCACACGTTGTTCCAACCAGTTACCGGAAGGGCTGATGAGATTATAGATTTCATCATGTACACGAAAGAAGTGATGGCATATCCTTCTGTCGGATATGCTGTTCGCCTTGCTTGTGAGGAAGTGGTGGTGAATATCATCAGTTACGCTTATCCTACAGGAGCTAACGGTTATATCGAACTGGATGTAACCAATACCGACAAGGAACTACGGATTGAGATATGTGACGGTGGCAGACCATTCAATCCTATAGAGAAACAGGCTCCTGACTTAACGCAATGCCTTGAAGAGCGTGCAATTGGCGGATTGGGTATATTCCTGATTCTTCAGATGATGGACAGAGTTACGTACCGGTATGAAGAAGGAAAGAATAAGTTAGTTTTGACAAAGAATATCAGCGGAGGAAAGAGACATGGCTGACTTACGAAAAATCATATTCGCCGGTGTGTCTCTCTGCCTTGCCAGTGTATTAACCACAGGGTTGGTGCTACGGAAATGTGATATCCGCAAGTCGGTTTCCAAATTGGAAATGCAATTGGAAGAAGCACGCAAGCGTGAGGAAAAAGCAGTGATGGTACGAAGTGTGAGCAAACAGATGGAAGAAATAGCTTACCAACAAAAGGGCATATCCGACCGGCAACGGAAAGAGGCCGAAGTACAGGCAGAAGAGAACTTCCGGATGAAATTACGTGTAGAGAAGGAATGGAAACGGGCGGTAAAAGCGCAGGAAGAGGCGGTGAAAGCCTACCAGTTAGCTGACCGGCAAAAAGCCCTTGCCGAAGAACGACAGGTCCAGGCGGAGTACGCTAAAAGAGTGGCCGACACATTGACCTACCTTACGCTAGGGCGTTCGTTAGGCTCACTTTCCATTACGCAGTATAAGGCCGGAAACTATGAAGTGGCGTCATTGTTGGCATATTCTTCCTGGAATTTTGTGAGGAGATATCATGGCAATACTTTCCTGTCATCCGTGTTCAATGCCTTATCACTCTCTTCCGGACAGCCTTCGGTCTGGCAGAAACATCAAGGGGGAATTACTTCCATCGTCATAACAGATAACAGTAAAAATGAGGCCGTACTTTATACCGTCAGCAAATACGGTGAGATAGTGGCGTGGAAGAAAGGCCTAAGTGACGTTTATCAACCGGAAGTCCTGTTGGCAGACCCGCAATATGACTTCCGTGCAGCTTGTGCAGATGCGAACAAACTTTATGTCTTATCATACGATGGCAAAGTACTAAGACTGTCCAAAGAAAAGCCGGTCCATATTTTTACTACAGAAAGGAAAGGGTATACAGGAATGTTATTGCTGGATGGTCAACCGCTTTTGCTTTCTACTGCCGGAGATATTTTTTATGCGGAGAGTAAAAAGAAGTTCTGCGATTTGACCGATGTTACTTGTATGTGTATGGCAAATAACGCTCACGGGCTATTTGCCGGCTGCAAAAGCGGAGATATATTTCTGATAGATGTTGCTGGAAATTCCCAAAGGTTGGGGAACTATTACGATGCAGCAGTGACAGCACTCTGCCACAATCCCGAAAGGGAATTGCTTGCTGTCGGTTATGCAGACGGAACATTACTGATAACCGGAACAAACGGGAACAATATCCAGCAACTGATAGCCCACCGGGCTGCCATATCGGGTATATGCATCCTGAAAGACAAGCTTTACTCGTGTAGTTATGACCGTACACTGCGCCTGTGGAACCTGACTGCAGAACGTCAGGAAGCAGTGACTGTACTGGAAAGTTCTTCGTGGTTGCAGGCAATGGCTTTCAGTCTTGACGGGACTGTCCTGTTTGGAGGAGACGGTAACGGAGTTTTTTATCAGATGTCCGTCTCGCCCGATTACATGGCTACTCAAATCCAAAAAAAATTGTCACGTAACTTCACTTCAGGAGAATGGATGTATTATATGGGAAACCAAATACCTTTTGAGACTTATGCCCCGAAACTTACACCTTGAAATAATTCGGAAAATATGAAAAGAAACATCTGTATGATACTGATACTGTTCTATACTGTATATTTGGAGAACATATACGCAGCAGAAGGGGTACCTTTCTTCAGAAACTACACTTCGACGGAATATGGTGCACATAACCGTAATTTTGATGTGACCGGAGGTAGAAACGGCATCGTCTATATTGCGAACTTCGAGGGGTTGCTATACTTTGACAATTCATCCTGGCATATCGTTTATACTCCGGGGTATTCCCGCATCACCCGTCTGTTTACGGATTCCCGAGGAGAGACATGGGCAGGAGGATACAACTTCGTGGCAAAGATTACGATGGACGAGCGCTGCCGCACTGTACTGAAGCCGGTTGTTACAGATACCGGAAAACTCAAGATCGGTGAGGTGGAGGAACTGTTTGAAGAAAAAGGAAGGATACTCTTCCATACGCAAGAAGGTGAATGCTATCAAATAGAGGACAAACTTGTCCGTCGTGTATCGGATGTCAGCACCGGCAATTTATGGGAGAAGCCTTATTCCATTATCCGGATACAAGGAATGGGAGAAGTGGAAATTAACCAATCCATACGTTTGAGTTGCGGATGGCAAGTGCTGGCAAGCCGGAGTGACGGTCTGATAGTCCTGGACAGTAACGGCCATAAGCTCTATGTCCTGTCAGAAACGAACGGATTGTGCAGCAACAGTATCAATCGCATTACAGAAGATGGACACGGTACTCTTTGGGGGGTGACCGACAACGGAGTCTTTTGCGTATCCCTGCCTTCGATGTTCAACCGCTATTCCCCCATGGAAGGACTGAAAGGGGAAGTTACCACTATGCAACGCTATGACGGCAATCTGTATATAGGAACTTTACAAGGACTTTTTCTGGCCAAAGAAGGAACGGTAAAACGCATACCGGCTGTGAAACAGGCATGCTGGCAGTTGCTGACATCCGTAGATGGAATCCTGTATGCTGCTACCAGTGACGGGTTGTTTGAGAAGAACGGGGAAACGATGCGGCAGCTTACCCACAACTATACCCAGGCTCTTGCAGAGGATAATAAAAGGAAACTATACCTAGCGGAAGCAGATGGCATCAGCCTATTTTCCCGCCAAAATGGAACAATAAGCCATACTCGGATTGCTGATATAGAAAAGGTGATGACACTGGAATACAAACGGCAGTCCGGAGTAACAGCCCACGACATTTCGGGAAACCTTTACCTGAAGAGTGAAGACAATGATAACTTCATTTCCACTGGTTTCCGGTCCATAGACAACCGCCAGACCTGCTTCACTGACTCCGTCTCGTGGCATACCAATGCCGAAGGGAAACATCTCTCCGGATTAGATAGGCGGACAAACAAACAGTCCGACAGGCTGAATGAACGCCTGGCCATACTCCGGGACAAAACCATACGCACCATTTACACAGAAAACGATTCGCTGATATGGGTGGGCGGAGACTTCGGGGTCATCCGAATAGGTATTATGGATAACGATGCCTCATTCCAGCGTTTACCGCAGGTGTATATACGTGCGGTTCATATCGACAAGGATTCACTGTTTTTCGGCGGTAACTATATACAAACAGACCGGGAATCAACCGGACGTAACATTGCCATCCCCAAGTTCGGTAGCAGGACAAAGGAAATCCGTTTCAAATTCTCGTCAGACGCCCTGTCAGCTTTGGGGAAGACTGAATACCAATACCGATTGGAAGGATATGACGATGAATGGTCCTCGTGGAGTGATACCCCTGAGAAGACCTTTACCAATTTGTTTTACGGTTCCTACACTTTTAAGGTTCGAGCAAAGGATGCTTTCGATCGGTGCAGCGAGGTGCAATCCTATCCATTCGTAGTCCTATACCCATTTTACCTGAAGTGGTACAGCCTGCTTCTATACTTCTTCTTACTGATGTTTATGGTTCTTCTATGTATCAAGTGGCGTTTAAGGAAGCTAGTAAAAGAAAAAGAAAGGCTGGAAGGCATTGTAGCTGCCCGTACGGCTGACCTCCGCCACGCGCAGGCCGACCTGCTCCGGCAGGAGAAAATGGCTACTGTCGGCAAACTGACGAAAGGGCTGATAGACCGCATCCTTAACCCGCTAAACTATATCAATAACTTCTCGCATCTATCGACCGGTCTGGTAGGTGAAGTGCGGAAAAACCTCTATATATCCAGGACAAGTATGAATGAAGAGGATTTCGCTGACTCTGTGGACATACTGGACATGCTTACTTCCAATCTAAAAAAAATAGAACAACACGGAAGAAATACCGCCCGCGTGCTGAAGGCTATGGAAGAGATTTTGAAAGACCGCAACCGGACTAAGAGCCGGATAGAACTCACCGCCCTTTGCCGGAAGTCGATAGAGATGCTCCGGACATATTATAAGGAAGACATCGGTAGAATGAATATCTCCATTCAAACCAGACTGCCGGAAACGATTGTTTTGATCCGTGGAAATGAAGAACAGCTGGGAAAGACGTTGATGAGCCTACTGAACAACAGTATGTATGCCATCACCCGGAAATACGGGAAACAGCCCTATCCGGCAGAAATCAGTATAACTATGGAGACAGAAGAAAGTATGGCGGCCATCTCCTTGCGTGACAACGGAGTAGGCATTGAGGAGTCTATTCTGGAACAGGTGTTCGACCCTTTTTTCACCACCAAGACCACCGGAGAGGCAGCAGGTGTCGGCCTGTACCTGAGCCGGGAAATCATAGCCGAACATGACGGAAGCATCACCGCTACGTCGTGCAAAGACGAATATACGGAATTCATCATCAAGTTACCCCTAATTAAAAATTCGATCTAGCCATGGACGATTTATCAAGATTAAAGAAACAAATAAATGAGATGCGTGAGCAACTGCGGATACAGGATAAGCTGTCATCCCTGGGAATGCTGAGTGCGGGCATAGCACACGAAATTCAAAATCCACTAAACTTCGTAATCAATTTCAGCAAGCTATCGGATAACCTGCTGGAAGACCTGAAAGAATTTCTGGCAAGAGACTCTGTCCGCTTGCCGGAAGACGAGAAAGAAGAGGCGGACGCTATTCTCTGCGACCTGAGCGAGAATTTGCACAAGATAGCCGAACACGGCAACCGTGCCATCGGGATTATCCGGGGTATCCTGCTATATTCGCGTGGAAAAGAGGACGAATATGTGCCGACAGATGTCGCACGGCTTACCAAAGAATACGTATGGCTCGCTTATCATGCCATGCGCGCCAACTTTAAGAACTTTAATATCTCCATCCATGAAGAGTATGAAGACAAGCTGCCGATAGTAAAACTGATACCGCAGGATTTCAGCCGCGTGGTACTGAACCTCATGAATAATGCCTATTATGCCATATGGAGAAAAGCCCAGGAGCCCTCCGACAGTTACCAACCTACCATACAGGTGAAGCTCGGACAAGAGAGAAACATGCTGGCACTTACCATTGAAGATAACGGGGAAGGCATGAGCCAGGAAGTACAACAAAAATTATTCGAAGCATTCTTTACCACCAAACCTATCGGACAGGGAACCGGGCTGGGCATGTCCATTGTGAAGGATATCATCGAACATAAGCATCACGGCAGTATTCACTTTATTTCAGAAGAGAAGAAATACACCCGCTTCATCATTCATATCCCTATAGATTTATGAAACTAATTAACTGTACCTTGTTCTTCTGCCTGCTTTCCCTCACTCTGTCTGCGCAGGAGACCGATTCGGGCAGAGACAGTTATCTGTCAGCCGAAAACGCCTATCGGGACGGGCAGTTCGAAAAAGCCATTCACTTGCTGGAGCAAGACATGGGGAGTTATGACAATTTGTTCATTCCCAATGCCTGCCGCCTGCTGGCATTGTGCTACATGGCTGTAGACCGGAACGAGAAAGCGGAAGAGAATGTCTGGAAGTTATTACGGTATTCGCCTTACTATGTAGTGTCTCTTCAAGATCCCCAACGGTTTGCCGATCTTATCCGTAAATGCCGGGAAGGCAGGAAAACCCTGGTGACTGCTTCGCAGCAAGTAGAAACGCCGGAGGAAGCCCCCGTACCGGTAACACTGGTAACAGAAGATATGATAAAGGCTGTCGGTGCCCGCACGTTGAATGACGTACTGACTGCGTATGTACCGGGCATGACTTTTGTCGAATCCAATGAAGAGATGAATGTTGCCATGCGTGGCATTTATTCTTCCGGGCAGGAGAAAATACTGGTCATGCTCAATGGACACCGCCTAAACAGTTATTCAACCAATACTTCATGCCCGGATTACAGCATAGCCCTTGAGAAAGTGAAACAGATCGAAGTGTTACGCGGACCTGCGTCATCATTATACGGTGGTGTGGCATTGACGGCTGTAATTAATATCATCACCAAGTCAGGCAGTGATTTGAATGGATCTGAATTGAACATCGGAGCGGGCAATTACGGACAGTTCAGAGGAGATTTCCTTTTTGGCAAACATTTCGTCGATTGGGATATTGCAATATGGGCTTCCATTTATAATTCAGCAGGAGAAAAAGTCACAATTCCGGTTGACAAGCAACAAAAGGTAATACCCGTGTCTGACAAAATCATCATCGGCGGATATAACCGAAAACCGTCATACGATATAGGATTGGACTTGAGTTGGAATGCTATCAGGTTATTATACAATACACACTTCAAGAAATGTGTGGCTCCGTATTCGATGAGCTACTACTTTGCTCCGTATTCTTACGAAAACTACCGGACACTTAAAGGTAATTTGCCTGGATTTGCTAATACTTCCCACCATTTGGAAATATCCCTTGAGAAACAATGGAATCAATTTCAACTAAAAGCGGCTGTTCATATTGACGCAGCTGACCAAGGTCGTTACCAGGTAGCAGGCGATACCATTCCGGAATCAGCATACAATACACTTTACCCCGTAGGTACAAATGATACGGTCATCGCAAACAAGGGCGCTTTTCAATACCATAACTGGCAAGAGACGAATTATGGCGCTTTACTGCAAGGTAGTTTTACATATAAATGGGGGAATAGAAATACCGGTACAATCAGCAGTGGCATACAATGGAGCAGATTTCATCTGAGTGACTCCTACTATATAGAAGGAGATCTATTCAATAGGGTATTGGTTACTTATGACAATTCAAAGAATCTAAATAAAGGCTATGAAACAAGTGCAAACGCTTATCTGCAACTCAAGCATCAATGGCGGGACTTGCTTATCTTGAACTTAGGAATGCGTTACGATTATAAAAGGCGGAGAAATAAACAGATTATCAATGAAATATCTCCGCGTGTGGCACTCATCTTACTCCAATCAAAATGGAACTTGAAATTAAGTTATGCGAAATCGTTTGTAGACGCACCTTATTTCTATCGGAATAATACTCTTGATACCACAACAGGCGGCGAATCCCTACTGTCTGAATATCTCCATTCGTGGCAACTTACATTCATCAGCAACCATTTCTCTCCTCAAATAGAATTTGATGCAAATATGTTTTATAATCGGGCCACCGGTTTCATTGTGCCCAATGGCACGGTCTACACGAATGCCGGCAAACTGGAGAACCTGGGTCTGGAACTGACTGCCGCTTATGCTCACAAGAAATTTACAAGTCGTTTCAATCTGACCTGGCAGTATGTACTAAGTTCCGATAAATATAATGTCAAAGGCTCTTCGGTATATAACGTCCCTCCCATTAGTGCTAACCTGATAGCTTCTTATGAGTTTTTTAAAGGCTTTCGGATCAACTCACATTTGAATATCCTGTCCAGACAAGCATCTTTGTATGAAATGCTCGCATCTGACGGTAACATACACCATCAGGACATTACTATCCCTGCCCGGGCCATTTGGAATGGCAACCTGAATTATCAATGCCGTAACTATGAGATGAACTTTCAAATCTATAATATTCTAAACAAGACCTATAAACAAGGTGGCACCAGCATAGCTCCTATCCTCCAGAAGGGGCTATGGTATATGTTCAACATTAGTTATAAATTTTAAATATAATGATTATGGCGAAGAATGTGATAAAGGATGCAATCACTCATAATGTATTGGAATATCCTGATAAAGTATCAGTCAAAACAAGTGATAAACAGTTATCATATAAAGAACTGGACGAGCTATCAAACCAGATAGCAAGCCACTTACTGTACAAAATTAAAACAGAATTCGACTTTTTGGAACCAAACAATCAAGAGGTACGTATCGGGGTTTGTCTACCAAGAGACTCTTATCTTGTTCCTGCCATCTGGGCAATATGTAAGCTGGGATATACGTACGTCCCCCTTGAACCGGAAATGCCAGACGAACGCTTAAGATTTATTATTAGCGATTGCCGGATAGCGACTATACTTACCGAAACAAAGTTTATACACCGATTTGCAGATGTCAGTATTCTTAATTTATCGGAAATGGATTCTGCAGAAGATGAAGACGGATATTATATAGATAGCAATACTAACCCACTCCCCACGACGGCATATATCATTTATACGTCGGGCACTACAGGCACTCCCAAAGGCGTACCGGTTTCTTATGGCAACCTTTTAAATTTGTTGAGGAATGTGTCAGAACCTACTATCTTTAATATTTCAGTGGACAGCCGAATAGCCAGCCTTGCTAGCATCAATTTCGATGCATCAATAATAGAAATGTATGCATCGCTGTTCTATGGAAGTACGTTGGTTATAGCTGATGAGCGGGAAAGGCATGATATACGATTATTATCCGGATTGGTCAAAGAAGAGAATATTACATTTGTCACTCTCCCACCATCATTGGCCATTTTAATGCAAGATATGAATTTTCCAGACTTGGACACTCTCGTCATAGCCGGTGAGAAGATGCTTGCTGCCATCGTAGAAAGAGTGTCCACTCAACCTTATCGTTTACTTAATGCCTATGGCCCGACAGAAAATACAGTAATGAGTACGATGTGTGAAGTAAGCAGGAACCTGAATATCCAAAATATCGGTAAACCGATACCCGGTGTTGTCGGGCATGTCGTCCACCCTGATTTCCGCCCTGTTGAAACGGGTGAAACCGGTGAATTGTGTATAGGAGGAGAACAACTGGCTTCCGGCTATTTGAACCGTCCGGAACTTAACCGAAAAAGTTTTGTTCCCAATCCGTTTTCTGATAAGGAGAAAGCTCCGGTACTTTATAAAACGGGAGATATTGTACGATTGATGCCTGACGGAAGTTATGATTTTATAGGCAGAAAAGACTCTCAGGTAAAATTTAACGGCTACCGCATTGAACCGGATGAAATAGCCTGCCGGATAGAGCAATGTGAAGAAGTCATGCAGGCATATGTTCGCATTGAAACCAAAGAAAGAGGTGATCTTATGGTCGCTTATATCAAACTGGCCGAAAGTCTTAACGATAAGACAATAGAGAAGATTAAAAAAGATGTGAGGAATTTTCTACCGTACTATATGATGCCTTCGTTCTGGATACCGATTACAGAGTTCCCACTCAATATTAATGGTAAGATTGACATAACAAGGTTGCCCGGAATCTTCCTTAAACAGGATCAAACTCAAAAAAAAGCAAGAAAAGAGGAAGAAGACACGGCAGCACACGTTATTGCCCATTTATCAGGTCTTGACGATATAGATATTGACAGTGACTTGTTTGACGATTTAGGAATGACTTCGATTCAGATTATGCAGATACCTATGGAACTGGAACTATTTGGTTTATATGTTTCGGTGAAGGATATTTATCAGCAGCGTACCCTGCGAAAAATTATACATAATTGTTCAAAAAAGTTGAATTATTGGTATAATGAGCCACTTCCCAACAAACCTGTGTTGGTAGTAGTATGTGGCTATACCAGTTTTTCGTTCCTATATGGGAAAGTAGCCGAAGCAATAGCCGACCTCTATTCAATATATGTCCTTGAATCCTATCACGAATATTCCGAAGAAGTAACCCGTTCATGTGAAACTCTTATCCAGGATTATATCCAAACCTTGCTACCTATTGTCAAAGAATATCGGATTGCAGCCATTACCGGCTTCTGCCTGGGAGGCGAATTGGGATTATATCTGGCACATGAGCTCCACAAACGCTTCTCTTTATTACCATGCGTTATTGTACTTGACGGAGAAGTGTGCCGTAGTAAAGTGAGAAAAGAATACATACCATTGTATATGGATATTCTTCCGGACAGGATAAATGTCCGTCGTTGTAATCGTGATATAGACCTGGCTACGTCATTTCCCGATTTTCGGTATGAAGGGCGGGTCACTTCTATCCTTGCCAATCATTTTACTTCAGATTTAAGCCCGCTTTCAAAGAAAATACTCCCTACAAAAAAACAAAAAGAATGCGCACGGCTTTTTTATGACCGAAACCCAGAAATGTGGAAACAATATTATCCCGATTGTGAACTACTGTATGTCGAAGCAGACCACTGGACATTCTTACATACCAAAGAGAATACAGACCCGATAATTGCGTACTGCCGTTCCTTGTGTAAACTATTTTATAAATGAGTGGCCTGATGAAGATTGATGACTTCACCCTGTCGGGGAAAGAATTGGCAAAGATAGCCGGATTATCTCTGCTATTGCCATTACCTATAAACTGGGTATTAGTGAAATTGAATCCTCTGATGCTGATTGACGGGGCCGGTGACGTAGCCACCTGGATTAATTACGGCGGCGGATACATAGGTGGTATCATAGGGGGAATCATTTCCATCCTGATACTAAATCGCACGTTGCAGCAAACCGGAGTACTGCATCGTGATTTGAAGGTTTTGCAACTGAATACCATCTTGTACACCCGACAGCAGGAATGGTTGAAGGGATTCAGAGAACAGCTTGCCGACAATCTGAAATCGATTGACCTATATGCGCTGAACACCGTCGTATCCTGCCTCTCACTGAAGGACTATGCCTATGCCAAAGAATTGCTGGCAGGCATCAACAAACAACTGGAGTACCAAGTCGTTATGTCTTCCTTCTGTTTTCCTTCATCCCAACTGTCAGAAGAAGAAAAGACCTATCTGGACACCAACCGGCAGATGCAATTGGAATACGGTTCGCTGATTAAAGACCTATTATACTACATTCCTCTGGCCGAATCCATGTGCAACGGACACATGTTGAGTTACGAGGAAGTAATAGATTATACTATGACGCAGTATGATTACCTGCAAGAGCAGGATGCATCGCAATATACAATGGCACGGAACCTATGCTCGCAAGTGCTGGAAATCTCACCGGAGGCTGACGTCCACCAAGAGCTGCAACGGATGACAGACATCCGGCTGACAATGCGAACCAACTTGTACCAGCTAAAAGCAAGGCTGGCGGAAGAAACCCATAAACTAATAGATTATGAAGAGGACAAAATACGGAAAATCCTCACAGCAGATTCCTGAAATTTATTATTTGAAGAAGGCACTTTCGTATGCGATAATTGATGAAAGGCAGTAAATAGATCAAGTACCAGCATTATTGGATATACAAAAAGAAAATGATGAATTCTATTTATACCACGTATCTTTTCGCATGGACAAACTGTACATTCTCATGTACAAACCCAATAAACGGATAAAAAAATTTCCAAAGCCTCCAATCTCCCTATTTTTATTCTAATTTTAAAAATTACGAACAGAACTTTAAAATGAACAGACATGAGTAAAAAGAATTTCTTATCGGCTTTTATAATCCTTTTAGCTTTTTCCGGTTGCACCAAGCAGGTGGAAGTCCCGGAAGGTTATTGGGTTAGTAAGCGAGGCAGACCGCCCGTACTCATCACGAGCGAAGAGAACAACATGTATATGGCGACAGTGTATCACATTTGTCCCGACAGTTCCCTTTGTCCAATCAAGTATCCGATTGTCCGTAATTCCGTTGGGATATACATCCAGGCGGAAGGACGTATTCTCGTATCCTATTCCCCAGGAAAAGATATCCTCTTTCTTTCTCCCGGAGGAGAGTACCACCGCCGAACCAAAACAGGGATAAAATAAGTTTTATCCCGCATGACTTGCGACACCATAAAATGTATACGATATGAAACACTCAAATCAAAACAAGAAGGTAGAAGAAACGAACGGTAATGTTTGTTTCAACCAAGCGCAATGTCATGTAACAAATGCCTTTTTCGTGATGGCCAACGGTTATTATGAAAAAATTACGTACACGGATATCCTATGGCTCGAATCTTATCATAACTATCTGGATATCCATTTGAAAGGAGAACATAAAATCTGTGTTATCCACCCTCTGTCCCGAATGGAGGAATTTCTTCCCAAAGATCTTTTCATCCGCATTCACCGCTCGGTGATAATCAACATTTATGCTGTAGAACGATTTGCCGGCAATGTACTTTACGTCGGCAAAAAACGTCTGGATGTCAGCCGTCCGTATCGTGAACGTGTGTTCTCCTGCTTCGATATATTGGAGCGTAAAAGAAGCCTCGAAGGGACAGAATAGCCATACTCATGGACAAGTCCCGCATCGGGATAAATAATTTACCTATCCCACGAAAGAGTCCTATCATTGCAGCCGTAAGCTTACCAAAAAACATTTTTTATTACTAACTTAAAAAAAGGAGGTTTATTATGGCTATTGACACAGCCCCTTCGCAAGTGGCAACCAATGCGCTACAAGCGATACCTTTCGGTTCTATTATCGGCGGTCCTTTGAATGCCTGTATTGAAGCTCAGGCTATGGCTGCCCAGACAACCTGGAAATTCATCCAGGAAGTAGGGTTGAACACTGACCCTGAAACAGGCGAAAAATCCGCTGTGAACGTTTCGTTCCAGTTTTTGCAGGGCGGACGCATGGTACAATTGAATGTACCCTTATTAACGATTGTTCCTATTCCGTACATTGCTATCCAGACAATCGACATCAATTTCAAAGCCAACATTTCGGCATCCTCATCTTCCGTCCAAGAAGACAGTAGCCATTCCGAAATCGGTGCAAGTGCTGAAGTCACAGCCGGTATTAAAGCCGGTCCGTTCCACCTCGAAGCCAAGATGAATGCAAATTATTCGAGCAAGAAAGACTCGAAAGCAACGCAGGAATCCAAGTATAGCGTGGAATACACGATGGACGTCAACGTGAAAGCCGGTCAGGAAAGTATGCCGGCAGGTCTTGCCAAAGTACTTGAACTGTTAGGAAATGCACTGGATGTTTCCGATCCGAAGGGAACGCTGGATGTAAACTCTACAACTTTGACACTAACTGACGGGAAAGCACAATTGATCGCTACCTACAAGAACGGTGACGGTTTGTACACTCCCCAGGCTATCAAGGTAAACGGCCAGGAAGGCCAGGTTAGCGGTGACAGCATGGTATTCGACATCTCGGCTGCAGGTGAATACACTGTAATGGCAGGTGAAAATGCTGCTATCGTCAAAGTTACAGCGGCTAAGAGTGCTCCGGCTTCGAAAGAATAAGGAGAGCGAAGAATAGGAAATAAGTAGAAACCTGTTAAATCAATCATTTATGGCTCAGTTAAGTTCAGTAATCGGTTCCATATTGAGGGACATTATCCTCGCCCAACACGAAGCTAACCTTTATTCGCTAGCTCTCAACGAGTCCTACGGGAAAGACGGGAAAGTAAAAGATTTCCAGCTACCCAACGTGGTTGTCAGCGACATGGAACTGGAGTTAAAATATGGTGTAATCAGTGCATCGGAAAGTCAACAGCAGTTTAATATCAAATACAACCAATTCCGGCAGTTCTTAAAAGAACTCTGTGAGGAAACGGCCAAGGTAGTAATCAGTAGTGTGGTATCCACGATAATCACTTCGGATATAGAACGGGACGAGAATGACAAACAGTTCTTCTTCCGTTTGAAGAAGGAAGCGGACCTCCAGAAGGAATTTACTTCTTTTCTGAGCCGTAATATGATAAATATGTTCCGCTCCAACCTGTTCGAGGCAATCGATTCGACAAGCGGAGGAGTAAAGACAGACGTGATCGTTACGAAATTGATGGATGTAGTACATAAGAAATTCCTGTACGATACGGAACTCAATGACCTTTTTGCAGGAAAGGACGGAGAAAATCTCCGTAATGACGCTGACCGGAATGCGAGGAAAACTATTGAAGGATTGGTGGAAAAACTCTCTAAAGACACCAACTTCAAGAAGCAAAAAACATTTCCTGCCCTTGAAGTGGCTGTCACAGCTGATGAACTATCACAAATGCCTGAAGATGCCATCCACTCGTTCAAGTTGAAATTCAGCCCTGCGAATGTCACTGTCACCCAGATAGAGGAGGACCATTGGCTGGACGATTTCGTGATGCAATAAAAATAAACGATTATGGATAAAAAACAAGTAAAAAGAACAAGCAGCCAGGTGATGGAACTCCAGCAGCTCATCGCCGGCCCGCTAATAGCCACTATCGAAGCTGACTCGCTGTCTGCCCAAAAATACCTTGATTATCTGATGCGAATCGCTTTCGAGTCTTATAATCCTGTAACAGGTGAAACTGGAGAACTAAGGATGCTCACCTTCACTTACAACGAACAGGATGTGAACGGAAGCCGCCGACAGACGGTACGTATTCCTATCCTTACGTTAGTGCCTTTGCCTCTGTTACAGATTCAAGAAGCTGATTTCGATTTCGATATCAAGATATTGGATGCGCTTTCCCAAACTACGGAAGAAAAATTCTCCCTTGAAGAAGGGAAGGAAATACCCACCACACAGGAAGATAACGGATTAAAGCTACGTGTCTCGCTGGCTCCCAAGCAAGGTGAACAAAGCGGCACTTCGAACGTCCAGCAAAGCCTGTCAGCCAATATGAAGATTAAGGTAAAGATGCGTCAGGCGGATGTACCTGCCGGACTTTCGAACCTGCTCCACCTGACGGCCAACAATATTCAGGTAGAAGATGCATCAGCAAAAGAAATCAGGGAAGGAGGTGAAGGATGAGTGCCCAGGCAAAAACAGCAGATGAACGCAAAACCGGGTTGAATTGCCCGCAATGCAACGGTTTTATAGAAACTTCAATTTTCCAGTTGCTCACCGGAAGTTCGCTTACATGCCCTCATTGCCATTTGCGGCTAATGATAGACCGTGGCAAGTCCAGGCAAGCACTCGATGCTCTGCGTAAGGTACAGATAGCACAAGACAATCTGGAGAAGAAAAGCAAATTCAACCGATAAAGAAAAACAATTATGGCTATCGGGTTCATAGCAAAAGCGGTGGAGGCATTCCGGAAACTCTTCGGAAGAAAAAAAGTAAAACATTCCACTTCTTCCATCAGTCGAAGAAATACATCTCCGCCACCACCTATCGCACCAGAAGTTTATCTGCAAGAACGCCGTTTCTTGCTCCGAAACGGGGAGCCCGTAGGGCGTACCCGCAATCGCCGACATCCGACAATCCGTTGCCTGCCAGTCAGAAATTTTGCAGAAGCCTACCGTTTTTTTATCCGGCTATGCGACCAACGCCGGGTAGTTTTAAGGCAAGCGGGAGGATATCTGCACTATGAATTGATACTGGACGAGGAAACTGTTGTCCTCGATCTGACGGACAAAACCAAAGGAAAGCCGCCCGGAACGATAGCGGTATTGAAAGTGCATGCGATAATATCCGACGGGGCAATAACTGAAATAGAATTTATAAAACTAAAAAGATGAAATAGAAAGATGAAAACTATCAGATTTCAAAATACAGGGGAAGATGTCTGCTACCTCCAGCAGTTACTGAAGGAACAGGGTTACCCCCTTGAGAAAACCGGGACATTCGATGAATCGACCCGGCAAGCAATAACCGCCTTCCAAAAGAAACATCAATTAGATGCTGATGGCATTGTTGGTTACCGAAGTTGGGAAACTCTGTTCTTTGCAGAACGCAAGGCTGGCGAACGCCTTTCAGAAGAAGACTTCACATTTGTTGCCCGGCTGCTGGATGTGGAAACGGCTGCTCTGAAAGCCGTACAGGAAGTGGAAACGGGCGGACGAGGTGGTTTCTTTGCTCCGGGCAAACCCGCCATCCTTTTCGAAGGACATATTTTCTGGAATCAATTGAAGAAGCACGGGATCAACCCGGAAGAGCATACAGCCTCTAATGAAAACATCCTTTATCCCAAGTGGGAAAAGGGACATTACAAAGGCGGGCTGGGTGAATACGAACGCCTCGAAAAAGCACGTGCTATCCACCATGAAGCCGCTGACGCTTCGGCAAGTTGGGGCATGTTCCAGGTAATGGGGTTCAACTATGCCGCCTGTGACGAAATGAGTGTATCCAGCTTTGTACAAGCCATGACTGAGAGCGAACAGCGGCAGCTTATCCTCGCCGGTCGTTTCATTAAAAAATCAGGAATGTTGCCAGCCCTACAAACCAGAAACTGGGCAGAGTTCGCCAAACGGTACAATGGTCCGGCTTATGCCCAGAACAAATATGATGAAAAATTAGCTGCTGCTTATCTAAAATATAAATAGAAGCGATTTGTTGTTACTAATTATGCTTCTCAATATATTCCGATGATGTTCACAACTGGCAATAGACTCCAGAATATCCCATAGCATAACTAAAGGGATATATTGAGAAGTTATAAGGAAATCAAATTCAAGACAGTTAATAGTTCTTTGCATGTCACAAATTTTTTATTGAAAGTCTTACTTTTCAAATACTTTCAGCAACGACAATCTATCCTCTTCATTTTTTACCCTAAGATAGCTCCTGTAACTGCTGAATCCCGCCATCAACACCAAATCAATATTGTCTTTTTCTGCGCTTGAGGGCGACAAGCGGAGCCGGTCGAGATGATGCAGCCTGCAACGGTTAATCAAACGGCAGAAATTCATGTCATATTCTTTATTGATAAAGCCTGAAATGTAGCTCCGGTTGGTATGTAACCCAATGGCAAGTTCTGTAATCCGCAGGTGGGGATTGAGATAAGGCTTCTTTTCACGCAAGTAGTGCTCGAACTGTTTACGGTCAATAGTGGTGGTTTTGGCAGCCGTATCCTCTTTTACATCTTCCGGTTGGATGATGAGATAATTGTCGTTGAGCAGATTGTAGCAAAGAATCAGGTAGTTTATAAAATACGGCAGCGTTCCTACCCATGCAAAATAGCTGAACGAAATAGTGGGGACATGGAACAACAATCCCGCCAACGGAACCGGAACGGTTATCAAAATAAGCACTTGTATGACCGCCAGCCAGGTGAGAGATGCATTATAGGCATCCGAAGAATAGTTGACTATGAACTTCCTGTAACGGCGTATGTTCCGCAGATTCAGAAATGGATAGAGCGTATTGTAAACTATAAAAACAGCGGTTGTCAATACGTACATTATCCTGAACCACAAATTGGATTCACCACCGTTTACTTCTGAAAATATCACCGCCCTCTGCTGTTCCACCGGAACAATCATGTCGCTAATTGCCGAAACGAGGGTGAAGAGAAGCGGTATTATCAGATGCAGGCGGTTGAGTTTGCGACGCTCACCGGTACTTGTTATAATGGAAACAAACCTGTATATCATTACCTGATCGAGCATAAGCGTGAACAGGAATACAGTATAGTAGGATGCAAAAAGACGGGGACTGACAGAATAGAATACCATACCCAACCATCCGAGAGAGGTAATAAGATAGGTTAATGCCAAGAAGAGGCGAAGCCTCTTCTCCTGGACGTTACGCCTACGTGCAACTGCATCCATCAGCATCATAATCATGCAAGCCAAAGCACATATAATAGGAGCTGAAAAAGCGAAAGCGTCTATCTGGTCTATGTTTATCATTCCGTATCTCCTTTCTTTTTGCCTGCTCCGCCCTTTTGTTCGGCGGCTTCCCTTTCAGCAGCGGCAGCACGCGAATAATTGCGGAAGTCCTTAAATCCTACCTTGTCAAGCAAGGAACTGATACTTTTCCCCTTCCCGGCGGGTTGTGAACGGAGTTTCTCAAGTTCTTTCAGCCGCAAGCGGTTCAGATACCGGTTGAAGTTCATGCCGTATGTCCGGTTTATAAATGCCGAAAGTGCGGTGCGGTTAATATCCATATCTTCCACCAAATTAGTTATCTTGTAATCCGGGTTCAAATAGGGCTTCTCATTCCGGATGAAGCTCTCAAACATACGGCGATTGAGTTTGCCGGAATGTTGCTTACGCGGAGCCTTCTCTTTGATTTCTACCGCCTGATCTTCTATTTGTTGCGCATGTTCCTTTGTTACTTTTGGTTGTTTGGGTGCTTTTTCAGTAATAATATAAGGTACATAATCCCGGCGCATGATGTGGTACGCGAGCAAGACATGCTGCATGGCAATGCTTAATGCCACTATCAGCGTCCATATAGAAGAATAAAACTCTACGCGTTTCATAAGGAAGGTGGGCAATACAGACGAAAACAGCGATGCCAGAGATATTCCGACAAGAAACAAGACCCAGTTTGCAGGTTTGCGCACAATCGCCTTATTTCCTGTGGCCCTTTTATAATAACCGGCTAACACCCCGATGGCAAGCAGATAATATGTAAGCCCGAAGATGACCCGGAACAAGGGCTTTAAGGTATAAAAGCGGGTAAAGCCCTCATATCCGGCAGGATAAATTTCAGCTTTCCCCGTAACGATTTCAAGCTGTACGCTGAAAGGTACAAAGAATGACCATACCAACGTAACTATTACCAGTATGCCAGGCAAAAGATAATGAAGCATAGAAAAATTCTCCGGCTGTCCAAGCCGGGTAAGAAAACGGATGATTCGATAGAAGAAGATCGCGGGTAATATAAACGTCAAAAGACATACAACATTCAGCCACGTAAACAGCACCGGACTGAATGCGTAACAAAGTGTTACAAACCACCCGATGCCTGATATGGAAAAATAAAAGAGAACAATTCTTTTTAATCTTCTTTCTTCCCGTTTCAGACAGTCTTGCAGCGAGAAAACAACCAATATTCCGCTGGCAATAGCCGAAAAGAATGGAATAAGAGGTATTATCGCAGTCATATATGTCGCTGAAATATCCATCTCACAAATATATGTCCTTTTTAGCAAAATTCCTCATTTTCAAGACAAAAAACGTAAAAATATACCTTTTTGCACGCCTTTTACGATTTGTCCTAATGAAAAAAGGCTTTAGGACAAATTGTAAAAGGCAGATTTTGTTGAATTGTCACCTGCCCAATTTGTTTTTCACATACTTTTGTGTATGGTGATAAGAAATAAAACTCACCAAGACTGTTTGAATGTGATAATAATTCTATGAAAACATAAAATTTAACATACATATTTATGAAACATTTACACAAAATTCTATCAGTTCTCTTGCTTTGGGGAGTTTCGCTCATCAGAATTTCCCCTGCACGGGCATCTGAAACTACTGCGGCGGATACGGTTGTCACCTTCCGTTTTCTTCCGGGTGAGAACATGTTTACCCGTGCGGGTAACGAAGCGGAACTGGAACGGCTCTATGGGCTGATTGACTGTCACAAAGCAGAGATTACAGAAGGCAAAATACCCGTGCAGGTGGATGGCTACTGCGCTTCGCTGCCAACCGCCAAAGAGAATCTGCACACGGCATTTATTCGTGCCAACAGAGTGAAATCGGAACTTATCACCCGGAAAGGACTGAAAGAAACGGATTTCGTCACGGCCAATTACGCGCGTGCGTACCATAATAATAAGGATATAGTGGTAGTGACGCTCCGCATTCCGGCAAAAACCGTCGTGGAACCGCAACCGGCTAAAGAAGAAGTAAAGCGGGAAGAACCCGCACCGCAAGAGGTAACCGTGAAGAAAAAGGAAGAACCCGTGTCGGAGAAGCAACCTGAAGCCAACGGGAACGTGGAACAACAGCCCGCACCCGTCGCGGAGCGATTGCCGTCAGAACCGGAACAACTCTACCGTTTTGCCGTGCGCACGAACGTGTTGTATGACGCCTTCCTGCTTCCCACGCTCGGCGTGGAATGGCGGGTGAACCGTGATCTGGGCGTGAAGCTGGACGGCAGCCTTTCGTGGTGGGGCGGTGAGCACGGCAAGGTACAGAAGATATGGATGCTCTCGCCCGAAGTGCGATGGTACCTGCTGCACGACAAACGCTTTTATGCAGGGGTATCAGGCAACTATGGCGAATACAATGTATATAAGTATATGCTGGGCGGTGTCCTATCCAAAGATACCGGTTATCAGGGGAAGTGCTGGAATGTAGGACTAACTTTAGGCTACCAGCTCTATCTGTCCCGTACCTTTTCCGTTGACTTCAATCTCGGTCTGGGATATACCCGGTCTGAATACGACAGTTACGGCGTGACCGACGGCGTGCGTGTCTATAAGGAACGGAACAATAATAAGCACTTCTGGGGACCCACGCAGGCAGGAATCAGCCTCGTGTGGACTATCGGCAGCAAATAAGTAGAACTATAAAAACGCGATATATGAAAATTACAATGACATTACTTTGCATCTGGGCGACCCTGTTCCTCGCGGGTTGCGATGTAAAAGACCCGATTTACAACACGCCGCACCCCGACAAAGGGGCCATCGTGATAACCGCCGACTGGACCCGGCGGGGCGAAGGCATAGCCGCTCCCGCGGAATACATCACGGAAGCAGCGGGAACATCCTTCACCCTGCATGAACCGGTTGCCGCGCTTACCGGACTATTCGTGCCGGGACCGACGGAACTGCTCGGCTACAACCCGGCGGCACACGTTACGGTAAAGGACGGCATAGCGACAGTGGACAATGACCCGGACAACGCCGGGATGCAACACCCTGAACCGGGCGTATTGTTAGCAGGCACGACGGTAGCCGATGTCGTGGCGGACGATACGACGAGCGTCGTGTTACCCATGCGGCAACTCTTCCGAAAGATAGAATCCGAAGTGGTTGTTACCGAAGGAGATCCCAGGCGTATTACCGGTATCGAAGCCCGGTTGTTAGGAGTGGCGGCGTCCATCGACTTGCGCACGGGCGAAGTGACGGGCGTTGCGGCTATCGTGCCGTTTCCTTTTGTCCGGTTGGAAGGAAAACTGGTCGGTGCCGTGTGGGTGCCGGGAATAATTCCGGGAACGGCACAGCGTATGGCCATGACACTTACCTTCAGCGATGGCAGGACAGAGACGGTGGAAACCGACCTTAGCGAAATGTTGAAGGATTTCAATGCCGACAAACTCCATCCCATGCGTCTTACCGGTGATGTATATGCACCGGTAAATTCCGAAACGGGCGGTACGATTATCGGCTGGACGGAGACAAGCGGCAGTGACGTAAATGCCGGAATGGAATAATCAAGTATAATCATAAACTAAAAACAAATAGCAGATGAAACAATTCACATCAACCCGGCTTTTCGCTGTCACGTCCGTGGTAGCAGCCATGCTCGCAGCAGGATGCAGCGAGGAGAACAATGAACCCGTCGGCAACGCCTCGAACGCTGCCATTGTCACCGCCTCTATCGGCAAGGCAGACAACGTGACATCCACCCGCGCCTCAAATACGGTATGGGATGCCGACGACTGTATCGGAATTTCCACCTCTTCCGCGAAGGGAAAAACAAACTATATCAATATCCAATACAAAACCGACGGCAGTGTTTTCAAACCCGTATCCGGTGCGGCGGGCGAAGACAACACCATCTACTTTCAGGATACGTCCCCGACAGAGTTCACCGCTTATTACCCCTACGAGGGTGTGAACGGCACCAAGCCCGGCAGCAACGGCGTCATCACAAGAACCCTCACCGTTGCCGACCAGAGCACGGCAAACCTGCCCGCCATCGACTATCTCTGGGCGCAGCAAACAGCCCAAAGCAGCAACCCGAAGGTCGATTTCCAGTTTTCACACCGCATGAGCCGCATCATCCTGAACTTCAAGGCGGGTGCCGGAACAGTACTCCCAACGGACGGGCTGACCTACACCCTCACCGGACTGGCAACGGAAGGAACTTTCAACACCGTCACCGGTGAAGCCCAAGCCACGGGCACGGCGTCCACCCTCGAAAAACTGCCCACCACAACCACCGCGGGACAGCCCACAGGCACCGCCATCCTCTGGCCGCAGGCGGCAAGTTCCGTGCGCCTGCAACTGACGCTGAACGGCACCACCTTCGGCGCCGCGCTCACTTTCCCATCCGGCACGGCGGGCGAAGCCCTTGCCCCCTCCACCTCCTATACCTTTAATGTAAACGTGGAGCGCACCGGCATCGAAATCAGCAAAGCCGATATTAAAGACTGGACGGACGGCGGCAGCAAGGACATCACCCTGCAGGAAGCCCGCACCCTGACCTACGACGCCAACGGCGGCACGGGCATGGTGAACAGCTCCAAAGTTCTTGAAGGCGCCACGACAACCCTGAACGACGGCACCGCCCTGACGCCTCCAACCGGCAAAACCTTCGCGGGATGGAACACCCTGCCCGAAGGTGGCGGCGAGTTTTATGCCAAAAACAGCAAGCTGACGATGCCTGCCGGAAACCTCACCCTCTATGCCCTGTGGTCGGGCGATGGCTCTTCGGAAAGCAACCCTGTTCTTATCACGGATGTGCAGGGGATGAAGGACATCGGGGCGAGTGACGAAAATAGAAGGAAGCATTACCGCCTTTGCAAGGATTTGGTGCTTGATAACTGGGAGGCTATCCATTACTACAGTGGAGGCAGCAATAGTGAGCCTTTCTTGGGAACATTCGATGGCGGAGGGCATACCCTTACCTTCAATGGGGTGAAGGGGATACGGACAGTATTCGGTAAGATCAGCAACGCCAGCAATTACTTTTTTTCTCTCTTTGCCAATATTGATGGGGGAGAAGTGCGCCGCCTGCGGGTGGACGGGGAGATAACGGTGGACGGCACCGATGAAAGCGTAAATTACTACGCGGGAGGAATCTGCGGGTACAGCTACAGCGGCACCATCACCGATTG
This sequence comes from Bacteroidaceae bacterium, assembly GCA_963651205.1. Classification (GTDB taxonomy): domain Bacteria; phylum Bacteroidota; class Bacteroidia; order Bacteroidales; family Bacteroidaceae; genus Phocaeicola. The sequence continues at coordinate 183,090 of CAVJPC010000106.1, forward strand.
CATCTCCGACGTCACGGTGACTGCAACGGGAAAGATGAACGCCCTTGAAGTCGGAGGCATCGTGGGATTTAATGGAGGGAATATCTATAATTGTTATGCCACCGGAGAGATAAAAAGCACGGCTACTACCCAGTACGTGTATTTGGGAGGCATTGCAGGAACTAACAACTACTATATTGCCAACTCTGCCGCACTCAACAGCAACATATCAGGCAAGAATGGGCAGTTGAATACCAAGATCCTCCGCATAACAGGAAGCACTGGCGGTTACATAGTCAACAACTATGCCTCGGCAGCGCTGACCGCTTCCGGAGAAAAAGGACCCGATAAACTGGACGGTGCGGACTGCGATGCCAAGCCTGCCGCCTCGTGGTGGATGGGACAGGGCAGATGGGCGGATAGCTACCAACGTCCCGAAGGCTACACCGTCACCTTCACCCCCTGGGATTTCACCACCATCTGGGAAGTCACCGACGGCAACCTGCCCGTGCTCCACCGCAAGTAGCCGCGCCCACCATTCATCCAAATAAGAAATAAAAGAATAAGAGAATATGAAGATACACAACCATATCATCCCGAAAGCCATCCGGCGGCACAGCATCCGCCTGTGGCTTGCCACGGCGATAACGATGACGGCAACGCTGGCAGCCCTCACCGGGTGCAGCGCGGACAACGAGCCGGAAAACCCTACCGGCGGCGACGGCACCTCCGTCACCTTCGGCGCCACCATCGCCGCACGCGAAGGGCACGACAACGGCAATGCTCCCACTTCACGTGCCATCCCTGACGGGACCTTTGACGACGGCGACCGGATTCTCGTCCACATAGACGGCGAGCGGAAAGTCTTCGTTTACCGCACAGCCGACGGCGGCTTTGTACATGACCCCAGTATTTCCAGCCTGAACATCGACCCCACACCTCCTGAGTGGAAAAGCGGGGAAACCGGAAAAGATGTCCTTGCTTACGGGCCCACAGGAGTTATCATGTATGATGTCAATGAAGGATATGTTTTTCAATGTGCTGTCGCCAAAGACCAGAGTAAAGATAAAGATTATGAAGGACGTGATTACGTCTATGCCGCACAGTCGCTCGACCGCGGCAACCCCGCACTCACTTTCCGCCACGGCATGACGCGCGTCGTCGTCCGTATCCGCCCTGGCGGCTCCCTCACCAGCGAGGAAGTGGCAGGTGCCTCCGTGCTGCTGGGCGACAAGAATATCTTCCTAGTAGCGGACATCGACCCCCAGACCGGGACATTGACAGCCCATGTCCCTACCGGAGGGAATCAGTTGCAACCGCAAACCGTCACCCCTCACCGTTGTGCCGCCACCCCCACGGGCTACGCTGTGGCCTACGAAGCTCTGCTGCCCCCGCAGGACGTGAGCGGCAAACTCTTCATCAGTGCCCGGCTCTCCGATGGCACTGAACTGGGGTATGCGGCGGAGAGCGGCAGCATGCTGGAAGGCGGACACGAATACATTTACAACGTGACCGTCGAGGAAAACCGCCTGGTAGTGACGGTGGCCGACAGCGACGTGCCCTGGCAGGACGGCATCCTGACCACGAAGATTGACGGCAAGGAGTTCCGCCTGATACGCACGGCGGAGGACTTGGCGCGGTTTGCCCGCGATGTGAACGGCGACGGAGTGACGGCGGGCTCGGGAAAGACTGACCTCAACGCCCTGCAAGTGGCGGACATCGACTTGCAGGACTTGCGCAACTCCAAAGACGACGCGCTGCGGGCGCTGGCGGCGGACTGGGTGCCGATAGGAAGCAAGGTGGGCAGCTTCGGCATTCAATACAAAGGCATCTATTGCGGCAACGGGCACATCGTCTCCGGGCTGCGCATCAAATCCAATCACGGGGCAGGCAGGAACGGCCTCTTCGGCTCTGTCAGTGGCAGCGGCTCCCTGCTGACGGGCATCCACCTGCGGGAGGTGAAGATAACGGGCACGGACCACAGCAATATCGGTGCGCTCGCCGGCTATGTCAGTGGCGGAACGATGACCCTTTGCTCGGCGCAGGGGAAGATAGACGTCGCCTTAAACCACAGCGGCGGCACCGTAGGCGGGCTGGTGGGCTATGCCAAGGACTGTTCCGTCAACCGTTGCCATACGAAGGTGGACATCCGGGCGGATGTGGTGCTGAAAAGCACCGGCTACGTCTATGCGGGGGGAATCATGGGAATGAACTACACCAAACGTAGTAACAGCACCCTCTTTGCTTGCCGGGCGGAGGGGAGCGTAAGCCTCACGGGGACGGGAACGTCGACCGCCGCGCAGCCCCTCTGCACCGGGGGGATAGCTGGGATGAACAGCGGCTACTACGGCGCCGATGCCCGTATCTATGCCTGCCTGGCCACGGGCGCCGTCAGCATCGATAAAACGGGCGCCGGCTCGCTGAAGGCGTATGCCGGCGGGCTGGTGGGGTATCACGGCGAGTATACAGAGCTCTATTATAGCTACGCCAGCGGCACGGCTACGGTCATGGGTGGCAAGGATGACGGCGGAACAGTTTCGGAAGGGAATGCCGGGGCCATTGTGGGGGGATATGCCAGTGAAGGCACAAGTTGCGGCATAAGTCAATGCTTCGGCGCAGGGGCCGGAGGAGCCGGGACGTCGGGGCTGGCGGATGACGGAGGCAGTATTGTCTATAACACGGCGCCGGGAAGTGGGAAGATATGGAGTATAATAGCAGGTAGTGGGGGTCTCTCCGGTATCTACACCACCGTCTACGACGCCTCCGCCACGCCTGCCTACGGCATCAGCGTAATTGAAAAGCAATTTCTTAACGTGAATGTCTGGAATGCCGACGACCGCTACTGGCCCATGCTCAGAATGGAGAATAACGGCAACCAGTAATGACGCCCCCGTATCCCCCTGATATATAAACTTGTAAAAAAAATATAACGATAAATATACAATGATACGCAACATCTTTTTACTAATGCTCTCCGCCCTATGCGCATGGAGCTGCACCGACAACCTCCCCGGCGACGAAGCGCCTACCGACGGCCGCCACTCGCTCAACATCACCGTGGGCCCGAAGCCCGCCTTCACCGACGGCACCCTGACCCGCGCCGACGGAACCACTCTGCCCGAAACCCGCGCCGTGCAGACGGATGAGGGGACGAAGTGGGAAGAGGGGGATGTGGTGTGGTTGTATGTTGAGCTCACCGATAACGCCAACAATACTACTATCCACTATTCCGCCCTGAAATACGCCGGCACCACGTGGCGCTACCTCACCGAGACCGAAGCCAACAGTTTAGAGTTGAATCCTAATCTTAACGGAGCCACCTTCAACCGCACCCTTATCTACAGCCAAGCCGACGGAAGCACCCAATATGTGATGGCAGGCATCCGCGCCTACGTGGGCAACAGCAAACCGGACGCGAACGGGTTAATCACTATCCCGGCTCCCGATAGCGGTTCCTCCGTCCCGGTGATGGAGGCTGGTTCTCGTGTCGCAGACTTGAGCCAGCCCCTCACGCTCAACTTCACCTACCGTTGCTCCCGCCTGCGCATCCCCGCCGACTACAGCGTGCAGATGAAAAATTACAGATACTATGCGAGCTGTAACCTGGCTGGTGGTGTCCTGAATATTAAAACCGCCACCATCCCTCTTGACCTCCCTGCCGCCGACGCCCCCAGAGACATCTTCCTCCTCCCGGTTGCGGATGGCCAAGGCACCCCCGCCTCCATCACCCTCACCCGGAGCGGCGGCGCCACGTGGACTTTCACGCCCCGCCCCGGCACCGCCACCGCCAGTGCCTTCGACTACTACGGACAGTCCTACACCCTTCCCGACCTCGCGCCCGGCGGAGTGACGCCCGGAGGAATGTAATGCTTATAAATATGTATCAACATTTAAAAGATAAACATAATGAAAATGGGAAATAAGAGATGCAAGACGATGTAACGCGTGGCAAGAATTAGAATTGATAAATAGAAAAAGTATGTTCGTCCTGCCGGTGTAAAGTACGGCAGGTTTTATGTCTGTTGGTTCCCTGGCTGATGTTATGTCAGCCAGGGATTTTTATGGATTATTATCAGTCAGGGATATATATCCGAACTACAATCTCCCTATTATCTTTCTGCTTCGGGCTATAAACTGTGACATATTTTTTTTCGGATACCGATTCAGAAGTATTCTCATCATTATTAAAAACTGACGAAGTATTATATTTATAGCTTAGATCAATGTTTGAATCACCTTATTCATTGTTCTAATTGTGAATATTGTTGAGAGAAATAAACTAACTGTCCAGTTGCTCTGATTATTATACAGCCTATTGCTTTATCTGCTATGTCAACAAAGATACAGAGAACCTTCCTGTCTGAAAATTCCGCCCTGTATCTTTTCTTCCGTATATTTTTGAATCAATCTTTCTTTACCCAAACAGCCAAGTTACGGGCATCAACAGAAAATTCCCCATTTCCTTCTTCATCCAAAATAACTTCTTCCTGAATGCTCCCGGTTATCTCATGCCATATTTCACCTTTATGCTTTTCACCCAAAGCCATCGTCTTACTGCCTGCTTCGTCATTAGACATTAAAAAGACAAGTCCGGAACCGGCATGTTCTTCATCTCCCATGCGGATGAAACCAACAGTTGAAGGATGGTCAAAATAGTCAATCTGATCTCCGTAGGCATATTTCCGTCTTGCGCCCAACAGTATGTCAAGGATTTTGGTATGAGGTGATTTTTCTCCATCCACGCTATAATAATCTCCGTAGAACAAACAGGGATAGCCATCCTTCATCATCAAAATCAATCCATAAGCCAGTGGTTTGAACCAATCTTCAATTTGTGATTCCAGAGAACTGCCACGCTGCGTGTCGTGATTATCAACAATGGTGACAGCCAGTTCGCAATGATGCTCAACCAAGGTATTCTTCAGAATATTCCGCAAGTCATAATCTTTGCCTTCCTGTGACGCCTGAAACATATTATAATGCAACGGAACATCAAACAAGTTGATCTTATGGCCGACTGACTCAAGATAGCTATCCAGCGTTTCCAAGTCTCCATTCCAGTATTCGCCAACAGCATAAAAATCTTTTCCCCTCTCACTTCTTACGGCATCGAGGAATTGTTTTATAAACTTGTCCTTCATGTGCTTGATAGCATCCAGCCGCATTCCGTCGAGACTCAATTCGTCAGAAACCCATTTTCCCCACCGGTTCAATTCGGCGACAACTTCCGGATGGTCGAGGTCGAGGTCATTGCACAGAAGAAAATCATAGTTTCCATTCTCGCCGTCCACACCTTTGCTCCATGCCTTGCCTTCTCCTTGAATCTGAAAGATGCCACTCCGCTTTCTGGAATCGTCGAAACCTGTTCCGGAGAAATGATACCAATGCCATTTAAAATCCGAATATTTGTCCTTACGCCCATGGAAACTGTATCCGGTCCATCCCTGTATTTCGAACGGCTCTCCTAATGCCTCATTCCGTTGCTCCGGATTGACTTCTACAACCATAAACTTCTCTGTGAAATCACCTCCTGCCTTATGATTCAACACGACATCCAGATAAACGGAAATGTGATATTTATGCAGCTCATCAATCATCGCTTTCAGCTCATCTTTCGTACCATACTTAGTCCGTACAGTTCCTTTCTGATCGAACTCACCCAAATCGTACAAATCATAAGTCGCATAACCTTCGTCCTGCTGCTCGTCAGCCTTATAAGCGGGTGGAATCCATACAGCCGTAACACCGATTTCCTGCAAGTGCGACGCATCTTCTTTCAATTGTTTCCATAATTTCCCGTCGTTCGGGAGATGCCACTCAAAATACTGCATCATTACTCCATTTTCCATAATCTATTTTTTTAATTGACAAGAATAAAACAAGCTACGATAAAATAAAGTTCTTTCACAAGTATAAATTATTAGCAAAATGGTAGGATTTTACCGATTATATGAGCGAACAAATGCGAAACAGCAATAAAGTCAAGACAATGGCTTATATAACGATGAAAATTATCTTAATAATTCTTTTTATATATACATTTATTAAGATGGCAGCAATAAATTTTAATTATTCAATTGTTAGTTATCATACCAAAGGGGAATAGATTGATTCGTTTATTCCATAAATCATCACTGTTTAGATAATAATAAAGTACAAGTAGAATATGTTAGAGAATGAATTTTGGGGAAACACAATCCAGAACTGGATTATTTCCGCCGCTTTTATTGCAGGAGCGATTGTTATTGTAAAACTTATATCGTTACTGAGTAAAAAAATTCTGAAACCATTAATAGACCGGACTAAGAACCATCTGGATGATGTTATTTTTTATTCTTTAGAACCACCCATCAAGTTTGCTATTGTCCTGTTGGGTATCTGGCTAGCTATCCATCGGTTAGTTTATCCGGATAGTTTTGTGAAGGTAGTAGACACCGCTTACAGCATTTTGATCGTTCTAGACATTACTTGGTTTTTCGGTCGCTTATGCAATGGTTTACTTCAGGTTTATTGGGAGCACCAATCTGACGGACACGCCAACAAAATGATGCCGATTATCAAAAGGACCATTCTGGTTATTGTCTGGATTATTGGTACTGTGACGGCATTGAGCAATGTGGGCGTCAATATCAGCGCACTATTGGGAACTCTCGGTATTGGTGGTATTGCATTCGCTCTTGCGGCACAAGATACAGTAAAGAATATTTTCGGGGCTTTCACCATCCTAACGGACAAGCCTTTCAGCATCGGAAACACAATCCGCGTAGACAGCTTTGAAGGAACAGTAGTCGATGTAGGTGTGCGGAGCACGAAGATTATGAACTATGACAAACGTATCATCACTTTCCCGAATTATAAGATTACCGATGCTTCTATCATCAATATCTCTTCCGAGCCCATGCGCCGGGTAGTATTGAATCTCGGGCTGACATACGATACAACTCCCGAAAAAATGAAAGAGGCCCTGAAACTATTAAAGGCGATTCCCCAAAGAGTAGAAAATGTATCCTCGAACCCGTCAGACACAACAGCTGTTTTTACAGAATATGCTGATTCGGCATTGGTCATCATGTATATTTACTTCATCGAGAAACAAGGGGACATATTAGGGGTAACGTCCGATATGAATATGGAGATACTGAATTCTTTCAATAAGGCGGGACTTGCCTTTGCATTCCCTACACGGACGGTTTATATACAAAAAGATGAAACAGAAAATACTGGTGAAACTCCCGCAGTCAAAGCCACTCATTAAAATAAGAGTTATTTTAAAAAAGCAATTTTGTTTTTTATCAACAGATAAAGGATAAGTATATTAAATATTACGTTAGAAAACAATTACTTTGAGATCCAAAAGCATTCTTCATAAGTAGAGGGCAGTCTATTTCAGGCAACTATTTCTTTTTGTATGGTTTGCCTGCTCCAACACTTTCCACTTGTATGGCATAGAAAAGGGAATAACCAATTTTATGGATATTCCCTTAAACTGAATGTACTTAATTTCATCTTTCAATTCTGTACCCCCATGAGAGCATTTCATTGCGACCTACTTCACTGAGGATCTTTCTAATCAAATTACTCATTTTTTTCATAATCTTTTAATCTTAAAATAACTAATACCTAATGAAAACTGAAAACTTAAGCTTTTTCCTTAGGGGGCATACTTAGTGTTGAGTACCCCCATACATGTACGTCGGCTTCGACGATCTTTCTTAACAATCTTTTTACGCTTTTCATCTTGTTATCCTCCTACATTATATGTTTCACGATACAAATATAGGATTCTTATTGACTAACCGCTACTCAAAATGAAGAAAAATATGTTTTATAGCATATTTATTGATTTGCATCAATTAATATATTTATTATGAAACAAATTTGTAATAAGAGTGCCATGAAAGTGGATATGTCTGTATCTTTGCGCAGCAAAATGTATGCAACGTATCTCAAACACCTAATAAGCTATGCCAGAAAAGAAGGAGAATAATAAGATAAATACTTCAAAAGCTGTACAAACAAAAATATATAGTGAGATTCTAAAAAAGGAGATGGGAATAACTTTATATCTTCCACACAATTATGATAGCTTCTCTCACCTTCCTGTACTTTATTTCCTACACGGAAGAAGTGGGAATGAGAACATATTATTTGAACTTGACATCCTTAAAACTGCAGATTTACTTATCCAGCAGAAAATAATAAAATCTCTAATAATTGTCTGTCCCAGAATTGATAATAGCCGTGGGTTAAATTCATCAATGACTACCCAGGAAGTAACATCCTCTAATTTTAACGGGCGAACAATTAACTTAGGAAGATATGAGGATTATTTCATTAAAGAAGTTATACCTTTTATCGATAGGAACTATAAAACAATTGCCAGCAGGGAAGGCCGATTTGTCGGTGGTGCTTCGGCGGGAGGATATGCAGCTCTCAATTATGGTTTACGTTATCCTGAGCTATTTTCTAAAGTAGGAGGACACATGCCCGCATTAGAATTACAATTAGACCAAGAAGATATTCCTTATTTCAGTACAATAGATATCTGGAAAAAATATAATCCTCTATATATTGCCAAAGAATGTGCTATCCCCTCTGATATGCAACTATATCTTGATGCAGGCAGTAATGATGAAGGAGAATTTTACAATGGCTGTCTTGAACTTTACAAGATATTAAAATGTAGAAAAGCCAATGTGCAAAACCACCTTTTTGAAGGGCACCACAATATGGCTTACATAAAATCGAACTTAGAAAAGTACCTTGCGTTTTATACCAATCAATAGTTTAGCTATATCGTGAGAATCTTCAGTCCCTCTCTCCTACTCTTTTATTACTTCTAATGACTTCCAAGCACAGTCATGCTTCGTTTAGAGGGATAATATATTTAGACATAAGAGTGTCAAAATCATTCTGAAATTCATCCCAATCCTCAGGCCGGACCAATCCTAATAATGCATAGCCACCCGGCCCAGTCGGATTGCTAATCCATGCTGCAAATTCTGTTTCATCTTCATTCTTGGATTGCAATAGCTCTACCCCACTAAACCCCTGTGGATATCGGAATAATTGTTTTGTCTTCTTTTTCATGATTCTTATTTCACGATCATTTCTGCGTGCAAAAATACAATATAAAAGCAAGATTATTTTTTATTTCGAGGTTAATAACTTACTATCTATAATAATTTACCAATTTCTAAGAATAAGTAACGGTATAATTACAGATTTTCAAGAAATTAAATAATTTAGTTTCATACTTCATGTATCATATATACACTCTTTCGTTATCCTATTCTAAGAGCTGAGGGGATTATATCTGAAACAAGAGCAAAGTATTTTGAATCAATTTTTTTTCTTTTTTCGAATGATATCCAGCCGGATTAAAACCAAATCACGATCCGAATATCCTAATAAAGCTTCCAACTCAGACAATTCTGTTTTAAACCCTTCAGTATCATATAGACTATTCTGAACCATATCCCGCAAGCCTGCCAGCCTGCTTTCAACTTCAGGAACTCTCATCGTTTTCATTCCTTGCACCTGACTTAATACTTGCTCAACACTCCATCCATAAGGACCATCGAAACACAAATTGTTCTTAACCCGAACATTGCCTTTATCATCAAGTACCAATATACATATTTCTTCTTTGTGCATGGATGATATAATTTGAGGAGAATGAGTTGCAAGTATGAATTGGCAATCATTACTTTGAGCGCATCGGCGAAGAATGGGAATATACTTAATCTGCCATATGGGATGCAATGAATCCTCCGGTTCATCAATAAGAATAACATGCCCCTTCATATCATCCATAAATAAGGGAAATATTTTAGTCAGTATTTGCTTTTCTCCACCAGACAAATCCTCAATGTAAAACTCTTCACTACTAAGATTAGTAAAAATAAGTTTTTTGTCTTCACCAATTCCTTTAAACCGTACCTTTAAGTTGAAATCAAAGAAGATATCATCAATCAAAGTTTGAATTTCATGATATGCTTCAGTATATGTTTTTCCTTGTACATAGACTAATTTATCAATATAACTGATGATTTTCTTTTCAATATCTGTGATAGAGCATTTATTATCAACTCCATAAAAGATTACTTTAGAAAATGCATTCATATATGACTCATCACCTGGAGAAACAGGTAGTGTAAAGGTCTTTGTTTTTGCATTATCCTCAATAGTCACACATCCTCCAGGTTTCTTAGTCGAATCATTTCCAAAAATCACATCTCTGAGCAGGATAGTCTTTCCACTACCGTTAACCCCTGTAATCACAACAAGGCTTTGAACCTTACCTGCATGGCAAAAGTCGATATCAAAGTCCTCAAAAACTTTGTATGAGTCAATATGAATATGCTTTAGCTTCATATATTAATTATTAAAGAAATCTTTATATCGTGCGAAGATACACAAAAAAACAAAGATTTTTAGCCTGTGTATTCCTTTTTCTTTCTATCAACACCTTCGAGCAAACTTTAGCAATATAGTTGAAATACATAATTTATCAGCGCAGAATACAGATAGAATTTAGAAAGGAATTAACTCTGATTCATTTTTACACCACATAAACAATTAACATCCAGAATCTTCTAAAAAGCGATCCGCACATCACTAACAACTCACTATTACTTTTATATTGCATTTATTAATATCACCACCCTTTGATAGAGAAAAAACCAAATTCATCATATCTCGGTATTGTACAGCCGCATATTTTCCTCTATTTTTGCGCCTGATATAAATTCAATACATAATTAAGATATGGCAAAGAAGAATTTTGTAAACAAACTGCTTTCAAATACACGCAAACCGGAGGGCTTCCTGGGCCGGCTGATGTTAAGAGGCATGAACACCGGACATGCGGGGCTGGCCAAGTGGGGAATGTCCTGTCTGAAATGGCAACTGCATTGGACCGTACTTGATATTGGTTGCGGAGGGGGTGCCAATCTTGCACAGATATTGAGATACTGCCCGTTGGGGAAAGCATATGGCGTAGACCTTTCACCCGAAAGTGTAGCTTTCGCAAAAAAGAAAAACCGGAAAGAACTTGAAGTAAACTGTTTTGTGGAGCAAGGCAGTGCAGACAGCCTTCCGCATACTGACGGGATGTTTGATGTTGTTACGGCCTTTGAAACCGTCTACTTCTGGGGAGACCTGGACAGAGCTTTCACGGAAGTGGCACGTGTACTTAAGCCTGGCGGCTATTTCCTACTATGCAATGAGATGTGTGACCCTACTGATACAACATGGACAGACCGTATTGAAGGAATGGTTATACGTCCGGCGGAAGAACTGGTAGTTTTGCTTTTACAGACCGGCTTTACAGATATCAGTCAGAACAGCAACAAAGGGCATCTATGTATCACTGCGCGTAAATATACGAAAAAACATTAATCATAAGACAAAGAGTAAAAGAGGATTGCGGTATCCTTTTCTTTAATATGGATAGCATTAAATTTACGGAAGCCGCACAGAAGTTTGCAAAAGACATCCCGCTTGTTTTATTTCTGTTTATACCGTCTCACAAAGGTCCTCCACCTGTTTTTCAAAGCTGTCTCTCATCTTTGCCTTATTCTTCACCACACTCCGGTGATTATAGATCGTTTGTGGAGAGTAAAATAAGAGCGTGGCTATTCTGGAACTATCTTTAATCCCCATGCGTATCAAAGCAAAGATGCGGAGTTCCGTAGTCAGTATTTCTCCTTGTCTGGGTATAATCTCTTCTCCTTCACGTAACAGGGAATTGAATTCCTGTATAAAGTTAGGATACAGATTCAGGAAAGCCGAATCGAAATTCATGAAGAATTCCTTGGCATCCGTATCCGAAAGCCTAGTTGCATTGACCAGTCTTAATAAATCATCAGTCTGCTTCGCCTTGACCTTGCGTTTTACCAAGTCCTGATACTTATTCAGCTTGTCTATATAGGCAGCACATAAGTTCATAAACAGGCTTACATACTCTTCCCGCATATGATTCGTATCTACTAATGCTTTATTCAAATGTTGCAGCTCCTGATTCATATCCGCCAATATCTTTCTCCGCTTATGCAACTGGTTCATTTGCCGGTAAATATAGACCAGAGAAACCACCAGTCCGACTGACAAAATACTGATAAATATCAGTGACCATTGCAACCGCCGGCTCTTGATAAGATTTTGTTCTTGATAGGAAAGCACAATAGATGGAAATTTTCTGGCTATTTCGAGCATACGGAGACGGTTATTGTAGAACATGGCATCTTCCAGGGAATAGTTTAAGTAACGGTTGGCACGTGAGACTTCTCCGTTTCTGTTCTTGAAGATGTATAGAGCCAGTTCCTGCAAAGCCAGGTTCTCTTTCAACGGGCACACCTGATCAGAGATAGCCGCCTTTATCAGATACTTTTCGTATTCATCCCAGTTATTGGTCTGGGCATATACCAAAGCCAATCCATAAGTTACCATTGCATACAGACGGACATTGACGGGCAATTCTTCCAATGCCTTTTTATAGCAGCCTTCCGCTTCGGTATACCTGCGGTGGCGGAAAAGACTTTCACCTTTCCAGTAATGATGCAATGGCGAACTGGCAGGCAGGACATTGATAAGGGAATCCTGATAAAGCATCTCCTTTTTATAATAACGGGGAGCATATACCTTATCATTGGAATATTCAGCCCACATGCTGTACGCCCATTCATAAGCGGTATAATATTCTGTCCGTAAGGTATCGTCCAGTGTGCGACTGTCTATCTGTTCCAGGTTCTGCACAGATTCACTGAAATACCCGGAAGTGGAAAGAAGGATGGAGCGGTGAATGATGCTCAGATTGCGGTATGAGGGATTGGAAAGTTTCATAGCTGCCTGTTCTTCCCGGTCTACATAAAGCATGGCCGAATCGAAACGGTAAGTATAATATTCCTCATAAATGGCATTGTACAACCGGAAGCGTTCTTCATTACCTATATCCGGATAGAGCAGATGTTTGAGACTGTCAATCCGTGCCTCCTTCCGGTTTGAATACTGGTTGCGCAGCTTCAAAGCAGTTTCTAACTCTGCAGACAAATCAACTTTGTTCGTAGCGTAGAAAGGCAGGAATACGAACAACAGAAACAATCCTGATAATATATATTTCTTCATAGAGGCGTATGTATTAAAAGTGGGTGAATACAAAGGTATTAAAAGTTTCTGGTAAACGGGTATATCTACTTGGTTTTCTAAAACAGATATTAATAAATAGCTGATTATAAATGATTTAATACACATTCGATTCTCCTATCAATCTACCTGACAGCTACTTGCTAAAACAGTTCGTGATTATACTCCCTAACTTTGCCCTCGTTGAAAGACAAGGAGTAATATTCCTCCGGTTCCTTCTTCAGAATGTTTAATTTTAAATCAACGGATATTATGAAAACCAAATTCTTTTCTTGTGTCGTGTCGGCAGTTCTGTCATTTGCTCCTTCTGCAATGGCAAATAATCCGGTACAGGTTAATGACACCATTAGTACAAAGAAGTCGGAAGGCAGCGAACGCAATGTGATGCTGAATGCCTCTGATGCCAACAAACCCCGTGAAATTCAGATCGGGCTGCCCAGTGAAGATGTGAACGTATATGAGAACGGACTGCCTGCCGTATATTCTTCGGCTGTACACAAACTGGCTACCCATTGGCGAAGTGATGCCAGTCTGGGCGAAGTGGGGTTAATGAATCCGTCCGAATCGGCCATTACTACCGGGAACATTGCTTATTCTGTGAATGCTTTTTCCAAATTAGGACAGAAAGAATTCAAAGGAGTACTGAATTATCATACCAATCACTTCGGCTGGCAAAATGTAGATATGAATGTATCCGGCGGTATCGGCAATCGCTGGCTTTATACTGCCAGCATCTATCAGAACTTCGATCCGGGCAGTTTCGCCCCTAAATTTGAAAATTTCAATGACCGTACCCAGCTCTATCATGCAGGACTGACCCGGCTGTTCAATAACAATCGTGGCAAGTTCTCGGTCATCTATAAATTCTCGAAAAGCAATGCACTCGGTTCAATGATTAATGCAGCCCCTTTCATTTACGTAGGCGACGGCAGTGTGAAAGAGGTTCCAGGCTTCAAACTGGGTACTTCCTCGTATGCTCCCGAAGGTGGACGCTTTCAGTATATGGACGTAAAGGATGGTAAGATGAAAAGTGCACGTTTCGGTGATTTCACCGGAAACAAGGCGCACGAAGTGGCCCTTTTGTTCGACTACACTTTCCGTAACAATCTGAACTGGTCGCTTAACGCTAAATTCATGAATGCTCCAGAAGCCAATTATGTAGACTTCGGTGGCAGCAATATCAGCGAAGCCACTGAAACAGACGGGTTTTTCCTTGACGACTCCAAAGAAGCCTATACCGGACTGGTGGAAGGAAGGCGTACCTGGCTGCATTTCGGCAAAGTAAAGAATGCCCTGCTTACTTCAGAACTGAAAAAGCAAATAGGTAATCACGATATGCGGCTAGGCCTGAACGAATGGTACTATCACCTGGATTATCATTCTTCCTCTTTCCAGTGGACAGGAACCGTCACCGAATATCCGCAGATATTGAACCGCCAGGAAGCCGACGGAAGCAGCAACAAGTTCAGAGGCTTCAATGAATTGAGCCCGGAATATACCAAAGGATATGAAAACAAGCTGGCCGCTTACTTCACGGACAACTGGCAAGTAACCCCGAAACTTAACGTCTATTACGGTGGACGCCTGGAATACTATCGCATGTCTGCCGACCAGATACCTTATGGACGTTATGCAGGTTTCCACATCGGTGATACCCACCAATATACGGACAATGAGGGCAATGTGCTCTCCACTGAAAAGATAGAACCCCATAAAGTGGTAAAAGACAAACTGAATTATGCGGCAACCGCACAGATTACGTATAATATAACGAAGAACTTCGGCCTTACAGCCGACGGAACCGTTGCCACACGCTTTCCCCGTATTAACGAATATGCCGGAACAGGTCCTACTGAGGAACAATACAAGCGTGTCACTATCCCTCTGCTGCGTGGCGGACTGTTTTACCATAACGATTGGATTAACCTGACTTCCATGGTGACGTATATCTCCAAGTCAAACAACATCGACCAGCAGAACGTAACGAAACCCGGTACAACGCAATCCAAAACCACCTTGCTGATATACGACATCAAGACCCTGGGCTGGACCACCTCGGCAGAAATCAACCCGTTCAAAGGTTTCCATCTGCATGCCCTGTTTACTTATCAGAAGCCGACTTATAACAACTACTTTATCAAATCGCCTTTTGAAGGAGTGCCCGACCTGAATGCCAACGGCAACATCGTGAAAGAGATTCCACAGGTACTTGCTGAAATAGATCCCAGCTACAATATTACTCCCGACTTGCGCGTATGGCTCAGTTTCCGCTATTTTGGAAAAACATATGCCAATCTGACGAATGCCCTTTACTTCAATGGGCGCTGGGAAACTTTCGGAGGCGTGAACTGGAAAGTGAACAAGCATCTTGCATTAGGAGCTACGGTTGTGAACTTTCTGAACCAAAAGGGTGCCAGCGGCACTATCAACGGCGCTGAGCTGTTAAGCAAAGAAGAAGCCGGAAAGTTCAAGGATCACTATATGAGCGGTAATTATTTGCGCCCGCTCACACTGGAATTCAGCGCAAGCCTTTCATTTTAAATTATAATTAACCTGTTATTTTATAAATAAATTATTGTACACCATGAAAAATTTACTTGTAACTCTCTTTGCATGCGCATCATTGACATACGCTAATGCAGAAGAAAAAGAAACGATCCGTATCTCTACGGACAATACTGACCTGGTCCTCCAGGTAGGTGAAAACGGTCGCTTATATCAAACATACCTAGGCGAGAAACTTCTGCATCAGCAGGATTTGCAGAACTTCCGCTGGGATGTACATGCCGGAGCAGACGGCAGTGTCAGCAAACGCGGTTGGGAAGTATATGGCGGTTCCGGCAATGAGGATTACTTTGAACCCGCTATCGGTATCACCCATAATGACGGAAATCCGTCAACTCTCCTTTATTACGTTTCTTCCTCTTCCACCCCCGTCGAAGGTGGTACGGAAACCGTGATAAACCTGCGCGATGACCAGTATCCGGTAGACGTCGCTCTGCATTATGTAGCTTATCCCAAAGAGAATGTCATCAAGACGTGGAGTGAGATAAAGCACCAGGAGAAGAAACCTGTCGTGCTCTCTACCTACGCGTCCGCTATGCTCTACTTCAACAATTCCAGTTATTACCTGACTGAATTCAGCAGTGACTGGGCGAAAGAAGCGCAGATGAGCAGCCAGCAGTTGCAGTTCGGCAAAAAAGTGATTGATACGAAACTGGGAAGCCGTGCTGCCATGCACACCCATCCGTTCTTTGAAGTGGGACTGGACCAACCGGTGAACGAACACCAGGGCGATGTACTGATGGGCACACTGGGCTGGACAGGTAATTTCCGTTTCACGTTTGAAGTAGACAATGTGGGGAACCTCCGTGTAATTCCTGCCATCAATCCTTATGCATCGAACTACGAACTGAAACCAAACGAAGTATTCACTACTCCCGAATTCATATTTACTTTAAGCAAAAACGGTGCCTCACAGGGCAGTCGCAACCTTCACGAATGGGCACGCAATTACAGTCTGAAAGATGGCAAAGGCAGACGCCTGACACTTTTGAATAACTGGGAAAATACAGGTTTCAATTTCAACCAGGAAATACTTGCTGAATTGATGAGAGAAGCCAAACACCTGGGAGTGGATTTGTTCCTGTTGGATGACGGTTGGTTTGCCAACAAATACCCGCGTAAAAATGACCATGCAGGCTTGGGGGATTGGGAAGTGACTCATGATAAACTGCCCGGTGGTATTCCCGCCTTAGTGAAAGCTGCCAAAGATGCGGATGTGAAGTTCGGCATCTGGATTGAGCCGGAAATGGTGAACCCCAAGAGTGAACTCTTTGAGAAACATCCGGACTGGGCTATCCAACTGCCTAACCGCGAAACGTATTATTACCGCAACCAGTTGGTACTGGATCTCAGTAATCCGAAAGTACAGGATTATGTATTTGGTGTCGTAGAAAACATTATGAAAGAGAACCCCGATGTCGCTTTCTTCAAGTGGGATTGCAACAGCCCCATCACCAACATCTATTCTGCCTATCTGAAAGATAAACAAGGGCAATTATACATAGACCATGTGCGTGGAGTGTACAATGTAATGAAGCGCGTAAAGGAAAACTATCCGGGTGTACCGATGATGCTTTGCTCCGGTGGCGGTGCGCGCTGCGATTATGAAGCTTTGAAATACTTTACTGAATTCTGGTGTAGCGATAATACCGATCCGGTAGAACGCATTTATATTCAGTGGGGATTCTCCCAGTTCTTCCCGGCTAAGGCTATGGATGCCCATGTGACAAGCTGGAACAAGGCTACTTCCGTAAAATTCCGTACCGACGTAGCTTCCATGTGTAAACTTGGTTTCGATATCGGTTTGAAGGAACTTACCGCTGATGAACTGGCTTATTGCCAGACAGCAGTAGTCAATTGGAAACGTCTTCAGAATGTCATAATGGACGGTGAGCAGTATCGTCTGGTTTCTCCTTATGAAAGTAACCACATGGCTCTGAACTATGTCAGCAGGGATACGAACAAGGCTGTCCTGTTTGCTTATGATGTTCATCCGCGCTTCCAGGAGAAGTTGATGCCTGTGAAATTGCAAGGACTTAACCCCAACAAACAGTATAAAGTGGAGGAAATCAATCTGATGCCTTCTGCAAGTTCTAAATTGGATGCTAACGGGAAAGTTTATTCCGGTGATTATCTGATGAAAGTCGGACTGGATATATTGGGTTTTGCACCAACACAAAGTCATGTAATCGAGCTTACAGCTCAATAAAGGATATCCGTTTGTAATTGAAATATTCTTTATTTGTTTTAGAAGTCTGAGTTCGTAAAGCCTCAGACTTCTTCTTTTTAGAGATTTTGTCTCCTTGTTTCTTTTATGACAATACAGGCCTCAAATATTACATTACATCAGGTTATCTCTAGTTTCTCCTCAACCTGCACTCTTTGGGGCTTATGCCATATTTACGTTTAAAGGCATTGGTGAAATGCGAGGCATAATCATAGCCACATTCATATGCTACTTCCACAATCGTTTTATCCGTGTCAAGCAACAGCTTGCGTGCCAGTTCCATTTTGTAATCAAACAAGTATCCATAAACGGTCTGATTAAATACTTCTTTGAAACCACACTTCAATTTGTAATCGTTGATGTCTACCTCTCTGGACAGTTCCAGAATACTGGGCGGCGCATTCAGATTGGAGAGCAGGATATGCCGTGCTTCGTGAATTTTATCTATATCATCTTTTCGTTTGCAACACTGACTACACATCTGTTGTTCCTGATATTCTTCCCTGCGGAGTTGCAATGATAATAACTCCAATACTTTAGCTTCGGTATATATACCGGCCACGTTGCCCATCTGCCATGAATTTCTAATCTGTGAAATGATAGCGTTCATTTCGCATGAAGTAAAATGCTGTTCACCCTCGTTTAATATCCGGGTATTGTCGCATGGGTACTGATCAAGGACACCGGCCAGCAAGTCAGGATACTTGTTGGCTAACCCTTCCAGGTAATCACTCTCTATACTTATCTCAAAAGAAGAGTAATCACTATTTTTTTTATAAGAAAGGTTACCATGAAAAATACTTGGAATAGCCCAAAGGTAATTATGACCTCCTTCCTGACAGACCGTTTTGTTCCGGGTGCCATATTGCAATATGCCTTGTTGCATAAATTGTAGATTTAGGACAGGTTTCAATGAATAGTCCATTGCTATGCTGATATCCGTATTCAGCCGTGAATACCATTCTTGAATCCTGAAACCGTTGAACAAGGTAACTTTATGCGAATGTAGTCCTAATACTCCTTCCATTTCACAGTTATGCGACGCTTGCATGAGATTATCAAAATGCAGGAATTTTCCGGAATAAGATAACTCAATCATATCCTCTATTGTGATATTTGTAACATTGTGTTTCATTTGAGGGAAGTTTTGGGTTCTGTTATCAGGTGCAAAGTTAGCTATTTATTTTAGAATCATTCTACATAAGATAGTTTTCTTATCTTTCCTGTCGATTTTTTATTCCATCTTCATTGTATATCCTTCTATTCATATAGAAAACTTCTCCTAATATGAAATAAATACAGAAACATTGCGTTTGTTTAACCATGATCTGTACCTTTGTAGACTTTTTGAAAGTATTGAAAAAGATTCTTTCCCCTCACAACGACTGAAAGAAAACTAAATTAGAAATTAGAACAATAATTAAATAAAAAACAACATGAAAAAGATCCTGACATTAGTAATGAGTTGCATGACATTATTTTCTTTTGCACAATCAAATGACAACGAATTTACCGTGCAAAAAGGGTATAAAGGTAGTTTTGAAGTAGGCTTTGCAGCAGGGGCTGGCGACACAGGGCATAACAGAGGCGAATTTTTGCTAGTCAACGGATACCAGTTTAATGACTGGTTTTCTGCCGGAATAGGAACAGGCATACAAGTCTGGCAGGTTACGCAACAAGTAACCTTGCCCGTTTTTGCTGACTTTGAAGCAACTTTCATGCATAAAACAATTTCGCCTTATGCCGATTTAAGATTAGGCTACTGCTGGGGACTGTCAGAAGATGATGCACTGCCTAAAGACGGTATTTATATTAGTCCCACAGTTGGTTTTCGCTGGGGTATGGGCCGCAATACAGCCCTAAAATTAGGTGTCGGCTACCTCGTTCAGGGAAGTAAGATCAAACAAAATTATCTGACTCCAAACCAATTCACAGAAACTACATACTTTCATTCATTAATAGCTAAAATAGCTTTTGAATTTTAACTATCTGTAATCATCAAGAATTGGGAGCACTCCATTTATTTTACACCTATTCAGGGGATTCCGTTTGCAGGTAACCGCAAACGGAGTTTTATTATATAACAAGCAGTCAGCAGAAAGAAAAATACCCGAAAGAAGCTATTGAGCTATTGATAATGAGAATGATAAAAACCCATAAAGTCCACTTAAAAAAGTAGACTAAATGTATTATTACAAATTAGATTGAATTAGTTCTATTAATGAACGATTGAACCCTTCGACATCTCCTACCCTGTTAAAAAAAACTTTATCAACAACATCAATATCCATTATAGCTTGTTTTATAAGTTGTTTACCTGATTCAGATAAGAAAACAACTTTTGCTCTTGTATCAGTCGGATGTTCCTTTCTAACAATATAATTTTTACTTTGCAAAGATTTTAATATTTGGGAAACATTCATAGAATCTATTTTCGTATGATGCGATATTGAGACTTGAGTTACTTCATCATCATGTAGTGTCAGCCAATGAATGCTTGTCATTATAACAAACTGGGAGATATTTAACTGATACTTGTCATTACACACTTTACTCTGTTTGAGAGAAAAGCAGGACAAAACAATGATACCTATTTGGGGAAGAACTGTATTATTCCATTTTCTTCAGTTCGTCCCGCAACCATTTCTCAAGTTCTTTCTTGGAAGGAAGTTTAAGCATGTACTGCGAAATAAATAAATTTTCATCTATGCCGGTAGTGGCGTATTCCACCATTTCTTTCCCTGCATTTGTACAGAGCAGAATTCCCACTGGAGGATTATCCCCCGGTGCCATCAAATTCTTACGGTAGTATGCAAGATACATATTCAGTTGCGCCACATCTTTATAGTCAAGTTCATGCGATTTCAACTCTAAAATCACGCCACAATGGAGAAGACGATTATAGAACAGCAAGTCATAATAGTAGTAATTGCTATCAATCAGAATACGTTTTTGACGAGACTCAAAACAAAATCCGGACCCTAATTCCAACAGAAACTCCTGCAAATGATCCATCAGAGCCGATTCCAAATCGGATTCCTCAACCACGTCTTTTGCACTCAATCCCAGAAATTCAAACGTGAAAGGGGATTTAATAACCTCTTGTAGATTAGTTTGCATTGCCTTTTGATTAACTAACGCGCTGAGAGCCGACTTGTCACGGCTTAATCCGCTACGCTGAAAGTAGTGGCTACCGATTTGCCGTTTCAGTTCACGTACACTCCACATTCCTTTAATGCATTCCATCTCATAAAAAGTCCGTTCCAATTCATCTTCAAGGGGAAGCAATTGAACAAAATGTGTATAAGATAACCGTTCAAAGAGCATTTGTTCCGAAACGCTGCATCGTTCTTCCTCCAATTGGCCAACCGGAAACTGACTAATTCCATAAAACTGAATATCAGCTATTTGTAATTGGGCAATCGGTGATTGCCCAATTGAGAGCAACTGCGTAAAATATTCTTTTACAGGTAAAAGAAGCTGTACATAAGTCTGATAAAACTGGCGGTATAATTTTAGATTTCGATATGAAAAACTACTTTCTTTCAAATTTTCCGCTAATTTTTTCAGGAGCATCTCGCCATATTTAGCCCGGTCGCTTCCGTTTTGCTCATAATGAACAATATAATAGCCTATCAGCCAATTACGGCATGTTACGTGTTTGTTGATTGCGTTTGCCGCACTCTGGCGCAATAGTTGATTTACAGAGTGAATGTTTTGAGCTAAAAGTTCAAATGATTCTTGTTGGCCATTGGCATGTATATTCTCCATTCTAAGATTCTTCAATTAATTATACTGCAAAAGTAGCATAATTAAATAGAGAAAACGGACATTTATCATCATTTTCTACAACCTAGCATGCCAAAGAGCGTATTTTTCTAATAGCTATAGACAGTTCTGCCTAAAGTCATTAAAAAAGATTATCCAAGTGGATTTTCTTTCTGGCTTCTATTTGTTACGAGTCACCATAATGTCATTTTATTGTTAATATCATTGCTGTCCCATTAAAATCTAAAATAGTTCTTTGAAATATAGTCTATTAGATACTACTTTTTAGGCGCAACGATTTGAATCATTGTTGTAGCCGGAGAGATGGCTTCTGCCCATATATCACCAGAGATGCTTTAGCCAACGTGGAGAAATACAGGTTAAAGCCAACATAAGCAGGCGTCGTCTTTTGATCTAAATCCAGCATCTTATCTACTGCATAAACCGTTATCAAATATCGGTGAGGTGCACCTTCCGGAGGAGCGGCTCCGGCATATCCCGGCACTCCCATATCCGTATTACTTTGTATGGCTCCGGCTGGCATTAAGTCTTTATTGACATCGCCGGCACCAGATTGTAGTTCATTGATATCAGCCGGAATATTGAATACAACCCAATGCCAAAATCCGCTTCCTGTCGGAGCATCCAGATCATACATTGTTATAGCAAAACTTTTAGTCCCGGCGGGGGCATTCTCCCAATATAATTGGGGAGATTGATTTTCACCGGTATACCCCATTCCGTTAAGGTATTGCCTATTGGTGAATTGTCCACCTAACTCATTGCTTTTAAGCGTGAATGTTTGAGCAAAAACGCTTGTTACTGTCAACAGCATTGTAACAGCCATAATTCCTAATTTTCTCATATTCGATAATTATTTTGTTATTATATGATGCAAAATTAGTATGCTTCTAAGTGTTTCTTACATTGCTAATCGTCCAAAAACTATGGGTAAAAGCTCATTTTGAATACAATGATAATTGATATTGCTTGGGTGTCACTCCATAAATCAGTTTAAAAGCCTGAATGAAACTTGATAAATTCTCATACCCCAATGTTTCATATATTTCACTAGCTTTCAAACCATTTTCCCTTAACATGGATTCGGCCTGTTGCATTCTTTTCTTTAGCAGCCATTGTTTGGGTGAATCATTGAATACTTTAGTAAATTTCCGTTTGAATGTGGATACGCTCATGTTGCATAAAAAGGCCAATTCATCCACCGTAATAGCACTTTGGGTATGCTTTTCTATGGTATGTTTCAGTAAAGTGTCCTCTTCCCATTCATCACATAAAGATTTGAAATATTCAATTAGCTGCGGAGATTTATGAATCAAATAAAGCATTAATTCTTCAAATTTGAGTTCACAAAGAACAGGCATAGAAAAACTTCTGTTTTGAAAGATAATTTCCAATGATTCAATGAAATTAATTATAAAACTATCTTTTTCTATAGAGATAGGATGTTTTGCCAAAAAGCGGTTATGCAGTTTATTTTCGGATGTATATTCTGTATGCTTCTCAAAAAAAACATTGAGAGCTTTCTTATGAACGAAAAGAAGCAGACTTTGATATGTTCCATTGTCAGCCGCCTTTTCACTCATCAAACAGTTACCGGAAGGAAGGAAGAAAAAACTATTAGGAGTGATAGTTTCAGTTCCTGACGCATAGCTGACTGTTTTTGTTCCTTTTTGTAGGAAACTAAACAAATGGCAATCCAAAACAAAACGCGTTTTTAAGCTTGATTTGGTTGATAAATAAGGGAATATAATAATGTTTTCTTGTCTTTTTCCCTTCATAAAGTCGTGTGGAAGCAAAATGTTTTCCATGTCTCTCTTTTTTGTATGCAAAAATAATAGTAAAAGGAACAATTTCCGCTTAAAATGGTCTTAAAATATTGCTAAAAGTTCATTTCTATTTCGTCTAAGAAAAGTATTATTCCTCTATTAATAGGCAAATCATGTATTTTATACCTCTATACCCTGAATATAATAATCCTATGCAAAATAAAGAAGAATGGAGAAGAAAGGTCTTGAAATATTTCAAGACCTCGGTATGATGAGTGTTGAAAGTTTAGGTTTACCTAATCATGAACTACATAAAATATCTGATAACTCTCTTCTTCACGCTGGTTTTTCCAAACATTAGGCAGGGAAATTACCTCATCGTTTAATAAACAATCGACAATATCCCACATAACCTCATGGTATAAAATGGTACGGAAAATCACGAAGTCTTCTATGCCATATTCCTGCTGTAAAGACACGATTTTGCTTGATGAAGCGAAATAGTCAGTTATCTTTCCTACAATACTGTCAGCACAAACATTGATTGGAAATGACGAGTCGTTTTGGGGGATGAGAGGCACTCGGATTGAACCGTCAGGTTTAGCGAACCCGAATCCAACAGCTAACTTTAAGATACTGTCGTTCTTTATTTTCTTATATTCCACTGCATCTTTGATGAATGGTTTATAGAAGGCTTCTTGCAAGGGAACATCCCAAAGAAATTGAGGCTGTTTGTCAATCCATGTCATGCAATAATTATCGTATGTATTTGTTCCACATTGCATGGACCTGTTTTTGAATAATGCCCAACAACAGCCTGACCAAGTAGCGTATGGCTTCATTTTTTCGGGCGCAATAAATTGCTTCCAGATTTTTCCGTCCAAGATATAGGAAAAAACAATGCTAAATGCATTGTCTTGCAATTCCACTTTCTTTAGATATGTTACTAATTCCTGAAAATCAGACTTTGTTTGAATATAGATATGCTTTGCTATTTCTTCGGAATATGCGCGAAGTTTGGTTGTTTGCAGACTGTCCAGAACCGGCATTTCTGTTTTATATTGACTATCATTACAAGAAATCAGTCCTTCTATCTGCAATAGTGTTAGTTGTGAAGAGGTACAGTTTATTCCTTTGGATTTCAACTCTGCCATTGTTTGAGGAGTTCGCAACGCAAGTAAAAGCTCCCAGTTGTTGTCCCACCTAATGATATTGAATGGGTGATATTGGCTATATTGACAAAATGCTACTTTTCCCCATTGCTCAAACGGTCTGACTTGTGCTTCTATGTCGCATATATGGCATAGGAAGTATACAATGATAATTAACAGTTGTTTTCCCATTGTCTTTTTTTTTAATTTCTACATAAGTACATGTTCCAAACAAAAATGCTTTAGTAATTCCAACTTGGGAGGATTACTGAATTGTGCATTAAAGTTCTCCATATACTTGAATATAGTTAAAGGATGATATTTTCTTTTACTTATCTTATGCTTTAGACAAAACTACAATTTTATTGTGGTTTTGCAAAATTATCATTTGGCATTTATAAAGAATATTATTATTTGTGTAATAGGATCTTGAAACAATGGAAACATGAGACAAATTAGAGAATTTCGCTCGTTCCTATCTTGTTTTCGTTTACCACAAACTCAGCAGGTATATTTATCCCTCTCGTATAATTCTTACTCCCTGATATTTAATTTTCGTAAAGCCGTTCCCCACTACCTTTGCAGCGTTTTAGGAAATTAGTGTATATTAGGTAATAAAGCAAGAATATGAACAGAATCATTTTAATTCTCATACTGGCCCTGACCGGTGCTTCCCCTTATGTTCAGGGCCAACAAACGGTCATCCTGAACGGTAAAATCACAGACAAAAGTACGGGAGAACCCCTTGTCGGAGCCGGAATTTACATCAAATCCCTGCAAAAAGGCACTACAAGCAACGATAAGGGAAGGTATCAGCTTGACCTGAAAACAGGAACATACGAAGTTTCGGTAGAATATCTGGGATATGAGATTTGGGCGCAACAAGTTAGCCTGAATCGTAAGGAAACAACGCTGGATATAGCAATGACACCCTCGGCAGAGCAGTTGGAAGAGGTGACGGTAACAGGTAAATCCGAAGCACGACAAACACGCGAGAGGGCGATGCCCATTTCGGTTATCAGTATGGAGGATATGAAAGGCATAGTAGGAAATATCAGCGACGTATTGTCAAAAACAGCAGGTATGCAAGTACGCATGTCAGGCGGTGAAGGAAGTAGTTCGAGGCTTTCTGTACGCGGTTTGGAAGGCAAGCGCATCGGCTACTTCATGGATGACCTTGCGTTAAACGACAACAATGAAGCGATTGATATCAACGACATTCCGATTGACTTTATCGAGCGTATTGAGATTTACAAAGGCGTAGTACCTGCCCGACTGGGTGGCAGTTCCATAGGTGGAGCCGTCAATTTTGTAATGAAGGAGTTTCCTGCCCGGTATGCGGATGCGAGTTACACATACGGCTCCTTTAACACACATAAGGCAAACTTTACGTTCCGTCGCAATAAGAACGGTTACAAAGGCAGTATTGGCGGGTATTACACACATGCAGATAATGATTACTGTTATCAATGGCAACATTTGGTTACACCTATATATAAAGCAATTAATGAATAACGTATTATTACACAGCACTTTTTGTTTGCCTTTTAACGGAGACTTAGAAGCAACGAAATCACTGATTCAAAATATCGGAGATTGTATATACGAGTTTTATGGAAGTGACGACTTATTCAGAAGCGGACGCCTTCATTCGTCATATACCGGTCATTTTGAGGAATCAGTTCAATATATCCTGTCCCATGGTAAACGGTTTAATTATTTATTAAACTCGGTTATTATAGATGATTACATTATCCGAAAGAAAGAACTAATCAAACATTTAGATTACCTGAAAGAGTTAGGAGTACAATCAGTTACCACCTCTTCACCTTACTTCATTTCTCTTTTAAAAGAACGAGGTTTTGAAATTTCAACCTCCTTAATGCAGTTCATTGACACTGAAGAATCGGTCAGGTATGCTCAGAAACTTGGTTATCACCGGATTATATTACATGAAGATTCTCTAAAAAATATCCCGAAAATTAAATACTTGAGATCCATTACTTCATTGCCTATTGAAATTATTGTTAATAATGGGTGTCTCCTCAATTGCCCATTCCGCATGACCCATTGTAACTGCGATGGACTGTCGCATCCTGACTTTTCACTAGAAATGTATCAGCAACTAAGTTCCTATGCAAAGCAATGTAAATCATTCTGGGGCAAAAATATCGAATATTTCCTCAAAAGTTCTTGGGTAAGACCTGAAGAACTTGAAAAATACAGAAACTTGGGAATAAATTATTTCAAATTTACAGGTCGTACGCGCCCTTCTGAGGATAACTTAAAAATATTCTCTATTTATGCTACTGGAGAACACTCTGGTTACGTGTTTGATTATCTCAAGCCTAATCATGATCCTGTTCATAAATATAATGTAAAGAACATCCATAACAAAGATCTGGATGCCTTTTTTGATTTTTTCTTTCAAAATTCACATGGTTGTAATATGAAATGTAGTATATGTAAGCATTGTGAAAACTGGGCAAATAAAATAAACAAAGAATTATGATTATTACAATTGATGGAGTGTCAGCCTCTGGGAAAAGCTCTTATGCAAAAATAATTGGAGAGAAATTCGGACTTGAATCAATCAGTTCTGGAAGTCTTTATCGGTACATTACAAAGCAAATAATAAACAACCACTGTTCTGATTTTGAGGCGTCTCTGGAAAATATACTCTCAAACATTCACTTGACCATAGATACCTTGAAAAATCTAAATGATCCTGAACTCTATAGCGAACTGGTTGAGAAACATGTTTCTTGGGTTGCTTCCCATCCTACAGTAAGAGAATTTATCAATGCTTTTCTACGTAACATCTGTATGAACAATAATGTAGTGTTAGATGGAAGGGATATGGCTAGTGTTTTCCCGGAAGCAGATTTGAAACTTTATTTTTATGCATCCTATCCAGAGCGGTTGCAAATAATAAAAATACAAAATCAAGAAGAATATAAAAGCTTAGAAAGAAAGTTGAAAAAACGGGATACGGATGATAGCTTTATTGAAATGCCGAAAGAGACAATACAAATCAATCCATTCCATTACACAGAGGATGTTATTATTGACATGATCAGAAAAAAGCTTAAAGAAAAGTGTATCACATGTAAAAGTATTTGGGATATTGAATATATAGGCCCTATAACATCGGACATGCTCAATGTCGGAAATAAAATGACCGTTCATCCTACTATATCAATATTTGAATCTAACCTTAATTTTCATTCACACGAAGTGTTATTTTTCAAAGAAAGGTATATTCCTTTTATATACAATTTAGAAGGTAATATAAATTCTTATATTAATAAACGGGTTAAGCTAATAGTCAAACATGGTAGAGGATTTATCTCATTAACAAACGAGCCAAATGACAAGATAGAGGCAGATATTAGCTTTCAGTCTGAAAATATTCTCTGTAGCAACATCCAAGGTATGCAGTTTCTTGCACGGAATTATATTTCGAGAATTGCAATGAGAGGCGAATGTTTTTCTAGCAATCTTTTATGTCCTGCATTACTAGAGGAAACATTAATATATGGAGTTACTAACTTTAAAGAAATTATTTTCAGGTTTACTGATCCTGAGGATCAGTCACTCCTAGGTATACGCGGTACATACTCACTCTTGCATAATTCAAAAACATTACTGGATAATGAGTTGGAGTTGATTTCCAGAGTTTACGAGAAGCATCACAATCTTTCCGTGTTATGCCCTTTTATACGTGAGGCCCAAGAAGCTATAAAAATACACGGCTACATAGTCAATAAGTTTCAGGGCAATATAGGTTGTATGATTGAAGTTCCACTTATACTATATGAGGGAAAAGAATTTGTTCATCTATATGACTTCTTCGTGTTAGGAGTATCTGACCTTTGGCAACTTCAGCAGGGATGTCATAGAGATATATTCACTCTATCCAAAAATAATATTTATTTTACCTATGATTTATTGAAGAATTATTTTCTTCCTTATATGAACAAAAATCAGGTCCTCTATATTACTTCCTTTTTATTATATAAATTGTTAATTGAAAATAATCCGGAGTATGAGATTCGGTTACTCACCAAATAAATAATGAATTAGCTTTTTTAACAAGACTCTACTCTGTTTGTAGATCACAATAAAATTATAAGGAAAATAAGAAAATGAATAAAAAACAAACAATAAGAATGCCGTAATAGCTTTTGCGGGGCAGATGTCTTTAGGATATGTAAATAGTGAATTGTAATATCTACTCAGATGTACATATTTCGGGAATGATGAATCAATCCCAAACAACCAAGAGGATATGCCTTTGTCTCTTTCCAAAAGCTCCACGCTCCATTGATGAGTAATAGATTGACTATGTATCCGGTATATTGCCTCAAGAGAATCCATATATTTTATTTTCCCTTTTAAAGCAATCAGTAAAAAAAGAGCTTTATCATAGGATACAAACACTGGGGGAAGAGGATTTTCTTGTAGAGCAGAAGCTCTAAATAAAAATGAGGCAGTATGAAAAGGGCGTTTACCTAACAAATCCGAAACGGTATAAATAGCTTTTGTAGAGCTCTTAAACAATGATGTAGTGCCATTGGGAAATAATTTCAAACAATGATGGGCTGAACCGGAATAATCCGAATCATTCTCTAAAAAGTCAACCTGCATCTGTAATTTATCAGTAGAAATCCAATAGTCATCTCCTTCACATAAGGCAATATATTTACCTTGAGCTATAGGTAAAACATCTGTTGCAATCGGATGAGTTCCCTTTGAAAATTTGTTAACTCTATTTTGGATAAAAGTTATTTTACCAGGATATTTCTGCACATATTCTGTTATAATCTGTGCGGTTTCGTCTATCGAAGCATCATCACAAATTATTATCTCGTAGGGAAACATTGTTCGCTGAGATAAAAAACTTTCTAGTGTTTCCGAGATATACGGAGCATGATTATAAGTTATACAACAAATACTCACTAACGGCTGCATATTTTTTTATTTTTCTATGTTAATAGGTTGCATGCTGCAATAACAACATTGTGGAATTGAGGCTGCAGATAAATGTTCTAATATTCTCTCAGGTGTATCATCAAGTGTTAATGGATGATAGGTGATAAATCGTTCTATTGGTTTTATAATTTTTTGGCGAATTAAATCATTACCAATACAAACATTTGTACAATAAGAAATTCCAGATTCATCCAGCATAGAGCATTTGGAAGATAAACATCTTTTTTGGTCATGAGGTAAATCTTGAATCGGTTTAGGATTCACTATCGGTTTTTCTTCAGATGAGATTTCATACATTTTGAACCATGCTTTATATGACTCTCTTATTTTATATGGAATGGAATAGTGAGATAGTATTAACTGAATATCTGTAATTAAGCGATTGTAATAAGCAGTGTTATAATGATGGCTAACTATAATCTTGCCTTGTATGTCCTTCACTAAATAAAAGAAATCTTTTGGCATTTCTGGTAATAATAGCCCATTCGTTACTAAAATGATATCAGATTTTTCCCAATATTTCCGTGCACATAATAAAATTGAAAAAAGATCAGGGTGCAGCAAAGGTTCTCCACCCATTAATTGAATAGTTGGGAAAAACACTCTTTTACTCCATTGGGTAAACCAATCTTCTATTTGTTTAATAGGAACAATGCCATCCCGCCATGGGCTAAAATGATCACAATAACGACAATTCAAATTACATTGTTTTACAATTTCTATTTCCAGGTGTCTATTATAGATATTAACTTTACTATTCTCATCTATATAATGATCCATCTCAAAAGTTTTTTATTATGACCTATTTATAATGTTTTCTCAGAGCTCTCTTTTCTGTCACCCTGTCTCCCCATTCATATTCAACTAATGGATAAAAGAGTTTTGTACGTACATTCACTTGACTGAAAGAATATGGAATATTACGAATCAGGTCATATTTAGTAATCAATTGGTAATCCAAGCAATTTCCTTCAATGGATTGTCCGATCTCCCATCCCCTTCCTAAAGATGACAAACTATTAAAAAAGAAAACAGACTGTTCATATGGCGATAAATGTGTTCTTAATATCCTAATATAATCATATTTCTCCTCATAAGTAAAAAGAGGTGTTTCATTTACAAAAACCACTGTTTGAAAAAGATGTCTGAAATAATGCCCCAACCGAATCTGATGTCCACTATAATACTGTTTTTTTTTGCCTGTGAGAAAAGATAAAATAGTTTTAGAATAAACTGTTTGTCTATTTGCGCAAAACCCTAGAATAGGTATAAAGAAATCAGACTTGTATTTTTTCCCTAGTATGTCTTTCAGAATATTTTCTCCTTGTTTGTTTAAACCAAAAAAAACGATAAGGTATGCGATATTATATTGGTTTAGGCGATTCAAGGGAATGTTGTTTGTTGCTATGTGTTTATTTATCATATCCTCCTCTAAGACGCTCTCATTCTTGTAATAATTTTCAGGTTCCACACCTCTAAAAAAAGGGGCAATATCCCAGATAGCCTGTTCTATTTGCAGATGGATTTTCTGAAAAACTTCTTTCCCTTGACAAATTGTTTTGCTGGTATTACCAGGATCACGGAAACACATTTCTGCAACATTCTGGCAGTGGAAACGAATTAATTCATAATAACGCCTTTCAAATTCATTTTTTAATTGTTCTATTGTATGAGAACGCAGTGTAAGATATAACAGAAGCACACTTATACAGGTGAAAATTCCAGATATCAAAGTAATATAATGAGCTAAGTCACTTGAGTCAAGCCCTTGAATTGGTTTAACCTTAAAAAAGTGATAAATAAAAACTCCTATAATAATACCTAAAACCAAATAAAGGAGAAATGTCACTATTCCTAAATATCTATTCCGAATGTAAATCATAGCAGACTTGAATTTTAATGAGAAACTAGATAAAAGTAAAATAGGATTAAACCCTATATATCTGTAATACACAAGTTTATTACAAAACTGTCAATCCCAAACAAGATATATAATACATAGCACTCACTCGTGATGAGAAACAGTGGCAATTTATAGAAAATATTCCAGATATCAAATATTATAAGCAATTTTTTTTATCTTATGCAACAGTATATTTTCCGGTTTTACTCTTATATATTATAGCTTATTACTTCTTGTTTAATACAGATTGCTTCTTCCTTATTTTAGATTTACTTTTCATTAATTCTTTTTCTATAGTCAAATCAGTCACCGCACTATAAACCTGAGTTGTTTTAACACTCTTATGGCCCAGCAGTTTTTGAACGGTAGTAATACTCACTCCTCTGTATATCAGTAGTGTTGCGAAGGTATGGCGGGCACAATGGAAAGTTATATTCTTCTTTATACCGACTTGTTTCATGATTCTTTTAAGAGTTCTGTTTGTGTTTTGGTACGAACTCAAATGAAATAATAATCCTCTTGATCGATTAATTTCTTTACTTAATTTCAGAGCTCGTCCTTCGAATGCAG
Source organism: Bacteroidaceae bacterium (assembly GCA_963651205.1). Taxonomy (GTDB): domain Bacteria; phylum Bacteroidota; class Bacteroidia; order Bacteroidales; family Bacteroidaceae; genus Phocaeicola. Next base: position 215,181 of record CAVJPC010000106.1, read on the forward strand.
TAGAGATTGGTATACGAATTTCGCTATTTGTTTTTTGCATTTTAAGAATAACCCATTGTTTATGATTATTACGCCGTATACACTGTTTTGTAAAATTACAAATGTCAGAATACCTTAAGCCGGTATAGCAGCTAAATAGAAAAGCATTTAAGACCTCATTTGGTTCTGTTAATTGCTCCCTATAATTCTCCAACAGTTCCAAGTCTTTTTCACCCAAGGATTCTCTATGTGTCTCTTCAGCTTTAATAGTATAGTCCAGAAATGGATACTTAAAAATTATTTCCTTTTTACGTGCCACATTAATATAACGCTTAATTGTTTTCATGTGACGCGCAATTGTATTAATAGCCGTCCCTCTAGTATGCATATACAATTCCAATGCTTCTAATAGTTGGCTATTTATATCTCTAATATCCAATGCAGGATTATACTCTTCCAGAACATTTGCTGTATTATAATGGATTTTCATTGTGTTTTTCCCTATATTGGCACAAGGGATTTCGCTCCTCATAAAATCAACAAAATTGATTGTTTCATCATTCTTAATAGTTGAGTCAGGCAGTCCTGTCAAGTTATTAAGATTACCGCAAGCCTTTATATAACATTGCCCATTAATTTTCAATTGTAATAATAACGCTCCTGTTTCATCAGAAAATCCCATACTTCTTAACTGATGCTCTACTGTGGAAAGAAAGTTTTCTATATCCATTTTTGATGCAAAAATACACATACCTTTTAACTATGCAGTGCTCCAAAACCATAGACTTTATAATATAATCAATTAAAATTGAAAATATAGGAACCTACAATTTGTAGTATACAAGACCCTTTTTGTTCTAACAGAACATTTACAGCGAAATTTAAGCAAACTGTTGGCGTATATTACTTCTCCTCCTCAAATAAAGAATGCGGTACGATATCCCAATCTATTGCCTATATTGAGGATTGGAGAGACTTAGAAGAACAGTCAGGGGCAATCCATGTCACTGTTAATCCAAAGTTTGGGTACTATTTTAATGGCTGGACTGTCAAGGTACCCGGCTCAAGCTCTTATGTAGAAGTAACAAAGTGGTGGGTTGATGATAAAGGGACATTAATTTTTAATAACGGACAGGTAGTTGATGAATATCCCTCTGGATCTGAATTTAAAGCTGTCTTTTTAGCTAGCCCAGCGCAACCAACTTACACCATTACAATTCATTTAGCGGAGTGGATTAATGGGAGTTGGAAGAACTCTATACCCACGCAATACGGTGTTTCATGGGACAAAGACAATGCTTATGTGTCAATGGGGATTATCACTTTGACTAAGAAGTTTAAAGCCGGTGATATTTGTACTTTTTGGCTTGTATCTTCCTGCGATTCTTACGGTTGTTACATGCCTCAATCTATAACAACTGTTAACCATAACATAATAGATAACATTTATGGTAAATATACTTATTCATTTGAGGTCAAATCAAATACAGAATATTATGTAGATATTATTTATATCCGTAATGACTAAATACTAAATAATCTTACCTATAAACTGTATAGATACTTCAATGAAGGATTTTCTAATTTACTGACTATTCTAATTTATATGAAATACATACAGAAATGAGGGTGTGAAAAATATGTAGTAGTTGATGGTGATGAATATGGTTATGATACAGATTATATAACTTCATTAATAGATAGCTAGAATTGGACTTATCCCGGACAAGTGTAAGATAGAAATAATCAATCGATTTTTATAAACTTAAATAGTATATGCATGCAGGACTAATCATTTAATATGATCCCTTCTCTAATATAAAGAATAAGGACAAAAGCATATCCAGGTATATTCGATTATACCTGGATATTTAATCAATACTTTATATTGTATCACTAATTAATTCCTATACATTGATTTTACATAATATTACAAACCGCATTAAACTTTATGTTTGTTAAAGGTTGTCCATTTACGTCTTTCACTTCTTCAGGTACAGACCATGTGATACCATCTTTAGAGGTTGTGATCACCCCACTGTTATTATCAGTTCCAATCACAAGAAACTTGCCATTAGCATAGGCTATAGATTTCCACCTCACATCTTTTTCACTTTTTTTTATTATACTCCAGTTAGCTCCATCTGTGGATGTCGCAATGCCTCCATTGCTACCAACTGCTACAAATCTGCCATTGCCAAATGTAACGTCATTCCAAGTATTAGTTCCTATTTCAAATGGTAAATACCAATTTAAGCCATCAGTAGATAAAGCCATATAGCCTGCAAGTCCTACCACTACAAATTTTCCATTTCCATAAGTAATGCCACGCCACTCAACTGTTCCAACTGGTTTTGGTGCTGTCCAATTTACCCCATCTGTAGATGTAGAGATATAACCAGCACCACCATGACTTCCCGGCATTGCTGCTCTTAAAGCTATAAATCTTCCATTTTCATATGCAATATTTAACCAATTGTCTGAGGTCGTTCCAATTCTTTGGGGTGTTGTCCAATTAATACCGTCGCTCGATGTAGAACTATAGCCTCCATAACCGACTACAATGAATTTATTATTACCATAAGCTATTGAAAACCAATTATAATCTCTGCCGACTACTCGCTGTGGTTCTGACCAAGTCAATCCATTTGTGGATGTCGTTACCATCCCATAATTCGATCCCATTACAACATATTTCCCCTTACCACGAGCAATAATTGACCAGTTATCGGTTCCGACTTGTAATGTTCCAAATGGAGAAATTATATAGCCTTGATCGCCTACAATTAAAAAGCCGCTTGCATTAAATTTCGCTGTAAATGTTCTGTTAGATTATTGCTATCTTTTTACGTAAGTAGAATCTCACCACTATTGTATAATAGATGTTCTCCAAATACCACAGCTGTCATAATAACTTCGGTGAAATCGAGTAATAGGACTGAAATTTACCAATTATTGTTCCTTCTAATCTTCTTGATTTATTTAGATCAGTTATGTTGCTTATATGTGTGTTCGCAATGTTTATCAGCACCTATCTTTCTTTTGCATTTGAGGTTCTTTGATCTACCCACAATCCATCCTTTACATGAACATTTGGTACATCCTAAATGACCCGTAAAGTTACCTCCCCATTTTGGGGGTTGTTCGTAATAAATTACTTTCTTTTCAGATGGTCAGTAGCCATATTTATAGACACTTACAAAGTATACTATAAAACTAAAAACAAACCCAAAAATGTAGCTAAATAGTTTTCGCTCATAACTAGTCTTTTATTATAATGTGTGTCTTTATAAATTTATTTCTTACAAAGGTACAATATTTATAAAATTAAATTAGATGGAAAAAATCGAATTATGATCATTTGGTAAAAAACGAGATTATTCAATAAAAAATCATGCCTAAGAAACATTATTTTTATTTCTGTTATTGGATGCTACCTATAAAACTTACAGCAATAAGAATTACAAAGATTATTTTAAAGGAAAAATAAATTGTTAATGAAATAAAAATGAATATTGAATTATTTTCTATCATGGCAATATCATGTGCAACTCAATATGATTTTCTTTATTCTTGTCTTTGATATTATTATACTTACACATACTTTTGAATAAAGTATATCGATTTGCTATAATCTATATAAATATATATATTAAAAAGAAAATATCTATATAATCATTGCAATGATATAGATTATTGCTATCTTTGTAAAAAAGAAAAGCTATGTGGACTGAAATGAGTGATCCGGCCATCTTAACTAAATTAGGTGCTCGTATTAAGGATGTAAGAATAAGGAAGAGGATAACACAGGCTGAGCTAGCAATAGCGGCTGGAGTTAGCCCTCTTACTGTGGCTAATATAGAAAAAGGGAAATCTGTTACAATACTGATGTTCTTAGGAGTATTGAGGGTTTTGGGATTGCTAGAGAACTTAGAAAATTTGATACCTGAAGCCAAAATCAGCCCATTTCAGTTGAAAAAAATGCAAGGTAAAAAACGCTATCGTGTACGTCGTTCTAATATAAATAAAGATGAATGAATTAATTGTTGATGTAAAACTATGGGGGCAGAATGTTGGCTCTCTTTATTGGGACAAAGATGCTAATTCCGCAGTTTTTGATTATGAAAGAAAGTTTATCCGTTCGGGTTTGGATATTTCTCCAATTGTAATGCCCATTAAACGTTATTCTGGGGAACCTTATCAGTTTCTGGAAAACCGGAATAATTGTTTTAAAGGTCTACCAGGCTTATTTGCAGATTCATTGCCAGATGCCTTTGGTAATCAGATAATAAATGAATGGTTCGCTAGTCGAGGATTATCCGGAGAAGAAATAACTCCTTTGGATCGTCTTTGCTATGTTGGCCAACGTGCGATGGGAGCATTAGAATTTGAACCAAGTGAGGAGATTGAAGGCTTCAATGAATCGTCTATTTTACATATTCAAGAGCTTACGAACCTTGCTAAATCGGTATTTGCTGATAGAGAGAGATTTCAAGCCAAACTTAACCAAGAAGATAAGAAAATACTAGAGATTTTGAAAGTAGGAACCTCTGCTGGAGGTGCAAAGCCTAAAGCCATTATTGCTTACAACGATATCACTGGAGAGGTTCGTTCCGGCCAAGTGCAAGCTCCTGATGGCTTTAGCTACTGGTTGCTAAAGTTCGATGGTGGAACATATTCTGAACATTCTGAGATTTCTGATAATCCACAAGGTATAGGTAATATTGAATATGCTTATTACTTAATGGCCAAGAATTGCGGTATTGATATGATGAAATGTCGGCTATTAACTGAAGGCGAATCGCATCATTTTATGACCAAACGTTTTGATCGTAGTGAATCAGGAGATAAGATCCATGTACAAACATTAGCTGGCATTGCGCATTATGATCGAGATCAACGGCACTCATACGAAGAAGCATTCAGGATAATGCGTGCAATGAAGTTAAGTTATCCTGATCAAGAACAGTTATATAGAAGAATGGTCTTTAACGTCATGACAAGAAATCATGATGATCATACTAAAAACTTCTCGTTCTTGATGAATAAATCAGGCAAATGGGAGTTTGCACCAGCATATGATTTATGTTATTCATATACACCTGGTGGTAAATGGACTAGCAGACATCAGTTGTCTCTCAATGGTAAGCAAGATAACTTTACCCGTGAGGATCTTATTATTGTTGCCGAGAATATGGGCATCAGAAATAGTAAAACAATCATTGAGCAGATACAAGACACAGTAGGGGCCTGGAAGGACTATGCCAAAGAAGGAGGTGTAAATGAAAAACATAGTAAGGTGATCGGTGATAATTTACTATTATTCCCTTCCAATTTTGTATCTATGTCTGGCATGCAAGAATAGCGCATTGCATTCTATAATAAAGAGAATAACAAATTGGAGGAGTAAGAGTCAAGTAGATAAAGCTTAATGATATTAAGCTAGTTTAAAGCGATTATCTTGTGATTTACTAGGATAAAGGCATATAACTTTCATCACTGGAGTAACTCATCTTACTTCCGGAAAAAGATCACTCTTATCCTAACAGAACATTTACAGCGAAATTCAAAGCGAATATTAAAGAAATTACTATAAAACTAACAACTACATGGCTTCCGGTAGAAGATAATGAAAGTTATTACTATGCTTGTAAAGCGTTAATATTAACTGCCAACACAACTGATTTCATATCCTTTGTAATAAATGGAACGCAGATGAAAAGTCCATCTGCAGTACGTTATCCGGTAACAATAAAAAACGATGGAAAATATTATGAATATTGGGAAGAATGTGAGTATAGAAATGGAAATTGGACAAAGTTAAGTGGTGATGGATGCAAAGTGCAGAACTTTTCAATTATAATAAATGGAACATACATTACCATGAATGCAGCACTTGATCCTTGGGAACACGGTTTACCTAATAGCTGAATGGAAGTACATATACAAAAGAGAATATTAAGTGTACGTTAATCTTGGCTTATTAGCGGGACTACTATTGAGAAAATTATACCTATATTAATTACTATTCAAAGTAAAATAAATAAAATCCAGGCGCTTTAGTTGACCTGGATTTTATTTTCCTAGGTACATTGATTTCTATATTATTGGAATATCACTTTATACTTAATATTGCCAATCGTGTAAACCTTTTCTCCTCGGTATGACTCAATAGTACTATAGCCAAATGATGCATTATCTTCTACCTTTACACCATTTATAGTCAATGTGTAATGTGTGAGATGGTATGTAGAGACATAATAACCTTGGCTATTTTCATCGCCATAAGGAATATTTTCTTCATTTGTCCAACTACCTGAGATTGTATTACTTACTTTTATACTTACATTATTGGTGTATCCGCCTGATGCATTTGACTGATAGTCTTCGATTCCAATTATTATTAATTCAGTTGGTGTACTAGCGTTAATTTTAGTTGTATATTCCCAACTTGCAAAGCCATCACCACTAAAATTTGTATCCGTTGATTTAGTGGAAATAATGATTGTCTTTTCTACAAATATCGCTTTAAATTTCGCTGTAAATGTTCTGTTAGGATAAGAGTGATCTTTTTCCGGAAATAAAACCACTTATAATTCAATCTGACTATCTTGATTTTATCTATGCTATTACTATGTTCAGCATCATTGTTATTCGCGATACGGTTGATTCCATCTCTATTAGCTGGAATCCCAATTTTTTTCAACAGCAATCATTACATAAGCTGGAGCTGTCCTTTCTGATATTTTTATTCTTTTTGGAGAAGGTATTTATCCTTGTTCATTCAATTTAGACAGCTCTGGAAAATCATTTAGTCTATAGCTTTTTGCAATTCATTATCTTTAGATGATAGCTATTGATCCAGTTGGTTATCTTTTTCTGAATGTGCTATTTTCCATATTGCCATCGGATGATCTGATATCCGTTCTATGATTGCAGGATCAGAGAATAATAATTCAGGTTTATAAATTCCAAGACTAAACATTTCCAAATATTCTTGTTCGCTCGGTGACAAAACAATCAGACTTGATAAGTATTGCATAACACCATCCTTTGCTTCGTCAATAGGGAAATATTTCCTTCCAGATGGGAGTAATGGTATTAACTGACTTTTAATCCTAGATGGCTGAATATCCATTATTTTTGCTATATCAATTTCTTTTTTTGCTGTACCTTCTACTCCTACTGTTTGATAGAATACAATGCTTTTCTTCAACATTTCCTTTTCTTCCTGAGTAGAAATTAGATTTGATTTTGAAAGTGAATATACATCGAACAAATCCCGGACAGCTGCTCTCTCTATGAGAGCATTTATTTTCGTTGCAAAAAGTTCGCAAGGGTGTAAGGTTGGTATCTTAATGCCGGCATCCGATACTATGTTTAAATTTATATCTTTGTTCACTATTGGAAGAATATGCTTCCTTATACCGTAGTTTAGCTCTATCTTGATGTGATCGTTATTTCCAGACACACTTTTATAGTTGAATGTCCATTGGTCTAGTGTATGAAGTTCCTTTCCTAATTTCCCGATACTATATCCTTGTGACTGTAACAGATAAAACAAAGTATCCTTAATTTCTCTTCTATAAGGTAGCAGCTCCTCCATCTTTCCTGATCGAGTAAAGTCCATATCAATATCAACCGATAGCCGAGGAAGACTAAAATACGCCAAGTTAATAGCTGTTCCGCCTTTTAATGCAAGATTTTCCCGAAATAAAGGGATTTCAGACATGTCTTTTAGCAAATAGTAAAGTCGTATAACTTTTTCCAGTGTATCACGCTGAAAACCTTTCTTTTGAGCAGTTTCGTTAATATATAATCGTGTAATATCTAGTGTATTCATAATTCAGGCTGTTTCTTTTGTTAATGACAAGATGTATTGTGGAACATATAACTTCCATTCATGAATATATGTTTTTGATTCGTATTTGTCAGTAAGGTAACGTACACTCTTGCCGATTTTTTCCTTACATATTTCGAAGAACTCTTTACTTAGTTTCATTTGCTCCTTAAAAGATGAAAGAATAAAGCCGGCTTTCTGATATAGTACTTGTTTGTCATGTAAGAACAAATAGTACAGCATTTTATTTTCATCTACTTCATTTATTAGTTCAAGATTATATATCAACTCCTCAATTCCTCCGGCAAGATCTAACCTGTCAATACAGTCAACTATTGTACGCTCAATATCAGTGATATAAACATTATTTTTCTCACTTAAGTGAATTACTCCTTCTTGAAACTTATCAGGTGCATATACATATTCAATAAAGTCAAATTCAAAAGGACGGAATCGGTTGGGTGCAGATATATAGATACGGTTAAAAACTTGATTCTGTAGTCCATAGAATTCCATTGCTGAATGATATGAAATATATGAATTAGGAACAGAATTGCAAGCAATTTCATACTTGTTTTCGTCTATAAAGCCATCTGCCGGGTTAGTTGGTAAATATACATTCTTACGTACCTGAACAATTATGTTTCGCTTCTTATACTTGTATAACAAGGAAGAAGCTGTCTCTTTGTTTAGGACATCTTTAAACATTTCTTTCCCGGAAACGAAACGCCTGTTTTGAATTAATGCTGAATACTTTCCCATCTTTTATATTTTCATCAAAGATAGTACAATTATACTATAATTGCAAATATTATAAAAGATATTTCAGCACTAATAAAGATTTATTAGATGCTGTATTACTTCCGGAAAAAGATCACTCTTATCCTAACAGAACATTTACAGCGAAATTTACGAAGGAAGAAGTCAATTTTATAGCAATTGGTACTAATGGCTGTATCGTCTATCGTGATAATGGTAGATCTGAAGTAAAAAAAGTGGGAAGTGCCTGGTGGACAGCTATTACTAAAGGCAATGGAAAATATGTGGCGGTTGGTGATAATGGATATATAACAAGTTCCACAGATGGAATAAATTGGAGTACTCCGAAACAAGTAGGAACAAATAACTGGAATGCAATAGTATATGGTAGCGAAAGATATATGGTAGTAGGAGATGGCGGATATGTGACTTCATCGGTGGATGGTATTAATTGGGCAAGCCCAACACGACCAGGCAATAGTAGTACCAATTATGTGGCATTAACCTTTGGTGATGGGAAGTTTGCAGCTTTAAATGATCGCAGCAGCGCAGCTTACATATCCATTAATGGAGCGACCTGGGAAGGATATGGTAATATTTTTAATATTGCAGCCAGTAGTTGCCGCGCAATCGGTTATGGAAAGGGGCAGTTTATTAGTTTTGGAGCTTCAAACAGTGCGGGATGCTATGCTAATGTGTCTACTGACGGATATATCTGGAAAAACAAGTCGGATTGTAAACAAGTATATATTGACCATATCGCCAGTGTTACGTATGGAAATGAAATTTTCGTAGCAATATCAGGATTCTATTTTATCACATCAACCGATGGTTTGAATTGGGCGAGAGGAAAACTGGTTGATACTACATCTTTATACCTTCAATGCCTAACTTTTGGAAACGGGTATTTCGTAACAGGTGGAAGGGACGGAGCTATTTATAGTAGTTCTGATAAAGGAAAAACTTGGAATAAGATTGAGGTCAGCACTACAGAGTTTATAAACTCAATTTGTGTCATGTAGCTTAGAAAAAAACGAATAGAGGAAGTGCCACACCCCCTCTATTCGTTTTTAGTAGAACAACACTAATCAATCATACTTTTTCCACCCAGCAGAGATATCCACATCTCTGGTGGCTGTAAGTGTATAACTGTGAAGCCTAATGTTGTCTGTATAGGTCGTTAAGGATGTTCCTGAATTCAAATAGAATCCGACGCAATAATAATAAGTCGTATTATAATCATCTATCTGCACTTCATCTCCTTCGGCATATATAGTAACCTTCTCACCGTATTTCACAACCTTTGTTTGCGTTATGTACGACAAGCTTCCCGAACTGAAACCTACTTTTCCTTTTCCTCTCATAGTACCATCTACCTTATTTGCATATAATTTGATAGTCACTTGCGATGGTGCACCATCGGGAATAGCTTCGCCACTGAACGAAGCGTATATATGCTGCTGGCGATACCTGTCTACATCCTGATCATCAAAATTAGAACTGGTGAATATCAGATTTCTATTCTGATCGAACCATCCCAAAAACTTGTTATCACTTTCTGGCAAGGCTTTTAATGTACTACGCATGTTTCCATCCTCTTCTGCATATATTTTATAGGTTCTTATCAAGTAACCACCGGAAACACGCTCTTCTATCTCACCACTATCGAGATACCCAAGAGATCCACCCCGTTCGTCCAATCCTTTATCTACAATGGTGACATACAATATAGGATCTGCTTTAGCTTTGAATTTCGCTGTAAATGTTCTGTTAGAACTTTCCGGCACAATATACACCCTTGTCCCCCCCTCATACCAGCCTTCTGTATATAATAATCGAAAAGTAGTCCAGATAATAATTGAAAAGTAGTCCACTAG
>CAVJPC010000107.1:0-2740 GCA_963651205.1 Bacteroidaceae bacterium
ACGGACAACAGCCACCAGGAAAGCTGCCATCCCGATCAGCATCACATAACTGATATTTTCGGGAGCGATGACCCCATGCTGTACTAACAGGAGTGCGCATATCTTTCCCAACAACCCGCCTGTAACGAGTGTCGGAATGAAACTCCCACCGGGTAATCCCGAAGAGAACGAATAAACGGTGAATACCACATGCAAGAGCATCATCCCGGTAATCCATAGGATGCTTTGCGTGCCTCCCAGCGCCTGCTCCATAAGAAATTGTTCTCCGCCGCCGGTCAGGTCGGTCAATGTCAGTGAAATAACGTAGGCCATGACCAACAACCCCAGTAGTTTGATATATTCCGGCTGCTTTATGGCAGGATAGATCCTTTTAACGTATAGCATCAGTAGTGAATAAAACTTCCCGAAGATGGAGACGACAACGGCAAACAACAGGAACAATTTGATCTGTAAAGAGAAGGTCAGGTCTGGAGCTACCGCCTGTATCTCATGGTAAGGATTGATCGGAAAGATCATATTGGCAATCGCACCGGCTACTACTCCGGCCAGTATCGTGGTAATAGCCGTCTTGGGAGCATCAAAACGTTCGATCGACTCGATCACCAGTGTCGTGGCAGCCAGCGGGGCGGCAAAAGCAGCCGCCAGTCCTGCTCCGGCACCCGCTGCCAACAGTTGTTTGCGTTCGCCGCTCAGGATATGACCCCATTTGCTGACCAGGTCACCTATGTAGGAACCCATTTGTACGGATGGCCCTTCCCGTCCCATCGAAAGGCCGCTGCTCAGCGTCAATACTCCGCCGACAAACTTTGCCAGCAATTGCCGGAGCGAATGCTTATACACGATCCTGCCGTTGATAGCCCCGCGTGTTTGCGAGATACCACCGCCACCAATGAACGGCCAGCGTTTTACCAGCCGCGAGACAAATATAAGTACCGCCCAAAGCGTGAAGAAAGCGACTACATGGAGATACCAGGGAGGGGACGACTCGAAGAAATCTTTCCGGTAATTATAGAATAACTGCAACAGGAAATGATATGGTACTGCCACCAGACCGGTGAGCAGTCCCACGATGAGACTCACGAAATAGAGCCTGGCATCCACTAGTTTCAGCTTTAATATCCTCCAGTTTACCTTCATAAGCTCGATAAAAACAAGCCCGGATTAGCTTTGGTTCTGGATATGTCTTAAATTAATCAGAGTTTCTTTTCTGTATTCATGGATAATTTATCTTCCGAACCTTTGTTCGAACCCCATTTGCCGTATTCTGTCTAGCCAGTCATAAATCATACGACTTGTATATTTGGGTGTGCCATCAGCATTACATTCTTTTTCCAAAGCAATAGCCATTAGTGCATATTCATTTTCTAAATTGGTTGAGAATACGCCTAAGTCGTCTGTATTAATTGATACGGATAATTGTGGACACCTAGCTATATCTTCATGATTACTTACTAATCCGAGATTGAAAAAACGACTGATAGGATGATCGGCGTAATGTTGATAACATCCGATCAATTTATTTGAAGTAGGGTTACACTCTATTGCAATATGTTTACGAGCCAACTCTATTTGCATTTTATTTTGAATTTGAGACACGTACTCAATATATTCTGCACTTATTCTATGTTCTTCCATTTTGTTACCTCGCTTTATCACTTCAGGATTAAAATGATAAGCTTGATAGATCGCACATGCTAACTTATTGGAACGAGCAATGCTATATTCTTGTGTTATACGATTTAAACCACAATGTTCCCAAAAAGTGATATGATTAATTTTTTCTATTTGAATATCTTTACGTAAGTAAATCTCAGGAGCATCACCACGTAATAGCCAACTTTGATAGTAGCTGTTGAGTGGAATGGAATAAGTTGCTATTTCTTTAAATGCCTTTTTGCTGAAAACATCTCCATTCGGTTTATAGAAAACTTCTTCAACTTTAGAATTTATTTGTTCAAATATTTCTCCTTCATATATTTCATATATAAATTGGTGATATGTTGCATTCAATTCTTGTTCTAGATTAGGTGAGATTGGTATATTAAATAATTTGCCTATAGTTAATAGCCACACTGCATTATCAAGAAAATCTTGATGTGAAAGAATTATTTTATTTCCTCGTCTCAGATAGTATTCTTTAGCATTAATACCTAAAGCTAAAGCGTGTCCTAATCGATCACCACGATTCAGATTGAGAAAACGTATAGCTTCATCTATGGCTCGTAGCCCATCAGCGATATCCATGAAATCTTCTGCAACATGATAGGTGTATCCTAATGATAAATTTGGATTTCCGTCAAAGATATATAGTTTAGGTTCGCATGAATACTTTTTTAGGTAACGGTATGCTTGTCCAAATATTTCCGGTCTGTTACCTATTTCTGCACTAGCTGCATCAATACCAACTAATCTATGTTTGGTTTCAGTATGCATTCGACGCATAATATTGATAGCCATTGTTTGTTCCTTTACCTCTTGTCGTAATTCATATTGTCTGGGAGTAGCATATTTAAGTAATTTTTCAGTGTTTCGTCCCTGCTTAAAGCTTCTTTTAAGGTAATGGTAAATATAAAAATATTTATTTTTATCTATGTTTTGTACACTTCTTTGAGTGGAAGGTAGAAAAGGAATTTTTTGAATAACTTCATCTATACGATGAATTTCATTTAAATTTTTGTTTGCCAGTTTATTAGGAGGTATTCGTACCTCTAAGTAGTCTACTTGTTGGCCATTCAATGTG
>CAVJPC010000108.1:0-3731 GCA_963651205.1 Bacteroidaceae bacterium
TATACTTTCCCGAAAGAATGGATGAGTAAGATCGGACTTCAGTCTTTACGTGTATATGTTTCAGGTGACAATCTGTTTACAATTACTAAAATGGCTAAAATGTTTGATCCGGAAACTGTATCAGGAAGAACTTGGTGGGATGCAAATAATACTGAGCCGGATGCATTGGATAATAATGGTAAAGTATATCCATTGTCTAAAGTGATTTCTTTTGGTATTAACGTTAATTTCTAATAGCTCAATAAGATGAAACAAAATATGAAAAATCTTGTTGCACTTTCGTGCATGATATACGGTTCATTGATGCTGGGAAGTTGTAATGATTTTCTGGATAAAGAACCGTTGGATAAGGTAACGGCGACCTCATACTTCAATTCGGATGCTGACTTGGCTGCTTTTGCAATTAAGCAATATGATTTATTTCCGGACGGTAGAGACCAATGGAATATGGGACCGGCTGCATTAGGAGATAATCATACAGACAATCAGGCAAATGCCGCAGGTGAAACCAAATACTGGGAGCCTGGACAATGGCGTGTCAGAGAGAATGAAGAGAAAGATGATTTAGATAAACACGAATGGAGGTTTACCCGAATCCGTGCATTTAACTTCTTTTTTCAGGAAGTTGAAGCTAAATTGACCGCTGGTGCAATTGCCGGAACAGAAACGAATATAAACCATTATATTGGTGAGGTTCATTTCTTGCGTGCTTACGAATACTTTACCTTATTAAAACGCTTTGGTGATTTTCCTATCATAGAAAAAGTGCTGAAGGATGAAAAAGAAGAATTGGTAGAAGCCAGCCAGCGTAAGCCGCGTAATGTGGTTGCCCGCTATATTCTTACAGAATTGGATAAAGCGATTGAACTGCTTTCAGATAATCCTTCGGGAGGTAAAAATCGTGTTACACGCGATGCTGCATTGTTATTCAAATCACGTGTGGCTTTATATGAAGCTTCATTTGAAACATATCACCGTGGAACCCCTAGAGTGCCGGGAGAACCTGGATGGCCAGGTGCAAACATGCCATATAATTCCGGTTTCTCTATTGATTTGAATCAGGAAATAGCATTCTTTGCGGATCAAGCAATGATTGCAGCAAAAGAAGTTGCTGATAAACACCCTTTAACTGCTAATTCCAATCAAATAGATCCTTCAACCGGTCAGAGTGCCGGGTGGAATCCTTATTTCGAAATGTTCAGTGATAAGGATATGAGCAAATATGATGAAATAATTATGTGGCGTGATTATGATGCAAGCTTAAACATAGCCAATGCGGTTTCCGTATATTGCTATAACGGAAATAATACGGGTTTGACACGTGGCTATGTCGGGACTTTTCTGATGAAAAATGGACTTCCTATCTATGCCAATGGCTCCGGATATACGGGAGAAGACGAAACTTTGGATAAGGTAAAAAAAGACCGTGATGAACGTCTGCAATTATTCATGGTGTCAGAAAGTATCCGTAGAAGTGTCTATTTGCCCAATGACTCTGCTTCTGCATTTTTCGGTGTTCCTAATATAGTTGATTTGGAAGAAGTACGTAAAGTAACCGGCTTCCATATCCGTAAGGGACTGAATTATGTTTACGACCCGAATACACTGGGGGGCCAGATGTCGCAGGATGGCGGTCAGGTAATTTTCCGTGCTGTCGAAGCTTATTTGAACTATATAGAAGCTTCTTGTCTGAAGAATAACGGTGCATCGATCGATGGAACTGCTGTCCAATATTGGAAAGCAATCCGCAAACGGGCCGGTGTGGATGAAGATTATATGAAAACAGTATCTGCCACCAATTTGGCTAAAGAAGATGACTGGGCAGTTTATTCAGGAGGCGTACAGGTTTCTCCTCTGATGTATAATATCCGTCGTGAACGTCGTTCTGAATTCATCGCGGAAGGTTTCCGCTTTGATGATTTGATCCGTTGGAGAGCTCTTGATCAAGTAAAGAACTATATTATTGAGGGATGTAACTTCTGGGACACGATGTATAAAGATGAATTTTTCTTTGATGAAGAAAAAGGTGAAAGCAAGTTGATTCCGGCAGGAACTCCAGGTAAGACTCCGAATGTATCCAGTAAGGAAAAGAGCGGAAAATATCTACGACCATATCAAATTATTGAAAAGAATAACGGTTTGTATAATGGCTACAACTGGATGAAGGCAAATTATCTACATCCAATTTGTATCAACCATTTCCGTATCTCTGCCTCTGATGTGAAAGATATATCGACATCACCGATCTATCAGAATCCATACTGGCCTACGGAACCGAACCAGTCGCAATTAGAATAATTATTATTCCATAGGTTTAGTCATCAACATAAAGTGATGTGGAAAGGTTTCCTCCTCTGTGAAGAGGGGGAGCCTTATTATTACTAATAACTTCTAAAATAGTGTATTATGAAAACAACAAGATTTATTATTTTATTAGTCCTTTTTCTGACAAGTATTACTGGTTATGCCACTAATTATCAGTCAGACAAAACAAAAGTTCAATCAAGTAAAGGAATCACTATAACTATTACGGAGTTGGATAGTTTTGGGCATGAATTCTCTACTCTTGGGCCGTTTTACTCCGGAGAATATAAATATGAAGGAGGTAGTACGAGTTTACCTCATGATGGATATTTAGTGGTTCCTAAACCTGGAACATTGACAATACATACTAATGATTACTTGAATTTTTATCTGGTGCGTATGATAACACTTAATGGACAACAAGTCGGTTTTGGTGTTGGTTCTTATACGTTTTCTATTAATTCTGATACAGACATAATAATCTATTATGAAGATCATTATCATGTGTCAAAATAAATAGAGAATATCTCTCATTTCAAAATACGATGTATTTTAGTTATAACTTTAAATTTATTTATCATGGCAATATTAATTAGAGCAATCCAGCGTGCCAACCCGCGGGATAAGGATGCTCCGAAGAAATGGTATGCCGTTCAGAACTCCACCGGATTGGTTCCGGAAACGAAAGTGGCTGAACTCATTTCCGACGAGACGACTCTGAATCCGTCGGAAGCGTTGATGTCTATCCGCCAACTTCGGAAGGTAATCCAACGTTTGATGGCAGACGGACATAGTGTAAAACTCGGTGACTGGGGTACGTTTTCTCCATCCCTTAACAGTAGGGGCAAGGATAAGAAAGAAGATCTGAAGGCTACGGATATTAATGCTGTAAATATTAATTTCCAGCCCGGTGAAGAATTGAAGGCTGCTATGCAAAAAGTGGACTTTATATGGATCGACAAACTGATTGAAGGTAAGACGGATACAGGCGGCGGTTCAGGAGAAGATGATCGTCCGGTTATTGAATAATACTTATTTTCTGAATGAAAAAGACTCCTCTTCGGGTTTTCCGGAGGGGATTTTTTTATCTCTTTTAGTAAGATGAAGAAGTCAATTCCGAAACATGAAGAAACAAACTCCGAAACTTGAAGAAGTTTGCTCTGAAACATGAAGAAGTATTTTTCGAGACTTGAAGAAGTCAGCTTTGTGAGATGAAGAAGTTTGCTTCGTGAGATGAAGAAGTCGGCGCTGTGAGATGAAGAAGTCTGTGTCATGGGATGAAGAACTTATCTTCGTGAGATCAAGAATTCAATAATGCAAATATTTGAGAGGATACAGATATTATATGTTGTCGGGATTAAAGAATGTCATTTTAGAAAAAGGTGAGGCTCGAAACTAGGATGTGAACTTATTATAGTATCTGTGTC
>CAVJPC010000109.1:0-2115 GCA_963651205.1 Bacteroidaceae bacterium
TGAACGTTATTGCGCAAAACACCAAACGTCTGCTCGAACTGACCAGTCAACTGCTCGACTTCCGCAAAGTGGGAGCCAATAAATTCAAGATGGACTTCACGATGGTTAATGTCACAGCCCTGCTGAATGAAACCATCCAACGTTTCGATCCAACGATCACCCAGCAGAAGAAAGAGTTATCGTTGCAAATTCCCGAGGAGGAGATCATTGCGGCCATCGACCGGGAAGCGGTTACCAAGATACTGAGTAACTTGCTGAATAATGCACTTAAATATTCCAAACACTCCATACTTGTCTATCTGGAGCACAACGACACAACTTTCAGCATCCGTGTGACGAGTGACGGCGACCGTATCCCTGCCGATCTCAGCGAACAGATATTCGAACCTTTCTATCAGATAAACAAAAAAGAGAACACCTCATCAGGTGCAGGTATCGGTCTACCGCTGGCACGTTCGTTAGCGGTACTTCATTCCGGGAAACTATATCTGGATGACGATCTATCCAATAACACCTTTGTCCTCACTCTACCTCTAATGCAGGAAAAAGTTCGTGTACAGGAAGAAATAGCCATACACGAAGAAATGATCTATCCGGAAGAAGAAATGGCAACTACCGCTGACACCAGGAATCATACGCTCCTTTTGGTAGAGGATAACGAGAACCTCCGCTCTTTCCTGTCTGAAAAGCTGAGTGAACTATTCATCACCGAAACAGCCACCAACGGACGGGAAGCCCTGGAAATACTACGCGACCATAGCATAGACATTGTAGTAAGCGATATTATGATGCCTGTTATGAATGGCCTTGAACTCTGCCGCGAGATCAAAGCAGACATCGACCTCAGCCATATCCCCGTTATCTTCCTTACAGCCAAGAATGACCTCGATAGTAAGATCAACGGACTGCGACTGGGAGCAGAAGCTTATGTAGAGAAGCCTTTCTCGTTCAATTACCTGACAACACAAATCCTCTCGTTGTTGAATAACCGGCGCAAAGAACGCGAGGCTTTTGCCAAACGCCCGTTCTTTCCGGTCAATAATATGCAAATGAATACGGCCGACAAAGAGTTTATGGATCACATTATAGCCGTCATCCATGAGAATATTGCCGACGAGAGTTTCGGCGTAGAACGTTTGGCGGAAATCCTGCACATGAGCCGTTCAAGTCTGCTGCGTAAGATCAAGGTATTGTCCGGACTATCGCCGAACGACTTCATCCGTCTGATCCGCCTGAAAAAAGCAGCCGAACTGATACTCGACGGTAAACACCGCATCGGAGAGGTTTGTTATCTGGTAGGCATCAATTCGCCATCCTATTTCAGTAAAGTCTTCCTCAAACAATTCGGTGTTACGCCCAAAGACTTTGAGAAGCAACATCAGGCGTCTTAAATACAATATTCATAAAGAGGAAGAAACGGAAATACATCAACAAAAGTTTTCTAAAATAAATCCTTCATTCAGCATTGCAGCTATATAACTGATTATCTATTATTTAAAGCTGAAGGAATTTTCAACTGAATGAAGGAAACGGCTTTATTTTCAGATTAATGTTTCATATTCCCGGCCAAAATCAATACCTCTCTTAGTCCATTCCTTTAGGCAAAGAGTAAAGCTGGAGGAATGACTAATAACAGGATATATAATATACTGTTATCATGCAGGTTAGTACTTTTTCATTGTTTGTCAGCTGTCGAACACTTGTATCACAGTTGTCGAACAAGCGTTTGACAGCTGACAAACAAGCGTTCGACAATTGACAAACAGAAAAAAGGAAAGGATAATAGGGCTAGAAGGTTACAACTCATGCGTTAGAATAAAATAGGTTAACAGATAATCGGCCGGAAGTTATTTGCTCTTTTTATACTACCGAAAGTTGCTGTTTATGAATAAAAAAACTCAAAAGCCAGGACAATTCCTTCAGCAAAATCATTTTCCTTCAGCCTTAAATAATAGATTATCAACGCAATAACAACAAGCCTGAATAAATGAAGGATTTATTTTAGAAAACTTTTATTATATAGATTGTTCAATTGCCAGGAAGTTCATTTATTGACAGGTGTGAGTCTTTGATTATAGCGACCGGTTGTAACTGGCTCCCCTCTCGAGAGGGGGA
>CAVJPC010000110.1:0-2066 GCA_963651205.1 Bacteroidaceae bacterium
GGATTTTCAGTCCTTTGCTCTACCAACTGAGCTATGGCACCTTTCTTGTTTGCGGTTGCAAAGGTAGTGAAAATTTTTAATTCTGCAAATCTTAGCACAATAAAAAACACTGATAAAAAGCTATATTGCTTATTATCAGTGTTCTTATTACTGAACTTTTTTATTTATTCTCTTGTAGCGGATTCCATCCCTGAGCTTTTAGCTCGAATTCCTGGCCATCGCGTGTGATAAGTGCACAGCCTAATTCGGGCTTTGTGATGTGACCGATCAAACGAACACCTTCCATTTCCGATATCTTTTCGTGATCGGCAATAGGAACGGTGAAAAGCAGTTCATAATCTTCACCGCCATTCATGGCACATGTGGTGAGATTCATGTTGAACTCTTCTGCCATAACAGCTGTTTGATAATCAATGGGGATGTGTTCCTCGTAGACGCGGCAACCTGCCTTACTTTGAGTGCAAATATGCAATAGTTCCGAGGAAAGACCGTCAGAAATGTCCATCATTGAAGTCGGGACGATATTTGCAGTAGCCAGTTTCTCAATAATGTCTTTGCGGGCTTCGGGTTTGAGCTGACGTTCCAACAAATACTCTTTTCCGGAGAAATCCGGCTGAGCATCCTGTTCACCTTTAAAGACCGCTTTTTCACGCTCTAACAGTTGCAACCCCATATAGGCCGCACCTAAGTCACCACTGACGCAAATCAGATCGGTGTCCTTAGCACCGTTGCGGTAAACTACTTTATCCTTATCTGACTCACCAATGCAGGTGATGCTGATTGCAAATCCTGTCAAGGAAGAAGTAGTGTCACCACCTACGATATCCACCTTGTATTGCTGACACGCCAAACGGAGACCGGCATAAAATTCATCCATATCTTCCACGCTGAAGCGTTTGGAGAGGGCAAGTGAAACTGTGATCTGCTTCGGTGTCCCGTTCATCGCATAGATGTCGGAGAAGTTGACAACAGCGGCTTTGTAACCCAAATGTTTCAACGGTGTGTAAGTCAAGTCAAAATGTACCCCTTCCATTAACAGGTCGGTGGTGACCAATACCTGCTTATCGGCAGGATAGGAGAGGACGGCGGCATCGTCACCCACACCATATTTGCTCGATTCGTTTTCTAATTTAATTCCTTCGGTGAGGTGCTTGATCAGACCGAACTCACCCAAGGTTGCTATTTCTGTTCTCATATATCTTAGTTTATGAAAAAAAGTATCTATGCACGGTTTATCAGCTCACGCATAATGGTGGTCATCTTCGGTTGGGCAGCGTCGGCTGCTTTCTGAACCTCTTCGTGTGATACTTCTACAATCTTGCCTTCTACTCCGAGATCAGTCACTACTGATATACCGAATACCTTAATGCCACAATGGTTGGCAACAATTACTTCGGGGACAGTAGACATACCTACTGCATCGGCACCCAAGATATGAAACAACTTGTATTCAGCCGGTGTTTCGAATGTTGGACCCTGTGTGCCGATGTATATGCCATGTTGCACTTTAATACCTTTTTCTGCTGCAATAGCATCTGCCTTGCGTATCAGTTCTTTGTCGTAGGCTTCACTCATATCCGGAAAACGCGGCCCATACGGAATGTTTTTACCCCGTAGGGGATGTTCGGGGAAATAATTTATGTGGTCGGTAATAATCATCAGGTCTCCGATTTCGAAGTCGGGATTAGTACCGCCACTGGCATTGGATACAAATAAAGTTTTGATGCCCAGCTCACGCATCACACGTACCGGGAAAGTCACTTCTTTCATGGAGTACCCCTCGTAGTAATGGAAGCGGCCTTGCATCGCCATGATTTCTTTATTGCCGAGTTTACCGAAAATCAGTTTTCCGCTATGTCCTTCTACGGTAGACACCGGAAAGTTGGGAATATCCTCATACTTTATTTCATACTTTTCAGTAATTTCGTTTGCCAAACTGCCAAGTCCGGTTCCCAGAATGATTGCTGTCTCAGGGCTTGTGTGCATCTTCCCTTTCAGGAAGGCTGCCGTTTCTTGTATTTTCTCTAACATAGCCAATAATGTGTTGGTTAAAAATATCTTGTTGA
>CAVJPC010000111.1:0-2113 GCA_963651205.1 Bacteroidaceae bacterium
GAAAATCTCAAAGAAGATAATGGACAGGTCTATTATATCGATAGGGGAGATATGGGAGAAAAGAAACTGGCAGGACATACCACTTGTCCGACGGTTTCGGATTGGAATAAAGATGGAGTAAAAGATATCTTGGTTGGAGCAGAAGATGGTCATCTTTATTTATTTACAAACCCAAATAAGAAAAAGTAAGTAGTTATGAATAAATATGTAATTGGTATTGACTTCGGTACTGACTCCTGCCGGGCATTATTGGTTGATGTAATTACAGGAGAGGAGTTGGCTTCAGATGTAGAATTTTATCCTCGTTGGAAGAAAGGACTCTATTGTGATCCTGCAATAAACCAGTATCGCCAGCATCCGTTAGATTATATGGAAAGTATGGAGTTGGCTGTCAGGCGGACATTAAGCCAATGTCCGGAAGGAACAGCGGAGAAAGTTGTCGGTATAGCAATCGATACAACCGGGTCTACCCCTGTTTTATTGGATAAAAGCGGAATGCCATTATCATTATTACCCGAATACTCGGATAATCCAAATGCCATGTTTGTCTTATGGAAAGACCATACGGCAGTGAAGGAGGCGGGTGAGATAAATGATTTGTCTAAACGATGGGAAACAGATTTTACAGCATATAGTGGAAGTATTTATTCTGCAGAATGGGTGTGGGCTAAGATGTTGCATCTGCTTCGTGTCGATCCGTCAATCCGGAAATCTGCATATAGCTGGGTGGAGCATTGTGATTGGATGCCTGCTTTGTTAACTGGAAATATTCTTCCGGAAAATATCCGTCGGAGCCGCTGTGCTGCCGGACATAAGGCAATGTGGTGTGAGAAATGGGGCGGCCTGCCTTCTTCTGATTTTCTTACGACACTGGATCCCTTATTGGATATCTTTAAAGGTCACCTTTATCAATCTACTTATACAAGTGATGCTTGTGCCGGATATTTATCGGAAGAATGGGCGGTACGTTTGGGGCTCCCCATCCAGGTTGCCGTAGGTGTCGGTGCCCTCGACTGCCATATGGGGGCAGTAGGGGCCGGGATCTCTGAGAAAACATTCGTTCGTGTGATGGGCACATCTACTTGCGACGTTATGGTGGCTTCTTATGATGAGATAAAGAATTCTCAGATATCCGGAATATGCGGACAGGTTGATGGTTCTGTAATACCCGGGATGGTCGGACTGGAAGCCGGACAATCAGCTTTTGGTGATGTATATGCCTGGTTTAAAGATATGTTGTTATGGCCTTTGAAAAACATTTTGCCGTCGGTTTATAATGAAGAGGAAGCAGAAAACATTGTCCGGTTGCTGGATCGTAGGATATTACCCTCACTGACGGAAGAAGCCAGGAAAATACCGGTTAGTGAAAGCATACCGGTTTCTGTCGATTGGCTGAACGGAAGGCGTACCCCCGATGCAAACCAAAATGTGACCGGGCTTATTTCTGGTTTGACTTTGGGGACTTCTGCCCCGTTACTTTTTAAGTCATTGGTAGAAGCTACCGCTTTCGGCTCAAAATCGATTGTCGATTGTTTCCTGAAACAACAGGTAAAGATAGAGAGTATAACTGCGATCGGGGGCATTTCTTTAAAATCACCTTTTGTGATGCAGACGCTTGCCAATGTATTGAATATGCCTATTAAAGTAGCCCGTTCAGAACAAGCCTGCGCTTTAGGTGCAGCCATGTTCGCGGCTGTGGCTGCCGGAGTTTATTCCAGGATAGAAGAAGCGCAACAGATAATGGGAAAAGGTTTTGCCACCCAATATGATCCGGATGAGGATATACACCATCAATACCTGCCACTTTATCAAAAATATCTGGACTTAGGCCATTTTATTGAAACAAGATTGTGATATAATTTATATTAGAAGAATACTTATGGAACTATCAATACTCGACTTTATCGTCTTTTTTGCCTTTATGGCAGGAACTCTATTGTTTGGATGTTCTTTTTTCTCGAAAAACAGAAATTCAAACGAATATACCTCTGCCGGAGGAAGATTGCCGGCCTGGGTGGTGGGGATGTCTATATTTGCAACTTATGTCAGTAGCATCAGTTTTCTAGCATTGCCGGGAAACGCTTATATGGGAAACTGGAACCCGTTTGTATTC
>CAVJPC010000112.1:0-59398 GCA_963651205.1 Bacteroidaceae bacterium
CCCCTACCCCTCTCAAGAGGGGATGAAGTTACCAACGACTATGAAGAGCAGTCCTGTTTTAACACTAAGAAGCTTAGCTTGACGGCTATGGGATCATTCCGTCCCTACAGAATGGATAATTACTTTGAACACCCTCTGCAAAAATAAACAGTTTCTTATTTCAAAGCTACTTCAATAGCATTCATCAGCTTGTTAAATTCTTCTTTTTCATATCCGATGGAAGTATAAACGGCTTCACCTTCTTTATTGAAAAGATAAGCCCGAGGAATTGATTTTTCGGCAAATAAAGAGAACACTTCACGCTTCGGATCGGGATACAAAGGGAAAGTGAACTTCTTTCGCTCATTGTAAGTCTTCAACTGCTCGTCAGTATGTTCACGACCGATCACTAACAGCACAAAATCCTTATTATCCTTATATTTAGGCCACAAAGTCTTTTCTACCTCAGCCAATTCCAACTGGCACGGTCCACACCAAGTAGCAAACAAACTCACCAATACCACCTTACCTTTCAGATCAGCCGAAGAAACATCTCCATACACAGCAGATTTCAACTGGAAATCAGGCAATTTATCTCCTTTTTGCAATTCCTGAGCATTCACGGCAAATGCCATGCAAAGCATCATGAACAATAACCCTAACTTTTTCATTTTCATAGTTCTAAATGTTTAATTACGAAATAACAAAGACAAATATATCTGTTTTTCTTATATTTGCCGCCAGAAAATATTATTTTTTAGCCTATGATGACTTTTATTTCGTGTGCCAAGACCATGACGGGACGAAGCAAAATACAAACTCCCGCCACTAGCACACCTTTATTTCAGACGGAAGCGATACAGAACGCCCTGGATATGTCCCAATACTCGGCCGAGGAACTGGAACAGCAGTTGCGTGTAAACAGCAAGATAGCGGCAGAAAACTATCTGCGCTTCCATGATTTCTGTTCGGAAACCCATGCTGCCTTACCGGCCTTGCTGGCTTATACCGGCATGGTATATAAACGAATCCAGCCGCAAGACTTCACCCCGGAAGATTTTCAATACGCGCAAAACCATTTGCGCATCACTTCCTTTTTATACGGACTGCTCCGTCCGCTGGACGGGATCAAGAACTATAGAATGGAGGGAGACGTTAAATTGCCTGAACGGGGAGGCATTTCCATGTTTGATTATTGGAAACCGATTCTGACCGACGTTTTCATTAAAGCGATAAAAGCGCAGGGAGGGATATTGATTAACCTGGCAAGCGGAGAGATGAAGGATTTGTTCGACTGGAAACGCGTAGAACAGGAAGTGCGGGTGATTACTCCCGAATTTCAAGTATGGAAGAACGGAAAATTCACCACCATTGTAGTCTATGCCAAAATGTGCCGTGGGGAAATGACACGTTTCATTATCAAAAACCGCATAGAGAAACCCGAAGATTTAAAAGGGTTCCACTGGGAAGGCTTTAGTTTTGATGCCGGGCGCAGCACGGATACACACTATCTTTTTAGCCTTCTTTCATAAAAAAATATTAAATAGTAAGCCGACTCAAACTTTTTATCAGCACTCATGTTATTTAGTTGAATTTGGGAAGATAAACCTGGACAATAATTAACTAATAGAAATGAGTATGAAAAAATTAATGTTTTTGCTGGCTGCTGCCAGTTTAAGCTCTGTGGCGTTTGCGCAACAGAGAAACAATTCACAAAACGTCCTTGTCGGCGAGAGTGTAGATGTAATGGAGGTACCTGTTGATAAGTACAAAGTAGAAACCAACCGCTTCTTTGACAATTGGTTCTTCTCTGTTGGCGGAGGTGCACAAGTATTATTCGGCGATCAGTCCGACCTTGGTAAATTCAAGAAACGTATTGCTCCTGCTCTTCAGGTATCAATCGGCAAATGGTTTACTCCCGGTTTAGGATTGCGTTTGCAGTACAGCGGTTTGCAGGCAAAGAGCTTCTCCAGTGATCCGTCCGTATACTCCAAACCTCACATGCTGAGCGAAGGCTACTATCAGGATAAGTTCAACTACATGAACTTGCACGGCGACATCTTGTTCAATGTCAGCAATATGTTGGCAGGATATAATGAAGATCGTGTTTATGACTTCGTTCCGTTCTTAGGTTTCGGTTTTGCACACTCATACGATGCTCCACGCCGCAATTCTCTGGCTGTGAACTTCGGTATCATCAATACCTTCCACGTAGCCAACGCATGGGACTTGAACCTGGAACTGTATGGAATGGGTGCTGAAAACAAATTCGATGGAAAGACTATCAATAAAGGTCTTGACGTAATGCTGGGTGCAACCGTGGGTATCACTTATAAATTCCCGCAAAGAGGATTCAAGCCTGCTCCGGACGTAGATGCTATCATGGCGCTTACTTCTTCACAGATGGATGCCATCAATGCAGCTTTGGCTCAACAAATAGAACAAAACCGCCAATTGAAAGCACAGCTTGCCAACCAGCCTAACGAAGTGGTTACAGAACAAGTGACTGTGAACCAAATCGCTCCGGCTCCCCAATCTGTATTCTTCCAGATTGGTTCGGCAGTTCTTCCGGCTAATGCAACTGTGAATTTGCAACAGATTGCAGACTTAGTTAAAGACAATCCGGGTCTGAAACTGAAAGTAACCGGTTATGCTGACAGCGATACAGGTAGCGCTGCATGGAACAAACAATTGAGTGAAGACCGTGCTAACAACGTGGCCAATGAATTGGTAAAATTGGGTGTTAACAAGAGTAACTTAATCATCAGCGGTATGGGTGGTGTCAACACATTGACTCCTCCGTCATTCAACCGTCGTGTAATTATCGAAGCCCAATAATACTCTGCCTTTTTGAAAACAAAAGGTCAGCACAGAGGGAATCCCACCAAAAGGATTCCCTCTTTTTTATTGATCTACCCGACGGTCAGGACAGAATACTAACATCAGTGATATCATCTACTTCATTTTTTTCTTCTTCACACCCATCTTCTTCACCGACCTTTGCTCTCAGCTTTTTCAGCAGGTACTTTATATTCTCAAGATGCAGGATATTTATTCTGTACATCTGCTTGAACTGGCCGATATTTTTAGTCGTATTCAGAACGCAATCCATTAAATCACCTACTGATTCAGCACTCCGCAAACGGTTACTATTCGAAACATTCGTATTCATCATATTCATGCCAAATCCTTTTATTACCTCTTTTATACTAATAGATTTATAATTATCTACAGCATCAAAAGCCGGTATCCATTTATAAAATCGTTTAGCTAAATCCTCCAATTTCTTTTTATCCGTACTCTGTACCAAAAAACTATCCGGATTCATCAAGCGATAGAGCGTGAGATAAAAAGACATCATTTCATCATCCGATGAAAATACAACATGCATCAATTGCGTTTCGTCCCCCGGGCGAACCTGCTCATTGTTCAAAATTTCTTCCATAAGAATTTTAATTTAATAGTGAATGGATTAAGTTCAATGAAACAAAGCAGAAGGGTAGTTTTAGAAAATAAAAAAGCGGTTCCGCCCGTCCCATTGCATTTCACCATCCTCGACAGCAGTAGGTGCATTAACACTCTACATGGGGGTACGAAACCGCCCATATAGAATGAAGTGAACAGACATAAAAATGCCTATCACAAATTATTGGCAGGTTTCCCTGTCGAGGATATAATGAAATGCATAGCAAAGATACAATATAAATAAGAAATGCAACAAGAAAAATAAAATAATTTCAGTACTTGCCCGCAGTAACAATGCTTAAAAACCAACTTGTGATTTTTGTTTTGAACTTTGGCTATATAGTAGCAAGGCGTTTATTATGCATGACTAAGGCTTTCTATATGGATGGTTAAGCCTTTTTGTACTGAAAGCTAGTACGTCCTACAACAGCAGAACGTATGTCCTACTGTAATAGGATATACGTCCCGTTACAGTGGAACTTACGTCCTGCTGTAGTGGGACGTAGTAAACATCAGTAAAAAATGCCTTAATGATACGGAAGAAAACGCTTAATGATACGGAAAGAGAACTTTGTATATCCACTGGTAATAGCAGATTGAATCTTATAGCCGTCAAGCTAAGGAAAATAGGGTTAATTTTCCATAGTCGTTGGTAACTTCATCCCCTCTTGAGAGGGGTAGGGGTGTGTGAAAAACATAAGAAAATGTATTCGTATAAGAAAATGTATTCGTGAGTGTATTTTAACACACCCCTTACCCCTCTCAAGAGGGGATGAAGTTACCAACGACTATGAAGAGCAGTACTATTTTAACACTAAGAAACTTAGCTTGACGACTATGGCATTGAATACGCCCGACAAAACAACCCCATCACCAATGGAATAGCTCTGAATAAAACATTAATACCGTAATTCATACTACTTTGTTTTATTGGAGATTTAAACACAAAGTAGTATGAATCTTGTTCCGCCTAATGCAGTAAGAAGAAGAAGGTTTACAAAGAATATCCCCAGTGATCCAGAGCGAACTTCCAGTGTTCCTCTACCAGTTGAATGGTACGTCCATCATATTGATACTTATTCTTTTTATACCCTTTCTTTCCACCTATGTACTTGCCGATAGCCGGAGATGCTTCCTCAAATCCGGGAATGGAAAGTGTCTGATAAATGTTTTCGGTCATCGCCATAGCATCCGCTTCGAAGTCTTCGAATTTCACCTCCACCAAGTTCCCTTCAGGAATGAATTGCTTGTCCGCCTCATATTTATGATATAACTTGGCATAGATGGACAAAATATTCTGTTCCAATACTTCGGGAGAAATATCTTCCAGTTTCAAAGGCTGAATGGTATTGGTGAAGAAGTTTCTCGTAGACTCGAATACGGTATAGGGATTACGCATCAGATAAATGAACTTGGCATTCGGGAACATTTTAACCAACTCTTTTACACGGCCGGTATGAGGGGGATTCTTGCTCAAGAACTGTGTACCCCCTGTATTCCAAAGGGAGATCTTGATGAGTTTGGTGAATATTTCCTGAAACTCTTTCAATTCCGGCTCGCTGATATCATTGAACAACAGGTATTTATCAGCATACTCCTGTTGGTATTGGGGCAAAAACCAAAAGTTATAATAGGTATAGGGCATCATGTTTGCCAAGGCAAATTCTTCTTCCTGGGGAAGGTCTACAGCCAGTTCCATATTGTCCGTAGGACGCTTGTCGGGCATCAGCCAGCTCATATTCTTTTTGAAGAAAGGCTGCCCCCACATCATCAGATGGGGGAATACGGTCTGATAAGTCGTATTGTAGCCAAAGTGTTTGTCACAAGAGAATACATTGTGCATAAAGGTAGTCCCGCTGCGCCAGTGACCGAGGATAAAGACCGGATCATGTTCCAGAGGCTTGTCTGCCAGCAGTTTCCTGTATCGGTTTTCCTGCAAGGGGGCCAAGGTGGAAAGCAAACGGCATACCGCCTTCGTCAGACGGTATTTTCCTTTGTAAGCCGGGTCAATTTCCCTTCCGGCGGTAATTGCCTTGAATGTCTTCCAGTCGGCGCCCACTAAGGTATTGATCGGCAGTTTATTGAATTCAAGTAAACCCATTACTTTTCTTGTTTTTAATTGTTTCGCTGCTATTTTTCTATTCTGACTGAGATACCTTGACGATCCAGTTCCTTCACTATCTTCTCTATCACTTCATAGTGTGCCTCGCCTATTCCCATAGCTGTCAGGTTCAGGGTAGGAATATCCACAGCATGAAGCATATCCGCTGCTTCCACCCTATCTATAATCATACCCACTGCACTGGTATTGTTGGTAACCGGATCAATGAGGATAAAAGAGCCGCAGGCTTTATTCTTCTGATAAGGATCAAAGAAAAGCGGTTTGGCGGTAGTGAAGGTCACACGGGCAATCTGGTTCAACTGCAAAGGCAATTCTTCTTTAGTGAGTTTTCCATTCTCTATGGAAAGCTGCTCCATCGTATTCACATTGACCTTATATTTAATGCGGTCAATATGGGTACGTCCGGTATGGGTAGTCTGCTTGATAAAGAAAGACTTGTTAAGGTCCATCGGTTCTTCATCCATCCATACCAGCATGGCTTCAAAATTACGGTCTGCCATAGGCGCATGGTCAGGATGTACCAGCATTTCACCGCGGGAAACGTCTATTTCGTCCTCCAATGTCAGCGTGACTGCTTGCGGCGGAAAAGCATAATCCAACTCACCGTCATAGGTGACAATGCTCTTGATATGTGACTTTTTACCCGATGGCAATGCCATTACTTCATCTCCTTTACGGATAATGCCTGATGCCACCTTGCCGCAGAAACCACGGAAATCCAGATTCGGTCTTAACACATATTGAACCGGGAAACGGAAATCAGTGAGGTTGTGGTCATTCTCTATAGAAACCGTTTCCAGCAGTTCCAGTAAAGAAATACCCTTATACCAAGGAGTACGTTCCGATTTTTCGACCACGTTGTCGCCATCAAGAGCCGAAAGAGGAATGCAATATACATCGGGTATCTCCAACGGTTCTACAAACTTCTTATACCCGGCTACAATTTCATTGAAGCGTTCTTCCGAGAAATCTACCAGGTCCATCTTGTTCACGGCCAGCACCACGTGTTTGATTCCCAGCAAAGAAACCAAGAAGGTATGACGGCGGGTCTGCGTAATGATTCCCAGACGAGCGTCCACCAATATAATGGCAAGATTGGCGGTAGATCCGCCGGTAATCATATTACGGGTATATTGTTCGTGCCCCGGAGTGTCAGCAATGATAAATTTGCGGTGATTCGTAGAGAAATAGCGGTAAGCCACATCAATAGTGATCCCCTGTTCGCGTTCGGCTTTCAGCCCGTCACACAACAAAGCATAGTCTATATGGTCACCTGCATTGCCCATGCGCTTGCTGTCACGCTCCAGCGCGGCAAGTTGGTCTTCATACAGCTTCTTGCTGTCAAACAGCAAACGGCCAATCAAGGTAGATTTTCCATCGTCTACAGAACCGGCAGTCAACAAGCGGAGCAAGTCTTTCTGTTCGTCCCTGTCCAGATACTCCTTTATATTCAGTTTATTATCCATTATCCAGCTTTTAATTTTTCATTCTCCATTTAAAAATATCCTTCACGCTTCTTCTGTTCCATACTGGCGTCCTGGTCAAAGTCAATGACCCGGGTAGTACGTTCACTCTTGGTAGTGGTCATCATTTCCTCTACAATCTTTTCAATGGTATCGGCTTCGCTCTCTACGGCTCCGGTCAAAGGCCAACAACCCAATGTGCGGAAACGGACGTTCTTCATTTCAATACGTTCCCGGTATTCTTGGGGCAGACGGTCATCGTCCGCCATAATCAAGTTTCCGTCAAGATTTACAACCGGACGTTCCTTGGCAAAATAAAGTGGTACGATGGGAATGTTTTCCAGGCGAATGTATTGCCAGATATCCAGTTCGGTCCAGTTGCTCAATGGAAAGACGCGGATACTTTCACCTTTATGTATCCTGGCATTATAAATATCCCACAACTCCGGACGCTGGTTCTTGGGGTCCCACTGGTGGAAACGGTCACGGAAAGAGAAGATACGTTCCTTGGCACGTGACTTTTCTTCGTCACGGCGTGCACCACCAAAGGCTGCATCAAATTTATATTTGTCCAGAGCACGTAACAACGCCTGCGTTTTCATCAGGTCGGTATGTACTTTGCTGCCATGAGTAAACGGTCCTACTCCGGCATTAAAAGCCTCCATGTTACTTTCCACAATCAAGTTCCAGCCATATTCTTTAGCATAGGTATCGCGAAACTCTATCATTTCCCTGAATTTCCATTTTGAATCGATATGCATCAAGGGGAAAGGCACTTTTCCGGGGTAGAATGCTTTCTCCGCCAGCCGCACCATGACAGACGAGTCTTTGCCAATGCTATAAAGCATTACAGGATTCTCAAATTCGGCAGCCACTTCACGAATGATATGAATAGACTCTGCTTCCAGTTCTTTCAAGTGGCTTAAGTTATAATTTTCTTCCATTCTGTTTATTTCTTTTTGATCTTCTATTACTCTTTATCCATCGGGACTTTCCCCTTTCTATTTATTTGCCACCTCAGGCAATAACAGTTCCAGCAAAGTTTCTACAGATTCTTTTAAACTCATCTTCGAAGTATCCAGAGAGATAGCGGGATTTTCAGGAACCTCGAAAGGAGCGGAAATACCTGTAAAGTTCTTGATCTCGCCACGGCGCGCTTTGGCATAAAGGCCTTTCACATCGCGCTTCTCGCACTCTTCCAACGGCGTGCTGACATAAACTTCCAGAAAACGGTCCGGTCCGATAATACGGGATGCCATTTGACGAAGCTCGTTGTTAGGGCTGATAAATGCGGCAATAGTGATAATACCCGTATCTACAAACAGTTTGCCTATTTCGGCAATACGACGGATATTTTCCACACGATCTTCTTCGGAAAAGCCCAAATTGTTATTGATGCCACTGCGGATATTATCCCCGTCCAAAATGCGGCATAACAAACCGCGTTCATGCAATTCGCGCTCCAAGGCAATGGCAATGGTACTTTTACCCGATCCGCTCAGTCCGGTCAGCCATAGCATCATGCCCTGCTGCCCCAACAGTTCTTCCTTATCCTCGCGGGAAAGCATACGGTCAAATATCGGGTATATATTCTCTTCTTTCATTTCTCTATTTTTATTTTATTTTCAACTTCATCAAAAAGGCCATATCAGCGGTATCAGGAGTACCGAAATGATAAATGTCAGAATATTCAACGGCAGACCGATACGCACAAAATCCGTAAACTTGTAGTTTCCGATACCTTGCACTATCAGGTTTGTCTGATAACCGATGGGGGTAGAAAAACTGGCTGACGCAGCGATACAGATCACCACAAAGAAAGGCATCGGGCTTACCCCTAACTGATTGGACAGCGAAAGAGCAAGCGGAAAAGCCAAGGCCGCCGCCGCATTATTGGTTATCAGCTCGGTAAACAGGTTGGTGATGATAAACAGAACTGCCAGTAATACATGCGGACCATAATCATCACTCATATCAATGATGGCACGCGCAATGATATCTGCCACTCCGGAATTGACCATAGCACGGCTGATAGCGAATGCACAGGCAATGGTGATCAAGATGTCCCAGGATATATATTTTGTATATTTACGTGCCGGAAAAAGCTTGGTCCATGCCATAATAACGGTAGTTACAGCTGCAAAAAAGAACATATCAAGGTCAATGCCCGGAAACATTTTTTCCATAAAGGGCAGTTCGCCCACTGTCGCCCCCACAATCATCAGTACGAGCAAAGCCAATGCAAACCAGCGTTTCTTTTTACCGGCATTCGGCTCTGTATCCTTGCCATTGGCTAGCAATACAAAGACAGAAGAGTCTCCCCAGGTAGAAATGAATGAATCGTCCGCCCATAATACCAAGGTGTCCCCCTCGTGGAATTTCACCCGTGACAAATTATCGACTATACTGACCCCGCTTCGTTTTATTTCCCTTACCTCAGCACCATAATGACGGACAAAATTAAAATCCCCCACCCGTTTGTTGATGCCCGGAAAACGCGCGCCGATCACTGCCTCAACCCGATGCAAAGCAGGTGTATCCGGATCACTGTGCTCATCTCCTACCGTATCTTTACGAACATCGGGCAACAGTCTGGAGGAAAAGAATAATAAATAAAGAATACCTGCCAAAGCGATGAAAATACCGACACGTCCCAATTCGAACATACCGAACCCTTTATATCCGGCATCCAGAATCATGCCATCCACCACCAGATTGGTAGATGTCCCGATAAGGGTACAGATACCTCCCAGAATGGTAGCATAAGATATGGGAATCAGGAATTTGGTTGCCGGCAAATGAACCGACTCCGCCCAACGCTTAATGATAGGTGCAAAGATGACTACCACCGGTGTGTTGTTCAGAAAAGCCGAAACGAACGAAATGGCAGGCAACATACGTGCCTGAGCTTTCATGACCGTGGTCTTTCCCTGAGGAAGAAGTTTCTTGATTAATTGCCCCAACGCTCCCGACTGGCGTATTCCTTCACTAATCAGAAAAAGCAATGCTACGGTAATCATCCCCTTGTTGCTGAACCCCTCCAACATCTCTTTCGGAGTCAGTATGCCGGAAGCCAGAAAGAGCACGACAACAGAGAACAGGATCATTCCGGGACGCATCTTGTCAAGGATCAGCGCAGTCACCATTCCTATCAATCCCAGAAATACAATAATCATTTCGAATGTCAGCATCGTTTCTGAATATTAGTTTCGTTTGACGATGAACCAGGGGTTCAACAAGTCCGGTTTGTTATAAACAAGCGGCTCTTCTTTTCCCGCCTGATATACTTCGGCTCCCGATGCTTTGGCTATGGCATGCCCGGCAGCCGTATCCCACTCCATCGTAGGGGCGAAACGGGGATACTCATCGGCCACTCCTTCGCTGACCCGGCAAATCTTAATGGAACTGCCCACAGATGCCAGCTCTACACGGGGATGTATTTTTCGCTTTTCTTCAATGTATTCTTCGGTTTCGGCCGATAAATGGGAACGGGAAGCAACCATGACAAACGCATCATTCGTTTTAGGACAAGGCAGGCTGACAGCCGCTGTTCTCAGTTCATCCAATGAACGTCCGTCACGTGCAGTCACTCCTTCCATTTTATAAGCACCGCCAACCGGTTCACCCCAATAAAGCGTCTGTTGGACAGGCACATAAATTACTCCGAAAACAGGAGCACCTTCCTCTACCCAAGCAATATTGACCGTAAATTCCCCATTCCGTTTAATAAATTCCTTGGTTCCATCCAGAGGATCGACTATCCACAGGGCATGCCACAGTGCACGTTCTTCATAAGGCAAATGCTTTCCTTCTTCGCTCAACACCGGGTATTCCGTATCTTGTAAATACGTCATAATGACCTCATGTGCTTTCCGGTCTGCAAGGGTTAACGGAGAATTGTCCGCCTTTCTTTCGACCTGAAAATCGGAAGAGGGATCATTATAAACCTTCAGAATTTCTTCACCAGCAGCCAGAGCCGCATCTATCGCTTTTAATATATATTCGGTTTGCATCATAGTGTGCCTCCATTAAAATGCTTCTGTCATATTGAAATAGAATAAATTCTGGTCGTTGGTAAAATTACGTCCGAAGTCCAGACGGACATTCATACGCGGTTGTACTTCGATACGCAGTCCCAGACCGGCATTGGGCAATACGCCTTCAATCTTACCCATTGTGGGACCCATAAACCCGCAACCTCCCCATGCTACAAAACCCAGATGATGTATCATGCGCTTCACCCATGTACTTTTATCCGTATTGAACATCTGGCGATATTCGGCAAGCACCACATGAGAAGATTTATCACGATATTGCCCCATATAATATCCACGAAGATCAAACGGGGTTCCACTCAAGGCATATTGGTTCAAAGGTACATCGCCAAATACATTCTTGGTTTGTGCAGTCCAGGCAATTACCTTTCTATTTCCTACACTCTTGTACTGGCGGTAGTCCACTTCCAGACGGTAGAAGTTATTGTCACCTCCCAAAAATTTCTGATACATCAGACCACGGAAATCCAGATAAATACCTTTATAAGCATTAGCAGGGATATCCCGGCTGTCATAAGTCAGCAGAAATCCCACTCCGGAACTGAAGTTGCTATATCCGCCGGCTGTTCCTCCCAACTTTTTATAATCAGGCTGATCTACCAGGTATTTGGCGGGATCAGTTATCTTATCATAACTCAAGTCAATCTGCGGCCCGGCAAAGAAATTGCTTTTACCCAGACGGAACAAGAACCAGGGATTAATTTGAAAACCGCTGTAACGATATTCACTGGTAGAGTCGCTACGCTCATAATGTTTATTGGTAGTGTAACCGATGCCATAGAAATTTTCCAATGTATTCTTGTAGGTAAACTTACCAAAAATACGGAACTTGTCATTCTTGAAAAACAACTGGGGTTTTACCATCAGGTTCAGTCCCCCTTCGAACATCACCGCTACGGCCATGGGTAACACAGAACGCCTCTGCAATGTATCCGACGGATTCATACGGAAAGTGACAAGTGCACTACCTCCTATTAACGCACCAAAGTCCGGAGTATAACTCGGACCACCCAATATATTATAATGTATATTGCGCTTGGCTACCCGCTGGCGTCTTAATTCTTTTTTTGAAAGTTGATGAATGGTAGTATCTTCAGGATTACTACCCATGTCACTTCCTTGTGCCGCTACATTCAAAGAGCAAAGCAGGCACAAGACCAAGCTAAGTAATGTTATTTTCATATAATAGTTTATTGTCCGCACAAAGTCCTTACTCGAAAAAACTTTCTACAGAGAATGAGTTTTCAAAAGTACAAAAGTCTTGTGAAAGAATCACATTGTGGAGAAATTGTTTTAATTTAGTTCAAGAATCTTCACGTTCTTTATAATGTGCTAATGTGCCAATATGCTGCGCTATGTCCGCATGGCAATTGGCACATTGGCATATTGACACATTAGCACATTATTCAATTGACACATTATTTAAACAGCTTTTCCAAATCCTCCTCATTAATCACGGAAAGAACTGTTTTCCCGTCGGGAGTATAATTGGGGGTAGCCACAGCAAACAATCCATCCACCAAACTGGTCATTTCTTCATTAGTCAACACTTGTCCGGGAACAATCGCTGCCGCTTTCGCCAGGGTCAATGCCAAAATACTTTGTACTTCTTCCTTTACCTTTCCTCCTTTTTCCATGGCAGTATGTACCATATTCTGAATCAGGTTTATCGGATTCAAGCCATCAATGCCCGCAGGAACCCCATTAATGGCATAACTTCCACCACCCAAATCGGTCAATTCAAATCCCAGGAAAGACAAATCTTCCATAATCTCCTGCAAGATAGGCACTTCTGAAAGTGGAAATTGCACAATATCCGGGAATAACATTCCTTGAGAAGCACCTTGGCGACGACTGATCTGGCCCAGATACTTATCATATAAAATACGGATATGGGCACGTTGCTGGTCAATAATCATCAATCCGGACTTTACAGAGGTCAGAATAAAATGCCCTTTAAATTGATAATGCTGCCCGGATTTCTCACCAGCCGGAGAATCTTCTACATGATCATACAGCCCCGGAGCCTCCACAGAAGGAGAAGCAACTCCCATCATATAATCACTTTCATCCGGTAAAGAGCCCTGAGAAGAAGCATGTTGCTCCAATCCCGAATACAACTGCTCCCAATCTTTACTGGGTTTTGAATAGGAAGAAGGAGGAGCAGCCGAAGTATTGAAAGGATTATAATCAGGATTATAAGTTGTTTTTGGCGGCTGTACGCCGGTATAGGGTGATGTATCAAAAGCCGGAATATCCGGCATTCCTTCCGTATCAAAATCTATGGAAGGTACAGCATTAAACTTGCCTAAAGTTTCTTTCACGGCTGCCGCCAATATTTGCCAGATAGCTTGTTCATTTTCAAATTTTATCTCGGTCTTGGTAGGATGGATGTTCACATCAATGTTGGCAGGGTCCACTTCAAAGTAAATGAAATAAGAAACCTGCTCGCCCACGGGAACCAAATGCTCATAAGCATCCATGATGGCCTTATGAAAATAGGGATGGCGCATATATCTTCCGTTTACAAAAAAATACTGACGAGCACCTTTCTTACGGGCCGTTTCAGGTTTTCCTACAAAACCGGATACACGAACCATCGTAGTATCTACATCCAGCGACAGCAATTCCTGGTTTATTTTCTTTCCGAAAACACCGATGATACGCTGGCGTAACTGAAGTGCCGGAAGATTGAACAACTCCGAACCATTGTGGTGCAAGGTGAAAGACACTTCCGGGTTTACCAACACGATCCGCTCAAACTCTGTCAATATATTGCTCAGTTCCGTCTGATTCGACTTCAGGAACTTACGACGCGCGGGCACATTGAAAAACAAATTCTTCACATTAAAGCTACTGCCCTTCGAACACGAGACGGCCTCCTGTCCTTCCACTTTAGAACCGGCTACCGTCAATATAGTCCCCAATTCTTCTTCTTCCGGACGGGTACGAAGTTCCACCTGGGCCACCGCCGCAATAGAGGCCAGCGCCTCTCCACGAAAGCCCATGGTATGCAAAGCAAACAAATCGGCAGCTTCACGGATTTTGGAAGTAGCATGACGTTCAAACGCCAGACGTGCATCTGTTTCCGACATACCTTTTCCATCATCAATCACCTGAATAGAAGTCTTCCCGGCATCTACCACCAACACATCTATGTGCTGCGCACCTGCATCTATCGCATTCTCCACCAATTCTTTAATCACTGATGCAGGACGCTGGATCACCTCTCCCGCTGCTATCTGGTTAGCAACGGAATCCGGCAGCAAACGGATAATATCGCTCATATTCTTATATAAACTTGCTTATTTAAAAAGTTAACTCACCGGTCACCAGGTAATGCAAAATATACAGCAATACCAGAATGCCCACCAACAAAGCTCCGTAAGTCATAGGTTTACGGCCGCTTTCCTTTCTGCGTTTCAAATGCTTGGTACCTTCAATGAATTTTCCACGGATATCTTCCGGAGAAAATTCTTTTGGGGGAAGCATACCCAAATCACGTTTGGCATTCTCCTCCAGTTTTTGTAGCTTCTCCTTCCGTTCATCCACGTAAATATACTGATGGTTGAAACGACGGGGCTTTTCCATTTTAAACATTCCCATAGCTATTTCTTTTTATTAAATAAGTTATGATTAGGCAAAGGAACAGCACTTCGATTGCTCTTTTTCAATTCTTGACCGGCTTTTTTTCCACGCCAATTAAAGATATCCTCTTTGTTGAGCGGACGTATATAATCAAACCACACAAAATTATCCAACTTCATTTTCTCGGGAGGACGCTGAAGCATAGGATAAAGTGTACCGTTGGACTTGGGGCTCATAATCATTTTTTTCATCTTCCGGTTTTCCAGAAACATGTTCAGCAGACTGGTTTCAGAAACATTCATTCCAATCAGTGTACTGTCACTTTCCATAGGATAATATACCAGACGGACAGAACCGATGACATCGACCTTACGCATCTCACCATCCTTAAAATAGGCTTTCATTTCTTTTCCCGTCACCTGATTATAGCTGATGGAGTCCATCCGTTCTACGGACAAAGCCTGGTTCAAAATATGCGCCCAGTCTATCGTGCTGTCGTTCATGTAAATCATGATTTTCTCTCCCAACAGTTGCTGGTTGTTATTCCAGAGAATAGGGTCATAATACATGGTCAGACAACTGTCTTTGGTGGAAAAGACCAGTGAGTCGCATACTCCCTGTACATCCGTCCGATACATGCGCACTTTATGGTAGGCTCTTGTTTCCCGGTACATGGAGTCGGTATTCAAGTGGAAAGTATACATCTGCAACGTATCGGCATGCATAAACAAGCTGTCTCCTTGGGAATAGTCCACAGCTACCGCTTTTTTGGTAGCAAATGCATATTTAGTCAGCTCATTATAATAACAATAGTCACCGGTCAGCATATTCTTATTGATAGTATCCGTCATGAACACATTATCAAAAGCTTCTCCATATCCCCTTACACGATCATAAAACAAGCTGTCACCCGTCAAACGCTTTCCTTCATTGGTCAACACAGAACGGTTCAGCAATTCCGCCTGCCCTATCTGCGTATTATAGAATCCCAGTTCCGAATAAATATGGTTGGCATCACTGACAATATCGGACGGACCAAGAATATTGGCTATTTTGGTTGCCGTGCTATATCGCAACGTATCCGAAGTCAGGGTAAACTTGGGATTAACCAGTTTCACATCATAATTAAACACAGATATCTTGGTTGCCGGACTGTATTCCCCCCATTCCGAGGTCAATACATTTTCCTCATCCATCAAGGTTCCGCCATCGAAGTAATAGCCCAGATTATAAATACGGTCGTAGTTCAGGCTGTCCGTCAGCAAGGTGGTGTTCTTGTTCTCCATCCGTACATTATAGCGTACCTGGGCAATCTGGGTATTCCCATCATAAAACAAATAATCACCATACAAGAACAACGTATCGCCCTGCACCATCTTCACATTATCAAAAGCCTCCAGAGAGTTAGTTTTCTCATAAAAGCAGGCACT
Source organism: Bacteroidaceae bacterium (assembly GCA_963651205.1). Lineage (GTDB taxonomy): Bacteria > Bacteroidota > Bacteroidia > Bacteroidales > Bacteroidaceae > Phocaeicola. The sequence continues at coordinate 16,103 of CAVJPC010000112.1, forward strand.
GTCACAATACATATATACACTGTCATGACGAAATGCAACATTTCCAATCAAAATCTGTGCATCCGGGTCCGGATTCAACGGACTTTTTTTCAACACATCCGAGTGCAACAGATAAACCTTGCTTTTAGCAGGCTTCTGTTCCCCCTTTTTAGTCGGCTTCACCTGAGCCAACAAGCAAAAGCCGAACAGGCACAGGATACTTACCACAAGTATCCTATGCCTGCCCGAAGAGTATTTATTTTTTCTTTTTCCAAGCATATACTTTATACACTACATTTTATTTCTTTACCCAACCCGGATATTTGAAATCGCACTTCTGCCACTTTTCATTAATACGCACGTAGGTATGTTTTTGTTTATCCTTGATCCATTTATCAAGCTTTTCTTCGCTGCGTTTTTCCATCACGATCCCTTTCAGGCGTTGATAGTCTTCCGTAATAGTCGCTTTATGGCCATTAAGACGGGTCTTTAATTTCACGATAGCACAAATTTCCTTACCTTTGGTATTAATCATCGTGAACGGTTTGGAAATTTCACCCACGTTCATACCTTCCACCATCTTTGCAGCCTCCTGTGAAACCTGAGCCAGTTGTTGCATTTCAAAACGTGCCGTACCGGTCTGCGGGTTAGCCATCAAGCCATGGTTATTACGGGTATCCTTATCCTGAGAGATATAGGTTGCGGCATCATCAAAAGTAAATTTCTCACTACGGATATCATTGGCAATAGAATCCAGACGCAACAAAGCTGCTTCCAAATCTTTCTCATCCACTTTCGGCTTTAACAAGATGTGACGGGTGTTGATACGGTCACCACGTTTCTCAATCAACTGAATGATATGATAACCAAATTCTGACTCCACAATCTTGGATACCTTGTTGGGATCTTGCAGGTTGAATGCCACGTTCGCATATTCAGGTACCAACTCAGCTCTACCCATAAATCCAAGTTCACCGCCACGGCGACGTGATCCCTCATCTTCCGAATACAGGCGCGCCAAAGTAGAGAAAGCTATTTCACCGGAAGTAACACGTTCCGTATAGTCACGCAAAGTCTTCTTCACCCGTTCAATCTCTTCCTGCGGAATCTTGGGCTCCATCGTAATGATCTGAACTTCTACTTGAGTAGGAATGAAAGGAATACTGTCCTGAGGAAGATCCTTGAAGTAGCGACGGACTTCGGCAGGGGTAATCTTGATGTCACCCACAATCTTCTGCTGCATCTTCTGCACCGTTTTTCCATCACGTATATTCTCGCGGAGCATTTCGCGTATCTGGGTAGAAGTTTTATTGTAGTATTCTTCTACTTTCTCTTTAGACCCGATCTGGTCGATCAACCAGTTTGTACGTCTTTCCACATCACTGATAATTTCCTGTTCGGAAACCTCAATACTATCAATAGCAGCCTGGTGAAGGAATAGCTTCTGGATGGCAAGCTGTTCCGGAATAATACAATACGGATCACCGTCAAACTTGCGTCCTTCATACTGGGCGTTCAGACGCTCATTCTCTACATCTGATTTAAGAATGGCCTCGTCACCTACTACCCATACAACCTCGTCTATCACATTATCTTGCCCGTATACAGAAACGACGGCAAACAGCATCAGCACCAGTGCATAAACTTTGGTACACATCAATTTATTCATTTGAATTCAAATAATAGTAATTAATCTTGTTCCTATCCGAAGCACGTTGGTATAACTCTTCTTTGACTTTATTTATAAATTCAACCCGCTTCAGGTTTATTAAAATCTCCTTAATCTCTTTTCTTGCAAAATCCAGCGGCCTCTGTTTGTCCTTGCCCAAAAACTCCTCCACATGCAGGAAATAGCAAAATGCCGTGTCTTTTACTTCTATATTCCGGTTCTTATCCAAATAATTCTCATCCGTATCAAGCACTTTCAAGGGTATTTTGACAGCAACGTCGGATAATGGAACCCACCGGTCATAAAAATAATCATAGCTTACCGCATTGCGCAAGCTGTATTTCTCCAAATTCTCAATAGCATCCCGGTTGTTCTTTTTATACCATTTGCGCACACTTGCCAGGTCTTGAGAATGAAGAGGAACTTTTATAAAAAGTCCTTTCACAAATGGATGTTCCGTATGAAACAGTTCTTTGTTTTTTTCATAATACGCACTGATTTCCTCATCACTAATCTCATTCGCCAGTTTCTGATTAATCAGTTCCTCCTGATACGTATGCATAATCAACGCCCTGCGATAATTCTCCACCAGTTTGGCTATCTTTGCGTTATCAGGAATGTTTCCTTCGGCTTTGTCAAAGAGCAGGACATCTTCCACCCAGTTCTTTATATAGTGCTCTGCAAACAAGACACTATCATCTTTTGAAATATGGAAAGGAAGCGCTGCCTGCAAGTCTTCTTTATAGAGATGTTCACCGGCTACTTCCACTAAAGGAGTTTTCCCTTTATGGTCGTGCTCCTGGCCGCATCCCGACAAAGCACCCGCAATAATAAGTAACACTCCCCAGTTTTTCACGATATTCATATAACATTAAAATAGTGAACGAAGATACTGCAATAATTAATTACTTCCGTTATTATTAACTGTTTTTAAAACCTCTTGGTTAATTTCAACCTTATATTTCCGCTTCAAATCTTTCAGCCAGGCATCCTCATAAACAGCCAGATAATCCCTGATAACCGCCTCTTTTACATCCTCATAACTCTCGGGCCCTTTTTTCAATTTCTTTCCCATCACAAAAGTATAGGGCAAAACCGGATCGGGCTGAAAGCCACCGCACTTAAAGACCAGTTTATCAATATACTTGTTTGTTCCTATCTGAAAAACACCCGCCTCCAAACGGGCTTTGGCAGAAACAGCGTCTCCGGTCAGTTTATGTAATGCATCTTTCCACTCGGAAAGCGGTCTTTTTTTCAAAAATTTCTTAATGGCAGAAGCCGTCTTTTTGTCCTTGCAATGAATCACTGCTCCCCGATAATGCGGTAAATCCCAAGCATAATCCGATTTATGTTGCTTGAAAAAGCGCTCCAAATCAATTTCCTGCCAGGTTCTATCCCCCGACTGATGTTTTTGCGATAAATACGCTGCCAGCAATCCATCCTGCAATTCCTGCTCCTGAAGTGCCAGTTTTTGTTTTTGATCTTCAGAAAGTTCCCCCCATGTACGATTACCCTGCGTTTCCAGATAATCCAGTAATTGTTCCCGTTTTTCTTCAAAACTGATTCCCGGCTTGCGATCTATCCATTTTACAATATGAATTCCCATAGGTGAATAAAAAGGAGCCGAAATCTTATTTCTTTCCAAAGTCGCCAGTTTGTCTACCCATTCTTGCATATTCTTGTTTACAGGCATCCATGGCAACACCCCTCCTGCATCTTTACATGTCTCATCATCGGAGTACTGACGGGCTAAAGCAGAGAAATCCGCCCCACCCTGCAAGGCAGTATAAACAGAGTCCATTTGTCGTTGTGCTTCTGATTCTTTTTGACGGCTGGCATTCTGAGGCAGGTATTTACTGATATGGGCAATTCTTATCCAGTCATTAGCCTGTAACCGCTGCTCACCTTGTATGTATAGTTGACGGGCTGCCTGCTCTTCCTTTCCGGCATCCACTAAATATTTTTTCAAAAGTTTGCCACGGTAATAGGCCATCTGGCTGCGGAAAGCGGATAAAGTATCTATTCCCAAATCGTGGGCGTAGCGTACTTTCAATTTATAATTGATAAAAGAAGGGAGAAAGGAATCCGGAGTCCGCTTGGGGCTTTTACGGAAATAGTATTCAAACTCGGAACGGCTTACCATTTCACCATCAATAGATAACACAACTTCTCCTTGCGCCCGCATTTCCAACGCGAACACAAGGAGAAGCATTAAAATACCGGCAACTCTACGCGGCATCATTTATATGTTTTTATTGAGGACGGCTATAGTTAGGAGCCTCACTGGTTATAGCCACATCATGCGGATGACTTTCCAATACACCGGCATTCGTGATGCGGGTGAACTTGGCATCATGCAATTGCTCGATATTAGCGGCGCCACAGTATCCCATACCTGCACGAAGACCACCTACCAACTGATAGATCACTTCATACAAAGTACCTTTATAAGGAACACGGGCTGCAATACCTTCCGGAACCAATTTCTTCACATCGGCAGTTCCGCTTTGGAAATAACGGTCTTTTGAACCATTCTCCATAGCCTCCAAAGATCCCATACCGCGATAAGATTTGAACTTACGACCGTTGAAGATAATCGTGTCGCCCGGCGACTCTTCCGTTCCGGCAACCAACGAGCCTATCATCACACTGTAACCACCGGCAGCCAAAGCCTTCACCACATCTCCCGAATAACGCAGACCACCATCGGCAATCAAAGGTACACCTGTGCCTTTCAATGCCTTGGCAACATCATATACGGCAGAAAGTTGGGGAACGCCCACACCGGCAACGACACGGGTAGTACAAATAGAACCCGGACCGATACCTACTTTCACACCGTCAGCGCCGGCCTCTACCAACATCTTTGCCGCATCGCCTGTGGCAATGTTGCCTACTACAATATCAATATGGGGGAAGCGTTTCTTGGCTTCTTTCAATTTTTCGATCACATAAAGAGAGTGGCCGTGAGCTGTATCAATCACGATAGCATCTGCACCGGCATCCACCAAAGCCTGCATACGGTCCAGCGTATCGGCAGTAACGCCTACACCGGCAGCAACACGCAGACGGCCTTTGGCATCTTTACAAGCCATCGGTTTATCTTTTGCTTTTGTAATATCTTTATAAGTAATAAGGCCCACCAGTTTACCGTCTTTATCAACTACCGGCAATTTTTCGATTTTATGCTCTTGCAAAATCTGTGAAGCAGCCTCCATATCAGTGGACTGGTTGGTAGTTACAATATTCTCTTTCGTCATTACCTCATCGATATGTTTGTCCATATCCTTCTCGAAGCGAAGGTCACGGTTGGTCACAATACCTACCAGGTATCTTTCATCGTCCACCACAGGAATACCGCCAATTCTATATTCAGCCATCAATGCCAAGGCATCTCTCACTGTAGAACCTCTCTTTATAGTTACGGGATCATAAATCATACCGTTTTCCGCACGTTTCACTATAGCTACCTGGCGTGCCTGTTCATCAATAGACATGTTTTTGTGAATCACACCGATACCGCCTTCGCGGGCAATGGCAATAGCCATTTTCGCTTCTGTAACCGTATCCATAGCGGCAGTCACAAAGGGTACTTTCAACTCGATGTTGCGTGAGAACTTAGTCGTGAGTTCGACTGTTTTTGGTAAAACTTCAGAATAGGCGGGGATCAACAATACATCGTCGTAGGTCAATCCGTCCATTACGATTTTATCTGCAATAAATGACATAGGGCTTTATGCGTTTAGATTTTATTGCGTGCAAATATACGCATTTTATTCAATATGGAAAAACGATAGAATATTTTTTTGTTAAGAGAAAACGAAATTTAGCAGAAATAAAAAGAATCAGTACCCCAAATGGCTCACATAAAACAAATAGCCTTTCCTTTGAATATTGATATTCTTCTCTCTTGCCAGCCACCCTATCGCCATGGCCATCTCAACAATTCCCATATCCATTCTCTTGCTAAGATCCTGAATGGTAAATTCAGTTCTTTTCTCTTCCAGATAACGCCAGATTTTTCCGGCATTCTCACCTATTTCATTATATTCTTCCCACATAGCTTCCTGTTTTTAGTTTCTGCTCTAAATTACAAAAAAGCAGGGAGTTCATGAAATAAATGAAGCGCTTTTATTCTTCTGCTCCGGTGTTTTTCATTAAATTTGTACTTTAAAATAAAAAAACAAAAGAAACATGGAAAAACAACCGCAATTTCCCTTTGCGCCCAAAGACTTCGCACGCTGCCTCAACGCCACATGTCCCCGTTCCGAAAACTGCCTGAGGCGGACTGCCGCCCTGCAGGATACCGATGAACATCTCTTTCTTAAAGTGGTAAACCCGCTCCGTTATCCCAAGGAGGGTGAAGAATGTGAACTGTTCCGTTCCACCGACAAAGTGCGGATGGCATGGGGAGTCACCCACCTGCTGGACAATGTGCCTTACAAAGAAGGCAGCCTGCTGCGCAACATGATAATCAATCACCTGGGCAGAAGCCAGTATTACCGATGCTTCCGCAAGGAACGCCCTTTTTCACCACAGGACCAGCAGACCATCCGCCTTCTGTTCCGCCAGAGAGGCATCAACGAAGAACCGCCATTCGACTATTATACGAATGAATTTAACTGGTAATATCCGTCACACTGTCACAGCCGTATGCAACACATTGTGCGACAATAGTTTACCACCGTGACAGATGGTGTGACGGATGGTGTGACAGACTTTTATCTGTCACACCGCCGCCTCCGGGCCTCATCATGCCCTTACCAGCTGATACACAGTGCCTTTACGTGTATGTCGTGAAGGAATACCCTGTTTTCTCAAAATTCGTCCGAATGCCGCTATCCGCTTGGCATTCAATGGAATATCCACTTCCTGATGCAATATCTTCAATATTTCGGCAGGCGCCATCCACTCGCCCTCTTCTCCCGCTTCCGCTAAGCGGAAATATCGGAAAAGGAACTGTTCTTCAGGAGAATATTGCTGAAATTCGCGGTTCGCTTCCGTCATGACATACTCGTCCGCATCATTAAACCAGTAACGCTCGCCGTGCGCCAGCTCGTGCATGGCCTGTGCATACAACTGATCGTAGTCTATGGGACGCGAAGTGTCAATCACCCCCGTCACCTCAATGCAGATGAAGCGGCGGCTGCCCGAAGGATCGGTCAGCAAATCCTTGTGGTTACTGGTGGCAATGAACGAAGCATAGCGGCGCATCTCCACCACCGATGTGCCGTAAGGTCGGCGCGCATTCACCACCGGCTTTTGCAGAATGTGCTTCAAGAATCCCTGCTGCGTGGCGCTCACCTGGTCAAACTCGTCAATGTTGATCAGCGCAAAGCGATTCAGGCTGAGTTCAACATCTTTCTTGCGCGAGAAGTCGAGGCTGTCCGTATAGTAGGAGCATTCGGAAGGCGGCATGATGCTGCGGCAGAAGGTGGACTTGCGCGTTCCTTGCGCTCCCACCAGCAGGGGCGAAACACTGTTGGCATAGCGCTTGTCCATTCCCCGCCAATGTGCCACCATGTTCAGAAACCAGCGGTGGAACAATTCGGGCCAATGCGGATTGTCACAAGGTACGGTCTGCGCCAGCGGACGGATGCGGTCGCGTCCGTCCCACTCCGGAAGATTGAACAGAAAATCCTCCAACGGATTATACACCGGCACACGGTTGGAATACACATAGCGGCTGATATCCCTGTCCCACAGGGGGATACCTTCGGCCTGCGCATCCAGGGCGATGCTATTCAGCGCACGCTTGTCCACCGGCTGAAAGCGGAAGCAGAAGGAATGCCGCTCGCGGAACTCCGCCTCGCCGGTCTGCACGTTAAAGCGAAATTCATAACGTCTTTTCATAAATTCGGCAATGAGGACCGACAATTGTTGTTCACGGCTCAAAGAGCATTTGCTTCCGAAATCCTGACGGTGGCTGTACACATTCCGCACTACCTGACGCACCAGTTCCAACGGTTTGCGTGCAAAATGACGGAAACGCGCCCTGCTGACCACCGCTTCCTCCGGAATGCCCGACCGGAAACAGTTCAACGCCAGTTGCGAAAGAAGGGTATCCCAGCTATAGGAGGGCTTTTCGTCGGCCGAATCGGGCTCGTCCAAATCAATGTAAGCCTGCCTCAAGGCCGCCTCGAACAGCATGGAGAGCGCATCTGCCGTTTCATAATCCCCCAAGGCACGTTCCAAAGGACGCTGGCCGGAGACAGCAGGTTCGGTGTGCAAGGCCATTTCATCGGGCATCCCCATAGGCTGTGACAGGTAGAACTGCACGGAGTCCGGCCGGTAAAGCACATCGGGGTCATAGGAAAGGCGTGAATATTGTTCCAGGGAAGGTTCCTTGGGACGGATATCGAATGACAACTGGGGCTGGTAGCACTTCACTGTCATGATGTAGGCATGAGCATGAAACGCTTCCGCCTCCGCACGGGCAAGGGGCAGCGTATTGTCGGGACGGGTGAAAGCCACCAGAATTTTCACCGTATGTCCGCTGGCGCCCATAAAGGCGCACCGCGTCTGCGGCAACTTCCATGCCTCTCGTTTCACCTGCTCCACTTCCGCCCTGCCCGCCAAGGGGCCTACGGTCAGTTCCACCAATCCGTTATAAGCCTTCATGCACTGTCCGCCCTCCGTCTTGCGGAACTCGGCGGCTGGCATCATCTTGGGCAGTTTGTCCGCCGCCTCGCAATGGTCGCCGGGGAGAAAATGGCGCAACTGGCTTCTGAACATGGTGACGGGATAGGTTTTCACTTCCTCTTTCATTCTCTCTACCCATGCATCCAGTGTAAGGGTGCTTTGGGTTACATGGTTTCCGCCGTCGCGTACTTGGGTAATCTTTATCATTTGTGGTGTATTTATTCGTTTTTTTCAACCTATAAAGATACGGATAAAATCGGGAAACAAAGCAATATAACGGAAGGTTTATTCTGTAAAAAAGGTGCTAAGGACACAGGAGTTTCCGATAGGGATGTGAAGCGGAAAGATTTTGAAGGAACGCATTCGCGACAGGCATAATCCAAGACCATTATATACTATCATACAATGCATTGCACCATTTGGAACAATGAGTTTTTCTAATAGGAACCATTAATTCTAACGCATGGCACAACCTGTCTTTACATATAGGAATAAATTATTCCACTAGCAGGAATAATTTATTCCATTAGTATAAAACCATTTATTCCACTGGGCGGAACAAACTGTTCCACTGGGTGAAACTACCCACATCATGCATGGCGTATGTAAAAAGAGGCTGTAGTATATGCAAGATTGACAAAAGTCTGTCACCGTATCCGTCACGCTATCCGTCACCATTATAACACGTTGTGTTTCAAGTGTATAAGTTACCATGTGACAGATGTGACGGATGTGACAGTTTATTTTCTTTTTTATATGTGCAAGAGATATCTCCCTTTACTTTCAGCCTCTGACAAGGCAACAAGATACTTACAATGAACATTTCCATATTACCACCAAATCTGCTTTCCGTTTTCATACGTGAAAATCCGCTCTTCCTTTCCCTTCGTATGATTATGCAGCCAAAGCAATGCATTCCTGGGTACTTCCACATATACCAATGTGTCGTGTCCGGCTGTTTTTCTACCGAGGCTGCACCATTCATCATTCCAATAGAAAAGTTCATAGTCATCACCCGGTACCACTTCATTACTATCGTGAACATCAGCAGCTATTTTATTAGACTTAGGGTATTTGCGATGTAAGGTGACAGATTCCGTATCGGACAAAACAGGGCGATGAGAGCGGATTTCCCCTCCTTCATATAAAATGACCGGAGCGGCGAAAGGTTTCAATATTCCCCGTTCGTGAACGACCGGAAGATATGCAATGCCTTTCCCTTCTTCCCTGTAACCATCTATCTTGTTATCTCCCCAAAGAAGTCCCCTTCCCATGTTCCGGAAAGTCACGTTCCCATTCTCCGAACTTGCCAAGGCCACCGGTATCCACCGGCTATTATTAAATGTGCACAAGTACGCCTGTTTATTCTTACCGTCCAATGGAAAACTGACATCGGACAAAGGCATATCATATCCTTGTGTCACATCTTCCTCACCGGGAGACCGGTACTGCATTCTATACACTTTAGAAACTTTATAGACCACAAAGTTCTTCCCGTCCGGTCCGTAACCAATATCAACAAAATGTCCGGCAGTGTCTTTCACTACATTCCAACAATGTGCAGAACTCCTGTTGGCCCACGCCTTGACGACATCCGTTGCCGCAGGTATGCCGATAGCACGCAAGGACAAAGTGAGGAAAGCGGTCATGTCATCACAAGTTCCCCATTGCAAACTGTCCATTTCTTCATAACTCATGATATACGGATATTTGGTCATGCCTGCATTGTAGCGCACCGGATAACGCATGGCAATGCTGCGAGCTATATCCTGGGGTGCATTCAACGAATCCAGCCAGTGGCCATAACGCTGCAAGGCAGTTCTCCGCCAGTGAGACAGAGGTTCATGAGCCACCCGATAAGGCAATACATAACGGCAGAAATCATCAAACGAATAATGCTTTGCCACCCCCCTCCGATTCCATACCTTAAACGCCGATTCTATGTTCTCTATCAAATAGTCACTTGTCATTACTTCTATATCCCTGACTATTTTAATCCGGGATTCGGGTTGGATTTTTGAAATAGAATCGAATACAGCGGCCACAAGCGAACGGGATATTTCCCAACTGACGGGATCGTCCTTATCCAAAGACAACAAAGCCCGTGCGTATGTGTCCGTGGAATCCAAAGGTAACACAGCATATTGATCCGGCATATTCTCAATAAGGAAACAAGCTGCCTGATATTTCAACGTATCATCCTGATAGTATGCCAGCACTTTTTCCAGCTCCGTCCGGTTATCGCCTGCCGCACGCAAAGCACGTTCCAAGGCGGTCTTTTCCGGTAAGCAAGAAAAAAACGCGTTGATTAGAAATATAAAAGATAAAAGCCTCAACATTTCATATCCGATTAAGGAACCGTTACTCCTTCGGGTACCAAAAACTTCTCGGCCGGGACTTCTACATTTTCCTGAATTTCCGTAGCCTGCTCGGTAACGATAACCATTCCATTGGATGAAGTCTCGTTCTTCAGCGGAATACCTTTCCATATCCAGACCGTGGAATGGGTGGTTTGTCCTCCATACACTACCTCCAAAGTGTACTTGGTACACTTTCGGCCTAAGATTTCTTCTGTTCCCACTTCCTTTATCTTATGCAGTTCGCGCACTTCGTCTGTCAAGTCCAAATAATTGACCGGCTTTATGGGAATTGGTACTTTATTGGCCACCTTCATGTCGAGATCAATAGAGATAATCTTATCCCCACCGGCTATTGTCCGGATATGTTTCTCCACATTTGCCACGCCTCCCACTTTCATCGTAAGTTCGGACGCCTCCTTTCTGCCGTAATCGTCAAAATACTGCACGCCTTGCACTTTCTGCCCCATAGTGACCGCCTCTTTCTTGAGGATGGCAGACTTGATTCCATACTTCGCCTCCTGGGCGAATGCTGTTACTGTAGCCGATAGCAACAATAACAAAAAGACTGTTCTTTGTTTCATTTTTTTCTAGTATTAATTTAAACAAACACAAATATAGGACAATGATCCCTCAGTATACTCTTTCTTTATATATACCAATCCACTAAATTAAATCAAAAAGTTTACTCACTCCCCATACCATTCCTAGTGGAAGAAATACCGACAATACAGCATACAACAAGTTTATCCGATAAATTTTATTAATCAATAGCACAACAAATAAATAATACAATACAAACGAACCATCTATTACTGTTTGCGCTAATCTATAAACTGGATCATCAATCAATTCTATCAAATTTGTGACAACAAGATCTTCTAAAATAAAAATAGCAACAACTACTGCTATAATCTGTATAATATAAAAATATGAAGAGATTAAAAGCATCTCCTTAAACATTGAATGTCCTCCAAACAATAAAGCTGTAATATGAAAAACAAAGATGGTTACAATCCAAGTTACAATTCCAGACAAGAACACTATTACATAACTTGTATTTACCATATAATCAAAAAATAGTCCTAAAGAAACAGACGGCAATATACTATATATTCCAGATAAGAATTCTATTAATAATACACTATAGATAACAATTATAGCAATACCATACCACTGAGGTAATCTAGAAAGGATATTTATCAATTTATTCATATAAAATTTTCTGTTATATATGATTCAACATAAGCTGCTAATAATATAATAAAACAGAAAACGACTGTACACCTCCCCATCATTATATAAAAAGAAGAAGTAAAACTTTCTTTTTGTCTAATAAAACATATTATTTGCCATGCATAGTAAAGTCCCATTCCTCCTGATATCCAAAATCCTATAAGCTCAAAACAATGAGGCAAATTCAATTTAAGAATCATATTCCAACTCATTCCCGAGTTATGACTAAATACAATCATATCCGCCATAATAAAACCATTATACGCCAAATTTATAATTGTACCCAATCCCAACAATGTACCACCTAGTACATTTAGCAAACATCCTTTCAAATTCGTTGTCAATATATTCTCAAAAGCTTCCTTATTATTGCCTTCCGACAATAATAATACAGTATTTTCTCCAGGCATATTAATACCTTCGAACAGACTGTTAAACGAAAATGCATCCACTGGCTGGATGTCCATTATACAAAGTCTTGCTACAAAAGGTAAAAGCCAAAAAAGAGAAGCAAGTACTAAAAAGCATACAAAAGGGCTACGTAATCGTTCCATTATATAAATTTTAAATAGAGGATGATAAATCACATCCTCTATTATTAATATTAATCAGTATGATTTAGAACTTTTGCTTTTGTCAACATTGGACAAACACAAACAAGAGTAATTACCAAACTTAGTAATGCTGCAAGCAACAGACTACCTATTGATACAGAAATCTTATAATTAAATAATAATATCATTATAATATTTTGCATCAACAAAATCACTAATACCATAGCAGCTTTTTGTAGTTGCAAGGATCTACCAGAAACTATTAATTTAAAAAAGAAATAGAGTATAGTAAAACCTATTAAATACAAAACGGCAAATAAACAATAATGGAGCAAACGATTTTCTAGGTTCTCTTTCAAAAATACACCAACAATCATTGGCATCCATATAAAAGGCAAAAATGCAAGTCGCATGGCCAATTTATTACCGGCTACGGCATTATGAATAAATCTTACAAATTTATTCATACCAGAATCTATTACAGACCCATTCCTAATCCAAGCAGAGGATTTACACATCCAACAGCTGTAGAAAGAACGGTACCATAAACACCAGCCGCAGCACTTTCTCCTTGAGACATTTCAGGACCATAAGCCATCATTAATGACCAACATTGCTGCGGTTCAGACTGAGCATTATTCATGCTCTTCATAACTCCTAGGGAAGTGACTATCATCACAAGCATCCCTAAAATTGCTTTTTTATTTACCATAATATAAATTTTAAAGAAATAAATTATTTAACTGTAACCAAACGGTAATTTTCCGTCCATCAATACATTTAATGTTTACGTTTCCATAGGCTATCACGTTTAAAGATTAGACATTTATTATTTACGAGATGAATCATCTCTTCTTTTATCTCTTTACCCAACATAGTTTTAACTTTTTCCGGCATTTGTATGATTTCATCTGCTACATTAAAAGCTTTTTCATATTGGGATGATTCCCTATATAATTTAACCAATAAATATTTAGGATATAATTTCGATGGAAGAGCATGTACTGCTTTCAAATATACCGATTCAGCTTTTTTATACTCTTGAATTTCCTTATAGTTATCACCCAGCAAAATATAGCAACTAGGATTTGATGTTTTTTTGACAGCTTTTTCCAATTCTCTAATTGCTAATACATACTGTTTATTCAAACTCAGAGCCGAACTATAATAAAATAAGAATATCCCATTATTCTCAAGAAACGGATATGCTTGCTGATAACATTCTAACCCACCTTTAATGTCATTAGTAAAAACTGACGTTTGTCCTTTTCTCATTAAAAAAAGGCCATACAGATTACAGCAAGCATTCCAAAGGATATATAAACATAAAATGGGATAAAGACATCGTAATCCATTTGTTACCTTCTTTGATAATAGGCAATCATTTTTTTGTGGCTCACAAAAGATTATAGCCAAGAAAACGATAAAATAAAAATATATCAAACGCATCTGAAGAGGATAGGATACACACATCAAAATACAGATTGATACCAATGAAGCCTTAGATCCAGTCACCAAGATTGAATGTGATAAATTTTTGCGCTTGAATGCAGCCAAAATCAAGGTTATAAGTAACATAAGCCCTAGAAAACCTTGTTCTACGAAAATTTGAATAAATTCATTATAAGCACATGTTACATAGTCTGCTACATAGTATTCTAATTTTGTATCTCCACCTGTTGAAAAATAAGCTTCTTGCCAATGACCATAATTAGCCTCAAAATAGCCACTTCCATTCCCTACTAACCAATGAGAATGAGAAGCTAAAATAGTTATTTTCCAAATCAGCAACCGCCCAAAAGCTGATTCTGATTTATAATTATATAAAATATAAAATATAATAATTGAAGATATCGACAGACACAAAAATGTAGCAACCTTTTTAACAGGAGAATCTATGTGATATTTAACTTTATTCCAAAGCCCACTATATTTGTTCACTATTAATAAACATGCTAAAGTACATGCAATCCAAGCCGCCCGAGATTGAGACATCGCTATCAAAAAAATAGAAATAATAATGCATCCCAGCAATATATAATATATATTTTCAACTTTTTTATTATATCGAAGCTTCCAAATGACACTTAATAGGAATGGTACTATAACACTCAAATAATTCGCATAAGCACCCGGATTCCCCATTGTCCCCCCCATAAGAAAATTACTATTTTCATTTTTCAACAATAGATTCATCTGACCTATTCCTATTATTAATTCTATTCCTAAACCAATAACAATAAATAGTAACACCGATTTCAAAAACAAAGGATTTTGATAAAAAATATTTTTCAATGCAAAGAATAACACTAAACTACATAGTACTGTATAAATCCACGTTGTTCCATATTCATTTCCTTTGATAGCAAAATGAACAAACATTAATAATAGAATCAGAAATAGGAAGAGACTTCCAATATTTACATATATAGTTTTTTTACGATAGAATAAAGATATACTCCCCACCATGAATGTCGCCATATAAAACAGGAGTTGAGATTCAAGAAACAGCCTATAAGAGCCTAAATGAAAGGCTACAAAAAGCAGTAACAATATAATACAAACAACCCACCTCATTTGTTTTTATTCTTATTTATAAAGACTAGAAAAATATATAATAAAAGACCAAGCCCAACAGATATAACAATCTGCTCTATAGTAAAGTATTCCTTCTGAACAGGTTCTTTGTATTGATATTCTTCTAACACTTTCAGACTTCCCACTATTGCATCATTTACATCCTGCAAGCAATACTGACCATTCTCCTTTCTATAGCTATAAATTGAAATATATCCATATTTAGTCACGCATAAACTTTGTAAACAATTAATACATAATGTATCTTTAGAGACCATTGACTCCGTTTGTATATTAAAGATTCCATTATCTGATATACATTTTGTATCCAGCAATTCTATAGATAGTGAATC
This sequence comes from Bacteroidaceae bacterium, assembly GCA_963651205.1. GTDB lineage: Bacteria > Bacteroidota > Bacteroidia > Bacteroidales > Bacteroidaceae > Phocaeicola. The sequence continues at coordinate 31,470 of CAVJPC010000112.1, forward strand.
TGACAATGTAAACACTTGACTTTTATTCATTTCATTGACATCTGCAATTATTTTTTTTAAATTGAAATTATTCAAACTACTAATTGTAGGTAAAAAACTAATCAATACATAATTTCCATCAAAATAAGCTTTTTGTTGAATAGGAAATAAGCCTGCATTAACTGATGTTTTCCCTATTTTAGAAGAAAGAGTAGATTGAGGTATAGTATCCCATCCTTCAGGTATCGTAAATACATATTGACATGAACGTTGAGCTACAGTAATAGTTGTACCATATATTTGGCCACATAAAAATAAAGCCAATAGACACAACACGCAATTTCTTACAACATTTTCCATTTTTCACTTTCTATTTTTATGTGATCCAGACTATCTACTCCTGAAATGATCTCAGTATATATTCCATCCGATATTCCTGTTTTCAAAAACCGTTTTTCATATTTACTGTCATTAGCTACTATTTCTACAAAAACAGAATCATAGCTAAACTGAAAATATTTCTCTTCCAAAGCCAGCACGTGCTTTTTCCGCTCCACCACTATTTCTGCATTAGCCGTACCACCGGCTTTTATCATTTGCTTATATTCTTCAGGTATAAACAAACCGGCAGTTATCTCAAAACGCGCGACTCCATCCTGTACAATTCCCTTGGGAGCGACAAGTCTTAATACTCCGTCAATAGTTATATTCTTATCCATAGGAACCGATAATGACAGTTCCATCCCTACAACAAGTTTCAATATATCAGATTCCAATACGTTTCCTTTAAATACTAACGATTGCAGATCTGCCACTCTAGCCACGGTTGTTCCTTCATTCAATGTACCTCTTGCCATCACAGACCCACCCTCTTTTATCGGAAGCTCCAATATAGTACCTGCGTCAGTAGCCGTTATAATATTGGATATTCCCTTTTGATTATATTGCCCTTTCAACATATCCAACTCCGATTCTACGGATTCATATTCGGACAGAAGAACAGCCAAATTACTTTTCTCGCCCTCATACACCTCTTGCGCTATCAACTTTTTTACATATAACTTTTCCGTCCTCACAAAACTAGCTTCAGCAGTCAAATACCTGGTTTCCGCTATTTCCAATTCCTTTAATAGCCGCCTATATTCCAACGGATCTTTTACATATCGTATTTGCGCCAATGGCTGTCCTCCCACTACTTCATCTCCAACCTGCACCAACAACTTTTCCAACACACCGGAGATAGTCGATTTTATATCTATTTCTTTAGAGGGCTGTATCATCCCCGGAATAGTAAGTTTGCTCTCAATATCCCGATACTCGGCACGGATAGTAGAAGCGGGTATCTTTCTACCTCCCTTTACCGCCCGGTAAATGACAAATGCCAGGAATACCAGGATCAAGGATAATATAACAGTTCTTACTACTTTCATTTCAATTTTCTTCTTTTAGAGCTTCTATAGGATTCAGTTCCGCCGCATATATCGCCGGCCTCAGCCCGGCCAATGTTCCTGCTATCACTAAGATAAATATGGCGGCAACAGCTGTCGGAAAATCCAGTCCCGGTTTTTCCATCATCGGAGTGTCTTCTGAGATGAAAAGTGCTACAACCTTCAGTATCCCCCATCCCAAAACCAACCCTACATATCCGGCTAAAGAAGTAAGAGCTATGGATTCCCATAAAAACATAGCCTTTATCTGCTGTGCCTTGGCACCTACAGACTTGCGGATACCTATTTCACGAGTACGCTCCTTTGCCGATGAATACATGATATTGCCTACTCCTATTACACCACTGACCAACGTGCTGATTCCCATAAACCACAGGAACTTGCGAATCATGACAAACAAGTCAGTAAATGCCTTCACCTGTTCCTCCATGCTATTAAAGTAAAAGACTTTATCATCATTGGGCGCAAATTGATATTTTCTGGCCATCACATTCCGCACACGCGTATTCACCTCCTTTATTTTGGCTCCTTTCACTGTAGAGAATACAACCGTGCCAAACCGCCCGGCAGTGGCATCAACCTGTTCATAGACCGAGTAAGGCATATAAATGACTCTTGCCTCATACGAATTAAGCATCGTATTCTTTATTGTTCCAATTACCCGGAACATCTCCTGCCCCATACGGATATACTTGCCAATGGGATTTTCTTTCCTGAAAAGCATATCCGCCACATTTTCACCTATCAACACCACTTTGCGAGCTTCATTCATATCCAAGGCATTCAACATTCTACCATGCTCTACCTCCAACAATTTTATCAAGAAGTAATCAGGATATACCCCTCGCGTCTCAAACCAGCCATTCTTCGTGCCGGCATAAACAGCGTTCCAACGTCCCGTCTCGGGCGACAGATGGGTTATCTCGGGTATTCTTGATTTCAACATATCCAAATCTTCTTTTTGAAATTGTATTTTTCTTCCGCTAGCCGCTCCTTTATATCCCATTGATGTTTCTGACGCATATACATAAGTCGTGCTTTTAGAGAATCCATTAAAAAGTTTGAATACTCCCCGTTCAAAACCTGATCCTATTCCAACCAAGACTATCAGGATAAAAATCCCCCATGATATGCCTATGCTGGTCAGAATAGTACGTGAAGGCTTTCTTTTTACAGACTCGTATATTTCGTACCAAAAATCAATGAACATATTCAAAAGATCCACACCAATGTTCACCCGATGCAGTAACTATATCCAAAGTATAATTCCCTGATTCCAAACAGTCTATAGGAATGCTTATCTCACTACCATGCTGATATTGAGAAATAGAGACACGCAAGGTTTCGACATTTGCACTATACAGAATGATTTGTGCATCTTCTGATAGGAAATGAAAGGAAATAATTAACGAAGATTCCAGCAGTACCACTGAACAAGGAGGGATAAGAATGCTTCTTGTCCGCTCTTTACCTTTCTTTTTCAGAGGTATCTTTATCGATACATTTTCGTTACTCAAAAATTGTATTTCATTAAATTCGGCCCATACTGTTACAGGATAAATACAACTTACAACAAGGCCCATTAATAAATAAAATAATAGATTGTTCTTCATAGTTACATTATTCATTTGGTTTACGTTAGCAAATGTAGGAATAACGCAACAAACCATCAAGAAAGTAAAATAGACAAATAGGTGCGCAATAATATTTATATAAAACTCTATATATCAACACATTGCATACACCATCATGTATAAAACAGCAAGCGAATATAGACAATAACATCCAAAGGCAACCATCATATATAGAGTTTGTCGATATCATTCGCCATAAATTCCTGTATCTTTTTCTTCATTCTGAGTTTGGCTCTTGAAACAGATTGAGGAGTTATGCACAGAAAAGTGGCAATAGAAGCATGAGGAAAGCCTAACTGTAACAAGCACCACAACTTCCGTTCGGTGGCACTCAGACCCGCAGCCTCAACACGGCTTTGAAACATGGGACCGAACAAACGGATGACAAAATACTCTATAGCATCCAATTCCTTTGGAGTTAATGCATGAGCCGTATCGGGATTATCTAAAAGCTGAATGATGAAAGTAACGGTTTCATTATGCCTTCCACTCTCGGTCTTTATATCCTTGTATTTCTTCAGTTCGTCCAGCAAAATCTTATTTTTATCCGCTAACTTGAGATTCTCTTCCTTATTCTTCTGTTGCAATTCCAGCAGATGCCGCCTCATTACCTCATTTTCCGCAGACAGTCTTTCATTGTTTTGCGCATAGCGGAAAGACAAGTCCTCTATCTCTTTATTCCGCTTGATATAATCGTGCTGCAAGGTGGTCAAAGCGTTCTCATTCTCCTGTATCTGCTGTTGCAGCAACAAAATACGTCGTTCTTTCTTCACTCTCTCACGCTTATAGACAGACAGAATGTAGAGCAAGAGCAGAATAACAAATAATATTATCCCTCCTAACCTCCATTCATTACGCTGTTTGTTTATCGCAAGTAATTCCTTTTCGTGGGCCAATTCCTGATTGTCATATTTCACCTGGATATCTTCCAGTTTCACCGTTTGCGTATGCTCATGGATACTGTCAGCATATAGGTCATATTTCTCTTTATAAGCCAAAGCTTTTTCCCAATCCTTCCGTTTCTTTGCTATCTTATACAGAGAAAGATAACCGCTGGCCTGTCCATACAAATCACTATCATTCTTGATTATATACTCTGCATAATATACAGCGGAATCATATTGTTCTTGTTGTACATATACGTTAGACAAAGAATAAAAATAGGAATAATCATCATCTAGAACTTCATTTCTAGCAGATTGAAGAATATTCAAGGCTTTTTGATATTCTTTCCGCTCCGAATAGATAATGCCCAAATTACGGACAGCAGTCTGTTCCTCCACCTTTGAATCAATCAACTCAGCCATTTGTAATCCTTGTAGGGTATAGTATTCCGCACTATCAAGTTTTGCCAGCAATAAAAAACCATATCCGGCATCCAATAAAGATATGGTATAATTGGTACTGTCCTTTATTCCCTCAAAAGTGCGAACTGCATCTTTATAATACCTCAAACTTTTTACATACAAACCTTGTTTGAAATTAGCATGCCCCAGATGTGAATAACACAACGCTTTGTATTTAGGTTCTTCCAACGGTTTCATAGCCGTCAACGCACAAAGATAGCAACGAACAGCCGCTTCATATTCTTCCGCCTCACTATATTGCCTCCCCTGATAGAAGAAGGCTTTCGCTTTTTTCAATGAATCTTCACTATGCTGATAGAATGCTAAAGCCGATGTGATAGGAGCATCGGTTATAGAACGATACGTTTTATCCAAAGCCTGCGTCAGCAAAAGGTTATAGTATGCTTTCTGCTCCCTGTTTCTGCAATCATCGACAGAAAATTGCTGTAAAAAAAGTAAAGCACTATCAGGATGTTTCTCCATATATGCCTCAGCCTCTCTTAAATAGTCCTGATGAATGGAATGCCGGTTGACACAAGAAACTGATAAGAATAATCCAACAAATAAAATTAGATTTCTCATAATACAAAATTTAAGGTTTATGCAAATATAACGGAATATTTTCTCCCGATATAAGAATATACTATAAAAACACAAGAAAGCCGGACAAACATTTCTGTTGCCCGGCTTTCTTATTATCAAAACAATCAAAGAAGTATCAATTCGCCATTTCAGAAATAAACTTGATGCGGACCAATCGGATTTCATCCTCGGTATAGTCGTCCCCCAGTTCATCCATCGCATCATCTATTTTATCCGTGGTAGATTCTTTGAAATAGTCATAGATATCATCCAGATGGTCTTCATCCATAATTTCTTCCAGGAAATAATCAATATTCAGCTTGGTACCCGAATAAACAATAGCCTCCACTTCATCCAGCAGTTCACTAAATTCCAATCCCTTTGACACGGCAATATCATCAAGAGCCACCTTGCGGTCAATAGCTTGAATGACAGACACCTTCAGTTTGGATTTATTAGCAACTGTACGGACACGCAAATCTTCCGGACGTTCTATTTCGTTTTCTTCACAATGCTTCTTTATCAGCACACAGAACTCCTGACCATAACGCTTCGCTTTTCCGGCGCCTACACCCGGAATGTTCTGCAATTCATCTAATGTTACAGGATAAATAGTGGCCATCGCTTCCAAAGAGGGGTCCTGGAAAATAACATACGGCGGAACATCCAATTTCTTGGACAATTTCTTACGTAAGTCTTTCAACATAGAGTAAAGCACAGGGTCTACCGCACAGGAAGCACCTCCCCGAACCGGAGTTTCTTCTTCTTCCTCTTCAAAGTCATTGTCTTCTACAATCTTGAAGGATTTCGGCTTCTTCAGGAATTTATGTCCTTCGGGAGTCACCTTCAACAAACCGTAGTTCTCTACATCTTTACTTAAATAACCCGCTATCAAAGCCTGACGGATGACAGCATTCCACATCTTTTCTTCTTCTCCCATGCCCGAACCGAACACCTCCAGTTCCTCATGTTTGTGAGCAAGTATTTCTGATGTTTCCTTGCCCAAAAGAATGTCAATTATATAATCCGCTTTAAAATTTTCTTTCACTGCTATGATTGCTTCAATCACAGCGCATAATGAATCCTGAGCCTCCACTTGCTTTTTAGGATTTAAACAGTTATCACAATTTCCGCAATTCTCCTCTGTATATTCTTCCCCAAAATAATGTAACAATGATTTGCGACGGCATATAGACGACTCTGCATAGGCTGCTGTTTCCAGCAACAACTGTTTGCCGATTTCCTGTTCTGCTACCGGCTTACCTTGCATAAACTTTTCCAGTTTCTGCAAATCCTTATTGGAATAGAATGTAATACACTGACCTTCCCCACCGTCACGTCCGGCTCTACCCGTTTCCTGATAATAACCTTCCAAACTCTTCGGTATATCATAGTGTATCACGAAACGCACATCGGGCTTGTCAATTCCCATTCCAAACGCTATGGTAGCGACAATCACATCTATATCTTCCTTCAGGAAACCATCCTGATTGGCGGTTCGCGTAGGCGAATCCATACCGGCATGGTAAGCGCGTGCATTGATTCCGTTAGCCTGAAGAACTTCAGCCAGTTCTTCCACCTTCTTACGGCTCAGACAGTAAATAATGCCCGATTTACCCGAATTAGATTTGATAAACTTGATAATATCTCTATCAATATTATTCGTCTTCGAGCGTACTTCGTAATACAGGTTCGGACGGTTGAAGGAAGACTTGAACTCCTGTGCATCCTGCATACCCAGATTTTTCTGAATATCCATACGCACCTTCGGGGTCGCAGTAGCAGTAAGGGCAATCACCGGCGCTTTTCCTATCTCATTGATAATAGGACGAATCCGGCGGTATTCCGGACGGAAATCATGTCCCCATTCCGAAATACAGTGTGCTTCGTCTACTGCATAAAATGAAATCTTCACTCCTTTCAGAAAGTCTACGTTCTCCTCCTTGGTCAAGGATTCAGGCGCTACATAGAGCAACTTGGTCTTGCCACTCAGGATGTCCGACTTCACCTGGTCTACAGCCGATTTGTTCAACGATGAGTTGATAAAGTGTGCTATTCCGTCTTCTTCACTGAAGTTACGCATGGCATCCACCTGGTTTTTCATCAATGCAATTAAAGGAGATATAACGATTGCCGTACCATCCATTATCAGAGATGGCAACTGATAGCATAACGATTTACCACCGCCCGTAGGCATCAAAACAAATGTATCATTTCCGGCAAGCAAATTACGGATAATCGCTTTCTGGTTACCTTTGAAAGTATCAAATCCAAAATACTTCTTTAATGCGTTCGTTAAATTTATATTCTCCGTCATTGTATCAATAGTTTTTCACGGTGTTACCGATTTCTTGTTTTACATCTTTTGTTGCCTAACAAAGTTATAAACAAGTTCTCAAATTACACGAATATTTCGGGTAATATTTTTCAGAAGAATTGCATTTTTTCTTTCTCTCTCCCTTTATACCTTGATACTAAGCAGTTTGCAAGCGCGAAATATTTGCTTTCCCCATCTGTTTTTTTGCAAATTCGAGTGTTACTTCGTATTTTTTTGCCTTTTGTGAGGGAATTTCAAACATTACATCCATCATAATTGTTTCTACGATGGAGCGTAATCCGCGTGCTCCTAACTTATATTCAATAGCTTTGTCTACAATATACTCGAATACCTCGGGCTGGAATTCCAATTTGACTCCATCCATTTCAAACAGTTTGACGTATTGCTTGATAATGGAATTCTTCGGTTCTGTCAGGATATTGCGCAAAGCGGTTCTATCCAACGGATTCAGATAAGTCAAGATGGGCAAACGGCCGATAATTTCAGGAATGAGCCCGAACGACTTCAAGTCCTGAGGAGCGATATATTGCATCAAGTTACCGCGGTCTATCTTCACCACGTCCTTTGCTGCACTATAACCTACCACATGCGTATTCAAGCGTTGTGCAATTTTGCGTTCAATGCCGTCAAATGCTCCGCCACAAATAAACAGAATGTTCTTCGTGTTGACGGGAATCATTTTCTGGTCAGGGTGTTTACGCCCTCCCTGAGGCGGTACATTCACCACAGACCCTTCCAGCAGTTTCAGCAAGCCTTGCTGCACACCTTCACCGCTTACGTCACGGGTGATAGAAGGGTTATCCCCCTTGCGGGCAATTTTATCAATCTCATCAATAAATACGATTCCTCTCTCGGCTTCAGCCACATTATAATCGGCAACCTGGAGCAAGCGGGTCAAAAGACTCTCAATGTCCTCGCCAACATAGCCGGCTTCGGTCAGCACCGTTGCATCAACAATGGTGAACGGAACATGTAACAACTTGGCAATAGTACGTGCCAATAAAGTCTTACCCGTACCTGTGCTACCCACCATGATGATATTTGACTTTTCAATCTCGATGTCATCCTTGTCCACCTTCTGAAGCAGACGCTTGTAATGATTATACACGGCAACGGAAAGATAGCGCTTGGCATCATCCTGACCAATAATGTATTGATCCAGAAATTCTTTAATTTCCTTTGGCTTCGGAAGTTCTTTCAGATTCAGTTCACCCGGTGCACTTTTCTTTTGATGCAAGGCTTCCTGCACAATTTCATGTGCCTGTTCCGAACAACTCTCACAAATATTGCCGTTCATTCCGGAAATCAGGAATTCCACTTCATTTTCCGGACGCCCGCAGAAACTACATTTTCTTTTAGTGTTTCTGGGTGTTTTATTCTCTTCCAATGTTTATTCCTTTATTTATTCAAGTTTCTATAATGCGTCTTTTTTGAAGACACATTATAGAAGAAGCTTGAGTTGCGTTTATTACTGTTATTCTTTCAAATCGAATGGTTTTGAATGATTCAATCCGCCCCCACAGTGAACGAGGGCGAAATTCATTTCCATTCGTTATAAAGCAGCCGGTTTGCGTGACAAAACCTCATCAATCATACCATATTCCTTGGCTTCCTGGGCTGTCATCCAGTAGTCACGGTCAGAGTCTGCCCATACCTTGTCAAAATCCGTATGAGAGTGGTCTGCTATAATGGTATAGAGTTCTTTTTTCAACTTCTGGATTTCACGGGCTGTAATCTCAATATCCGAAGCCTGTCCTTGCGCGCCACCCATCGGCTGATGAATCATTACTCGTGAGTGTGTCAATCCGGAACGCTTGCCTTCTGTTCCTGCAACCAGCAGCACGGCAGCCATTGAAGCGGCCATGCCTGTACAGATAGTGGCAACATCACTGTTGATAAACTGCATGGTATCATAGATACCCAATCCGGCATAAACAGATCCGCCCGGAGAGTTGATATAAATAGATATATCTTTACCAGACTCTACAGAGTCCAAATATAGAAGCTGAGCCTGGAGTGTATTGGCTGTATAATCATCAATCTGTGTACCCAAAAAGATAATTCTATCCATCATGAGTCGGGAGAATACGTCTAACTGAGTCACATTCAACTGACGCTCCTCCAAAATATAAGGATTCAGGTATCCTTGTGACTTGATGACGTCATCCAGCACCATACTGTTCATTCCCAAATGCTTGGTAGCAAATTTTCTAAAATCATCCATAATCTAATGGTTTAGTTATTAGTAACAAAAAAGGGTTTTCAACCCCTATTTTTCAAACAAACAAAAGTACAAAAAAATACGGTTAACGTACCTAAGACTCTTATCTATAACGAAAATTTATGGTCAAAAACCCCTTTTTTAGAAAGTTTTAGCAATCACTTACTTCGACTTACTAAGTTATTATTCAAACATTTTGTTGAATTCTTCCATAGAAACCACTTTGTTGTTCAAAGTAGCTTTAGCTTTCAAAGCAGCAGAAAGTTTACTTTCAGCAGCACGGTTTACCAAACCTTCTACTGTTTCCTGCTTCTTCAACATTTCTTTGGCATAGTTTTCAAGAACATCTTCGGGGATATTCAACATTCCATATTGAGCAAACTGAATGCGAGTAGCTTCTTTAGCCATATTTACTACGTCAGCTTGTTCTACCTTGATGTCATTATCCTTAAGCAACTGTTCTTTAATCAGATGCCAAGTCAGTTCTTCGATGCTCTTGTCATAGTTTTCAGCAACAAATGCTTCCCCTTTATCTTCATTGTTCAGCAACATGATACGCTTCAGCAGTGCATCCGGAAATTCCAGCTTGCCAATCTTATTCACCAAATATTCACGAACATCAACCAAGAACTTATAATCGCTGTCTGATTCAAACTGTTTTGCAATTCCTTCTTTGATTTTTGCGCGGAATTCTTCTTCGCTGTTTACTGTTCCTTCGCCAAATACATTATCGAACAATTCCTGATTCAATTCAGCAGGAACCATACGAGTGATTTCTTCAACCTGGAAGCTGAAATCACCCTTCACATTGGCAACTTCTTCTTTCTTGATTTTCAATAAAGAAGACAGTTCAGCTTCATTATTATCGAATGCAACAGCAGGATTGAATACCAATACATCATTTACTTTGGCAGTGCTGAAAATAGCCTTCTGGTCATCGTTCTTCATGTAAGCCGGCATCATTACTGCACCTTCTACCTGGATTCCACCTTCTTTTGTATTACCATTTTCATCCAGTTCAGCCAACAGGCCTTTAATCATGTCCTTATCTTCATACTGCTCTACCTTGTCATATTTTGCAGCACGCTGAGTGTACATTTTAATCTGCTGTTCTATCAGTTCGTCTGAAACTTCAATAGTATAGTAATCCACTGTATCTGCCGAAGAGATTTCAGCCGTAAATTCAGGAGCCAAAGCAATATCGAATACAAATTCGAAATCTTCCTGAGTATCGAAATCTATCGGTTGCATCTTTTCTTCGTTGGGCAACGGCATACCCAACATATTCACTTTGTTATCGCGGATATATTCGTTCACCTTTTCCTGCATCAACTTATCAACTTCTTCTGCAAGCACAGCCTTACCGAATTGTTTCTTAATCAAACCCATAGGTACCATACCCGGACGGAAACCCGGAATATTAGCTTTCTGACGATAAGTCTTCAGTGTCTTTTCTACTTTTTCCTGATAATCAGCTTTTTCCAGCTTCAAAGTAAGCAATGCACTCACTTTGTCAACGTTTTGCAATGAAATATTCATTCTGAACTTTATTTATTTAATTATTACTTCTTTCTGTTTTTAACCAAAGAGGTTGCAAAATTAGTGTTTAATCTTTCAATTACCAAATACACAGACTAAAAAATACTAATTGGCAACAGAAAGTATTCATTTAAAATGATAGGTTGAACGACTCATTCAAAAAAAAGAAAAAAAAGTTGTTTTTCTTCTTGCAATTTCAAAATTTATGTGTTCCTTTGCGCCTGACTGGTGATACTAATTATAGCTAGTGATTTTTATTGCAAGGTTTTACTTTTGTACGTATAGCACTTATGTAAACTCTCTGTTGTTCGAATCCCCCTACTTCATTAATAATCACCATTCAGAGAGTATTTTTTATTTTAATTATTTTTATTTTTTCACTATGAACATGTATGTTGGAAACCTTAACTACCGTGTTAAGGAAGGAGATTTGGAACAAGCAATGGCGGATTACGGAGTAGTTACTTCTGTAAAAGTTATCACAGACCGTGAAACCGGTAAATCTAAAGGATTTGCATTTGTTGAAATGGAAAATGATGCAGAAGCAGCTCAGGCAATGAAAGAACTGAACGGTACTGAGCTCATGGGTCGTCAATTGGTTATCAAGGAAGCAAGACCTAGAGACTAATTACTTACCTGATACAATCAAAAAAAGCTCTGGAAAATATTTCAGAGCTTTTTTTATATCCTTACCTTTCGATTATCCCCTTTTTTCCTGCCTGCCTTTTTCTGCCAGCTGGAAGTCTTTACGACGGAGCACAAAGTTGGTACCCAGATATTTTTCACGAACAACAGGATTCTCCGCCAATTCTTCAGGAGTTCCCTGAAACAGAATTTTACCTTCAAATAACAAATAAGCACGATCCGTCAAACGCAAAGTTTCCAAAGCATTGTGGTCAGTGATCAGAATACCGATATTCTTATCCTTCAATTTCCATACAATGTGCTGAATATCTTCCACGGCAATGGGGTCCACCCCCGCAAACGGCTCGTCCAACATAATGAACTTAGGGTCAATGGCCAGACAGCGGGCAATCTCTGTACGACGGCGTTCCCCTCCTGAAAGCTGGTCACCCAGATTCTTACGCACTTTTTGCAAACGGAACTCAGCAATCAGACTCTCCAATTTGTCTTTCTGATATTCAGGAGTGGTATGGGTTAACTCTAAAACAGAAGCAATATTATCCTCCACACTCATTTTACGAAAGACAGAAGCTTCCTGTGCCAAATATCCGATACCATTCTGTGCACGCTTATATACAGGATAGCCGGTAATATCCAGGTCATTCAGAAAGATATGGCCTTCATTCGGCACAATCAATCCCGTAGTCATATAAAACGAGGTAGTCTTACCGGCACCATTCGGTCCCAGCAATCCGACAATCTCTCCTTGTTTCACATCAAAAGAAACATGACTTACCACCGTACGCTTACCGTATTTCTTCACCAGATTTTCTGTACGAAGCACCATGCGGTTATCTTCGATCACCGTATTTTGTTGTTCTATTTCCTGTTCTGACATATCCATGTATTTTGTGACAAAAGTACTAAAAAAGTTTAGGAAACGCATAACAGAACAGAAAATCAGAACTTCTTTTGCATTTATATAGACAAAAAAGCCTACTTTTGCAGGAAATTGTGAATAATATGATGATAAGACCCATAACAACCTTAGGGAAATATATTATACTGATGGGACGTACTTTTGCGCGACCGGAACGTATGCGTATGTTTTTCAAGCAATATCTCAATGAGATGGTACAACTGGGGGTAAACTCCATCGGTATCGTACTGCTGATTTCTTTTTTCATTGGCGCCGTAATTACCATTCAAATCAAACTGAACATCGAAAGCCCCTGGATGCCCCGTTTCGTGGTAGGCTATACCACCCGCGAAATCATGCTTCTGGAATTTTCGTCCTCTATCATGTGTTTGATTCTGGCGGGGAAGGTAGGTTCTAATATTGCCTCCGAAATAGGGACCATGCGTGTAACCCAACAGATTGACGCATTGGAAATCATGGGAGTCAACTCTGCCGGATATCTTATCCTTCCCAAAATAATGGCTTTAATGACTATGATTCCATTTTTAGTCATTTTCAGTATATTCTCAGGAATTATAGGTGCTTTTTGTACTGCCTGGTTTGGTGGAGTGATGAATGCGGAAGACCTTGCCTACGGATTGCAATACAGTTTTCAAGAATGGTTTGTCTGGTGCAGTTTTATCAAGTCCATATTCTTTGCTTTCATTATTTCCAGTGTTTCGGCTTATTTCGGCTACACGGTAGAAGGAGGCTCTATCGCAGTAGGTAAAGCCAGTACAGACTCGGTAGTAATGAGCAGCGTACTTATTCTTTTTTCCGATTTAATCCTAACCAAACTTTTAATGGGATGATACAAGTTAAATCATTATATAAATCATTCGAGGGCAAAGATGTATTGGTAGATATCAATGCCACCTTTGATAATGGCAAAACCAATCTGATTATCGGTCAGAGTGGTTCCGGAAAGACGGTATTAATGAAATGTATCGTCGGTCTGCTGACTCCTGAAAAGGGTGAGATCCTGTATGACGGACGCAACTTTCTCAACATGAATAAAAAAGAAAAGAAGACATTGCGCCGCGAAATGGGAATGATTTTCCAAAGTGCTGCCTTGTTTGACTCTCTTACCGTATTAGAGAATGTGATGTTTCCACTGGATATGTTCTCAAACGATACGTATCGTGACCGTTTAAAACGCGCCCAGTTCTGTCTGGACCGTGTGAACCTGATTGAGGCACAAAGCAAATATCCGGGAGAAATCAGTGGTGGTATGCAAAAACGTGTAGCAATTGCACGTGCCATAGCTTTAAATCCCCAGTATTTGTTCTGTGATGAACCTAATTCCGGTCTGGACCCTAAAACCTCCCTGGTCATTGATGAACTGATTCATGATATAACTACAGAATATAATATGACCACTATTATCAATACTCACGATATGAATTCGGTTATGGGAATCGGTGATAGTATTCTCTATATTTATCAAGGTCATAAAGAGTGGGAAGGAACAAAAGATGACGTATTCACGGCAACCAATGAGCGGCTGAATAATTTTATCTTTGCTTCAGACTTGCTGCGCAAGGTAAGAGAGGTTGGGAAATAGTGATTAGTGATTAGCGGTTAGTGATTAGTAACCTGCGGATATCACAGCGAAGCCCATTAACCACTAATCATTAACCACTAACCACTACTTACTCTATTTTTGTCTGATAAAGATATTTATCGGAGTTCCGGATAATTCCCATTTCTCACGCATCTTGTTTTCAAGAAAGCGCTTGTAAGGCTCCTTCACATATTGGGGCAAGTTGGCAAAGAACACGAAAGAAGGAACTTGCGTGTTAGGCAACTGTGTACAATATTTTATCTTGATATACTTTCCTTTATTTGAAGGGGGCGGATAAGCCTCGATCAACGGAAGCATTTCTTCATTCAAACGAGCTGTCGGGATACGAGTGGTACGTGCCTGATATACTTCCTTTGCCGTTTCCAACACCTTAAATATACGTTGCTTGGTCAATGCAGACGCAAAGATGATAGGAAAATCAACAAACGGTGCAAAACGAGAACGGATTGCCTCTTCAAATGTTTTCATTACTTTAGCATCTTTATTTTCCACCAAGTCCCATTTATTCACTACCACTACCAAACCTTTCTGGTTACGCTGTATGAGTGAGAAAATATTCAAATCTTGCCCCTCAATACCACGGGTTGCATCAATCATCAGGATACATACATCCGAGTTTTCAATAGAACGGATAGAACGGATGACAGAATAGTATTCCAAATCCTCATTCACCTTATTCTTCTTACGGATACCGGCCGTATCTACCAGATAAAAATCAAAGCCGAATTTTTCATAACGGGTGTAGATAGAATCACGGGTAGTACCTGCAATCTCAGTTACAATATTACGGTCTTCACCGATAAAGGCATTGACAATAGAAGATTTTCCGGCATTAGGGCGTCCAACCACTGCAAAACGGGGGATATCCTCATCCAACAACTCTTCTCCCTCTTTACTGAATTTACTTACTACCAGGTCCAGCAAATCGCCCGTACCGCTTCCGCTCAGTGCAGAAATACAATAAGGATCATCCAAACCCAGTTTGTAGAACTCAGCAGCATTGTATTGCAAATCATTATTATCTGTCTTATTGGCTACCATGATGACGGGCTTCTTGGTACGCCGTAAAATACCGGCAACAGCCATATCCAAATCAGTTACCCCATTCACAACATCTACAACGAACAAGATCACATCCGCTTCGTCAATGGCAAGAGTCACTTGCTTACGGATTTCTTCTTCAAAGATATCGTCAGAGTTAACTACCCATCCACCGGTATCAACGACAGAGAACTCACGTCCCAACCATTCCGACTTACCATATTGGCGGTCACGGGTAGTTCCTGCCTGCTCATTTACAATTGCCTGACGCGTTTTGGTCAGACGATTAAAAAGTGTAGACTTCCCCACATTGGGTCGTCCTACGATTGCTACTAAATTTCCCATTTTCTTTCTTGTTTACGGCTATCACAGTCGATTTTAATCCATTTGATACCCAAAGTTCTTCAATTCTTTGTCCGAGCTTCTCCAATCCTTATCAACTTTCACAAAGGTTTCCAGATAAATGGACTTCTGAAAGAAATGTTCCAAAGTCTTGCGGGCCTCAGTAGCTACCTTTTTCAGCGCTCTGCCCTGTTTACCTATGATAATACCTTTTTGCGATTCACGTTCCACATAAATCACTGCATTGATATGGATACTCTTAGCATCTTCTTTAAATTGCTCCACTACCACTTCTACCGAATAAGGGATTTCCTTATCATAGTAAAGTAAAATCTTCTCACGGATAATTTCGGTTACGAAGAAACGTGCCGGCTTATCCGTCCACTGATCCTTCCCAAAGTAAGGAGGTGAGTCGGGCAACAATTCCTTGATACGTTTCATCACCGTATCCACATTGAATTTAGAGGTAGCGGAAATTGGAATTATTTCAGCTTGCGGAAGCTGTTCATGCCATTCTTCCACCAGCTTGACCAAATTTTCCTGATTGGTCAAATCAATTTTATTAATCAGCAATAAGACAGGAGCCTTCACCTTGCGGACCTTTTCTATAAAGTCCGCATTCTTGTCCGGTTTCTCCACTACATCCGTCACATACAGCAATACATCCGCATCCGCCAATGCTGACTCCGAGAAGTTCAACATAGACTCCTGCAACTTGTAGTTTGGTTTCACCACTCCCGGAGTATCCGAGAACACAATCTGCATATCATCCGTATTCAAGATTCCCATAATACGATGACGGGTCGTTTGTGACTTGAACGTCGCAATAGAAATACGTTCGCCCACCAGCAAGTTCATCAATGTAGACTTGCCTACGTTGGGGTTTCCCACTATGTTTACAAATCCTGCCTTATGCATAATTCTTTCATTTTAATTGGTTACAGACAAAAAAACGCATCGGAATATGGATGCGTTCATTTGTATTTGTAGTTTAATGATTATTATCTCTTACTACCATCGTAACCCCATTTCACATAAACGGCTCCATAGGTAAAACCTGCACCGAAAGCTGTAAATATCAGGTTATCTCCTTTCTTCAGCTGCTTCTCGTAATCCCATAGACACAACGGAAGTGTGGCACCACTGGTATTACCATAACGCTGAATGTTGACCATTACTTTTTCCAAAGGTACTTCCAAACGGGAAGCTACTGCATCAATAATACGCAAGTTAGCCTGGTGAGGAATCACCCAGTCGATATTCTCTTTGTTCAGGCCATTCTTTTCAGCAATGGTCGCTGTAATATCCGACATGTTGGAAACAGCATATTTAAACACTGTTCTTCCCTCCTGATAGAGGTAATGCATTTTATGATCAACAGTGAAATAAGAAGGAGGACATACAGAACCACCCGCTTTCATATGAAGGAAAGGGAGCCCCTTGCCATCCGTACGAAGGATAGAATCCATAATACCATAGTCTTCTGTGGTTGCTTCCACCATACATGCAGCCGCTCCGTCACCGAAGATAGGACAGGTTGCACGATCCTGATAGTTCACCATAGACGACATCTTATCCGCACCGACAATAATAATCTTTTTATGTCTGCCCGATGCGATAAGTGAAGCAGCAGTTTCCATTAAATACAAGAAGCCGCAACAGGCAGCCTGCAAATCAAATGCAAATGCATTTTTCAGTCCCAACTTATCACACAGGATAGAAGCAGTGGAAGGGAAATGATAGTCAGGAGTAGTAGTTGCTACGATTACCGCATCAATGTCATCCGGATTAGAAGCTGTCTTCTGCATCAGTTGTTTGGCAGCTTTACGTGCCATATACGATGTTCCCAATCCTTCTTCATTCAGGATACGTCTCTCTTTAACTCCGATTCGAGTCATAATCCATTCATCATTGGTATCTACCATTCTTGAGATCTCTTCGTTAGTCAAGACATAATCTGGTACATATCCACCGACTCCTGTTATTACTGCATTTATTTTTTCCATCATTCCAATTTAATTAGTTTGCACTCTTTATTAAAAAGAACAGCCGACAGAGCCGAAGCTCGCCGGCTTTATTTCATAAAACGTACAAACGTGTTTAAAGCTACTGTTATTATACAGCAGCTTCTTTTACGATTGCTAACTTACCTCTATAATAACCGCAAGCTCCACATACAGTGTGGTAAACATGCCATTCGCCGCAGTTAGGACAGATAGCTAAAGTAGGAGCAACTGCTTTATCATGAGTTCTTCTCTTCGCAGTTCTCGTTTTTGATTGTCTTCTTTTAGGATGTGCCATTTTTCTAAACTTTAATTATTATCTAATATTTTTTTTAATTCATTCCATCTCGGATCTATCTCCTGAGGTTCTTCGCTGACTTCTTCATTTTCGGGCAGCTCCACTGCTATATCATCCTCTTCTTCGTCAGCCGAAGTACGTAAATGCTTGCTCAGTTTTCCAACCATGCCCTTATTACATTTCCCGGGTGCATGCACATGCTTCATGGGAATATTCAAAGCTATAAACTCATACAAGAACCACGCTATGTTAATATACCCGTCTTCTTCAGGTACTATAACAATATCGCCTTCCTCTGCAAATGAAGGGCCTAATTTTACTTTCAGTTTATCTGAAGTTGAAATAGGTAGCTCCATCTCGTCCAAACAACGATCACACGGTACTATGACAAAACCATCAGTCTGAAATTCCAACAGAAAGACACCGGATGATTTTTTCACATTCAGTTCTACTTTCAATTTTCCTTTCTGCACTTCTGGTCCATCCAGATCTACAAAGAATTGATTATCCAGCGCAAACTCAAACTTAGCAGAGTCCGCTTTCATATTCTTCAATTCAACTTTATATTTATCAAACTTTCCCAAAGCAATACTATATAAATCGGTCGGCAAAGATACGGTTTTTATCTGTTTCAGACAAACAAATACTTATAATTTATTCTATAAACTAAGTATTTATCACTTTTTTTCACCCTAACGCACCATGTTCCTTTCCCCTGTAGGGCTTGGGTCTGCTCACCCGAATGCATACACGGACAGACCCTCCGGAGCGTATTCGTACCGGGGTATCCCCATATCCGTCAAGCTAAGTTTCTTAGTGTTAAAATAGGACTGCTCTTCATAGTCGTTGGTAACTTCATCCCCTCTTGAGAGGGGTAGGGGTGTGTGAATGGCATCCTCCTATTCATTCGTGAGTGTATTCTAACACACCCCTTACCCCTCTCAAGAGGGGATGAAGTTACCAACGACTATGGAAAATTAATCTTGGTTTTCTTAACCTGACGGCTATGGGATTCAATCAGCCTTTACAGCAAGTGGATAGTTGGAATTACTTTTGAAATATCCCTTTTATTTACAACAACAGACACACAAAAATGACCAGACTGTTTTCATTATTTATTCTATTGCTTTTTGTCCTTTCTGCTAGTGGACAGAAAACGACCGGTTCAGATGAGGCTAAGAAAGAAAAAGCTTATCATTTGATCGGTTCTACCAGGGAACAGGGAGAAAATCCCTATCCCGATCCTTTTCCCGATGTAACTATTCGGCTTTATTCTTTGCCCGATACCACTTTTATAGAAGGTACGGTGAGCGATAAGAAAGGTGTTTTCCGCTTGTATCCCATGAAGCCCGGTAATTATTTAATTAAAGCCTCTTTTCTGGGATATGAAACCATTGAAAAGAAAATAAATATCCCTGCTTATCAGAAGGATGTCTATGGAGGTAGTCTCATCATGAAGCCTTCCAGTATAGTCTTGGATGAAACGGTAATAAGGGCTGAATTGCAGAAAATGAAGAGGTCCGGAGATACTTTGGTATATAATACCGGAGCCTTTAAAACTTCGGAGGGAGCGGTCTTGCAGGATTTGGTCAGACAGCTTCCCGGTTTGGAACTGGATGAAAAATCCGGTAAGATGAACTTTCATGGAAAAGAAATCACTCAGATCTTATTGAATGGGAAAGAATTTTTTGCAGATGCCAAGGTTGCTTTGAATAATATGCCGGTAGATGCGTTGAAAGAGGTTAAGGTGTACGAGCAGCAGTCGGATAAAGAACGGATGACAGGTGTATCGGACGGCAAGAAGAAAACGGTTATGGACGTGAAGACCAAGAAGAATCTGACGGCCGGATTGATGGGGGATATTTCGGCTTTGAAAGGTTCGGGAGATATGTATGGAGCAAAAATGGGTTTGAACAAATTCGTCGGAAAATGGCGGATGTCCTTGTATGGTGATTTGGGCAAACTTCCCAGATATGGTAATTTTATATCTAATATGGCCGATAATCCTGCTCATACGAAGAATCTGGGTTTTAGTTTGGGAACGGAAATAAAAAAGCTCAATTTCAATGTCAATGCTTCCTATAATAATGATAAAAGCTCCGATGAATCGCGAAGCCAGTCGGAAGAGTATTTGCCTAATGGTAGCCAATATGCTTATAATAATGGCATGAGCACAAGTAAGAATGGTTCATTTTGGGAGAATATATCTTTGACAGGCAGCCTGAATGACCGGACGGAGATTAACCTCAGACACCACATAAGTCATAACCGGCTAAATTCTGTTTCAGAAAGTATTTCGGCCACCTTTAATGCCAATCCTATGGACTATGTTTCAGAGCCTTGGGAAGACGAGACTCTGATTCCTCATGAGTTCAAGATAAATAAAAATACAGGCCGTTCGCAAAATGACATGAATAATCTGATGACAGGCAATAATCTTCTGCTTACTCATAAACTGAATGACATAGGGCGTAAATTATCCATAGAATTAAGAAACGACTATAGTAACCAGTCAAGTGATAATTACCAGCAATCGGCTATTACCTATTATCAATTGGAGAGTCATTCAGGAACGGATTCCGTGCTGTATAGAAACCAATATCGGGAATCGCCCGCTAAGAATTTATTATTGGCGGCCGAAGTCAGCTATACGGAGCCGATAGGGAAACAAATGCTTCAGGTTTATTACCGCTATGAGTATCAACGGCAGAGTAATGATGCGGTTACGTATGATCTGGATGATGAAGATTGGTCGGGAAGTCTGCCGGTTGGTTATGAACAAGGAAGGGTGGATAGTTTGAGTGACTATACCCGCAATTATATGCATGCCAATGAATTGGGTTTGCGCACTACGCTTCATTGGAAAAACGTGAAAATGGATATCCGGTTCGGATTGTCACCTCAAAAATCAACTACGAAAAGTGACCGGGGAAAAGTTAAAGTGGATACCACCATTACCGTATTGAATATAGTGCCTGAACTACATTTTGATTATGACTTGGGCAAGAATCATAACATTTATGTGTTCTATAACGGAAACACCCGTCAACCTTCCATTTATGATCTATTGTCGGTGGCCGATTATTCCAATCCATTGAATATTACGATGGGGAATCCGGGTTTGAAACCTGCTTTCGGACAAAATATTTCCATTAATTACCGGGGAGGGAATATGGAAAAGCAGGAAATGCTATATTGTGGTTTGAGGTATAATACGACCCTGAATGATATCAGCAGAAAAAGGACGTATGATGAAAAGAGTGGGGTCTATACCAGCCGTCCGGAGAATATAAACGGTAATTGGGGGATAGGGGGGAATATGTATTATACCAATAAATTATTGAAGAAAATATTTGCCCGTCTTACCACCAATGCCAATTACAACCAGCGGGTTTCGTATGTACAGATCACAGGAGAAGGCAATGAGAATGACCGCAATACTTCCCGGATGCTGTCTTTAATGCAGGATGTGGAGCTGTCTTATAAATGGAAAGAGCATGAATTTAAAATAAATGGATCAATTACTTATCAACAATCCGATAACAGTTATACAAATAATTCGGATTACAGGACGTATGATTTTTATTATGGCGCGGAGTGCCGCTTGAAATTACCTCTCAACCTTAATCTCTATACGGTAATGAGAAGTATGAACCGCCGAGGATATAAAGATGAGGCTTCCAACACTACGCAGTGGCTTTGGAACGGTGAACTGACTTACGGTTTTCTGAAAGGGAAAAAAGGATTGCTCAAGCTCCAGGTAATTGATATCCTGCAACAACGGGATTTCGTCAATCGCTGGATGAGTGATACCGGACAGGGAGAAACCTGGACCCGGGGGTTGGGGCGGTATGCGATGGCGACATTTACTTATCGTTTCAATGATCTTTCCCGTTAGTCTGATTGGTTGTGATTGGCTTTTTTATATATTTCATCTTAATCTTTATAAATCCATGAAACAACCGTTATCGGCAAAAAATTTATTTTTGAATAGGCGAATATAGCGATATTTGCCGATAACGGCAACTGAATTTGAATAAATAGCAGTGGCGTATTCATTACTTTTCTATATACTGAGGTAAATAAAAAACAGAAGCAAATCTTTATAGGAGATTCGCTTCTGTTTTTTAGTTGTTATCCGAAAGGATTATTTGTAATCCTGCCAGCTCTTGATCTGAATATCCTTTTCGCTCATTTCGCAGAATGCTTCAATGAAAGCACTTGCCAGGCGGGCGTTGGTAATCAAAGGAATATTGTGGTCGATAGCTCCACGACGAATCTTGTAACCATTAGTCAACTCACGCTTGGAGTGGTTCTTCGGAATGTTTACAATCAAGTCGAATTTATGGTCGGCAATCATCTTCATTACGTTGTTTTCTGCATCGGGACGTTCATCCGGCCAGTAAACAGGAGTCGTATTTACTCCGTGAGCATTCAGGAAAGTGGCTGTTCCGGCAGTAGCATAGATTTCATATCCCTTTTCTGCCAGCATACGGCTGGCTTCCAGCAAGTCCACTTTAGACTTGGTAGCACCTGATGAGAACATGACAGATTTCTTGGGAATCTTGAAACCGACAGCAATCAGCGAGTTCAGCAATGCTTCGTGGAAATCGTCACCGATACAACCTACTTCACCGGTTGAAGACATATCTACGCCCAGTACAGGGTCAGCCTTGTGCAGACGGGAGAAGGAGAACTGAGAAGCCTTTACACCGATCCAGTCAATATCGAATGCCGACTTGTCCGGCTGGCTGTAGGGAGCGCCCAGCATGATACGGGTAGCCGTTTCAATAAAGTTGCGCTTCAAGACTTTAGAAACGAACGGGAATGAACGCGATGCACGCAAGTTACATTCAATAACTTTCACTTCGTTGTTCTTGGCCAGGAACTGCATGTTAAACGGACCGGAAATATTCAGTTCTTTAGCAATGCGGCGACCAATCTTCTTGATGCGGCGTGCAGTTTCGAAATAAATCTTCTGAGCCGGGAATACCAACGTAGCGTCACCCGAGTGTACACCTGCATATTCAATATGTTCGGAGATAGCATATTCCACCACTTCACCGTTCTGGGCTACAGCATCAAATTCTATTTCTTTGGTTTCCTGCATAAATTGTGATACCACCACCGGATATTCTTTAGAAACTTCCTTGGCCATTTGCAAGAATTCTTTCAATTCGTCTTCGTTGTAGCATACGTTCATGGCAGCACCCGAAAGCACGTAGGAAGGACGAACCAGCACCGGATAACCTACCTTGTTTACAAATTCTTCCATATCTTCCAGGCTGGTCAGTTCCTTCCATGCCGGCTGGTCAATACCCAGTTGGTCAAGCATGGCCGAGAATTTGTGACGGTTTTCTGCACGGTCAATAGAAAGCGGAGAAGTTCCCAATACAGGTACGGACTGGCGATGCAGCTTCATTGCCAAGTTGTTAGGTATCTGTCCGCCTACTGATACAATGACGCCACCCGGTTGCTCCAGGTCGATAACGTCAAGTACACGCTCGAATGAAAGTTCGTCAAAGTACAGACGGTCACACATGTCATAGTCCGTAGAAACTGTTTCGGGGTTATAGTTAATCATGATTGATTTGTAACCCAACTTGCGTGCTGTCTGGATCGCATTTACAGAACACCAGTCAAATTCTACAGAAGAACCGATGCGGTAAGCGCCTGATCCCAGTACGACTACTGATTTTTCATTCTTATAGTAATTTACATCATAACCTGTAGTAGCATAAGTCATGTACAGGTAGTTAGTCAGTTCAGGGTGTTCGGATGCAATGGTATTGATACGTTTTACCGCTGGAAGGATGTTCATGGCTTTACGGTGAGCACGTACAGCCAGGTTTTCTTTTTCCATGTTGCCGGTAGCTTTCAGTACGAAGCGGGCAATCTGGAAGTCGGAGAAACCTAACACTTTAGCCTGGCGCATTACGTCAGCCGGAATATCTTCTATCTTATTATACGTAGACAGCTTTTCTTTGTAGTCTACAATGTTCTTCAGTTTACCCAGGAACCAAGGATCAATCTTGGTCAGCTCCTGAATACGTTCAATGCTGTATCCTGCTTCCAGTGCCGATGCAATGGAGAAGATACGCAGGTCAGTCGGATTAGCCAGTTCTTCGTCCAGGTTCTCAAAGCTGGTGTGGTCATTACCTACGAAACCGTGCATACCCTGACCGATCATACGAAGACCTTTCTGAATGATTTCTTCGAAAGAACGGCCGATAGACATGATTTCGCCTACAGACTTCATGCTTGAACCAATCTGACGGGAAACGCCTGCAAACTTGGTCAAGTCCCAACGGGGAATCTTACAGATTAAATAATCCAGCTGGGGAGCAACGTATGCTGAGTTCGGAGTACCCATTTCACCAATTTGGTCGAGAGTATACCCCAAAGCAATCTTCGCGGCAACGAATGCCAGAGGATAACCGGTAGCCTTGGAAGCCAAAGCAGAAGAACGGCTCAGACGGGCGTTCACTTCAATGACACGATAGTCGTTGGTTTCGGCATTGAAAGCATACTGGATGTTACATTCGCCTACGATACCCAAGTGACGGATACATTTGGTAGACAGTTCCTGCAACATGGTCACTTGTTCTTCGTTCAATGAGCAAGTCGGAGCAATAACGATAGATTCACCGGTATGAATACCCAGCGGGTCGAAGTTTTCCATGCTTGCCACGGTGAAACAATGATCGTTTGCATCGCGGATTACTTCAAATTCCATTTCTTTCCAACCTTTCAATGATTCTTCAACCAGGATCTGTTTGGAGAACGCAAATGAACTTTCAGCCAGTTTGATGAAAGATTCTTCATCCGGACAAATACCGCTACCCAAACCGCCCAGAGCATAAGCCGAGCGTACCATTACCGGATAACCGATTTCGCGGGCAGCCTTCAGAGCTTCTTCCATGCTTTCCACGGCGTGGCTCTTCGGGGTTTTCATCGGAATTTCATCCAGTTTCTTTACGAATAAATCACGGTCTTCAGTGTACATGATGGCTTCTACCGAAGTACCCAATACTTCTACGCCATATTTTTGCAAAGTGCCGTTCAAGTAAAGTTCGGTACCACAGTTCAATGCGGTCTGGCCACCGAAAGCCAGCAAGATACCGTCCGGTTGTTCTTTTTTGATAATTTCTTCAACAAAGAAGGGAGTAACAGGGAGGAAATATACCTTGTCGGCAATACCTTCCGAAGTTTGAATAGTCGCGATGTTAGGATTTACCAACACCGAATGAATACCTTCTTCGCGCAATGCTTTCAGCGCTTGTGAACCTGAGTAGTCAAACTCTCCTGCCTGGCCTATCTTAAGGGCACCCGAACCCAATACCAGGACTTTCTTTAAATCCTTTTTCATTGAAAGTTTCTTTTTATAATAGTTGTTTTAATGTCGCTAAGTAATAAAAAAAATGCGTCCATCCTCGTGCGAGGACTAACGCATTTGTTCGTATGTCTATATTATCTTTGTTCCTGTAGGATACATAGCCTTATTAAATTTTGTGCAAAGTAACGACTTATTTCCAAAATAACAAAATAAATCACGCTCTTTGTCAACACAAATTAAAATAAAATTCTAAAATCCCGGTCGGGCGATATCTTTTTGTATATTTATTCGGAAATCTTATTATCGTCGGCATACGTAAAGCGGAATGAATATCCTGCTTTGTCCGATCCTCCTACCAGGGTCATGTCCTTCAGTCTTCCATCCTGACGGAAACTATAGTCGTATATATAATAGGTATCTTCCAGAATATGGGTGCTTCTTTTTCCCAAAATTCCAGCCATCTGTCCGAAGGTGTTCATAACTGTGATGTAGTTCTCACGATCGTCAATCCATTGTGCCAGTGTGTTCAGGTCCAGACTGTAATCATTGGCAATGGTGGAAACCTTGTAATCACTGTTGTAGGTTCCTCTGGGCGTGGTGGTTATAGAAGATAAATTACCGTTTTTCCAATTGTATTCCAATACAATCCCGTTATTGTTACTGCTTTTCGGGTAACCGTCATTGTCATAGGAATAGGTTACAGGATTTTCCCGGTTGGAGAATTTGCATACATAACTTCTGCCGTTTTCCAAGGAAGTGCTGATTTCTACCAAGGGCGAATTTTCTGTAGAGTAGGTATAGCTGACTTCAGCATTGTCTTTGTATGTGTAATTTACTGTTGCCAATGGAGAACTGCTGTAAATACGGGTCAGGCGCTGGTTGTTATCGTATGTGAGGTTTATCGTTCCCTGATAAGAGATGACGTCCGACATTTTGTGCACTTTTATGTCCGTAATCACCCGTGACGGCTCCGGTACGGGAATGCTTTTGTCATCATCATCAGAACATGCAGCAAGGAACAGGCTTGCTACAGACACCAATAGAGCTAGTTTGATAGTCGGTCTTAGTTTATTCATAGAAACAATTATTATATGTGAAATTGAGATTCAAAGTTAAGCGTTTGTGTTAGAATATTCCTATCTTTGCGTAATTTTTAATATAAGATAATATTTAAGAGATATGGGAAAAGAAAAAATCATATTGACCGGTGACCGTCCTACGGGAAGATTGCATATCGGTCATTACGTAGGTTCGTTGAAACGCAGAGTTGAACTTCAAAATTCCGGATTGTATGACAAGACTTTCATTTTCATTGCCGATGCACAGGCATTGACCGATAATATAGAAAACCCTGAAAAAGTACGCCAGAATGTAATCGAGGTGGCACTGGACTATATGGCGGTAGGCTTGGACCCGATGAAGTCCACCATCTTTATCCAGTCTCAGATTCCCGAATTGTGCGAACTGACTTTCTACTATATGGACCTGGTTACCGTATCCCGTCTGCAACGTAATCCGACGGTGAAAACTGAGATCCAGATGCGTAACTTTGAAACCAGCATTCCTGTAGGTTTCTTTACTTATCCTATCAGTCAGGCTGCTGATATCACTGCGTTTAAAGCAACTACCGTTCCGGTAGGTGAGGATCAGGAGCCGATGATTGAACAGACTCGTGAAATCGTCCGCCGTTTCAACTATATCTACGGTGATACATTGATAGAGCCGGAAATATTGTTGCCGGACAATGCAGCCTGTCTGCGTCTGCCGGGTACGGATGGAAAAGCAAAGATGAGCAAGTCGTTGGGAAACTGCATTTACCTGTCCGATACGGCTGACGAAGTGGAAAAGAAGGTGAAAAGCATGTACACTGACCCTACTCACCTGAAAGTATCCGATCCGGGCAAACTGGAAGGGAATACCGTATTCACCTATTTGGATGCTTTCTGCAAACCTGAGCATTTCGGCCGTTATTTGCCGGATTATCCGAATCTGGATGAACTGAAGGCGCACTATACCCGTGGCGGTTTGGGAGATATGAAGGTGAAGAAATTCCTGGCTGCCATTATGCAGGAAGAATTTACTCCGATTCGTGAACGCCGCAAAGAGTTTGAAAAGGATATCCCGGCTATTTACGAGATGTTGCGTAAGGGATGTGAAACTGCCCGCGAACAAGCTGCCGCTACGTTGGATGATGTACGCAAGGCAATGAAGATTAATTATTTTGATGATGCGGAGCTGATTGCCGAACAGGTAAAGCGTTTTGGTCAGGAATAAAATAAACTTCGATATGAAAAAGGGAAACTATATATAATAAGGTATAGTTTCCCTTTTGTTTTACTTAAATCATAAAATTAAATTAGGATTATATATTCTGTATATCAATGTATTAAGTGATGTGATGGAAAATAAATGAAAAAATAGTGTGCATAAAATTTGCAGTTATCAGAAATAGCCGTATCTTTGCAACGCTTTTGAAACAAGAGGCACACGGGCGTTTAGCTCAGCTGGTTCAGAGCATCTGCCTTACAAGCAGAGGGTCGGCGGTTCGAATCCGTCAACGCCCACTCCATCTTCACCTCTTGTTTTACAAAAAGCAACCTTCGGGCGTTTAGCTCAGCTGGTTCAGAGCATCTGCCTTACAAGCAGAGGGTCGGC
>CAVJPC010000113.1:0-4498 GCA_963651205.1 Bacteroidaceae bacterium
GCTTCTGCGGCCGTTGAGGGCATTCAAGTATTTCTTTCGCTGGTGCCGGCAAAGTATAAAACCCGGAAACTCTACATGGAGTTCTTCAAGTTTAAGCCCTTGTCGAGTGAGGATGTTTCGTTTCTCATCCCGTCAAAGTACAAGCAGCATGACTATTACCTTACGCTGGCGAAGATTGATTTCAGCCTCGTTCCAGAATCGCGCTATTCTTACGAGCATTTCATTTTAGCATTGGGGCCCGATTCCAAAATGAACATCCATAGCTTCGAGAAAAACGATAAGGTGAGAATGCGCATCTTCGAGCTGATGGACGACACAATGGCCGACCTTATCCTCGACAAATCGCCCAACTTCTTTCCGGAGCTGCCAAAGAAGTTCAGGACGACAAAACGCCTGAAAAAAGCCTTGGAAAAATATTCCGGCAATTCATACTGGCGGGGGTGGGTTAAAAAAGAAGATCGCCTTTTGTTAACACCATCCGTTTGCCGGTTATTCGTGAAGAAAAGGTTCGAACTCCCGGAGTGCATGCCGAAAGTTATCTGGAACGCGGAATTTGTCGATTACTGCATTGAAAACGGCAGACCCTATGTGTGGTTGGATAAGATGCCGAAAGAGTTGATGACTCAAAAGCTGGCGGATTATCTGATAAACTACAATGGACATTACATTACCGATGTTCCCCAAGAGTTTATCACCTACGACCATGCAGTAAAAGTGCACCGTGAATATCTTAAAGACAACAAACTGGAGCAAATCGCGGATTATATTCCGCCGCACTATTATCGGGAATTTACCCGCGAAACAGGTCTGCCCAAAGAGTTTTTCGGCGGGGAAGTTTCGCTGCAATCCCTCAGAGAAACCAGAGGGATGTACACCTATTGCAAACTCGGCAAATCCTATCTTGGAATTTACCGTACCGGCCGCTGGCGGGATGAGGCGTATCGAATCGTATTAACACGCCACTCATCCGGGTCGATCTATCCGCAGCAGGTGTTCGACAAGGTTGTGCAGACTTTCCATGTAACATGGCTCGAAAAGTTAATTGCGGACAACGACCCGCAGTACCAGAAGCCTGCCACACGAAAAGACCTCAAAGACCTGCTCATTAATCCTTACTACACGTTGATAGAAGAGTGCCGTTATCAATGTTTTACCATCTACAGGAACGTTTTGCTCGGGGGTACGGCCAACTATGCCGTAAACCTGAACGGATCGGTGGTGTTTGAAAAATCTCTGGGCGACTTGGAAGAAGCCATTGACGAATATCTCAAATAAAAGCCGCTTTCGCAGCCTTTATTTAAACTCGGCCATTTGGCACCAACTACTCTTAACTAAATCAAAGTAATCTTAACATGAAAGTAGTGGTAACTTATATCGGTGAGGGAATTTCTTATTATCCCGAACTGTCCCAATGGGTACGCAGTCTGGGTGAGAACCCGGACGATGCTACGTTCGATGCACTTTCACTAATGGAAGGGAATCCGGACATCATCAAATGTAACGGCAACAAGATGTATTTCATCGACACGGTTATCGGTGATATCCGATTTGTCCTCACCAGTGACTACCCAGACGATAAGGAAAAGAGAATGCTATCCCGATTCCACGGCGAGAATCGGGATGATTTCTATGAAATCGCCGAGTGTAGCTGGAAAGTGTTCGACTCTCTGCCCAACGCCATCGCATACAGGGGCGGTATTGGGTATTTCTATGGGGTCAACAAATACAAAGAATCGTAATTCAAAAATCCACAAAACACCTCAAAAGAGTATGACAACAAAAGAAAATATGGTCAAACTTCTGCGGAAGATTATGACGGCAAACAGCCTGACCGAAGTAGCAATTTTGGAAGATATGCAGCGCCTCGTACTGTGGTATGACAATACTGGTTTTCCCAACGAAGATTTCATCGTAAAACTGACGTGGGACGGGACAGAGTTGGGCTACGTCCTTTCAACTCCGGACTATGTTACGGTTTACGAGGATGATACGGCCTTCAATGACGAAGAGGCCATGCACGACGTTCTGGGCTCTGTATTAAAGACCGTCGGCGGGATTTCCGAGATTGCATACAGCGATTCCTACGATATGATCGAGGAACTGTTCGTAGGTATCCTCGAAAACTCTATCGACCAGTCGTCCGCACACCAAATCGTCATGGAGCTGTCGTCGGACATTGCTGCCGAGAAGCTTACAATACGCCACAACCAGCCTTTCGAATACTTCGTCGAGGCCGATGCGGACGACCCCGACTGTACCCACTACAAAGAAGAGTTTCAGGATGAAGTCAACAAACTCTACGACGAGGTGTTCGAGCGGCTCTGCAATCTGTTCGGATGCGGTGTAGGCGATGCGGGCATGATTGTCTGGGAGTCAATGAAAGACG
Organism: Bacteroidaceae bacterium; assembly: GCA_963651205.1. Taxonomy (GTDB): domain Bacteria; phylum Bacteroidota; class Bacteroidia; order Bacteroidales; family Bacteroidaceae; genus Phocaeicola. Next base: position 2,387 of record CAVJPC010000113.1, read on the forward strand.
AAAACGCCCAATCAGAAGGAACGCCCATTTCGCTGAAAGAGTTGACGGAGGCGGTCGAACAGCTCGGAGCAGACGGCGGCGGGTCTATGGAAATTACCGGCACATGGCGAGGGAAGCCGCGCTCCATCTGGGTAGAACAAACCGAGTGGCACGATACCCCCGTCTGTCTTGTCGGAGGCAACGGCCATGAGGTGTCCACCATCCGACCGCAAGATGTTCCCGGATTGCTTCATTGCGTGCTGGGAAACTATTTCGATTGTGAAACGTTTTTAATAACCGAATCCTGATGGAAAAGAAGGCATCTATGCTGCTCTCAATCCGACGAAATAATCTTCACAAAAGTACCGAAACACAAATCCAAAATAATCCAAGAGCACTATCCCTGATCGCCGGCGCCGTTGCCGGCCATCAAAAAATTGTGCTTTATGAACACAAGTTTCGAGAGGGTTAAAAACACCTCTGACGAATGGTACACGCCACCCACCATCTTTACCAAGCTCGGACACTTCGACCTCGATCCCTGCGCAGCATCCGAGCCATTATGGAAAATCGCCGACACGAATTACACGGCCGGCGACGACGGGCTATCTAAACCGTGGCACGGACGGGTATGGCTCAACCCTCCATACTCCCGGCCACTTCTTGAGAAGTTCGTCGATAAGTTGTCCGACCACGGTAACGGTATTGCGCTTCTGTTCAACCGATGCGACTGCAAACTGTTTCAGGACGTGATATTCAAGAAAGCCGACGGCATCCTGTTTATCAAAGGCAGAGTAAAATTCTTCTCCGCCGACGGTCAGCAGAACGGCCCGGCGGGATGCGGTAGCGTGCTGATCGCTTTCGGGAAAGACAATGCCGAGGCATTGCAGCATTCCGGCATAGCAGGAATGTATTTTACTATTAAAAATTGACAAAGAACCAAAAATCAAAAATATATGAAAGTAGGAAAATATGAATTTGCCTTAAAAGGCATCAAGCACTTTGCGGCCGGCTCGGAAGAAACCGAGTGTTTCCCGGCAGACCTTCTCCCTACCGACAAATAGCGGGCGAATAAATCTATCTTCGAGCGGTGGTAATTACCATCGCTTTTTCATTCATCTAAATCGCAAGATCATGGAAAAAGCAAAGAAGCCGAGGAAAACTCCCGTATGGGATCTTATTCGGAAATTAACGCGCCATTATCTGGCGCAGGTAAAGGCCGCACACCGGGAATTCGACGAGTGTGTCAAGACGGGGCGGCTCGGCCGCGTAACAACGCCCAACTATGTGAAAGAGGTAATCTCCCCGCTGTCGAAGGCTCTGAGCGAGCAACTGCCTCACCTGAACATTACGGTAAGTGAGAAAGTGGAGCTGACCGGCAGCAAGGACGGATACTTCAAAGTATCGGCCGGGGAACGTATCCTCGGTGGATTCTCCTATCCGGGGCCGGGCGTCAGCCGGATAAATTTTACGATATTCGCTCATGATAAACCTTGGGGCAAGGCAATCGAGATCACAAAACTGTCGCAACTGGTGACGGTCATTACCGAACTTGCAGAGTTCCTTGGCCTCGATAACACGAACGATAATGATGAATGATTTTAAGGAAATCCAACGGCAATACAGAATCATGGCCCTGCTCTCGATATGGCCGTGGCTGGCGGTTATCCTGATCGCCGTTATCTGGATATTCGTCGAGATTTTCACTCCCCGCATTGCCCCTATCGACAATCAGCTAACGCGGAGCAGGGGGTTCGTCGGGCAGATATTCGTGGTGGACGACAAACGAAACGGGTTCCGGGTGCGGTATATCACCAAAGAACCGGTTACCAAAGAGCGTTTGGACGAGATTCAGCACCGCACCTCTGTCCGGGATTCTCTGGAAAGACTCAAAACAATGGCTCCGGAGGTGTTCGGCAACATGCTACTGACAGATATTTATGACTTCGCGGGCTTTGCCGTTCAGTTCGACCCTGCCGATATCCGGATTCACAACATCTTCGTCACGGGGCCTGACAAGGAAAAACTCTATATCGGGGAGAATCCGCGAATCGAAAATTGGGCGAGATGGATTCATCCCGGAACGCTTCAGGGATTGCTCTACCTCAAAAGCGAAGATATTTACTTTAACAC
>CAVJPC010000114.1:0-17070 GCA_963651205.1 Bacteroidaceae bacterium
AATACCAATTGTCTACCTCAACAAGAATACCAATTGTCTACCTCAACAAGAATACTATTGTCAACTTCAACAACAAAGCATAATCGTTATCTTCTCTTCGTTACTCTACCACATTAACATCGGGATAATCTACTCTCAACACGTTCTTCGACATGGAGAAAGTACCTTCAAACGATATGCCCACAGGGTCGAGTGGATTCGTAGAATCGATGTACTCATAGGAGACCTCCAGCGTGGTGACTTGCGAATAGTAACGGTTATCGTTATAATTCATCTCGTACACCCGCTTCATGCTTACGTTTCGAAGATGGAAGTCGAGTCCTTCGGTTCCTTCGCCGGGAGTAACGGTGAGGTTTCCGGCTGCATCCTTCGTCAGTTCGATCACGTAGTGAAGATAATCTTCAGTATTGGAGCGGTCTTTCTCACCCACAAACATGTAGCACGTCTCGTTGTTGATGGCGTATAGTTGGCAACTGTTTACCTCCGTGTTGTAAGAAGTCCCCTTCTGAGTGGCAACTCCTTTACCTACATAATTTCCCGAGAAGTCATTGATGAAACCAATGTGAGCCAGCACAGTAGTGTACCTTTTGTCTCCTTTCGGCTCCCCTTCGGAAGAGGTGATTTGGAGCGGCAACACGTAGTCGTTGTACAGACTTCCCACTTCCCGTATCTTGTCGAGGTCTATCAGGATAGAGGCACCCGTCTTGAGCTCACCACGAGGAATCGTGTACTGATCGGCATCAAAGGAATAACACGACTCCGGAAGCATCTTATAGAACAGATTTGTCTGACTCTTGAACTTCTCCTTATTATATCCTGCCAGCGTATCGGGGTCTACTCCGATTCGCACCACAATATCATTACCATTGCCTGAAGTTCCGTTCACTCCGAAGTAAATCGGCAATCGCGCCGTATTGTCTTCGGCCACTTCCAGATTGTATTCCTGCCAACCATTGTGAGTGATATAAGAGTACTTACGAAACAACTCATCAGCCAGCGAATCATTGCACGATGTAGCTGCCAAAGCAAGCAACAAAAGGCACGAGCTATATACTAGTATAATCTTTTTCATAACCATTCATTTAATAAGTTACCAACCGGGGTTTTGCGTTAAGTTCACATTACGTTTCAATTCATAATTGGGGAAAGGCCAGAGATACATTCTCTGTTCAAAGTATTTGTGAACAGAAGTAATGATGGTCGGTTTGTAGAAATCCTGTACGTGTGTTTCCGTATTGCTGATGTTGATGTTACATCCCTGCATCAACTGGCTTTCTTCTACCATTGCGTCTTTCCAACGTCTCAGGTCGAAATAGCGCATAGCGTTCTCACCCAAGAGTTCGATCTGTCTTTCTCTCTTCAGCTTTACTCTGAAGTCTATTTGATTCTGATACGTTTCCGCTGTGAAGTCAGGCACTCCGGCACGCATGCGGATCTGTTTCATGGCTCTCTGCATCTCCTGCCAGTCGCGACGGATGGTGATTTCTTCGCCTAAGTAATTGGTCACCTTGTGTGCAGCTCCTTCACTCAGTTCATTGAGGGCTTCGGCATAGATCAACAGCACTTCGGCGTAGCGTATCGTAGGCTCGGTCTTATTGACCCGATATCCACCTTGCGAACGGGCATCTTCGTCATTGTAGTACTTTTTGAGGCCAATACCGGTAATCGGGCAGTCCTCTTTGAAGCCTTGCTTACCGTCGTTCATTCCTCTGTAATAGAAGATCTGCTGGTCGCGGAAGTTCGATTCTGCCGCACTTTCGGCTTTCCATACCGAACCGTTGTAAGCGATAGAGGCGTAGAAACGCGGTTCGCGACGGTTGTACATCAGTGATACATTGTCCGGCAAGTATGGATTGTCTTTAGAGTTTGCCGAGGTGGTGAATCCTTCCGTTTGATAGTAGCCTGTGGCTTTTGCTTCGTCGATGGTTTGGCCATTGTCCATGTAGTAGGCATTCACTTGCTTCAGAGTGACGGCAAGGCGGTTGTCTCCGAACAAGGTGCGGGGCATGGAACGCTGATTCCACGTTTCAATAGCACTTGTTCCTACTTCTGTACGAGTAAATATGAGTTCGGGATTCTTCGAACCTAATATCGTTCCGTCGAAGATGGACTTATAAGAGCGCAGAGGATCGACATTCGCCCAACCTTCGGGGAAGTTCTTGTCCGAATACTCGGGGTGGTAAGGCGGACGTTCGTACTCTGTCACGTTTACGGCAGGAGGTGTAGTATATAGGCTATATTGCCCCAAATCTATTACATCTTTTGCAGCGGCAGCGGCTCTCGCCCATTTGCTTTCATCGTATTCCTGAGACACGAGTTGCCTTCCTTTATTGTCTTTCAGATCAAACAGATCGGTATTGCCATTGAACAAGGGGCTGGCGGCAAACAGTAAGACACGTGCACGAAGCGCCAAGGCGGCTCCTCGTGTGGGATGTCCCATGTTGTTGGTAGTGCGCGTGGCAGGTAGTGAACGTGCAGCTTCAGCCAGTTCTTTGTCTATAAAGTTGACAATAAAATCAAAATGCTCACGCGGCAAGGAGAGTTCTTCGTACGAGAGATTAACATCCAGTCCTTCGGTGGGTATAAAGGGCACAGGTCCCAAAGCCCGAATCAGTCCCCAATAGCAATATGCACGCAGGAAACGTGCCTGAGCCTTCATGTCGCTAGTTTCACTCATGGTCAGTTCGGGGCAATTATCTACATTATCAATAAAGGTAGATGCTCTGCGAACACCTTCGTACATTCTCCAGATGCGGCTTTCGATTTGAGCACCATCCCATAGTTGGTTAGATGCACTATAGTTACCTTCTACATAATTGATCATATCCGGATGATAAAGATCATCACTTGCCCAACGAAATGGTTCGTAGAACTCTCCGGCGCGCCCCATGACATCAAAGGTAGTAGCCAGCCAGCCGTCTACATATACACGTTTTGAGAAAGCAGAGTCCAATGTCAACTGATCGTAAAAGTACTTATCAACATTTAGATAGTCGCTACAGGAATGAAAAGAACCTGTACAACAAAAGAATAATATGATATATAGTATTTTCTTCATAATGATTATTTTAAAGATACTAGAAGCTTATTTGTAGATAACAGGAAACGCTCTTGTTGATTGGATATCTTGATCCTGTTTCGTTGTCTTTAGGTTCCGGATCCCACCAATCAAATGGAGCCCATGTTATCAAGTTCTGTCCGATAAAACCAACGCGCATATTGGTCATAGCAAATTTCTGACAAAAAGAACGAGGCAAGTTATACGATATTTCTACATTGCGTAATCGCAGATATCTTCGGTCTTTCAGCCAAAATGTAGAAGCACGGTTATTGTTACCATTATTGCCGTAGGTTAAACGCGGCCAGTCAGCATTCGGATTCTCCGTAGCCGGATTTCCTGATACTTCTCTTGGGATCCATCTGTTGCCATCCACCATTACTTGCAGAATATTTCCGTTATTCTCATCTCTGAAGGCATGAGGTCCATAGCCTCCTACGAAGAAGTCACATTTACCCGTTCCCTGCAACAAGAAACTAATATTCAGATTCTTCCAACTGGCACTAAGCCCTGCACCATATTGTAGTCCCGGTTCTTGACGATATCCTAATGGAACTTTATCATCATCATTGATCACGCCGTCTCCATTGACATCCTTGTATTTAATATCTCCCGGAGCTATGGGGAAACTACTAAGATTATCCTGCCTCGGACTACTTTCAATGTCTTCTTTGTCTTTAAATAATCCTAAGGCTATCCAACCTCTGGTTTGACGTAGTTGGAAACCTTTGTCCATCTGATACCACAATTCATTAGCCGCCTCGTCTCTATCTATAATATCTGTTGTCTGATAAGTAAAGTTGCCACGCAATGTCAAATCAACCTCACCTATGCGTTGATAGAACTCAATATTACCATCCCATCCGCGAGACTTCATTTTTCCTACGTTCGCCATCGGTGTTAAATCAGCCAAACCGGTAGTCAACGGCATATGCCGACGAGTCATGAAAATATCATCACGCCTGTCTTGGAAATAATCAACCGTACCTTTTACTTTTCCATTGAAGAAGTCGAAATCGACTCCCACATCCAGTTTCTTGGCAACCTCCCAAGTTAGGTTCGGTGTTCCTACTATAGAAACCTTATAACCTTGAGCTACATTCGTGTTAAATTCTCCCCATCCATAACTACCGTCATCGTATGGACCAATCAACGTAATATAAGGAAAACGACGACCGTCCAATACGTCATTACCAACTTCACCGTATGATGCCCTGATTTTAAACAGACTCAACCACGGAAGTGCCTTCTTCACTAGATTTTCTTCAGATATTACCCAACCGACCGAATATGCCGGGAAGAAACCGAACTGCTTGCCACTCTCGAAATTCTCCGAACCGGTGTATCCACAGTTGAATTCAGCAAGGTATCTATCTTTATAAGCATACGTCAAACGACCGGAATAAGCGAGATTACGTTTCGGAATGGAACCGATCAAATCTTTTTCGTCAAAATTAGCATTCGAAGTTTCCTCCTGATACACCATTGCAAATGCGCCTACACGATGTTTGCTCGCAAACAGACGGGAATAATCAAGGTTAGCACGAAGATAATAACGCTTATCACCCCATATCTCCTTTTTCTGTCCCATAGGACTTGCATTCTGTACTCTGCGTAAAACCAAGTTACCGTATGCGTCCCGTCGCCTTTCCGCTTCCCACAGTTCTTCATTCTTGCTTCTGATAACGGTATTATTGTTATAAGTATCGTAAGCAAATGTACCACTAAACTTTAGGCCCGGTGTAATGAAGTCTAAGTCCTGATCGAGTGCGACACTGCTTTCTATCTTACTTTCCCAAATAGTACGGTATCCGGTTTGAGTCATTCTATATTCAGGGGTCTGATCTCCCTTTACTCTTGTCCACTGCCCGGTAGACCATTTACGAGGTGAAGTTAGCGGAGTATATTCTGCAAACGAATCCCAGATATCTTTGGAACTACTCGAAGGAGATGTGCGGTTAACCAACCAGCCACCTACGTTGACTTTCAAAATCGTCGTTTTTGTGATGTTCATATCCACATTGGCACGATAATTATATCGTTCGTACGTAGCATTGGTGTTGTAACGGTTCTCCGAACTAGAAGTGCGATATCGTCCTTGTTCGTTCTGATACATACCCGATACGAAGAATCGTACATTGTCGCTACCACCGGAGAAGTTTATATTTGCATAGTAACGCGGCGCTCCCTTCTTCAGCATCAAGTCTCTCCAGTCTACATCCGGATATAAGTCCGGGTCTATCCCATTCTTAATGATATTAATTTCTTCATCCGTATATACGGGAGTCTGATACCGTGCTATTCTTGCTTCGTTTGCCAGTGTTGCCCAGTCATACGAATTGGCATAATCAGGGACCTTCACAGGTGTACTCCAGTCAAAACCGGTCTTGATATTGATCCTAACTTTACCTTTCTCACCTCTTTTGGTGCTAATCAGTACTACTCCATTGGCACCTTTACTACCATAAATGGCGGTGGCAGAAGCATCCTTCAATACAGAGAACGACTCTATATCTTCCACGGGAATTTCATTAAAATTACGTTCTACTCCATCTACTAGAATCAAAGCTCCCGATTTGGCACCGAACGTACTCATGCCTCGAATCCAGAACTCCGAATAATTTTCTCCCGGTTCACCGCTCGATTGCATGGCAATAATGCCCGGAACGACACCGGCTAATGCATTAGACAAACTACTGGTAGGAGCATTCAGTTGAGCAACATCCACGTTAGTGATAGCTCCGGTCAGCGTACGCTTTTTCTGGATACCACTGGCTGTTACCACTACATCGTCTATTTCCATGTTCTTCTCTTGGATGGTCACCACCAAATTACTCTTATCTTTAATCTCAACAACCGGATATTCTACGGTTTTATATCCGACAAAAGAGATTTGCAGTACGTCATACGGACCAACCTTGATGGTGAAATTGCCATCAATATCAGAGACAATTCCGAGTCCCGGCTGGTTCTTTGCAACAATAGTAGCCCCTACAACAGGGCCTATATTGTCTTTCACAGTACCCTTTATGGTTACCACATTATTTTGAGACTGTGCACTCAATTCGCAACTCATCCCTATAATAAGGAAAATGAATAATATATATTTTTTCAGATCACTCATGGTATTTCAGAATATAATTGATTAATATCATTCGATAGCTACACGTCTGATCACATGATTATCACGGTCGGTGACATAAAGAGTGTGATCCGTATACAAAGTTATCGCCTCCGGTTGGTTGAACTTCGCTTGTTCAGGCATACCGTCTACGAAGCCCCATTGTCTGGGAAGTCCGGCATATAAGGTTACATCACCGTCAGGAGTGATTTTGCGAATACAATGATTGAATTTATCAGGTACGATCAAATTGCCGTCCTCATCCAGTATCGGTTGTCCCGGATTATCGAAGCGGGCAGCCGGCCCCTTACCGCTGGTATATCCCGGCACATCCCATTCTCCTGCCAACATGCTAGGTTCTCCAAATTCACGAGTGGCAGCATTATAAGGTACTTTTTGAATGCAATGTCTGTTTCTGACACAAATATACAGCTCTGTTCCTGCATTATTGAACAACATACGCATCTCCGTCTCGCGCGCGCCATTGTTCAACTGAAATAGTGGAGTAACATCATTAAAGCCCGGTCCGTCATACCTATATATATATCCGTCTACCTTATTATTGAAAAAGACTTCTCCGGTTTTGGGGTGAACAGCGATACCCTGAGTACCCACTCTGGCTCCCTTGCATAGCCCGCGTACATCCATAAAACCACCGTCGCGTGTGACATAAATGATATTAAAATCCGTCTTAATCTCCCCAGCATCCGAAGGATAAGAATAGTTGGTGATATATAAGGTATCCTGCCGCGGACTGAATGCCAGACAAGTAGGAGACTGGAAAGGTCCTTCTGTGTTTTGCAGCAAAGTTTCCACATTGCCTTGATATGCCCGCCGTAAAGCGCCATTGGCTGAGGTTCCACGTCCTTCATCAACAAAGAAGATAGCACCGTCTTTATCTGTCAGCAAGAACCAGGGACGTCGTAATTTAGATGAAGCATAACCACCATCATCTCTACCTTCTTGATTGTGCTGCCCTACTACGGTCGTCACATTCCGCTTGAACTGATAAATGAATTCTTTATCGGAAGTGTATTTCTTCTTTGCCTCTGCTTTTCCTATATACAAATCAATATATCCGGTATCGGCTCTCGCCGGAACTACGGCATAAATGATAGTATCATTCACCCCTACAACTCTTGCATTTTTGTTATTTACCGTCACTTTCACATAAGAAGTGTCCGTACCGAAATTTTCTCCATAAAGTACCAATTGTGTGGCAAGACCGCCACTATCAGGAGAGAAAGCTTTAAAAACAGACTCCCTGCTCAAGTCGGGTGGATAAGCTGCCGCCGATTTAATAGGAGTCAAGTCATAATCGCAGCCAACTACGCAACATGCTACGATTGCAGATAAAAAGATTAATTTCAACTTGTACTTTTTCATACTGTGTTTTCTTAAAGATTAACTTTGAAGGTTTTTTTGTTTCTTTCATTCACTATCAACAATGAATGCCGGGAGATGCTATGAACTGTTTTCCATACTAAAAAGATTAAGATGTTAAACAATAATGCGGATGACTTTAAATTATCATATCCCAAAAGTAGATGCTTTATAATTAATAAGATTGCAAAATGGAAGCAATAAATAACAGTTTAGTAGCAATCTACCTGCCAAAGACTATTCCTGCTACCATCGCAATATTTTATGCGACCGATGTACCAAACGAAAGTATTAGCATATTGGTGCTAAATACAGCCATAGATGGAGCTTTTACGACTAATTTGCTATTTTTTGAATGATCCATTCCTTTATTATTATATAAATTTGCAGCAAACATTTTATCACTGATTACGCCCATGAAACAATCCATATTAAACATCGCACTTATTGTTCTGGCATCTCTATTCGTCGTGCCCGGATACGCCCTCGATAACCATTATTTTACCACTATCGGCAAGAACAAAGGTTTATCGCAAACCGATGTGAAAGCAATCATCCAAGACAGTAACGGATTTATGTGGTTCGGCACACGCAACAAACTAAACCGTTACGATGGAAAGAGCTTCAAGATCTTCAATTGTTACGATGAAGTGGCACAGAAACAAAACAATAACATCTCTTCTCTGTTTGAGAATAAAAACAAGCACTTATGGGTGGGTACGGATAAAGGTGTGTTTATCTTAAACCCGCAGAACGGTGTGTTCACCTATCTGAATAGTAAGACAGCCGAAGGAATATCGATAACTGACTGGATAGCCGACATCCGGGAAGATCGGAACGGGAATATATGGATTATAGCTCCCAATCAGGGATTGTTTCGTTATATCCAGACAACCCAAAGTTTACAATTCTATGAGTTCGGAGAAAAAAGTATTCCCGATCATGGCAACCCACAGAGTATATGCATCGACCAAAGCAACCGAATATGGATAGGTACAAACGGGAAAGGTGTCTACCTATACAATGAGAATACCGATCAATTCACGCAGCACCTTGGAGATGCACAAGAAAGTACACTTTTAGGAGAGAACATTTATACAATGGCAGACGATGGCGAATATCTGATACTCGGCATTCACGAAGGTAAACTGCGCAAGATTCATAAACGAAGAGACGTGGTGGTAGATGTCAATGCTCCGGAAGTACATTATAAAATCATTCGATGCATCGCCAGAGTCGATGAGAAATTATGGATAGGAACTCAAGCGGGTATATACATTATTGATGAGGAGAATGAAACAGTCCATATACACAATGATCCGATGTGCAGCTATTCTCTTTCTGACAATCAGATCGGTAAAATCTATCAAGACAGAGAAGGTGGAATCTGGGTAGGAACCAATGCAGGAGGCATCAACTACATGTCGAGTTCGGTGCTCAACTTCACCCGCTACATTCCTCTAAACCAGAAAGAAACAATCAGTAGCAAACGAATAAGGGATATTATAGAAGATAATAACCAGAATATATGGATCGGAACAGAAGATGCCGGCGTCAATGTATTCTCGCCCACGGAACAGACTTTCAAGAAAATAGGTAGAGACATAGGCGGCAAACTGACTTCGGAACATTCACTGTGCATGCTAAATGTAAACGGGAATATATGGGTAGGTCTATTTAAGAACGGACTCGACATCATTTCTACCAAAGACTACAGCGTGCGACATTATTCGGGGCAACAACTCGGACTGAACGAATCGAGCATTTATGCCATTTGCGAAGATAAATACGGGAACATCTGGTTGGGCAACGGTTGGGGAGTGTATAAAGGCGATGCAGAAACCATGAAGTTCGTCAATATGCCCGAATTTGAGCTAAGCTATATCTATGATATCATTGAAGATTCGCACGACAATCTTTGGGTAGCCACCATGGGAAATGGCGTATTCAAATATAACTTAGACTCAAAGAAGATAGAGCATTTTACGAATGATATTGCCGATGAACACTCTATCAGTTCCAATTCGGTGAGTAGCATTACAGAAGTCAGCAATGGAGATATCTGGTTTGCAACAGACCGCGGGGGTATTTGCAGATACAACGCCAAGAGCAACAACTTCCAACGAATTTCGCTGCCGGAAGGTTTGCCCGATGACAGTGCCTACGAAATTGTGGAAAGCAAAAACGGCAACTTATGGTTTGGAACCAACAACGGATTGATATGTATGAACCCGAAAGACTTTAGTTTTGAGGTTTACTCCACCGACAATGGATTGCCAAGCAACCAGTTCAGTTATGAATCTGCGCTGGCAAGTAGTAGTGGTGAACTGTTTTTGGGAACGCCCGAAGGGTTAATATCTTTCTCTCCTGATAAAATAAACCGGAATAACTTTATTCCTCCGGTGTATATCACTTATATCCATTCTAAAAATGAAGAACCGACTGATAAGTTGAAAAATGGAGAATACAACAATACATTTCTAGAGTCTCCGCAAATTGTACTGGAATACGACCGGAATAACATAGAGCTAGGCTTTGTAGCATTAAGCTATGCCTCTCCCACTGCCAACCAGTATGCCTATAAAATGGAGAACTTAGATAAAGAATGGATTTATACTAAAGACAACCAGAGCGCAACATACGCCAATTTATCTCCCGGAAAGTATAAATTCATAGTCAAAGCCTGCAACAACGACAATGTATGGAACGAGGAAGGGGCTTCTGTTGAGATTACGATACTCCCGCCTTGGTGGAGAACATGGATAGCCTATACCTGTTACTTTATAGTTATCTCACTGTGCATTTGGTGGATCAACAGGTATTATATCTACGTAAACAAGAAAAAGAATCAAGAGAAGCTACGCCTGTTTGAGAGTGAAAAGGAACGAGAATTATACAGTTCGAAGATTGACTTCTTCACCAATGTGGCTCATGAGATACGTACGCCTCTCACACTGATCAACGGACCTTTGGAAGAACTGGGAGAGATGGACATCAAAGACCCCATCATAAAGAAGAATGTAGAGCAGATGCAAAGAAACGTGATGGAATTACTGACGCTGATCAACCAGATACTCGATTTCAGGAAGATCGACGCTCATAAAATCACCATGAACTTTATAAACTACAACATACCTGTTCTTATCAACGATGTGTATCAGGAGTTTCTGCCCATGGCTCTGTCCAACAACAAGAAATTCCAGCTCACCATCCACAAAGAGAATCTGTATTCGCGCATCGACAGAGAGTCTTTTATTAAGATACTCAATAATCTGTTCTCTAACGCCATTCGATATTCGGATTCACATATCGAAATAGAGTTTTCTGCCGATGAAAAGCAATTCTGCCTGACAGTGAGCAATGACGGTGAGATTGTTCCGGCAGATCAGACGGATAAAATATTCGATCCCTTCTATCAACTCAAAAAGAATGCAAATGTGAATGCCAGTTCCGGCATAGGGCTCTCCTTAGCCCGCTCACTGACGGAGTTGCATCACGGCACATTGGTTTACGAAAGCCGTGACGACCTGAATGTATTTACACTGACCATTCCCATAAGTGAAGGAGTAGAACAGGAAGGCCAGATAGAGATGTTCAACGACAAAGATACGGAAGTGCAGACCAAGCAAGAGACAATATTAGTGGTGGAAGACAATATCGAATTACTTTCGTTCATGGCCGACAAACTAAGCCGGAGCTTCTCCGTTGAGAAAGCGACAAATGGAGCCGAAGCGTTCGATATCATTGCCAACAAAAACATTTCGCTAGTCATTACCGATGTCATGATGCCCATCATGGACGGCTTTGAACTTTGCAAAAAGATTAAAACGGATATCGAACATTGCCACATCCCCGTCATTCTACTGACTGCCAAGAATGACTTGAACAGTAAGATAAGAGGGCTCGAGATGGGTGCGGACGTCTATGTAGAAAAGCCGTTCTCTTTCAAGTACCTGATAACGCAATTAAACTCTTTGCTTGAAAATAGGAAACGGGAAAGGGAAGCATTCATGAAGAAGCCATACGTGACGTCGCAATCCATCGGTCTGTGCAAAGCTGATGAGGAGCTGATCAATAAGATCATAAACATCATACTGGATAACATTACAGATTCCAACTTCGGTGTGGAACGCCTGTCGGAAATCACCAACATGAGCCGTTCGAGCCTGCACCGGAAGATCAAAGCTCTTTCGGGCACATCTCCTACCGACTTCATCCGATTGATTCGCTTGAAGAAGGCTTCGGAATTGATAGCTGACGGGCATTACCGCACAGGAGAAGTATGCTATATCGTAGGCATCAATTCGCCCTCTTATTTCATTAAGTTGTTCCAGAAGCAATTCGGCATGACTCCCAAAGAATTTGAGAAGCAACAGAAAATGACCAATACAGACGAATTAAATACCAATTTAACATCATGAAAACAATACGTACTATCTTACTAGCGACCATTATTATCGGTCTTTATTCGTGTTCTTCCAAAAGGATCTACCCGGGAGAAATATGGCATGACACCAATCAAACACATATCAATGCCCATGGGGGCGGAGTCCTGTTTCACAACGGTACTTATTATTGGTATGGAGAATATAAGGGCGACTCCACTTATCGCGCCCCGGGCGTCGGGTGGGATTGCTATCGGACAGAGGCAGGCGGCGTGGCGTGTTACTCATCTAAGAACCTGCACACTTGGAAGTTTGAAGGAGTGGTATTGAAACCCAATCTGACGGATTCCACTTCCGACATTCATCCTTCGATGGTGATAGAACGTCCTAAAGTGGTCTACAACGAAAAAACTAAGAAATTCGTCATGTGGATGCATATCGACAATTATAATTATTCGATGGCAGCCACAGGAGTTGCTGTGTCAGATAGCCCGACGGGAGATTTCCGATATCTTCATTCGCTCCGCCCGTATGGAGAGGAGAGCCGCGACATGACCCTCTATAAAGATGATGACGGAAAGGCATACCACCTCTATTCTTCCAAAGGCAATTCCACTTTGTTCATCCATTTGCTTTCTGACGACTATCTGGAACATACGGACACCTACACCATTGCATTCCCCGGTAAATACAGGGAAGCGCCCGCCATCTTCAAAAGGCAGAATAAATACTATATGATCACCTCCGGATGCAGCGGCTGGGACCCTAATGAGGCAGAATATGCCATAGCCGACTCTATGCTCGGAGAATGGAAAGCTATGGGTAATCCATGTATCGGAGAGAATGGTGATAAGACGTTTGGCGGACAAAGTACGTTTGTGGTGCCTGTGAACCCTGAAAAAGACAGATACATAGCCATGTTCGACAAATGGAATAAGCTGGATTTAATTGATTCAAGATATATCTGGCTTCCTATCAAGTTTCAGGGAGACAGCATCAGCATAGAGTGGCATGACGAATGGTCGCCAAAAGATTTCTGATACACACTTTATTCAATCAATAAACGTAACTACTAACACTATGATGAAGAAGCACTTTTTCTTTTACTTCATTCCACTGTTCTTCGGGATAGACGGATTTGCAGCTAATACGAAACAGGTTATTAACTTAGGAGAGACTCCTTGGAAATTCACCAAGATCATTCTTAAGGAGACGAACTTGGCAAAGGATGCCACAATCTTATACGGCACTCAAGCGGTAGCTGCCGTCAACGACGGTGATATAAATACCGAATGGAAAGCGGAAGGAAAGCCGGATGCAAACTGGATGGTAGACTTGGGTGAAGCGAGACAATTGGACAGAGTAAAACTGGTATTTAAAGGAGATGGAATACAATTTGTAAACATACGGATGGAGGGGTCGAAAGACAATGAACATTGGAATACCCTGTCGGAAGCAACAGACAAGAAGGCCTGTCAACTGAACAAAGAGGGGGACATCACGAGTACAGGCAGCACCGGTACGGTGGGGTATGTAGAAACGGTGGTCAACACATCGTTAGCTATTCCCGCAGGATCTTCTTCTTATCGCTACATTCGGTTCTCCATCGAAAAGTGTTTGTCGAAAGATGGCAAGGAACTTCCGGTCAGTATCAGTGAGCTCACCGTTCATCCGGTAGAGAAACAAGAGCGCTACTCGGACGAACAACTGGCTTCTTCGACGCATGATGACGAAGATTGGGAAACTGTCGGCATCCCTCATTGCTACAATGAAGAAGATACTTATTTGAATGCCAGTACGGGAGAACGTTGTTGGCGGGGAGAAGCATGGTATAGGAAGAAGCTCTTCTTCAACAAGAAAGACCAAGGAAAAGAGATGTTTCTTGAATTTGAGGGAGTAAATATAGGGGCGGTTGTTTATATCAACGGACAAGCCATCCCCGGAAATACCCAAGTGCCTCAACCGGGGATCGTGACTCATGTGGGGAGTTCGTTGCCTTTCGTAATCAATATTACGCCCTACATCCGTTGGAATGCAGAGAACCAAATAGCCGTGAAAGTGTCGAATGCGAAAAACACATTCTTCACTTGGCCGGAGTTCGGAGTAAATGAAGGATTCGGGCAAGCGATGGGAGGAATTGTGTGCCCGGTGTATCTGCACAAGAAGCACAAAGTGCATATTCCTTTCAACAGTTATTCACCAACAGGAAAATGGGGTACTTATCTGGGAACCGTCTCCGCTACGAGCGAGAAAGCCGAAGTGCGTTTCCAAGTTAATGTGGAGAATACGGAGAAGCAAACACGGAATGTGGAACTACGGACGTATCTGAAAGACGAACAAGGAAAGAAAGTTGCCACTTATAGCAGCCAACAAACGATAGGAGCGGGAGAAACCTATTTGTTTGACCGGACGGAGACTGTTTTGAATCCTCATCTTTGGTATCCGGTAGGAGGATCGGGTACTCCTTATTTATATACGGTAGAAAACCGAGTTTATGCCGATGGCAAATTGGTAGATACACAAAGCGAGCAATGGGGAATCAGAGTGATCACCTGGGATAAGGACCATTGCTATGTCAACGGAGAGAAGTGTATCTTACGCGGATTCGGTAATAGAAACATCTATCCCGGCTTGGGAGCGGCCGTTCCGGCGTCTCTGCAATGGCAAGATATTGCATATATCGCTCAGTGCGGTGGAAATACACTACGAATTGGTCATCAGCCTCCGTTTACGGAAGCCTTTAAGGCATGTGATATGTATGGCATATTACTGATAGTCAACAGTGGGGATAATGAATGGTCGTTGAAGAATGAGCCTGCCAATACATACAAAAGAGAATATGACCGCGATATGGTCGTTGCTTTCCGCAATCATCCTTCAGTTGTTGTCTGGGAGTCTAACAATGGATTGGCATACGATGGCGTTAAATATCTGCCTTCGTACACACTCGAAGAGGTCAACAAATGGGACTACATACAGCCGAGGCTGGTACTCAACCGGGATGGTTTTCCACCCGAATGGAACAAAGAGACTCCTATTGTGATAGGCTATACCAATCGGTATGAAAAGATGGAAGGTTATCCTTCATTGAATACTGAGGTGTATGGAGCCAATTGGTCGGGCGTTCCCAGTTGGTGTATTGCGCGTTTCGACTATGATAATGAGAAAGAATTCTCGATGGATTATGTGCAGAACTACCTTGATAACATTGATCGTCGTGCTTGCGGTTGGATAGACTGGATGCTGGCGGAGACATACGGCGAAGGATATACCATCTATTTGAATGGAATGAAAAATCAGAAGAGCTTGGGTTCATGTGCGATGGATGGAAATCGTTTCCCTAAGTTGAAGTATCGGATTTACGAGAAAGCGCTTTGGGTTCCTTTTTCGCAGAAACCGGGAGTTGCTTTGCAGAGTCATTGGAATTATTCCGGCATTCAGGAGGTGGATGCGTGGAGCAACTGTCCTTATGTGGAGTTGTTTGTCAATGGGAAGTCGAAAGGAATAGTGGAACCGGAGCAAGCTACCCGGCGTTGCACTTGGAAAGGGATACAGTGGGAACCGGGGAGCGTAAAGGCAGTAGGGCTGGATGAAAACAAGAAGCCGGTATGCTCGGAAGAGATTCACTCTGCAGGTGAACCATACGCTGTTGAGTTAACGGTAGAAAAGCCTGTAGTGAAACCAAACGGAGAGACATTTAAGCTGAGAGCCAATGCTTCGGATGCCGTTATCGTCACAGCCAGAGTAGTCGATAAGGACGGGCATTGGTGTCCGTTGGCTGATAATCTGTTAAAATTCGAAGTGGAAGGAGAAGGAGTGTACAAAGGCTCTTACAACTTCTATGTAACGGAAGGAAAGGATTTAAATTACCATACTCCCGGCGATCAGGAGTTGCAAGCCGAAGGTGGATTGATGAGGGTGGCAGTACGCAGTACGTTCAAGCCGGGCAAGATGAAGATAAAAGCTAGTTCACCCGGGTTAGTTTCGGGAGAGGCAGTTGCGAATAGCTTTAAAACGGGGCGTTAAATTCTTCCTGTTTGATTGTTTGTAGTGTGGACCAAGAGGAGAATCGCATATTATTTCTTATATTTGCATATATCAGTGTGATATAGATAAATAAAGAATATATGGACATCGATTTTGAATCATACATACGCGGCAATGAGCCTGACAAAAAAGAGAAGGCTTCAGCTTGGCAAACCGCAATCGGTTTGCAGGCGGTAGACGGACTACAGACATCCGACTACTTGAAAGATACTGCCGTAAAGCATATTGAAGGCGACATATCCATTGATGAAGTTAAGAAACTCATCAATGGATATTATCAATCAAAAACCCCACGTACTCCTAAAGACGAAGAGACAGAAGAAGCTGATAAAGTGTCAGCCAACATTGCCAAAATATTAAATGAACAGTCATTTGCCTTTTCTGTAACAGGATTTACTTCCATTCACCGCAGATTATTTGAAGGTATTTTCAAGTTTGCCGGTAAAATACGCGATCATGATATTACGAAAAAGGAATGGGTGCTTCAAGGCGATACTGTGCTTTATGTCAATTCGGAAGATTTACGCAGAGCGTTGGAATATGATTTGGAACAGGAAAGAAACTTCTCATACAAAGGACTGACTATGGACCAAGTAGTGGAGCATATTGCAAAATTCATATCCGGCATTTGGCAGATTCATCCCTTTGGTG
Organism: Bacteroidaceae bacterium; assembly: GCA_963651205.1. Lineage (GTDB taxonomy): Bacteria > Bacteroidota > Bacteroidia > Bacteroidales > Bacteroidaceae > Phocaeicola. The sequence goes on from CAVJPC010000114.1 coordinate 16,646, forward strand.
AAGGCAACACCCGCACTACGGCTGTCTTTGCCATAAAGTATCTTCGCAGCATAGGTTTTGATGTGAACAATGATTTGTTTGCCGACAATTCTTGGTACTTCCGCAATGCGTTAGTCCGTGCCAATTATAGAAATGTGCGGAAAGGTGTGGAACCGGATATGAGCTTCTTGGTTTCATTTTTCAGGAATCTGATGATGGGAGAAAATAATGAGTTGAAGAATAGAACGATGATAATCAACGCTCCACAACAGTTGACCGAACAAGCTCACCGAACAAGTTAGCGAACAAGTTTCAGCAATCATTGAAGCCATTGGGACTGATCAATATTCATTAAAAGCGTTAATGGAAAAGATGGAGTTAAAGCACCGCCGGGAGTGTAATTTAAACTCTGTCTGGTTTCTATTTCTTTTAAATCACAACAAATA
>CAVJPC010000115.1:0-45789 GCA_963651205.1 Bacteroidaceae bacterium
AGGAAACCTGCTATTTTTTAGCACTTTAAATAATGTGGGAAACTTTAGTTACTAATGTATAAGTCTACACGTATGTATGTGTCGGGCTACACATACGGTAGCGTATGCCTGCACATACGTATGTACAGTGTATCAAGTTCCATCGCAACTTGTACCAAGATGCACTGTATCCTGTACCAAGATTCGCCATAACTTGTGCCAAGTTCTGTCATCGTATTCCGCCCCCTCTTGACAAACGCCTTTTTATGTTGTATATTTGTAGTTCGTCAAATTAAAAAAAGCGCCTTATGAATGTATTCACCACTCTCAGAACAGTCTTCTTTGGAAGCAAATTCCCGTCAAACCCCGTTCCTTCCGACGGAACACCGCGTCGCGACCTTGCAGCCGCTCTCAATGGACTGATGCCGCTTTGCCGTGCCATCCCCGGTATGCATCTGGCATTGGACATCCGCGAGGGGCAGGCGGTTCTGGTAATGAACTGGACTCCGCGTACCCACGGGAAGGCACCTACGGGCAGTTACCACTACATTGTGTCGGGAGAAGACGGGGTGAGAGAAGTGGCCGAATCACAGGCCCTTCTTGCTGAAAACGGTAAGGGTAACTTGCAGGACAGTAAGAATAGTTCTTCCGGAGAAGCCCCGGCAAAGAAGGTGGAATCAGTCCTCTCGACAGCCTCATCCGGAAAAGCGGAGGAGAATTACGCTCGCTTGAAAGACGTGCAGAAGAAGGCTAAGTCGCATTCCTTAATGCAGGAAGTGACCACCTTTCTCGCCTCCCGCTACCACTTCCGTTTCAATGTACTGACCGAGGAAACCGAAGTGGCATGTCTGGAAAACGATGTGCCCGACACCCATCTGCGCTATGCCAAAGTGGACGAGCGATGGATGAACTCACTAAGTCTGGAGGCCATCGAAACGGGCATAGACTGTTGGGACAGGGACATCCAGCGTTTTGTGCGCTCGCGTCGCATCAGCGAATATCATCCCTTTACCGCCTACTTCGAACAGCTTCCCGGATGGGACGGAGAGGACCGGGTGTCCGAACTGGCGCGCCGGGTGTCACACGACCCGGTGTGGGTGAACGGTTTCCACCGCTGGATGCTGGGCCTCGCTGCCCAGTGGATGCAGTTTGATCCTGCCAATAACCGTGCCAATAGTGTGGCACCCTTGCTGGTAAGTGGTCGCCAAGGGTTGGGGAAAAGCACGTTCTGCCGCCTGTTGATGCCCGACGCGCTGAAAGCTTACTACACGGAAAGCTACGACCTCAGCTCCCCGGCATCCGCCGAAGCCCGGTTGGCCGCCTACGGCCTGATCAACCTGGATGAGTTTGACAAACTAAGCGCATCCAAAATGCCCTTGCTGAAGAATCTGATGCAAGCCTCCGCGCTGAATGTCCGCAAGGCTTACAAACGCAGTGCCTCGTCACTTCCCCGTATCGCTTCGTTCATCGGCACTAGCAACCGGGAGGACCTGCTGGTGGACCGTACAGGCTCACGCCGCTTTCTCTGCGTCAACTTGGAACACGCCATAGATTGCGCCACGCCTGTGGACCACGAGCAACTGTATGCCCAGCTCAAAGCAGAACTTTTGTCCGGCGAGCGCAGTTGGTTCAATAAGGAAGAAGAACACGCTATACAGCAACACAACGTCCTGTTTTACAAACATGTACCCGAAGAAGAGGTGTTCCGCCTCTGCTTCCGCTTCGCTACGGAAGAAGACCATCCACAGGAGGTGCTTACCCTTTCCGCCACCCAGTTGTTCGAGCATATGAAGTCCGCTCATCCTTCGGCTGTAAGGGGCATGACCGCTTATAGTTTGAGCCGCATTCTGCCCCAGTTGGGCGAACGGGTGCATACTGCCAAAGGAAATGTATATAGGGTGGTGGAATGCTAGATACCCTTAATTACCGCATGGGACTGGAGAAATAGAAGTTTTTTCCTGAAAGTTTGTAAAAAAGCGAACTTTATTCATTAAATTATGCGGAAAGTTCACAATAAAGAGGTTTCTTTGTTTAGGAATATCTCTCGCACGATTGCCATTAAATAAAAGACCTTTTGTTTTGCTGTTATTGAAAGCAAAGTGGATATGGACTATAATCTCTATTCCGGTCTAAAAGCAACGTGCGCAAGGTGGGGGACAAGGGATGAGGTTACGCTGTTGTCGGTGTGTATAGATCGGATGAACACAGAAAAGATTATTATTGAGCAATTGAAAGCAGGTGATGAGCAGTCATATAAATATATTTATGACCACTATTCTGTTTTTCTTTATCTGTGCTCGCATCCGAAAATACATCAGAACATCATTTTATTATCTCGGATAAATATCCCTTAGGAATATTATTGGAACGTGAGTTGGAAGAAGCAATATTCAACTCCATAGGTATTTGGACTATCCTTTTTATGATTGGGGAGGTCTTTAAAAGTAAAACAATAAATCTAGTATCTATGAAAAACAGATTCTTATATCTTTCTTTAGCGATAAGCGTTGTTACTTGCTTATCGGCTCAGAATAATTTATCTACGTATGATAAAGAAGGTGTAACGGTGCAAGGTGATTGGTTGGTGGATTCCATAAATGCGAAAGCAGATGTATTTCAAACTCCTGAAGGGCATCTTGTTTTTACAAATGGTTTGGTAAACCGTACTTTCACTTTACACCCCAATGTAGCATCCATTGGATTGGATGAGATGAGAAACAATACTTCTTATTTGCGTTCCATACGTCCGGAAGCTTCGGTGGAGATTGACGGCTTTAGTTTTGATGTGGGAGGATTGATAGGGCAACCTGTACACAACTATCTATTGAAAGAATGGATTCCTGACTTGACAGCCGATCCGGGAACCTTTAAGATAGTCGATTATAGAATAGAACCCACAAAGGCACGCTTTGGCTGGATGAAGAAACAAGCTTGGATGCCCAAAGACATGCCTTGGCCTGCCCCGGGAAAAGAATTGATTTTTACTTATCGCCTGGATGATGAAGCGATAAAGATACTGGCGGAGCGAAGCAATCAAGACGACCAGCGTTCCGTGTTACTTTCAGATGATTTTAAGAAACTGTCATCGGATTGGAAATTGGTAGAATCGCGGGCACATCAACGCAATTCATTTATCAACGAGGGAAAAGTCGGTGAAATTATGGCATTGGCAAATACAGCAGTGTATGCCGAACGGGAGTTTGCAAAAGGAACGAAAGTAGTAAGGGCAACTATTACTCCGGGAACAGACCGTTCATCGAGTTGGGGACCGGGACTAGGGCTTGTATTCAATGATAAGACGGTAAAGATCAATGTAAGAGGAGGCGAACATAAAATAGGTTTTTATGATGGGAAAAATGAGATGACAGGTATCTCTATGGGAGATGCACAGACCGTTTTACTCAAAATGGAATTGAAAGAAGATAAGTTGGAGGCTTCTGCTTCTATGGATGGTGGAAAAGAGTGGAAGTCGGTTGGAATATGCAGCCTGTCTGCCGGTGAAACTCCTCAGAAAATAAGAATCGGAAAGATGGATGCCGCGGGAGGCAATAAAGACTTTGCAGAAAAGGGTACGGAAGGAAGATGTAGAATAGAATCGTTTAGCATGCTTGGCGGATTATCTGCCATATCCTCTCAAGAGGCATCAACACGTTTGGCTTATTTGAAGCAGGTGGAGGTAGAGGTACATTATGAATTGTATGATAATATGCCTGTATTTAGTAAATGGCTGACAGTGAATAATAAATCGGGGCGTGAAATAACCATCAATCACTTTAAAAGTGAAATACTGGCAGCTACTGAACCCGAAAGTGCTGTTGACCTGCGTGAAAGATGGCTATATCCGAATATAACCGTAGATACGGATTATAATTTCGGAGGAATGAGTGAAGAATACATCTATTCTTCGAGTGTAGCATGGAAGCCGGACCCACTGTATAAGACTCAAGTGAACTTTGATTGTACTACTCCTTGCTTATTGGAAGTGGCTCCGAAAATAGGGCCGGACCAACAGCTTCAATCCGGTCAGTCTTTCAACAGTTTCCGGGTATGGGAGTTGTTGAATGATAGTTGGGACCGTGAACGCAAGTCATTGGCTTATCGGAGAATGATGCGTGCCATTGCCCCTTGGGTGACAGAGAACCCCATTTTAATGCATGTGCGTAGTTCGGATAATGCTTCTGTCAAGAGGGCCATTGATCAATGTGCCGAGGTAGGATTTGAAATGGTGATCATGACTTTCTGGAGTGGTTTCGAGGCAGAGGACAATTCACCGGAGAATCTGGCAAGAATGAAAGAACTGGCTGATTATGCCCACTCTAAAAATATTGCTTTAGGAGGATATTCGTTATTGGCAAGCCGCCATATTGATAAAGAAAACGATGTGGTGTTGCCCGAAGGCCAGAGTGCCCGTTTCGGTAATTCGCCTTGTGTGGAAAGTAAATGGGGACGGGAATATATGGATAAACTCTATCATCTGTATGGTACTACGGGATTGAATGTATTTGAACACGATGGTTCTTATCCGGGAGATTTATGTTATTCCACCACTCATCCGGGGCATAAAGGAGTAAAAGATTCTCAATGGAACCAGTTCAAGCGGATATCTGATTTTTATCAATGGTGCCGGGGTAAAGGCATTTACTTGAATGTCCCCAATTTATATTTCTTGAATGGAAGTAACAAAGTGGGTATGGGCTACCGGGAAGCGAACTGGTCATTGCCGCGTGAACAACAGGAAATAGTGGAACGGCAAAATGTGTTTGACGGCACTTGGAACAAAACGCCTTCTATGGGCTGGATGTTTGTTCCGTTGGTAGAATATCAAGGGGGTGAGGAAGCCGCCACCATCGAACCGTTGAAAGACCATTTGCCCCACTATGGTCAGCGGTTGGCAAACTTATTTGGTGCCGGTGTGCAGGCTTGTTATCGTGGGCCGCAACTGTATGACAGTCCGCAAACAAAGGAACTGGTCATGAAATGGGTTAACTTTTATAAGAAGCATCGTGATGTGCTGGATAGTGACCTTATTCATATCCGTCGTCCTGATGGCAGAGATTACGATGCCATTCTTCATGTGAATCCTCAAGGGGATGAAAAGGGTTTGTTGATGGTGTACAATCCTTTGAATGAGCCTGTAAAACGGAAGTTGAGAATCAATTTATATTATACCGGATTGAAAGATGCAGCGATAGTTTCCGAACAAGATGGAAAGGCGGTAAAGATGAAAATAGATCATAACTATGATACCTTTTTCGAAGTGGAAATTCCGGCTAAAAGTCAGACCTGGTATGTCATAAAATAAAAGTTTGGCAATATTGAAATAAAATGTTCTATTGAATACCCCAACCGCTATTGGAAAGAGATATGAAATGAATAACCAAAAACCTGAATATCAAAAGAATGACGGACAGAATGTACTTATACCATTCTGTCCATCTTGTTATGTTATTCTTTGTTCTGTGGATAAACGAAGTCACATATTCCATTTTTTGAGGAAATAGGAGATTTGGAAGGATAGATATTATGAGCTACTCTTTCTACACATCTCATTTAACACTTCCGATAGCGTTGTCATTTCATTGTAGGGGCGGATTGAATGTTTTCCTTACCCTGACGGCTATGGAGCAAATCTTGCCCCTACAATTTACGATTTGATTTTATACTGTTGATACAGCTTCCTTGTTTTAATTATTTGATAGCTTCTCCGGAAATATAAATAAAAAGTGTTTTTCATAGATTATGTCATAAATTCTATGTATTCCGATAAACCTTTTGGACACTATGTTTGTTGATAAAAGGCTTATGCCTTGGATATAATATCTTTAGCGTGGCAAACTAATAAATCTATTACAATAACTCATGAAAGAAAACATTCCTCCTTTTTTGCCATTTTCGCAATCTTGCTTTAGCTATTTTAAAGTAAGGGGATTTATTGGATTCTCAGAATTGTCTATCAGAGCACTGCATCCAGATTCTGAAAAGCATATTTGTCCGTATTTACCTGATGCACATATTTTGGAATTCAGACTTCCTGCCGTAACGATAGAGTGTATCATTGATAAAAATGGAATCTGTATTGAGGCTATCATGTTTACCGACCATTAGTATTTAATAAGTGATTTCTAGTGATTCAATGACAAACCATATGCAACGCTATTGAAAGTATCTCCTTGGCGTAGCTTTGACTCTTCAAACAGTTTGCAAAGCATATTTCTGACAGGGAGGGCAAGACTGCTGCCGCCAGTCAGGAATACAGAGTCTATTTGTGAGGCATCATATCCGGCTTGTTGTAGTAGGGTGGTGACGTATATTTCTATTTCCTGTATATGTTTCCCGATGATGGTTTCGAATTCATTGATTCGGAACGGTTCGTCGATGTGGATATTTTGTTCAGAAAAATGAATAGATGTTTCCGGTACGGAGGAAAGGGCTATCTTTGATTTCTCTATCTTTTTGAATAGAGAATAGACATAGTTGTTGTCTACTAATGTGCGTACATTGTCTATTCGTTGGTCATTGCCGGAGAAGACATAAAAATTATCCATAGCACGACGTGCTTTGCTGCTTTTCAGTAGAAAACTTTTTTCCCAGTTTCTCAATTCGCGAAATAGCGTGTTGGGGACTTCTATTTGCTTGTCATAGGATTGATAAAGCACGCCACGGCCTAAATACGGAGTAACTTTGTGCCACATGATTTCGGAGTCGAACAGGTCACCTCCGATATATACGCCTCCATGTGCAATGATATCCTCTTCGCGCCGGGCTTTGCCTGCCTTGTTCGGGGCAAGGTGGACGATGGTGAAATCGGATGTACCTCCACCAAGGTCGGCTACCAGAACGGTTTCAGGACGCGTCAAGGTTTGTTCGTATGTAAAGGCGGCGGCAATAGGTTCCAGTTGCAGACGGATATGGGTGAAACCTGCATTCCGTGCGGCGGCAAGCAGACGGGTGACTGCTACTTTTTCTTGTTTCGGATTTTCAGAGAAAACAGCGGGACGACCCAATACGACATCTGTCAGCGTGGTTCCGGTAAATGCTTCGGCTTTCTCTTTCAGATGACGGATAATGTAAGTCACTAACTGGTCGGGAGTCATCTTTTTACCTCCGATCCAGGTGAAGAGAAAATCATCTTGCTTGAGAAGTGTTTTTACAGACTTCAGTAGGCGGCCTGTCATTCCATCTTCTACATATTTACTTTGGGCTTCTGCACCTATGTAGCAGGTATTGTTTTCATTGTCGGGAAAATAGAGGATGGAGTTAGCGGAATAAGTAAATAATTCCTTGCGTGTGCAGGTGTCTGTTAGGGTAATGACGGAGTTGGAAGTCCCGAAATCAAGTCCGCAAGATATCGTAGGGTGTGCCGTGGGACACATCTGTTCGTCTTTGTTCATCATATGTTTTTAAAATTTAATGCGTATTGTGAAGTTTCTATTTACAATTATAAAAAATGACTGGTAGGTTATGAATTATAAATAAGCGGATAACTTTGTTCTACCTTATATGGAACTAATCCTATGAATATTTTTTTCATGCGGCAAATATACGAATTACCCACATCATATTCAAATTCAATGACAGCAATAACAATTTTTTATAGGGTCGGCAAAAGCCGGACAGTGCATACACAATCATTTTTTCCGTTTCTTAGTTTTGTGAATTTCGGTATTGGTTGGGTGCGATTCCGGTTATTTTTTTGAATATCAGGCTAAAGTATTGTACACTCGGAAATCCTAATCGGTTTGCCACGATAGTTGGCGTATTACCGGCTTTCAGTAGCATCCGTTTGGCGGCATCCAACTGTTTGAATCGGAAATATTCAATCCATGTTTTTCCCGTTTCGAACTTCAGCAGATCGTTAAAGTAGGCGGTGGAGAGAGCTGATTTCCTGGCACAATATTCCGAGGTAGGTAATTTGCCGTTCTGTAACTTTCCGGAGGCTATGTATTCATCAAGTATTTTTTCCATCTTCTCCAGGATAGCTTTATTTTTGTTTTCACGAGTGATGAATTGCCGTTCATAAAAACGTGTGCAATAATCTAGTAATAACTCGATATGGCGTGACAGAATTGTGCTGGTATGTGTGTCGATAGGATGGTGTAGTTCTTCTTCAATGTTTTCCAGGCAGCAAGTTACTGTGCCGGTTTCACGCTGGGATAAATGCAAAGCTTCTTCTTTGTTATAAAAAAAGAAGGTGTAATTTTGGATATGATTCTTTAGGGAAGTACGGAACAGTAGATCGGGATGGAATGCCAGCAGCCATCCTTTATTGGGTAATGTATTGTCTTCACTCATACGGAATATTTCCCCCGGAGAAAGGAATACCATGGTTGCGTTGGAGTAATCGTAATATTTCCGTCCGCAACAGCTACAACCATCCGGACATTCTTCTATCAGCAGAATGGCATAAAACTCGAACTTGATAGCATCTCCCGTCAAATCAGGCTTCTCCAGATTAATGATGCCTGCTTGCGGGTGGAGTGTTTTACTACCCAGACATTGGTTACATTCGTATACCGTTTTTATGTCTAAAGTTTTATTTCCTTTCATTGTTTTAAGTACTCAACTATTGAACTCTGCGCTATACTCCATCAATATAGCTCTACTTTGTCCTGATGTTCCTTACGGTGAAGAAGTGCAGTTTTATTATGTCTGTATCTCTCTATACTCTGACGGGGTCTGTCCCACACTTTTCTTGAATATCCGCGTAAAATGTTGTGGATACTGGAAACCCAGTTGGTAAGCGATTTCGCTGACGCTTTTTCCCGAACCTAGTATTTCATCCTTGGCAATAGAAATGAGCTTGTTTTGAATATATTCCTGAGCTGTCCGTCCGGTTTCTTTTTTGACAAGATCACCGAAGTAGTTGGATGAGAGATTTACATGGTCAGCAAAGTATTTCACGGTAGGAAGCCCTTCCGTCTGTGGTTTATCGCTTTGGAAATAGGCATCCAGCAGATTCTCGAACTTGGTCAGAATATCTTTGTTTACCTTGCTGCGAGTTGTGAACTGCCGTTCATAGAAACGCATACAATAATCCAGCAGCAATTCGATGTTACGTGCAATCAATCGCTTGCTGTGTTTGTCCACCGGATGAGTGAGTTCTATTTTAATTTTCTCCAGGCAATCGCGGTAAATATCTTTTTCATCCTCCGAAAGATGCAAGGCTTCATTGGAGGCATACGAAAAGAAGGAATACTGTTTGATTTCCTGTCCCAATGATGTACCCCGTATCAAGTCGGGGTGGAATACCAGTCCTAACCATTGCGGAGTAATACCTTCCGTTTTACGGATTTCCACTACTTGTCCGGGAGCAAAGCTTGTTACTGTGCCTTCCTGATAATCGTATAACTGTTTGCCATAGCGCAGATCGCCGCATTTGGTCTCCTTCAAATAGAGAGCATAAAGACCATAATTAAGTAGGGTATGCGAAGGCAGGTCTTGTTTTATTTCTGAAGCGTCTATAACCGTTACTAGTGGATGCAGCGTTTCTACTCCGTATAGCTTGTTATACCGGTCTATTGAGTCAAGTTTGATTACTTCTTCCATAAATTGTATTTTTTAGTTTGAAGCAAATATATGAATTTTAGATTCATGTTGGATGGTAAACCTGAATATTGGTAGTAAAATCTGTAATTTGGGTTATAACATCTGTCGATCATCCTCCTTTTTGGACAGGTTTACAGTTGGTATTTCAGTAATTCAGCCAAAGTTTGAATGAAGAAAGCTTTTCCTCACTGATGGTAATTTGTGATTTGTAAGGAGGAAGGACGCTGACTACTATTTTGCCGTTAAAGTAAGGTTCGGCATGGTCTATGGCATCAATACTGATAATAATCTGCCGGTTGGCACGGAAAAATTGCTCAGGGTCCAGTTGCTCCATCAGTTTGTTCAGGGACAGGTCTATAATGTGTTCTTGTCCTTTTCTGGTGACGGCAAAGGTTACTTTATTTTCAGAATAGAAGTAGGCGATATCCGCTACTTGGAGAGACCAGAAACGGTCGGCTCCATAAATAAGGAAGCGGGTGCGGTAACGTCTGTCCTTGTGTTGCAAGGTGTCTAGTAGAGTGTCCATATATTCTTTAGGTTGAGGGATTCCGCTGCCTTGTAATGCTTCATATTTGATGATGGCATCCAGCAGGCGTGTTTCATCAATGGGCTTTAATATGTAATCGATGCTGTTTACGGTAAAGGCACGAATGGCATATTGGTCGTAGGCAGTTGTAAAAATGATAATGGATGAAGGGTGCGCGGTCGAAAGGAAATCGAATGCATTTCCGTCTGCCAGTTGGATATCGAGGAAGATGAGATCGGGGTGCGGATTTGCTTTGAACCAGGTTACGGCCTCGTCCACGTTACCTGCTACAATGGTCAGATTCCATTGCGGACGCAGACGGGAGATCATGGAATGTAGCAGACGTGCGGCGGGTACTTCATCTTCTATGATGATGGCATTTAATTTACTCATAGCTTAGGGGTACTTTTACGGTAAACAAGTTATTTTCTTTGATGACAATAATTCCTTCGCCGAGCATCAGTTTGCAACGGTTGGAAAGATTGTTTAATCCTACTCCGGAAGAGGAATCGTTACTTTTCTTGGGCTGGACAGGATTGCTGGCTGTCAGGTAATTATTTTCTGTTCCGATATGGATTAACATAGGTTTGCTTGGGGTAATGGAGTTATGTTTAATGACATTTTCTACCAATAATTGCAGGGTCAGGGGGGGAAGCATGGCATCCTGATAGTCAGCCGGGATGTGGCATTCACAGCTGATGCTGTTTCCTATCCGTACTTCATGCAGAAAAAGGTAGGATTTCATGAAATCCAGTTCTTCGCTCAGGGGAACTAATGCTTTGTCCTGGCTTTGAAGGACATAGCGGTAGACACTGGACAGATGTTTGGTGAAACGGACTGCATTGTTTGGATTGTATTCTATTTCGGCAATCAGGGTGTTCAGGCTGTTGAACAGGAAGTGCGGGTTAAGCTGGTTTTGTAGAGCGGCATAACGGGCTGTGTTGTTTTCCTTTTGCAATTCGGCGGCTTCTTGTTGTAATTTTAAGGTGTTCTGAATGGAGCGGTTGGATAAAAGCAGCCCTACGATGATCAGCTCTACTAGCCATACAAGGATCAGGATACGCCAGCCGCCATTAGGGAAGACAAAGATGTCGTAAGCTCCCACCAGGAATTTCCCGACAATCAGCAGGCTATAGTTCAGCAGGAGAAATAGTAGGGTTACGGCTATGTAGATGGTAATAATCTTCCAGCGTTTGCGGATATTCAAGGCATACTGGTTGTTTAACCAGGAACTGAGCCGCAAGGTAGAGTAACCCAGGACGTTGAAGGCGGCAATAAAAAATATAAAGGCGCCTTTAGAATAGAGCACATCTGCTACTTGTGGTGACAGCTCTGAGTAGTTCGCTAGCAGGAGGTAGGAAAAAATTCCTAACCCTGAGAATAAAAGGCCATATACTATAACATTCCATTTCATAAGAACAAAACTACAATATTTTACAGAATAATAACAGGATGGGGGAGAAATATATTTTCGGTAGCACTCAAAAAGTAACTCATAAACTTTTTAATATTTGTTCAATGCTTTCAGCAAAGCAGAATAATACCCTTGTGCAGAAGCTTTGGCTTGTACATAATAGGATTGTGATGCCTGCCGGTAATTTTGAGCTTCTATCACTTCCACCACGGACACTTTTCCTTCTGTATATCTTTCCAATGCCATACGTTCGTTTTCGCGAGCCTTGTCCAGTGAGCTTTGGGTAAGGCGAACCTGATCCAAAGCCTGTGATAAAGAAACGCGGGCGGTCTGAATTTCCAGATTGACCTGATCGGTCACTTGATTCAGATTATCTGTAGCGGCATTGACACGGAAAGTGGAGGCACGCTTTTCATTTCGTCTTTTTCCCCATTCAAATATGGGAAGGGATAGTTTGGCATAAACGGCATAATTAGGGTCAAGATCTGTCTTGAAATCGTACCCCGGTGAGGAATAGCTTCCGTCCAACCCTATATAAAGCTGAGGCTTGTATTTGGCATCTGTCAGCTTTTTTGTACTTTCTGCTATGCGTATCTGGTCAAAAGCGATCTTTAGTTCGGAACGGTTCGTACCGTCTGCATTCCATATTTGATGATTCATGGAAACGGAAGGAATGGAATCTTCTATGGCGATTGAGGTATTCAGTTCCATTCCAATAAGGGAATTCAGAGCCATTCTTCCGGTCTTCAAGTTACTTTGGGCTTGCAGAAGCTGGTATTCGGCTTCATTCAGTTTCACTTCCGCCATGAGCAGGTCTTGCAGGTCAACCAGGCCCACTTCCACTCGTTCACGAATGGTTTGGGTCAGTGAAGCGATGGAATTACGGTAGTCGGTGGTTACTTGCAAAAGTTCTGCGCGAGCTACGGTGTTCCAGTATTGCATATCGGTTTGGTAGCACACGGCAGAACGGAAATATTCCGCCTGATGGGCTGCCAGGCTATGTTGATGTTTTGCCATTCGGATGGTTTCTAACAAACGGCCGCCTGTATAGACAGGTTGTAATAGGGTAAGGGAGGCGCCGTATTTCATGTCTCTGCCCTCGAAAGTCAGAGGATTCTGCATACTAGGCAAATCCAGTGTAAGCTGGATGGGGTTGCCGGTATATTGAAAATGGGCATCGCCCGAGAGTTTGGGACGCAAGTCTTTTTGAGCGGCTTTCTCCAATTCGATACTTGCCGAAATATGTTTATCCGCCGCTTTCAGGTCATGGTTGTATGCTACAGCCATTGACCTGTACTTTTCCAATAAATCACTTTGTTGGGCGAAAGTAGCGGACGGAACACTAAAAATAAAGATAAACAGTATATTAATTTTTTTCATAGGATATATTTCAATTATTTAATCTTATAAAACATGGCATAGAGTGCCGGAGTTACGAATAGCGTTAACAAAGTAGCAAAGGTCAGTCCGAAGATGATAGTGGCTGCCATTCCTCCAAATGCTATATCGAATAACAAAGGAACCATCCCCAGAATAGTAGTTGTAGCCGCCATCAGTACCGGACGTGTTCTGGACACGGTGGCTTCTATAACTGCGGTGTATGGACTGACTCCATCCCGGCGTTGTATGTTTATTTCATCCAGTAATACAATGACATTCTTGATAATCATTCCCAGCAATCCCAGCCATCCGGCAATGGGGAAGAATCCGAAATCAAACCCGGTGAGTAGCATACCTACGGCAATCCCGATAAGTGATAGCGGAAGTACACATAGAATAATGACCGGTTGACGGAAATTGCCGAATAATGCAACCAAAATTACTACCAGCATAAGGAAGGCCAATGGAAAAAATTTGGCAATGGCTTGCATCGCCTCACCCTGGTCTTTGTATTGGGCATCCCAAAAGAATGTATATCCTGCCGGTAATTCTATCGCTTCTATCTCTTTCCGTATTTCTCCATGTACTTCGGCCATGGTATGTCCGTGTTTTACACCGCACATGGCGGCCATGGACAACTGGCGGTTATAGGTACGTATCTGCGGAAACTCCCAAGTGGTTTCAATTTTTTCAGTCACTTGCGATAGAGGTGCTGAATGCTCTCCGTTCCAGACAGAGAAATCACCTAAAGAGTGGGTATCCGTAATATGGACTCCTCCTGATTTCAGCAATACAGGCACTTTCTTTTCATTATCCCGATAGATACCTACGGGAGTCCCGTCGTAAATGGACTTGACAGATTGCATCATCTGCGCCTTGGTGATACCTAGTGCACCGGCTTTTACCGGATCATAAACGGGACGGATCATCATCGCCATATTTCCCCATTCGTTACGGGCATCTGCCACTTTGGGGTTACGGCGCATAATTTCTATGGCTTTTCCCGCCAATGAATCCAATACGGCAGGATCCGGTCCCAGGAAACGGGCTTCGATCACTGCTTCCGTCAAAGGGCTGAGTTCGAACTTGTTTACTTTTATCAGCGGTTCGGGATATTTTTGCCGGATAGAGTCTTGCAACAAAGCATGTAATTTCCTTGATTCTTTGGAGGTTTTACATTTCACCAGTATCTGTGCATAGTTGGACTGAGGACCGAAAGAAACATTAGACAGATAGTAACGGGGTGGTGTGCGTCCTATGTAGGTAGAAACCATTTCTGTTTCTTCGTGTCCACGGATATAGTCTGCCAGGTTGCTTGCCATACGGTCTGTTTCATTGATGTTTGTTCCTTCGGGCAGCCACATATCTACGGTAAAGTATTGTTTGTCCAGTGCAGGTACAAAGACTTTGGGGATAAATTTGAAACTCCATGCCGAGAGTACCAGCATCACCACCAGCGAAGCAATAGTGACTGTACGGTGACGGAGCACCCAGCCTAAGGCGTTACGGAAACGGTTATAGTATTTTCCATCGAATAAAGCCGCTTTCAGTTCCTCGGGACGCGGACGGCGTACAAATTCCTGTATAAAGAAAGGGGTCTGTGTCAAGGCAAATACCCAACTGAACATTAAAGACACCCCAATGACCACTACCAGTGAGGATAGCAACTCACCTGTGATATGAGGTGAATAATAGATGGGAAGAAAAGTCAGAATAGCAATAACCGTTGCCGCCAGCAGTGGTAAAGAAGTGGCCGAACAAGCACGCATGATGGCGACTCGTTTCCTCATTCCACGCTCCATGTTGATTAATGCGGAGTCCGAAACAACGATGGCATTATCTACCAACATTCCCATAGCGATAATGATGGCTGCCAGTGACATTCGCTGAAGTGCGATGCCACAAGCCATCATAACAATAAGGGTAGCAAAAATAGAGAAAATCAGTCCGCTGCCTATCAGTATACCATTTCTGAATCCGATGAAAAATAATAAGATGGCTATAACAGTTAGAACGGAAATAATCAGGTTCAGGATGAAACCCTGATTGGCAACGTCCGATTCATATCCTTGGTCGTAGATGGAGGTCAACTCATAGCCTTCAGACATGGATTGGGATAATCCGTCAATACGGTCTTTTACGGCTCTCGCCATATCCACTACGTTTCCGGTAGGTACGGTGGAGATGGCGATACCTATGGCCGGATTACCGTCAATGCGCATCATGTTGCCGGGGGGTGTCTGATAGCTTTCTTCTATTTGTGCCATATCAGCCAGACGGAAATGTTCGCCTGAGCGGGAAACGATGGTCAGATTTCTGATATCATCCAATGAGTAGAAATTTCCGGAAGACTCAATGCGTATCCGGTTTTGTCCGGCGTCAATGCCTCCGGCATCTACTACTTTGTTTTGTGCTTCGAAGGCACGGGATATGTCGGAAATGGTGATTCCGCTTTGTGCCATGACAGACGGGCTGACTGATACGTCGATTGTAGGTGTCTGTATTCCGTAGATTTCCACTTTGGCTACATCTTTTACTTTCAGCAGTTCATTCTTGATGATCTTGGCCTCGTCTTCCAGTTGCCGGTAGGTATGACCGTTTCCGGTGAGTCCGTAGAATACACCCAATACATCCCCAAAGTCATCATTGACAACAGAAGGTCCTGCTCCGGCCGGGAGTTTGCCTTGCACATCGTTCACCTTGCGACGCAATTTGTCCCAAAGTTGTTGCATTTGGTCTGCACGGATTTCCTTCTTTACGTAGACGGTAATTTTAGAAAGGCCGGCACGGTTTTCTGTTTTCAGATAGTAGAGTTCACCCAGGGATTGGATGGACTCTTCCAAAATATCGGTTACCTGGGATTGTACTTCGGAGGGGGATGCTCCGGGGTAAGGAGTCAGTACGAGAGCCTGTTTGATGGTAAAGGGGGCATCTTCCAGTTTTCCCATTTTAATGTAGGAAAACAGGCCGCCGGCCAATATCAGTACCAATAGTAAGATGGTGACTGCCTTTTTTTGTAGAAAGTATTTTACTAATTTCATGATTGTTCGTTTCTTTGATATGATTCGTTTACCGTAGTGGCAATTAAATTTTGTAGCTATCAAACAAAAAGGAATAAATAGCTTTTTCACCCGCTGTAGGGGTGCATGATTGCGCCCGATGAGCTTCCGAATGGTGTTTTCGTGGATGTATTCGGGCGCAATCATGCGCCCCTACGGTGGATGTTATTGTCAGGTGGCTATAAATTTCTTTTTTATAATTCCGCATTTATCTTCATTCCGTCGGACAGGAAGCGCAGTCCGCTGGTTGCTACGGTCTCATTGGGATGTAATCCTTCGACGATGGATACGTGGCCATTCGGTAACAAATCTCCTTTTTTTACTTTTCTGAGATTTACTTGTCCGGTATTTGTGTTTACCACCCACAAATAATCACCTTCTTTGGGACGATGGCAAAGCGCCGTTTGGGGGATAGCTACTCCTTGAAGAGCATTTGTGGTTATGGAAGGATTGTTCAATATTGCTTTGCCGGACATGCCTGCCAGTAATTTTCCCTCTTTGTTGGGCAGTAAAGCCGTCAGTAGGTAGGAGAGATTATTGCGGGTCGTTCCTTTGGAAACTTCCACAATTCGTGCCTTGTAAACTTTGTCGGGCCGGGCATCGAACCGCACTTGTATGGTGTCCGGAGCCTGTGTTGCGTAGGCAATCTCTTGAGTGACATATATTTCTAACTTAAGCTGGTCTATATCAATAAAAGAGATGACGGGTTGGGAAGCTTTGACATCTTGAAATTTCTCCATATATACTTCACCCACGTAACCATTGAAGGGAGCTATAAGGCGTGTGTCCTCTAATTCATAGGAAGCGGTATTGAAAGCTGTCTTGGCGGTGGTATAGTCCGCTTTTGCTTTTTCATAAGTGCTGGCAGAGATGTTGCCTTTATCATATAACTTCTGTATGCGTTCAAACTCCGCCTTGGCCTGATGCCAGACTGCTTCGGCACGCTCTTTACGGATACGGAAATCGCGCGGGTCTATTTCGGCTATGATACTGCCTTGTTTGTAGCGGTTGCCGGCATATACATCAAAACGGTCAATCGGTCCGCCCACCCGGAAAGATAATTCGGAGGTGCGGAAAGGTTGGGCGATAAAGGAAAATTCTTTGTTGCTCTGATGCGAAACGGGAACAGCTTGTGTTGTTTTCACTTTAAAGTCTTGTTTCTTTTCACCGCCTCCGGCAGCACAGGAAGAAAGAAGTGCAGCTAGGCCAAAAAATAGCAGGGAATGTACGTTTATCTTCATATCTTGTCTTTTAAATTTGCGGCAAAAGTAAAATGCGGACCGGAAATAATCAGGAAAGAAAATGCTGAAGCCGGAAAAATGGAGAGGGAAGGGGGGGAATATACAGATAAAGATTAGGGGGAAGCTGAAGAATCATACGGATTATGATGAAACAGGCAGAATATAAAAAAGATTTATAGAAGCAACTTTTTTATGTAGCCTGCTGTTTTTTTATACAATGAGATTATTAATTGTTGATTGATTATAAATTCTAAAAAACAAAGCGTATGTATTTTATTTGGTACATTATTATTGGAATCATTGCCGGTTTTGTTGCCGGTAAGTTGATGAGAGGGGGAGGTTTGGGACTCTTTATAAATTTGTTGGTTGGTATTGTTGGCGGTGTTTTGGGCGGCTGGGTATTCAGTTTGTTTGGAATTGCGGCTACAGGTATCATCGGCAGTCTTGTGACATCCATCGTTGGAGCTATTTTATTGTTATGGATTGTATCTTTGCTCAAGAGACCTGGGGTTTCCTGAGTATTGAAACATAAAGAAAACCGTCCCTGAGAAAGTGAAAACGCGTATATTCAGGATATGTATCGTGAATATACGCGTTTCATTTTTGAATATTCATAATAGGGAATGTGAATATTCGCATTTTTTTAAACATTTGCTATTTTAAATTCTTCTTAAAAGCGATCATCTTCATCACATCTTCGGGCAACTTGTTATCAGTAATCCGGATAGCCATAGGTATCAACTTTCCCGTTGTTTTTGAGTGATAAAATTCTTCTTTTATCTCATTGGCAACGTCCAGTTTTTCTATCGCTTCAAAATGCTTTTCGGTGAAGAAGCAGGATACATTGAAATAGTTGTCATATACATGGAGCCATCCCAAGTTTTTTTTCTTTAACATCAGCTTGCAGAGCCATGCTTTGCCGTCATTATAATACCGCCATTCGGGAACAATCCCGAAATCTGCAAATTCGGCACTCAGCTTTTCAAAAGCCCTGTAACTATCTCCTAATACTTTATCCAGCACCTCAGGTGTCGGAAACTCGTTTGCGTCTTTTAATGCCAGTGGATTCATAAACTTTTCCCAATAAGTTGTTTCTTTATTATTCTTGTTCATCGCCGGTTAAAATTCAGGGAGTTTCCGCAAAGTTAGAATTTTATAACTAACTTGAAAACTATTCATTTCTTTTTTGAACTGCCATGTATCCGGATAACTGTTTTTTTTATTTCTATATTCTTTTTAGGGAAGAATAGCCAAGTCTTTCAGACGAATTGCCATTTTTCAGTTGATCCGAAGCCCCTATCTTTGCACAAAATTATAAAATAAATAAAGGTTTCCGTTTTCAGATGAAAAGATTATCATTATTCCTGTTGGTCATACTCTATTTGGTAGTGTCTTCCGGCGTTACCCTGAGTTTCCATTATTGCATGGGAAAGCTGGCTGATTGGGAATGGGGGGCAAAAGAGGAGGTATGTTCCTCTTGCGGTCATAAACACACTTCTTCAGATTGCTGCTCTACGGAAGCCCATTTCATTAAACTCATCGTCGATCAGAATGCGGAGTATTCACCTGTAATGGATTTTACTCCCGCTATTTTGACTCTTCTTCCTGATTTGTGGGGATATTTCTTGCTTCCTGTAACAGTAAAGAATGGGTATGCCGACCTTAGCCTGTCCCATTCTTTCAGGCAAGGAGAGGTCCCGCTTTTCATTTATCATTGCCTGTTTTTGATTTAGCGGTCTTTTCCTTTTACGATTTTTCTATCCTTACGTTTTGCAATGTACACATTTTGCAAAACAAGAATCGTATACCCTTTGTTTTTTAGAAACAAAAGGCAGAAAAAGATGTCGTTATTCAATTTCAAAATAAAAAAATAAGGCAGAAATGATAAATAGATTTATTCGTTATTTCCTTGAAAACAGGGTAATAACCATTTTATTGCTTCTTTTAGTGGTGGTATGGGGTATTTCTACCGCTCCGTTTAATTGGCATGGAGGGATCATTCCCCGTGACCCTGTTCCTGTGGATGCCATTCCCGATATCGGCGACAATCAGCAGATTGTGGCTACTGAATGGATGGGACGCTCTCCGAAGGACATTCAGGATCAGATAACTTATCCCCTTACGACCTCTTTGTTGGGAATACCGGGAGTGAAGACTATACGTAGTTCGTCTATGTTCGGTATGTCATTTATTTACATCATTTTCGAGGATGACATAGAGTTTTACTGGAGCCGTTCGCGAATCCTTGAGAAGCTGAACTCATTGCCTCCCGGTACATTGCCCGAAGATGTGCAGCCTACATTGGGACCCGATGCCACGGCTTTGGGACAAATTTATTGGTACACTCTTGAAGGGCGTGATCCAAAGACAGGTAAACCCACAGGTGGATGGAATGCGGAGGAATTGCGTACTATTCAGGACTTCTATGTGAAATATACCCTTTCGGCCGCTGAAGGAGTGTCCGAGGTGGCTTCGGCGGGTGGATTTGTAAAAGAGTATCAAATAGAATTGAATCCCGATGCCATGTACCGTTTCAATGTATCTGTGATGGATGTGATGAATGCCGTGAAAAAAAGTAACTTGGACATCGGTGCTGAAACCATGGAGGTGAACAAGGTGGAATATCTGATTCGTGGCTTGGGATATATAAAGAATGTGGCAGATATTGAAAATACGGTGATTACGGTGCGTGAAGGTATTCCTGTTCGCATTTCGGATATTGCTTTTGTTAATATCGGTCCCGGCACCCGCCGTGGTGGACTGGATAAAGAAGGGGTAGAAGCTGTTGGCGGTGTGGTGATTGCCCGATATGGCTCCAATCCGTTGGAGGTGATTGATAATGTAAAGAAAAAGATCAGGGAGATGGATGCCGGCCTTCCGCAAAAGGTATTAGCGGACGGTACGGTGTCCAAGGTTACGGTAGTGCCTTTTTATGACCGGACGGGATTGATAAAGGAAACTATCGGCACTTTGGAAACCAGTCTGTCGCACGAAATCTTGATTTGCGTCATTGTAATTATTGTATTGGTGCTCAATTTGCGTGCTTCGGTGGTCATAGCCAGCATGTTGCCTATTGCTGTACTGGCTACGTTCATATTGATGCGGTATACAGGTATAGAAGCCAATATTGTGGCGTTGTCCGGCATTGCCATTGCCATCGGGGTGATGGTGGATGTGGGCGTGGTATTTGTCGAGAGTATCATCCGGTATATGGAAATGCCGGAAAATAAAGGAATTACCCGTGGAAAAGCTTTCGTACAGCTCATTTATAAGGCGGTCAGCGAGGTTTCCGGCGCCATTGCTACGGCTATGATTACTACCATCGTCAGCTTCCTGCCCGTATTTGCCATGCAGGCGCAAGAGGGAAAAATGTTCTCGCCCCTTGCCTATACAAAAACCTATGCACTGGCTTCAGCCTTTGTGTTGGGACTGATTCTATTGCCTACCCTGGCTTACATTCTATTTTCTGTGCGTATCAATTCCAGGCTGATCCGTAAGATTCTGAATTATATATTGGTAGTGGCAGGTATGGGGCTGTTCATTCTGTATGCCAGTATTCCTGCTCTGGGATTGACGGCGGTAGGGATAAATAATCTTTTGGCATATCGTTGGGAGAAGCCGAAGATAAGTAACTACATCAACATCGGTATCGCTCTGTTTGTCGCTGTTTTTTATCTTTCGGAAGAGTGGCTTCCTATGGGACCGCAAAGCGGATTGTCGTTGAATTTCCTTTTTGTTGCCGGGTGTGTTGCCGTCATTCTCGCTTTGTTGTGGATGTTGGTCATTTTTTATGAACGTATTCTCCGCTGGTGTTTGGCGAACCGTTGGAAGTTTATGATGATTCCATTGGTGACGGTTGTCTGCGGATTGCTTATTTGGAGAAATACGGGAGAGGAATTTATGCCCAGCCTCAATGAAGGTTCTTTCCTGCTGATGCCCACCAGTATGCCCCATGCAGGGATTGAACAGAATTTGGATTATGTGGAAAAACTGGATAAACGGCTGGCTTCCATTCCTGAGGTGGAAACGGCCATCGGCAAGTGGGGACGTGTAAATTCTGCGCTCGATCCGGCTCCGGTACAGATGTTTGAGAATACCATCAACTACCGTCCCGAATATATTTTGGACGAGAACGGACACCGGGAGCGTTTCAAGGTGAACCGTAAAGGGGACTTTCTGTTGAAGAATGGAGGTACTTATAATCCGGCGGACGGTTTCCGTCTGATCCCGGCCGACAGCCTTATTCCCGATGCGCGAGGGGATTATTTCCGCCAATGGCGTCCCGAGATTAAGAATACCAATGATATCTGGCAACAAATTGTTAATGTCACCCATCTGCCCGGACTGACTTCCGCCCCCAAATTACAGCCTATAGAAGCCCGTCTGGTGATGCTTTCTACGGGTATGCGTGCACCTATGGGGATCAAAGTGTACGGACCTGATCTGGAATCGATAGAGCAGGGAGGCAAAGCCATAGAACAGGCTTTAAAGTCGGCTCCGTCTGTCATACCTTCTTCTGTGTTCTACGACCGTGCAGTGGGTGCGCCTTATCTGGAAATTAAACTGAACAGGGAGAACATGGCGCGCTACGGCGTATCTGTAACCGATTTGCAGGAAGTGCTGAGTGCGGCGGTAGGAGGGATGGCGTTGACCCGTACGGTGGAAGGACGGGAGCGTTTCCCTATCCGTTTGCGTTACGCCCGTGAATTGAGAGATGATCCTGAAACCCTTTCCATGCTGCTTGTGCCCACAGCAACCGGTGCGCAAATCCCCTTGAAAGAACTGGCCGGTCTGGAATACTCCCGTGGCGCGCAGATGATACAAAGTGAAAATACCTTTTTAGTGGGCTATGTCATTTTCGACAAACTTTCCGGCAAAGCGGAAGTGGATGTTGTAAAAGAAACCGATGCTTTGCTGGAAGCGAAGATAAAGGAAGGTGAACTGGTATTGCCGAAAGGCGTTTCTTACAAGTTTGCTGGAAATTACGAGCAGCAGCAGCGTGCTACAAACCGGTTGATGATCGTGGTACCTCTGGCATTACTTATCGTTTTGCTGGTTCTTTATTTCCAGTTTAAGACCGTTACGGCATCACTCATTCACTTCTCCGGCGTATTTGTCGCGTTTGCGGGCGGGTTTATTCTGCTTTGGTTGTATGGACAGCCTTGGTTCATGAATTTCAGCATAGCCGGCGAGAATATGCGCGATCTTTTTCAGATGCACCCTGTCAATCTGAGTGTGGCGGTCTGGGTAGGTTTCATTGCCCTGTTCGGCGTCGCTACGGATGATGGCGTATTGATGGGTACTTACATCCACCATGTCTTTCTGGAAAAGCAGCCCCGGACTAAACACGATATACGTGAGGCTGTGGTGGAAGCCGGATTAAAACGTGTGCGTCCGGCTGCCATGACTACTGCCACGACTCTCATCGCCCTGCTTCCCGTCCTCACTTCTACAGGAAAAGGAGCAGATATCATGGTGCCCATGGCTATTCCTACTTTCGGAGGAATGCTGATACAGTCCATGACTATGTTCGTAGTTCCCGTATTGCAATGCTGGTGGCGCGAGGGAGCTGAGAAAAGAGCGGAAAAGAAACAACAAAAGAAAATGGAGGAATAAAAATGACGAGAATGAATTTTATAAAACAGATTATAATGGCGGCAATCTTCTTTAGCGTGGGAACCGGGCTTGCCGCACAGGAACAGGTGGATAGTCTTGCTGCCTATCTGGAACAGGCGGCCCGCAATAATCCTCAGATACAATCGGATTTTATGCTTTACAAAGCCTCTTTGGAGAAGATACCGCAGGCGGGAGCCTTTCCCGATCCCGAACTGGAAATAGGTTTCTTTTTTAAGCCGATGGAAACATTGATGGGCAAGCAGGTGGCCGATTTTACCTTGATGCAGATGTTTCCTTGGTTCGGCACGCGTAAGGCTGCACGTAATGAAGCAGCGGAAATGGCCCGCATGGCTTATGAAAAGTTTCGTGAGAGTCGCGATAATCTGTGGTATGAAGTTAAGGCGCAATGGTATCAGCTTAGTAATTTGAATGAACAATATAAAACAACGCAAGCCAATATTGCTTTGCTTCACCAGTTGGAGCAACTGGCATTGAGGCGCTTTTCGGCTCCTTTCGTACAAGGGGGTACGCCAGCTGTTTCCATACCTTCCGGATTGATTTCCCCCGGTGTTATGGAGAGTGCCGCCCCCTCGGGTAGTGGAATGTCGGGTATGGGAGGCATGGGAGGTGCTGCACAGCCTTCTGCATCACCTTCGGCAAACATGTCATCCTCTTCCGCTTCGGGAATGTCCGGTATGGGTGGAAGTCCGATGGGAACGGCGGTAGGAGGTATGTCCGATGTCCTGCGCATCCAGATGGAACGTGCAGAATTGGAAGACAATTTGAAGAATCTGTATTCTGCCCGTCAGGTTGCCGTGGCTCGTTTCAATACCTTGCTTAATCGGACTTCCGAGACTCCGGTCATGGTCCCCGACTCCTTGGAACAACGCGTTTTCCAAATGGACGGGCAGGCATTGGTTGATCATATCCTGACAAACAACCCTATGGTGACTATGGCCGAAGCTGAGGCAGACGCTTATCGTGCAAAAGCCAGGATGGATCGTCGGATGAGTTATCCCATGATAGGTATCGGACTCCAATATTCTTTAATCAATAAGATGGATAACCCTATGGGAATGCCTGATATGAATGGTAAGGACATGGTGATGCCGATGGTGAAAATCAGCTTGCCTATTTTCCGCCGTAAGTATAATGCCCAACAGCGGGAGAGCCGGAATTACTGGAAAGCCAGTGAACTGAAACGTGACAATATACAAAACCAGTTACAGGCAGAATATATCAATATCCGCCAGCAATTGGAGGATGCCGATAGAAAGGTCAATCTCTATATCCGTCAATATGCCTTATCGCTTTCCACTTGGAAACTGGTTGTGCAGGAGTTTGCCGCCGGGCGTCAGTCGCTGACCGATGTGATAGAGGTAGAACGCCAGCTTCTTGATTATAAACTGAAAAAGAGCGAGGCCATTGCGGGTTATAACACCAGTGTGGCAGCTATGGAAAAATTAATATCCACTTCTTTAAACCCTGACAACAAATGAAAAAAATAACAGAAATATTAGCTAAAAAACAAGTGATGTATATCCTCTTTGCTTTGGGAGGACTTTTGGTAGGATGGTTGCTTTTCAGCCGTCCGTCGGCTCCCGCAGCATCTACGGAAGAAATCGGAATGAATGGACACGAAGGACATTCCCATGATTTGGTACAAGATGAAAGTGGTGTATGGACCTGTTCCATGCACCCGCAAATCCGGATGGACAAACCGGGAAAGTGCCCCATTTGCTCTATGGATTTGATACCTCTGAAAAAGAATACAGACAATGATGAGGCTGTAGATCCGTCTGCCATACAGCTTTCGGAGGAAGCGATGGCTTTGGCAGATGTGCAGACTACCCGTGTCAGTCAGGAGAATCCTGTAAAGAAAATACGCCTTTATGGGAAAATAGCCCCCGATGAACGTAGTTTGCAATCACAGACGGCCTATGTAGGCGGACGCATTGAAAAATTGAATGTGGAATTTACAGGGGAATCAGTTCGTTCCGGGCAAACTTTGGCAACCGTTTATTCTCCCGAGTTATTTACAGCCCAACAGGAATTGCTGCAAGCTGTCAGCATGCAACAACCTCAGTTGGTACAAGCTGCCCGTGAAAAACTACGCTTGTGGAATCTGACAGAAGCTCAGATTGACGGAATACAAAAATCGGGACAGGCTTCTCCTACGGTGGAAATCAAGGCAAACACGAGTGGCATTGTCACTGCCAAGCGGGTGAACAAAGGTGATTATATCACTCAGGGAGCCGTCTTGTTTGATATTGCGAACCTTTCCCGTGTGTGGGCAGTGTTTGACGCTTTTGAAGTAGATTTACCGTTCTTGAACAACGGTGACCGTGTGGAATTTACCTTACCGGCATTTCCCGGAAAGAAATTCTCCGGAAAGATTTCTTTTGTCGATCCCATTATCAATGCAACCACCCGTACGGCGCGCGTCAGGGTGGATGTGGCGAATCCCGGATTGGAACTGAAGCCGGAAATGTATGCTACGGCCGAGGTGGAAGCCCCACTGAAAGAGTACAAGAACAAGATTGTCGTCCCGCAAACAGCCGTGCTATGGACCGGAAAACGCTCTATTGTGTATGTCCGTCAGCCCGATACTTCCACGCCTGCATTCCTGATGCGTGAAGTGGAGTTAGGACCAGCTTTAGGAGGTGCTTATGTGGTTATAAAGGGGCTTTCGGACGGAGAGGAAATCGTTACAAACGGCGTGTTTTCCATTGATGCCAGCGCACAACTGGAAGGGAAACAATCCATGATGAATGAAAGTAACGGAGGGAGCAGACCCATGACCGGACATGAGGGGCATCACATGCCCGGTATGGAGATGAAACATGGCGCTTCCTCATCCACGTCTGCCACGGCGGCTTCCAAACATGGAATGTTTGGAGTAAAGGGTTCTTGCGATATGTGTAAAGAGCGTATAGAAAAAGCGGCATTGGGGGTAAATGGTGTTCAATCCGCCCATTGGGACAAAGAAAAGCAAATGATACATTTGCAATTTGATCCGGATAAGACTTCGGAGGATGCCATCAGCAAGGCCATTGCCAAAGCCGGTCACGATACGGATAAATATAAAGCGGATGACGCGGTGTATAATCAGTTGCCGGGATGCTGTAAATACAGAAACTAATCCGGCTGATTTCCTCCACGCGTTTCATAGTTGGAGGTACATTGGAATGTAATAATAGTCATTAGGTTAGGCTGACATTCACTGTAGGGGCGCAATGCTTGCGCCCGAATACACAAACAAATCATATCGGAGGTATGTCAAAAGTCAAAAGGAATAACAGTCTATATGATAATTCATTAGAGTTTTGACACACCTCTTATATGATATTGAATGAAGTTTGTTATTCCCACTCAATCGTGGCATTCGGTTTCGGCGACATGTCATAGCATACGCGGTTGACACTTTTCACTTCTTTCAGAATGCGGTCAGTGATCTTCATCAGGATGGGCCAGTCCACCGGTTCAATAGTAGCAGTCATGGCATCTACGGTGTTGACAGCGCGGATAATAACAGGCCAGTCAAATGAACGTGCATTGTCACGCACGCCTACTGATTTGAAGTCGGGTACTACAGTGAAGTATTGCCATACCTTCTTGTCCAGACCTGCCAGCTGGAACTCCTCACGCAAGATAGCATCCGATTCGCGAACAGCTTCCAGCCGGTCACGAGTAATAGCTCCCAGACAACGTACACCCAAGCCCGGACCGGGGAACGGCTGACGGTAAACCATATCATAAGGCAAACCGAGTTCCACTCCGCAAGCACGTACTTCGTCTTTGAACAACTGGCGCAAAGGTTCTACCAATCCAAATTGCATATCTTCGGGCAGACCACCTACATTGTGGTGAGATTTCACCATCTTGGCAGTCTTTGTACCGCTTTCTACAATATCAGGATAGATCGTACCTTGTCCCAGAAAGTCAATACCGTTCAGTTTGCGGGCTTCTTCTTCGAATACACGAATGAACTCACCTCCGATAATCTTGCGTTTTTGTTCCGGATCGGCTACATTTTCCAGTTTGCTCAAGAAACGCTCTGTAGCATCTACATAAATCAAGTTGGCATTCAACTGGTTCTTGAATATCTCGATCACGGCTTCTGATTCGCCTTTGCGCATCAGTCCGTGGTTCACATGCACGCATACCAGATTATTGCCAATGGCTTTCAGCAACAGGGCTGCCACAACCGAACTATCCACACCTCCGGAAAGTGCCAGCAATACTTTCTTATCGCCTACCTGACGGCGGATCAATTCAATCTGGTCATTGACAAAGTTTGTCATATTCCAGTTGGCTTCTGCTTTGCAAGTATCAAAAACAAATGATTTTACAGTGTTTTTGATCGCTTCTACATCGTCAGTCAGTTGGGGAAGTTTCACTTCGCAAAGAGCCTTGTCATGACCGGCCGCCATTACGGGGAAACCTGCTTGGTAAATTTCGGGCAATACGTCAATGTCCACTCCATCAACCACATGGTTGGGACCACCATTGATAATAATGCCCTTTACATTGGGCAATGCTTTCAGCTCGGCAGCTGTAATGTCATGCGGGTAAATTTCGCTATATACCCCCAATGCACGAATGGCTCTGGCAAGTACCGTATTTTCCGTACTTCCCAAATCCAGAATAACAATCATATCTTGCTTCATTTTGTCTGATATTGTTTTAAGTTAGTAGTCTGTTTTTATTCCCACTCGATAGTGGCAGGCGGTTTGGACGAGATATCATAGCAAACGCGGTTTACGCCTTTTACCTTATTGATAATGTCGTTTGAAACCTTAGCCATAAATTCATAGGGTAGGTGAGCCCAGTCAGCGGTCATGGCATCCGTACTGGTCACGGCACGCAAGGCAACGGCGCGTTCGTAAGTACGCTCATCACCCATTACCCCTACGCTTTGTACCGGTAACAGGATTACGCCTGCCTGCCATACTTGGTGATAAAGGGATGTTTCGTTTCCATCCGCGTCTTTTACTTTCCAATCTCGCAATCCTTGGATGTAGATATCGTCTGCATCTTGCAGAATACGCACTTTCTCGGGAGTGATATCGCCTAGGATACGGACAGCCAGTCCCGGTCCCGGGAACGGATGGCGGGTGATGAGATGTTCCGGCATACCCAGCTCACGACCTACACGGCGCACTTCGTCCTTAAACAACAGGCGCAAGGGTTCGCAAAGTTTCAGATGCATTTTCTCGGGCAAACCACCTACATTGTGGTGGCTCTTGATTACGGTTCCTGTGATGCTTAATGATTCGATGCAGTCCGGATAGATGGTGCCTTGTGCCAGCCATTTTACGTCTTTAATCTTATGTGCCTCTTCATCGAATACATCAATAAAGCCTTTGCCGATAATCTTGCGTTTCTTTTCAGGTTCTTCCACACCTGCCAGTTCACTGAAAAATTTCTTACTGGCGTCTATTCCGATTACATTCAAGCCGAGGCATTCATAATCATGGAGTACGTTTTTGAATTCGTTTTTACGCAACATACCGTGATCTACAAAGATACAAGTCAGATTTTTTCCGATAGCTTTATTCAGCAATACGGCTGCTACCGACGAGTCTACGCCACCACTCAAACCTAGAACAACTTTGTCATTACCCAATTGTGCTTTCAGTTCGGCAACGGTAGTTTCGATGAATGAAGCGGCACTCCAGTCTTGTTTCCCTTCACAAATATCGACTACGAAGTTTTTTAGAAGCTGAGTTCCGTCCTCGCTATGGAAAACTTCCGGATGGAACTGTACCCCCCATACTTTTTCTCCCTCTATCTGATAAGCGGCTATGGTCACTTTATCTGTCGAGGCAATGACGCGGAAGTTGTCGGGAATAGCGGTGATAGTATCTCCGTGGCTCATCCATACCTGTGAATGCTCACGGACGTTTTTCAATAACGGGTTTTCGTGGTCGAAGGTGGAAAGGTGTGCACGTCCATATTCACGTGTACCTGCCGGTTCCACTTTTCCGCCGTTGGTATAAGACATAAACTGTGCACCGTAGCAGATGCCCAAAATCGGATATTTTCCACGAATGTCGCTCAAATCGACTTTAAAGGCGCTTTCATCATACACCGAGAAAGGACTTCCGGAAAGGATTACGCCGATTACAGACGGATCATTGTGTGGAAACTTGTTGTAGGGCACAATCTCGCAATAAGTATTCAGTTCGCGAACGCGACGGGCTATAAGCTGTGTGGTTTGTGAACCGAAATCGAGAATAATGATCTTTTCTTGCATATTAATAGGATATGTAAATGATTTTGTGGCGCAAAGATACTCAGAAAAACTATAAATCTGTTATTCTACAACGGCTTTTTGCTTCCGGTTTAGGAAATAATATCTATTTTCCCATAAAAAAGCAGGCACTTTGATGTGCCTGCCTCCTTATATAAATAATGTGTTATTTCTTCTCTGCCTGTTCTTTTAACAAATCTCGGATTTCTGTCAATAACACTTCTTCTTTGCTGGGAGCGGGTGGAGCGGCAGGAGCTGGAGCTTCTTCTTTCTTTTTGTTCAGTTTGGCAAGCAACTTTATAAATAGAAATATAGAAAAAGCGATAATGATGAAATCAAAAGTGGCCTGTAGAAAATTGCCATAATTTAAGGTTACGGCGGCTTTCTCAACTCCGTCTACCATTTCGGCCGGCTTCAATTGTAGTTTCAAATCTGTAAAATTCACACCACCGACCAACAGGCCGATAGGAGGCATGATTACATCTGCCACAATGGAAGATACAATCTTACCAAAGGCAGCACCTATGATCACACCGACTGCCATATCAATGACGTTTCCGCGCATAGCGAACGCCTTAAAATCTTGCAAAAAGCTACTTTTCCCCATTTTTTTTTATTTTAATATGAATTTATGTGCGAATATAAAAACAAATTCTTATTTTTGCACCGCGTTTAGGAAATAAATACTAAACATTTAACAACATTCCAACGTAGAGTGTTTAAAAGCTATATTATAAAACCTTTAAAAATTAAACAAAATGATTAAAGTAGGTATTAACGGATTTGGTCGTATCGGCCGTTTTGTATTCCGTGCAGCTCAGAAAAGAAACGATATTCAGATCGTAGGTATCAATGACCTTTGCCCAGTTGATTACTTAGCATACATGTTGAAGTATGACACTATGCACGGACAGTTCGACGGTACTATTGAAGCTGATGTAGAAAAGAACCTGTTGATCGTAAACGGTAACCCTATCCGCATCACAGCTGAAAGAAATCCTGCTGACTTGAAATGGAATGAAGTTGAAGCAGAATACGTAGTAGAATCAACAGGTTTGTTCTTGAGCAAAGACAAAGCTCAGGCTCATATCGAAGCTGGTGCTAAATACGTAGTTATGTCAGCTCCTTCTAAGGACGATACTCCTATGTTCGTTTGTGGTGTAAACTTTGATAAATATGTTAAGGGTACTCAGTTCGTTTCTAACGCTTCTTGTACTACTAACTGTTTGGCTCCTATCGCTAAAGTATTGAACGACAAGTTCGGTATCCTTGACGGTTTGATGACTACAGTTCACTCTACAACTGCTACTCAGAAAACAGTTGACGGTCCTTCTATGAAAGACTGGAGAGGTGGTCGTGCTGCTTCTGGCAACATCATCCCGTCTTCTACTGGTGCTGCTAAGGCTGTAGGTAAAGTAATCCCTGCTTTGAACGGCAAATTGACTGGTATGTCTATGCGTGTTCCGACTTTGGACGTATCTGTAGTTGACTTGACAGTTAACTTGGCAAAACCGGCTACTTACGCTGAAATCTGTGCTGCTATGAAAGAAGCTTCAGAAGGCGAATTGGCAGGCGTATTGGGTTACACTGAAGATGCAGTTGTTTCTTCTGACTTCTTGGGTGACGCTCGTACTTCTATCTTCGATGCTAAAGCTGGTATCGCTTTGACTGATACTTTCGTTAAGGTGGTTTCTTGGTATGACAACGAAATCGGTTACTCTAACAAAGTATTGGATTTGATCGCTCACATGGCTTCTGTAAACTGCTAATCAGTTAAAAACCATATAGCGAAAGCCGTCTGAGGTAATTCAGACGGCTTTTTTTATGCAGTTTTGCGTGGTAAGTTGCACATTTTCGTTATCTTTGTGCGACTGTTACAAAAACTAAGGATGGAAAAGTACGATTTGATAACGATATTAGGACCTACCGCTTCGGGAAAAACTCCTTTGGCGGCGGCTTTGGCTTACAAGTTAGACACCGAAATAATCAGCGGAGACAGTCGGCAGATATATCGCCGAATGGATTTGGGAACGGGAAAAGACTTGGAGGACTATACCGTGAACAATAGACAGATCCCTTACCATCTGATTGATATTGTAGAACCGGGATACAAATACAATGTATTCGAATATCAGCATGATTTCCTGAATGCCTACAACGAGGTGAGAACGAAAGGAAAATGTCCGATATTATGCGGTGGTACAGGTCTTTACCTGGAATCCGTATTGAAAGGGTATAAACTATTACCTGTCCCGGAGAATCCTGAACTCAGGGCTTCTCTGGCGGATAAGTCATTAGAGGAACTCACCCGGTTGTTGTCAGCTTACAAGAAACTTCATAACTCTACGGATGTGGATACCGTGAAACGAGCGATCCGTGCTATCGAAATAGAAGAGTATTACAAGCGGCAACCATCGGAGTATCGTGAATTTCCACAAATCCATAGTTTGATTATCGGAGTGGATATAGACCGTGAACTCCGTCGTGAAAAAATATCCCGCCGTCTGAAGCAACGTCTGGATGAAGGGATGGTGAATGAAGTCAAAGCTTTATTGGATAGTGGTATTCCTCCCGAAGATTTAATTTATTATGGATTGGAATATAAATACCTCACCTTGTATGCAATCGGCGAACTTTCTTTTGATGAAATGTTCCATCAGTTGGAAATAGCGATTCATCAGTTTGCCAAGCGGCAGATGACTTGGTTTCGGGGTATGGAAAGACGAGGATTTACCATACACTGGTTAGATGCCCGTTTGCCTATGGAAGCTAAGGTGGAAGAGATTATAAATTTGTTGCACACTAAAAACTAAATACTATGGCTGTAGAACCAAATAGATGGGGGATTATTTATAATCCGAAAGCCGGAAGCCGCAAGACTCAGAAGCGTTGGAACGAAATACGTAGCTACATGGAAAGCCGAAAGGTTGTTTTCGACTACGTGCAGTCCGAAGGTTTTGGATCTGTGGAACGCCTTGCTCGCACGCTGGCCAATAACGGTTATCGCACTATTGTGATTGTAGGGGGAGACGGGGCGATCAATGATGCTATCAATGGCATTATGACCTCTGCGGTAGAGGATAAGGAAAATATTGCTTTCGGCATTATTCCCAATGGCATAGGTAACGATTTCGCTAAATACTGGGGGCTGGATGATGATAACTATAAAGCAGCGGTTGACTGGGTGATTAATCGTCGTCTGAGAAAGATAGATGTGGGATGTTGTAACTATTTTGACGGTGAAAAGCATACTTCCCGCTATTTTCTGAATGCCATATATATAGGTTTGGGTGCCCGTATTGTGCAGATTTCGGATGGAACCCGCCGTTTTTGGGGAATACGCGAGTTATCTTTCATAGCTTCTATGTTTCTACTATTGTTTGAACGCAAACTCTACCGTACACATCTATGTATCAATGGCGAACATATTCGTGGACGCATCATGACGGTATGTGTGGGTAGTGCTCGTGGTTACGGTTTGACTCCCAGTGCGGTCCCTTATAATGGCTGGCTGGACGTGTCGGTGATCTACCGTCCGGAATTGGTCCAGTTATTTTCAGGTATGTGGATGTTATTGCAGGGACGTATTCTGAACCATAAAATGGTGAAACCCTATCGTACCCGAAAGGTAAAGGTGCTCCGTGCACAGAATGCTTCAGTTAGTTTGGACGGACGTATTTTGGACCGCCATTTCCCCTTGGAAATTACCATTCGTCCCGAAGCCATAACATTGATTATTCCGAATTAAATAGTTGAATGATAATATTTAATTTTTAGGCACGGATTACGCAGATTACACGGATTTTTAATAATCTAGTATAGCGCAGACTACTTTAATCCGTTAATTCCGGGTAATCCGTGCCTAAAATATAAATTCCTTTTAATATAATACAGAATAGTTATCTCAATGAATAAAAATAAATATGACAACAATTTCAGATTTAAGAAAGACAGATAATTTCTTTTTGCTAGCCGGTCCTTGTGTGATAGAAGGAGAGGAGATGGCTCTCCGTATTGCAGACCGTGTTGTGAAAATGACAGATAAACTGGGTATCCCCTATGTGTTCAAAGGTTCTTACCGTAAAGCCAACCGTTCCCGTTTGGACTCCTTTACCGGGATTGGTGATGAAAAAGCGTTGAAAGTACTCCATAAGGTGCGGGAGACTTTTGATGTTCCTGTGGTAACCGATATTCATAGTGCCGAAGAAGCTGCTATGGCTGCTGAATATGTAGATGTGTTGCAGATTCCTGCATTCCTCTGCCGTCAAACCGATTTGTTGGTAGCCGCGGCCCGTACCGGAAAGATTATAAACATAAAGAAAGGACAATTTTTATCACCGGGTGCCATGCGTTTTGCAGCCGATAAAGTGGTCGAAGCGGGTAATGAGCAGGTTATGCTCACTGAGCGCGGCACCACGTTCGGCTATCAGGATTTGATTGTGGATTATCGGGGCATTCCGGAAATGCAGACTTTGGGTTTTCCTGTGATTCTGGATGTAACCCATTCTCTACAACAACCTAATCAAACTACAGGTGTCACAGGTGGTATGCCGCAGCTTATCGAAACGGTAGCCAAAGCCGGGGTAGCGGTAGGAGTGGACGGTTTGTTTATGGAAACCCATGAAGACCCTTCTGTAGCTAAGAGTGACGGGGCAAATATGTTGAAACTGGATTTGTTGGAAGGATTGTTGACCAAACTGGTGAGAATCCGTCAAGCATTATAAATATAACTCGCTGGGGACTTCGTTGGCAAAGTAACTTAACTTACTTTGCCATTTAACTTAACTTACTTTGCCAATGAAGTTAAGTTACTTGAATTGCAAAAAAAATAAGGCCGGTTCTTGCCATAAGAACCGGCCTTACCTTTCTTTCTTCAGTTTGGATGAAGAAAGCACATTGGCAGATGTGGATTATTTTTTTAAGATATAGGCCTTCATGCGGGCGATATCATTCAAGTAATCTTGCAAATCTTGTTCGTGATCCTCTTCTTCAGCCATAATGTGCTTGGCAATGTCACAAGTGGTGAAGTCAATGCCGTTTGTAAATTCGGCTATTTGTTGATAGCGATAGATGGCGCAGCGTTCAGATTCTACATTCTGTTTCAGCAGGATTTCAGAGCCGAAATCTACCGGAGCATCATATTTGCAGCGAGCCAGATCAAACCATTGTTTAGGATCAAGTACGGGTACGCCTTCCAATTCAATGATACGGTCAGCCAGTAATTTGGCATGGCTGTATTCCTCGGCAGCATGTTCTTGAAATTCGCGCTGTACGTCACCACGCATAGCACCTTCTACTACGAATGATCCTACCCAATATTGGTAAAAAGCCAACCATTCTTCTGACAGGGCTGCATTCAGTTGAGCCAATAAGTCTACAATGTCAATTTTATCCTTCAGGATATTCACAGATTCTTTAGCCATAATGTAAAGTTTAAGTTAGTGTTTATTGTTTTTATTTAGTCCACAGCGGGTATAGTCATGTCGTCTAACACTTCCACGCCTTCCTGGTCTACATCTTTTTTCACGTCGGAGCTGGTATAAAGCCAGATACCGAATCCCAGCACAAATAAAATAAGGAGGATGATTCCCCATAATTTACCTTTACTCATAGTTCTTTGGTTTTGGTTTTCTCTTATAACAGATGGTGATGGAAAAGGTTTTTATAGACAATGAAAAAATAGAGGTTTAAAATAGAAAAACAGGCATCCGTTTTCTGAATTTGGACGTTCATAATAGAAAAACAGGCATCTGTTATTGGAAAACGGACGCCTGTTTGTATGAATTATATTTGATAGTAGACTTTATCCTATCTTGCTGATTTTTTTCAGTTTTTCTTCATCAATGATTTTTATTTTCCTTCCGTCAATGGTAATCAATCTTTCGGTGGCAAAGTTGGAAAGTGTACGGATGGCATTCGAAGTAGTCATATTCGATAAGTTGGCCAGATCTTCACGGGAGAGGTAAATACTCAGTGTGGACTCGTCTTCTTCCACTCCGTATGTATCTTTCAGGAATAATAATGATTCTGCCAGACGTCCACGAATATGTTTTTGAGTAAGATTCACGGTTCTTTCATCAGAAATACCCAAATCTATAGATAACTGGCGGATAAAGAACAGAGCTAGTTCAGAGTTGTCCTTTATCAGTTTCATAATGGCCGGCATAGGAATAAGGCAAACGGTGCAGGGCTCGAAAGCAGAAGCGGCCGTTACGAAATTCCCTTCAGCAAAAAAAGCACGATACGCAAAATATTCCTTTGTCTTTAATACGCGGATAATTTGGCTACGTCCTCCCACGCCTTCTTTGTAGATTTTCACTTTTCCACTAAGAAGACACATAAGGTGCATCGGAGTTTCTCCTTCGCAGTAGATCGTCTCATTCTTTTTATACTTTTGTATCGTAAAGTTCTGAGCCAAGAACTCTCTTTGCTCCTGTGTCAAAGGTTGCCACAAGTCTGGTATGCTTTCAGCAATCTCAGTTTCTGATAATTCTTTTTTAACCATAAACGTGCTATAAAACCGTGTTATAGAGCACAAATATAAGAAGAAAAAATAAAAGGACGAAGTAATGAGAAGAAAAAAGAAAGATAAGCTATTAATTTATCTTCAAAAAATAACAAAAGGATAGGTTTTCATCTCCTATCCTTTCTTTTTCTTGTGAAATTTTATTTGGTGAACAGTAATTCACGATATTTAGGCAATGGCCAGATTTCGTCATCTATCTCCAGTTCCAGATCGTCGATGTGTTCGCGGATCTCCTCCAGATAAGGACGAACCTTTTCTTCATAGCTGAATGCCTTTTCTACCTGGCTTCCCAGATGGTTGGCAACCTTCCGGGCTTCTGTCATGTTGCGCACTGCTTCTTTAATGGCAAGTATGCGATATTGGATTTCGCGTACCAGATTCTTTCGGTCCTCGGTCAGATTCTCATATTCTTCGGCCGGGAATATCTCTTTCAGCCCGCGCAGGTTTTCAAGCAACCTGTTCTGATAAATCACAGCTGTGGGGACAATATGGTTGATGGCGAGGTCACCCAGTACACGGCTTTCAATTTGTACTTTCTTGGTGAACTTTTCCAGTTCCACTTCTATACGGCAGTTTAATTCATTTTCGTTGAAGATCTTTTCGCCTATCAGTACGGTGCGGGCTTGCTCGTCGTTGAACTTCATGATTGCTTCGGGGACATGGCAGATGTTGGTCAGTCCGCGGCGTGCAGCTTCTACCTTCCAGTCGTCCGAATAACCGTCCCCTTCAAAGCGAATATTTTGTGAAGCGATAATGGTTTCCTTTAATACTTTATACAAGGCTTCTTCCTGTTCCATACCTCCGTTTACTAATTCGTCTATCTGCGCTTTGAATTCGTTCAACTGGTGAGCCATGGCAGCATTGATAACAATCATAGAGGCGGCACAATTGGCAGAAGAACCTGCGGCACGAAATTCAAATCGGTTTCCGGTGAAGGCGAAAGGAGAGGTGCGGTTACGATCCGTATTATCCTGTAAAATGGCGGGGATACGGCCTATACCCAGTTGCAAGGCTTTCTTTTCGTCAGGGGTCAGTTTGGCATCATTCAGACGCGCTACTATTTCGTCCAGCATATGAGAAAGGTGACGTCCCAGGAAAATGGACAGAATGGCGGGAGGCGCTTCATTAGCTCCCAGACGATGGCTATTCCCGGCGCTGACAATAGAGGCGCGTAACAAATCCTGATTCTTGTAAACCATCATCAGTACGTTCACAATGAAAGTGAGGAATAGCATATTTCCTTCTGCGGTCTTGGCAGGAGAGAACAGGTTGACCCCTGTGTCGGTGCAGAGTGACCAGTTATTATGTTTGCCCGATCCGTTTACTCCCTTGAACGGCTTTTCATGAAGCAGTACGGTAAAGTTATGCTTGGTGGCGATACGTTTCATCAGGTCCATAACCAGCTGGTTATGGTCGTTGGCCAGATTCACGTCCTCAAAGATAGGAGCCAGTTCGAATTGGTTGGGAGCTACCTCGTTGTGGCGTGTCTTGGCAGGGATGCCTAGGCGGTGGCATTCCAGTTCCAGTTCTTTCATAAAGCTGGTTACACGTGGAGGGATTGATCCGAAATAATGGTCGTCCAATTGCTGGTCTTTGGCAGAAGAGTGTCCCATCAGGGTACGTCCGGTCAGGCAGAGATCCGGTCGGGCATTGTGCAATGCCGTGTCAACCAAGAAGTATTCCTGTTCCCATCCCAGGTTGGCAAATACACGTTTTACGTTGGGATCGAACATCTTGCATACTTCCGTTGCTGCTTTGTCTACAGCTCCCAGTGCTTTTAATAAAGGGGTCTTGTAGTCGAGTGCTTCACCTGTATACGAAATGAAGATGGTAGGAATACATAGTGTGCTGTCTACAATGAAAGCCGGAGAAGAAACATCCCATGCCGTATATCCTCGTGCTTCAAATGTGTTACGGATACCACCGTTGGGAAAACTGGATGCATCCGGTTCCTGCTGGATCAGCAGTTTGCCCGAGAAGCGTTCTATCACACTGCCTTCATCACCGAATTCTATAAAGCCGTCGTGCTTTTCAGCCGTTCCGTCGGTCAGGGGCTGGAACCAATGAGTGTAGTGAGTGACATTGAAAGTCTTTGCCCAGTTCTTCATACCGTTGGCTATCATATCGGCCATTTCACGGTTGATGGGAGTACCCTTTTCAATTGCGTTTATTACTGCTTTATAAGCCTCACTAGGCAGATATTCCTGCATTTTTTTACGGTCGAACACATGGTCGCCGTAATAATCAGATAACTTCTCAGAGGGGTAGTCAACTTTAACGGGGCGTCTGTTGGCCAGCTCCTGTAGAGCAAAAAATCTCATTTTGGACATGTTGTCTTTCTTTTACTGGTTGTTGGGTGCAAAAATACTGCTTTTTGATTAATAATTCGCTATATTGCTAGTCATTTTTCATTTCTGTTAAGGATGTTAATTAAGTATTATCATGCATCATCCTGTTGGTTTTTGTTTATATTTGCTTTTCAAACAATGAAAAGAGAGTACATTAATGCACTATATACGGATTGTCAGACTGATTATACTTTGTCTTCTATTACCTTTAGCCGTTCATGCTAAGAGGGATAAGGTGGATATGCCCGATAAGCCTGTGGTTTCCGATTCTATCCTTCAGTGCATTTTCCAGTTTTCTCCGTTCTATTCCCGCATCATTGATGAGTATAAGGCTGATTTATACATAAAGGGGAAACTAAAAGTGCACAAACGCAATCATTTAATTCGTTATGTACCTTCCATGTTTCGTTTTGAAAAGCACATCAATGATTACCTCATGGAGTCTCTCAGTGAATTACATTATTCGGCTCCGGATATATACGATCGTAAAATAAAGGCGGTATCCACCACTTTTCCACGTAACAGAGGACAGATAACGGATGTGATGGACTATCTGAACATGAATATCTATTCGTCTTCATTAATGTCCGATAAACTTTTGTCCCCGCTGGATAAAAAATCCAGCAAACATTATATTTATCTGCTGGATTCCATAGCAGGCACTCCCGATTGCCAACGGTATAAAATACTTATTATTCCGAAATTCCGTGGTACACAGTTGGTAAGCGGTTATATGTGGGTCAGTGATCAAATATGGACTATCCGTGAGCTTTATATAGAAGGCATTTATGATGTGATTCGCTTCAAAGTTCACGTCAGAATGGGAGAGGAGGGTGATGTGGAATTTCTACCGGTACAGTTTGATTTAAATCTTATTTTCAAGTTTCTGGGCAATCATCTGGAGATGGATATGGGCGCCTGGTTGAAATATAAGGAGATTAAGTTTTATGAAGGAGCTGCGCGGCGTAAATCCCAAAAGAAGCATCATCATGATCTTACAGAATCCTATAGATTGACTTGTGACTCGGAACAATTGATCACGGACAAAGATAAGTTCAATAAACTGCGTCCCATTCCTTTATCCTCTTTTGAAGATTCTTTGTATAAGAGTTATGCCTTGCGTCAGGATACACTGCTGCATGTACCGAAAAAGAAGAAGAACGAGCGTTTGGAATTTTGGGGTGAGTTGGGTGATATGCTTATCAGCAGCTATAATGTAAACCTGTCCAGCATGGGGAGTGTGCGTTGTTCTCCCCTTATAAATCCTGTATTGCTGGACTATAGTCACAGAAGAGGTTTCTCATATAAACAAAAGTTTAAATACAGCCGGCTTTTTCATGATGGACGTATACTTAGAATTACTCCTCAGATAGGTTATAATTTTACACACAAGGAACTGTATATAAAAGCGGATGCCGACTGGCAGTATTGGCCGGAGAAGCAGGCGAGCTTTGAAATTAGCGCCGGTAATGGTAACCGGATTTATAGTAGTGTCGTATTGGACCAACTGAAACAGTTGCCCGATAGTACCTTTAATTTCGATAACGTAGAATTGGATTATTTTAAAGATGTATATCTCAATTTGTTTCATAATATAGAGATTGTAAATGGCTTGTTTGTCAAAGCTGGTATCTCTGTCCATTGGAGGTATCTGATTAATAATTCGAAGCTTATTCTCGAAAAACCGTTACCTGATAAGGATTGGGCGGCATTGAGAGGCATTAAATCTGCATACAACAGTTTTGCTCCGCGGATACGTATTGAGTGGACTCCCGGTATGTATTATTACATGAACGGTCGCCGGAAAATGAATGTAGGTTCCAGTATGCCTACCTTTATGCTGGATTATGAGCGGGGTATAAAAGGTGTATTCAAAAGTACGGGCGCTCATGAGCGTTGGGAATTTGATATACAGCAGAACTTGAAATTAGGAGGAATCCGGAGTATTGGTTACCGTATTGGCGGCGGTATGTTTACCAAGCAGGAAGATATGTACTTTGTGGATTTCGCCAATTTTGCCCGCCGTAATCTTCCTGAAGGATGGAATGATGATATCGGTGGTACTTTCCAGTTGTTGGATGGACGTTGGTATAACTCTTCCCGTCAGTATTGGCGTGGTAATTTCACTTATGAATCACCTTTCATCCTTTTGAAGCCGTTAAACCGTTGGTTGGGATTAATCCAGCAAGAGCGTTTGTATGGTGGTATTCTGTTTATGCCGCATCTTAATCCGTATATAGAGTTGGGGTATGGCATTGGCACACATATTTTTGATGTGGGTGCTTTTGTAAGCACTATCAACGGACAATTTGATACCTTCGGCTTTAAATTTACCTTCGAGCTATTTAATAAATAGTACGTTTCAAACAATCTGTTTAGTTTTCTGTTAACTACAACATAACAGAAACAAAACAGTGTATGCATTACAAAATATTTTTATGTATTCTTTTGTTCCCTATTACATTATCTGCGCAAAATGGGGAATTATCTTTGACATTGGAACAATCTGCCAGTTTAATGAACAAAGGCAACCGAACGTTGCAGATGGCAGATAAGGCCTTGGGTATAGCCCGTAGTGAACGGCAAAAAATGAATGCTTTCTGGTATCCGTCTTTGAACGCATCCGGCGCATACGTTCATCTTTCTAATAACATTGAGGTCAAAGAGCCGTTAAAACAATTTACAGATCCGGCTAAAGACTTTGTGCATACCATCCTGCCGGATGATAAATTCATCTCTTCCATTCTGGATAATATAGGTGCGCACACCCTTACTTTTCCTCTGTTGGAACGTAATCTGACAACTATTGATGCCAATGTGACTTGGCCGCTTTTTACAGGTGGAAAGCGAATTTTCGCTACCCGTATCGGTAACAATATGGTAGATTTGGCAGAAGTCAGCAAAGAGGAAACCGGTGCCACGCTGCAATCGGAATTGGTAGAAACCTATTATGCCTTGCGCCTTGCGCAAAGAGTGGTGGATGTACGCGAACAAACTTTTATTGGTTTGCAGAAACATTATCGGAATGCCCTGAAACTGGAAGAAAACGGTATGATAAACAAAGCCGAGCGTCTCTTTGCCCAAGTTACCATGGATGAAGCCAAACGTGAATTGGAGTCTGCCCGGAAAGATTTGAAGGTAGCACAAAATGCGTTGAAAGTATTATTGAATGTCGAAGATGCCACATTCATCCATCCCAGTTCGCCTTTGTTTATGAACCATGACCTGCCCGATGAGTTTTATTTCAAGAACCTGGTGGGTACCAGCAACTATATGGTGAGCAAACTCCGGATACAGGAAGTGATGGCCGATAATCAGCTGAAAATAAGTAAAAGTGCTTACGTCCCTACCATTGCTTTATTTGGAAAACAAACGCTTTATGCTGATAATATTCCGAAAAATCTGATGCCCCGTACCTTGATCGGGGTAGGCTTTACTTGGAATATATTTGACGGGTTGAATCGTGAAGCCAATATTCGTCAGGCACGCCTCACCAAACAAACTCTGCAACTGGGACGTGAAAAGGCCCAGAATGATTTGGGGGTTTTGGTAGATAAATTATATAGTGAGATTCAAAATGCAAAAGATGATGTGGCTGCACTCAATACGACCATTGACATGAGCCGTGAACTGGTACGTATACGTAAAAAATCCTTTCAGGAAGGAATGGCTACCTCTACCGATGTCATTGATGCGGAAACCATGTTGTCCAAGGTACAGATTGCTTTTTTGCTGGCATATTATAAATATGATGTGGCATTGGCTTCCCTGCTTTCTACTTGCGGAATGCCCGAAAGCTTCTGGCAGTACAGCCGTACCGGGCAAACAGAAAATTTTATATTCGAAAAATAATAAAAAAGAAATAATATGGAAAAAGAGAAGAAACAATTAGGTATTGCTTTCGTCGTTATCCTTGTGGCCATAGTCATTGTATCAGCCATAGGGATCATTGCCATGAGCAATAAACCGGTTATATTGCAAGGCCAGATAGAAGCGACCGAGATCAGGATTTCGGGAAAATTGCCCGGTCGTATCGACACGTTCCTGGTGAAAGAGGGACAAAATGTAAAAATGGGTGATACCTTGGTTGTGATCAATAGCCCTGAGGCTTGGGCAAAGTTCCAGCAGGTGAATGCACTGGAAGACATTGCGAAGTTTCAGAACAAGAAAATAGACGACGGTACACGTCGGCAGATAGTCCGTTCGGTAGAAGAACTGTGGAATAAGTCAAAAAGCGATTTGCAATTGGCTAAAGTTACGTATGACCGCATTCAGGTGCTCTACAAGGATAGTGTAGTCACCAGCCAGCGGAAAGATGAAGTGGAAGCCATGTATAAAGCCGCTGTTGCAGCCGAACGTGCGGCCCATCAGCAATATTTGTTAGTGAAGGACGGAGCGCAGAAAGAGGATAAAGAGAGTGCCCGCTCCCTGGTGGATGCGGCACGGGGCACTGTGAATGAGGTTCAGGCCTTGTTGATGGATGCCCGCCTCACGGCTCCCGAAGACGGACAAATATCAACTATCTATCCCAAACGTGGAGAACTGGTAGGGGCGGGGACCCCTATTATGAGTCTGGTGGTATTGGATGACTGCCATGTGGTGCTCAATGTGCGTGAGGACTATATGCCTTATTTCCGTATGAACGAGATTTTTACCGGTGATGTCCCTGCCCTCGATGCCAAAAATATAGAATTTAAGATCAATTACATCAGTCCGTTGGGCAGCTTTGCTACCTGGCGTTCTACCAAACAGACAGGAACGTATGATATGAAGACCTTCGAAATTCATGCGTTGCCTGTGAAGCCGGTGGAAGGGTTACGACCGGGTATGTCTGTTTTGGTAGATTTGAATGAATTGAAATAATAAATGGACACATCCCTCTGTAGGAGCCGATTGAATCTGCCCGATGGCAGTCAGCAAGGCGCTTCTATGGATGTGTTTGGGCGCATGATTGCGCCCAAACGGTGAATGGTAAATATAAGCTGAACTATTTAAATGAAACAATCCCCTTTTATAACAGTACTGAACAGAGAATTGGACCGCATGGTTTCCCGCCGCATCTATTTTGCGTCGTGTATCATCCTGCCTCTGTTTTCTATTTTCTTCATGGCCACTATTTTTGGCAACGGGCAGATGGAGAATCTGCCTGTAGGCATTGTAGATGGCGACAATACCGCCACTTCCCGTGAAATAATCCGAATGACAGAGGCTGTTCCCACTTTCCGTGTCACCCGGTATTATGCTAATGAGACGGAAGCCAGAGCCGATGTACAGCGGAAAAACATTTATGGTTATCTCAGTATTCCATCCGGTTTCGAAGCCAAGGTTATGGACGGCAAAGAAATAGCTCTTACCTATTATTATCATTATGCGCTGATGAGTGTAGGAAGTGAAATTCACGGAGCATTTCAAAGTCTGCTGAAAAGCATCTCGGTAGTTCCCATTGTCACCCATGCTGTGGCATTGGGCGTGGATCAGGAAGAAATAGAATCCTTCCTGTTACCGGTTACAACACAGAA
Organism: Bacteroidaceae bacterium; assembly: GCA_963651205.1. GTDB lineage: Bacteria > Bacteroidota > Bacteroidia > Bacteroidales > Bacteroidaceae > Phocaeicola. Next base: position 43,411 of record CAVJPC010000115.1, read on the forward strand.
CCATCCGCTGTTCAATCCCGATATGGATTATTCAGTTTACCTTACACACCCGTTCTTTTTTGTGTTCCTGCAAGTCATATTGTTGCTGGTCACTACGTATGCCATAGGTAGCGAAGGAAAATTCCATACTTCTGCCCACTGGTTGGCAGCTGCCAATGGGAATATATGGACGGCGGTTGCAGGCAAACTGCTTCCCTATACCGTAATATTTATTGCAATGAGTATCTTGGCAAACTATGTCTACTTCGGAATCATGCATATACCGATGGATTGCGGTTTCTGGCCGTTGAATCTTACTTCGGTGCTGTTTGTCCTTGCTACGCAGGCGTTGGCGGTCTTCCTGTTCTCAATTTTCCCTGCATTGAGCATCATTATCAGCATTGTCTCTATGGTAGGATCATTAGGAGCTACCCTTAGCGGAGTAACTTTTCCAGTACCGCATATGTTTGCCCCTGTGTATTATACTTCTTTTCTTTTTCCTGTCCGTCATTTTGTCGAGATAGGACAGAACCTGCTTTATGGTAATTACGGTTATGCATATATGTGGACCAGTGTGGCTTGTCTTTTGTTGTTCCTCATACCTCCATTGCTGTTGTTGCCTCATTTGAAACGATCATTAATCAGTCGGAAATATGACGATATTGAATAATATATTAGCCGTGTCCTGGCACGAGTTCCGTGCGATATGCACCCGCTATTCCATTTTGCTGGTGCTTAGTGGCGGTATCTTTGTATATGGATTACTTTACAATTATATGTATGCTCCCAATGTGGTGCGTAATGCTCCGGTGGCGGTAGTCGATATGAGCCGTACTCCATTGAGCCGCAGCTATGCCCGTTTGCTGGATGCTACTCCCCAGGCGCAGGTACTGACCAATAATGCTGATTGGTCTGCTGCCAAGGACTTGATGAAAAGCAATGGTGTGGTCGGTATTGTTTACATACCCTCGGATTTTGATGCCCGGGTGGGGCGTGGAGAAGAAGCTATTTATATCATGTATAGCACTACCACCGCTTTCCTTTATTATGCGTCTATGCAGGAAGCGTCTGCCGGAGCCATGCTTGCCATGAATGATGATGTTCGTCCGGGACAGGTCGTATTTTTACCCCAGGACGATATTCTGCCTATAACCCAGACAAAAACGATAGACGTGGTAGGTACTGCTTTATATAATTATACCGATGGCTATGGTACTTATCTGATACCTGCCGTACTGATGGTAGTCATTTTTCAGACTTTGATCTTTGTCATCAGCATGCTGAGCGGAAAGGAGCGTGAGACAGGAGATATACTGATGTTTGCAGGTCCTGGAGGAACTGATCTGTCTTTTTCACACATGTCATCTGTGGTAATAGGGAAATCATTTACTTATCTGGTATTTTATGCCTTATTTTCCATCTTCCTGTTAGGGCTTCTTCCATTGGTATTCCAGTTGCCCCATTTGGCGCATCCATGGAAGATAGTGGCATTGATGATACCCTATATTCTTGCTACCAGTTTCTTTGGATTGGCTTGCTCGGTGTTCTTCAGTGACAGTGATGCCCCGTTGCTGTTGGTGGCTTTTTTCTCAGTGGGATTGATTTTCCTGTCCGGAGTGTCCTATCCGTTGGAGTTGATGCCTTGGTATTGGCAGTGGGCTCATTATATTATTCCTGCTGCTCCCGGCACATTAGCCTTTGTCAAGATAAACTCTATGGGAGCAAGCATGTCGGAAATAAGCCAGCAATATATTATCTTATGGATACAGTGTGCAGTATACTTTGTACTGGCTTGTTGGGCTTATCGTTATAATATAAAGAAAGCGAAATGTAGGGGGGCATGATTGTATCCGGATACATCTACGAAAAAATATTTTCTCAAGATAGAATGAATCGAGATGGTATCTTATGCTAATGAATTGCTCACCTATGTGTTTGCCGGAACTGAAAGAAGAGAGGACGGTGAACTAAAAGAACTTTATGTCTGTAGCGTATATTTTCTTCATAACGATTTTTTCTTGAAAATTCTTCATATTATTTAGTAACTAGTCTCTAATAGTGACAACCATTTCTAGGATAAGTCAACGTACATAAGCATCAGTCTATACGTACGTATGTGTAGGTCTGCCGTGCGTATGTACCAAGTTCCAAGCCAAGTTTCATTTGCAGCCAGCTCCATTGACTTTTGCAGCCAGCTCCGTTGGCCTTCGCAGCCTGCTTCATTGGTCTTTGCAGCCAGCTCCATTGACCTTCGCACCCCGCTCCATTGAATTTTGCACCAAGTTCCGTTGACTTTTGCACCAAGTTCCATTGACTTTTGTATCAAGTTTCTTGCCATATTATCCCCCCTCTTACAAACTCCTTTTTATCTTTACCTGTATCGTGGTAAGATGCCTTGGT
>CAVJPC010000116.1:0-2972 GCA_963651205.1 Bacteroidaceae bacterium
CAAAGGCTTTCCCATGTCCCGCATATCTCTCTCATCGGGAAATGGGCATGAAGTTGCGGTGCCGCAAACGGCTTACTGTTTTTTCTTTTCATGGCATCTATCCCCCGTACTCCTGTCGCTTGCTTTCAGCAATCTGCTTAATCGCCAGTTCCATATTTCCGTCCAGTTTTTCAGCCAGTTGCATCACTTCTATTTTCTCCGATTCTTCGGTTGTATAGGTGTAATATTCCTCCAGACTTACTTCTGTGGCATATACGGCACTTTGTACGCCTCCTAACCCGAACCAGACTTCCTTGTACTTACGACTGGGCACATTGGACATATTGATAGAGAGTACCTGCGATTTTTCCTTTTCGGTCAATCCCAACAATGCCTGAATACTGTCAAATTTGTTCATGTATTTTCTTTGGTCGAGCAAAATTTTACAGTCGCTATTGTTGATAATACTCTCTTTCACAATTGGAGAAGCGATAATATCATCGACCTCCTGTGTAACGACAATCGCCTCTCCGAAAAACTTCCTCACGGTCTTAAAAAGGTACTTAATGTATTCAGCCATACCTTCTTTAGCGATTGCCTTCCATGCTTCTTCAATTAATATCATCTTACGGATACCTTGCAAACGGCGCATTTTGTTGATAAAAACTTCCATAATAATGATTGTGACCACCGGAAACAGGATTTTATGGTCTTTTATTGCGTCTATCTCAAAGACAATGAAGCGTTTAGATAATAAATCCAGTTGCTTATCCGAGTTCAACAGAAAGTCATATTCACCCCCGCGATAGTACGGCTCCAGTACATTCAGGAAATTCGCAATATCGAAGTCCTTTTCACGTACTTTCTTTTCTTCGAGTACCTTTTTGTAGTCATCCCGGACAAACTCATAGAATGTGTTGAAAGACGGTATCAGTTTCTTATCGGTTTTCAACTTTTCTATATACTGGCTGACTGCATTGGAGAGGGCAACTTCTTCCGCCCGTGAAGGCGGCTCATTATCCCTTTTCCACAGGGTAAGGATCAGCGTTTTTATACTCTCACGCTTTTCAATATCGAAGACATTATCGTCCGTGTAAAAAGGATTAAAAGCAATCGGATTTTGCTCTGTGTAAGTAAAATATACTCCATCATGACCACCTGTACGCTTATTGATTAGGTTACATAATCCCTGATAGGAGTTACCCGTGTCCACTAAAACGATATGCGTACCCTGCTCGTAATATTGTCGCACCATGTGATTTGTAAAGAAAGATTTACCACTTCCCGACGGCCCAAGAATAAATTTATTCCTATTTGTAATAATTCCTTTTTTCATGGGCAGGTCGGAAATATCCACATGGAGCGGTTTACCTGAAACCCTGTCCGCCATTTTGATACCGAACGGACTGGGTGAGCTGCGGTAGTTCGTTTCTTCCGTGAAAAAACACAAGGCAGGTTCAATGAACGTATAGAACGCTTCTTCCGCAGGAAAGTCCCCACTATTGCCGGGCATTCCTGCCCAGTACAAAGTTGCGGCATCCACAGTATTGTGTCTGGGCTTACATTCCATAAGAGCCAACTGGCTACCTACGTCATTGCGGATATGTTTTAGTTCTTCCACATCATCACTCCACGCTATCACGTTGAAATGCGCCCTGATGGAAGTCAGCCCGAAGCTATGCGCTTCGTTCAAATATTGATCGATCCACTCCTTATTTATTTGATTTCCACGACTGTACTTTGAAAGCGACTGCATATTCCTTGCACTCTTTTCAAACTTCCGAAGATTCTCCGCACTATCCTCAATAAATAAATACTGATTGTAGATATGGTCGCATGAGAGAAGTAATCCTACCGGAGAAGCGAATGACAAACGGCAATCACTTCTATCGGTCGATAGTTTTTCATACCGCATATCCGTTCCGATACGTCCGGGCAGATCTTCCGCATCCGAAAGCGTATGCAGACAAATATGTTTACTGCCTACCCGAAGCCCGTCCGCACCCAGTTCCATATCCTGCAAGCAGGTGGTATCATCGAGCGACAAGGCGAAATACTTTTCAATAAGCCCTGCCTTTTCATCCGTTCCTGTAATCTCATCCGAACTGATACGGGTAAGCGTAATAAATCCGCTATCATTCATTATCCGTTCAAACTGTCCGACGGCTTCCAGAAACTTCACACTCGTATCCTTATTGACTTCTTTGGGAATAATGTTCCCACGACAAAGCGATGAGAAATTGCTTTGCATTCTCATTCGCTCTTTGGTCGTTTTAGTCAGGAACAGGAAACATGAGTGATTCAGGAAAGGACGTTCGTTGAAGTGTTTTTCAAAACTGCGGGATAAGAAACTCATATCATCCTTATCAGTCTGTGGTTTGTAGGTTTCACGCACAAACCAATCCTGCTTATGCACCACACTGTATTCAGGAAGGACTTTTACTGCTTTCGTCCAGGACGAATGTATCGCTTCATATTCCGTATTGGTTACTGTAAACAATTCCGGCAGCTCCACATAATAAGCGACCGTAATATCCGCATCTTTGGAAATGATGCAGTCATGTTCGACAGCCAGTAACGGGAACTTGTTTTCAATGGTAGATGCCTTCATTATATTACGCATATCCTACCTCCTTTCTTTTCCGTTTGAACAGGCGGTGCGGAGTTTTCCTGTTTATCAAATAGCGGGGATGCTGTTTTACAGCCATGACTTTCATTAAGCCATGTTCCCCGTATTTTGTATTCAGGTTAAAGGTCATCCATACCAATACCGATGCAGCGATTACACCAAAGCCGATGCACACCCACTGATCCACACCTGCCATATACATAATGACAAAGACAATGAATACAGAAAGCAAGCCTGCGGCAAATATGAAAAGGTATTGCGATTTTAAACCTTTGAACTCCACGCTTTTGCCTATCCCTTTGTTAATATTGAACTCCATAACTCTTATCTGTATGAAGTTGATTAAAGGAAGAAGGAGCGCAGT
>CAVJPC010000117.1:0-59184 GCA_963651205.1 Bacteroidaceae bacterium
GCTCAAAGTTAGAAAATTATTTCTTAACTTGCTTATAAAAGGATATAAAAAAGGAAGAGAACTTCACAGTTGTCTTCCCCTATTTTTTTAACCTAAACCTTAACTATGAAAAAATCTAATGTTTTTCAGAAGCAAATATGCGAATAATAATCATACGTTGGTAACGCAAACGGTTTTTTTGTTCATGGATTATGATTATTTAACGAATACGGGGGACTATTACTTTTAAAGTATCCTATTCTTTCGGATAGTGAACTTCACGATGACACCATTGCCTCGATATGGATGACTCAGAAAGATTCGTTAATGAAGTGGAAGAATCTGTTATCAATGCTGAAATACCTGAACCTTGGGAAGAAGAACCTGTTGATGAACTACCTAATCCTAACATTTCAACTAAAAAAGATAGAAGAAGAAAAGAAGAATATTGAAAAAAGTTATACCTTTGTGTCGAAGTTGGGGAGAAATCCAATTTCATTTTGAAATGTAATTTATTACAGCGTTTCGGAACGTCTTGATTATCTGAAAAAGGTGGTGCTTTAGAAAGAAAATTAATCAAACAAGATGAGTTTAGAACGCTCGTGCTGATACGGTGCGGGCGTACTTACTCTGTTTGATTAAGGATAGGCACCACTTCCTTCAGTTTTCAGATGGGTACGGTTCGCACCTCTCTTTTTTACCGAAGAGGGAACCTAAAAACCTATCAGTATGGAAATTTATACAGTCAACTTCATTCAGGGTATCTTAAATCAGATCCGGAAGCAAAACAACCATGAGAAATATCTCACGATTTACCCCTTTACCAAGTTTCATCACATTATATTAGACTTTCAATCTATTGAATTTCCTGAAGATTGCTGTTGTTGTTGCCCGATACCGTTAGATAATATATTAGGTTCAATAGAGATAGATGGTGTGCTTTATATCCTGTTTACTAACGATACATTCCACATATTATATAAAAACGGAGTACACGACACCTTAATATTGGAATCCCAACCTTCAGAGCTGGAAAAACTAAAAATGAAATTGAATCATCTGCTGGATATTAAAATGAATTGACATGAAAGATAGTAAGGATTTGAGAGTAGAGGTTAAACAGGCCGATGAAAAAGTTCTTGAGCTGATTCAACTAATCAGTTTGATAAAACAGACAGATCGGGAAAAATATGAAATACTGAAACCCGTTGCCGATAAATTGAATTTCTATTGTGATACAGAGTATCTGAAAAGTGCAGGACTTTCCATTCCATTGAAAGAAATATATTATGCGGAATATGATAAAAATGTCTTATTCCTGCTTTTAAAGAAGAGCCGGTGGCTTTATGTATTCGATTTTGATACAAGAGTGTATACCATCTATATGTATAAAGAAAAGCATAACTGTATCTTTGAGTTCTTTATCAAATGGTATAATAGTATCAGAGGGGAGGTTATCCGTTGTTTAATGATGAAAAAGTGGTTGGGAAGGCAGCATTGAATCCTCATGCTTTCTAAACTTCTACATTTAACATTTCCGGTAGCGTTTCCACCCACGTAGGGGCGGAATGCTTCCGCCCGAATGCATCCACAAATGCACCTTTCAGAGTGTTATCGGGCGCATTCAATGCGCCCCTACAGTAGACGGGAACGTGATTGATCTCTTAGCTTGAGGGCTATGGGGGGCCGTCCGAAAATAATTTACTGTATGTATTCGGGCAGGCAGACCCTGCCCCTACGGCAAATGGCAATGCGATGGGTAGAAAAAATGGGGCAAAAGGAGGGGGCGGAAAATCAGTTGCTTGTCATGTGAAAAAACGGATACGGCTGTATATATGTGATTGATTTACTGTGCTAAATTACAATATATATATATTATCTACATGATGTAATTTTATACCTTTAATTTCCACACTCTTTATTCGTTTCATTTGCCGGGAAGTCCGTATCTTTGCCATGAAACTATAAAATAGAGAAATATGAAAGAAACAACAGGAGCGGACTTTAAATCTGCAACTGAACCCGAAAACAAGAAATTGTTTATCGAAACCTACGGATGCCAGATGAATGTGGCTGACAGTGAAGTGATTGCCTCTGTCATGCAGATGGCGGGTTATCAGGTATGCGAAACGCTGGATGAAGCGGACGCTGTGTTTATGAACACTTGTTCCATTCGTGATAACGCGGAACAAAAGATTCTGAACCGCCTGGAGTTTTTCCATTCCATGAAGAAGAACAAACGCAGAAATCTGATTGTCGGAGTCCTGGGCTGTATGGCGGAACGTGTGAAAGATGATCTCATCGAGAATCATCATGTAGATCTGGTAGTGGGACCGGATGCTTATCTCACTCTGCCGGATTTGGTCGCTTCAGTGGAAGCAGGGGAGAAGGCCATCAATGTAGAGCTTTCTACCACCGAAACCTATCGTGAGGTAATTCCGTCACGTATCTGCGGCAATCATATCTCCGGATTCGTTTCCATTATGCGCGGTTGTAATAATTTCTGCCATTATTGTATTGTGCCTTATACCCGTGGACGCGAACGTAGCCGTGATGTGGAAAGTATCCTGAATGAAGTGCGTGACCTGGCAGCCAAAGGTTATAAGGAAGTGACCTTGCTGGGACAGAATGTCAATTCCTATCGCTTTGAGAAAGAGGGCGGCGTAATTACTTTCCCGATGTTGCTCCGTACAGTGGCCGTGGCGGTTCCGGGCATGCGTGTCCGTTTTACCACTTCGCACCCTAAGGATATGAGTGATGAAACCCTGCAAGTCATTGCGGAAGTGCCCAATGTATGCAAGCATATCCATCTGCCGGTACAAAGCGGCAGTTCACGCATTCTCAAGCTGATGAACCGCAAGTATACCCGCGAATGGTATTTGGAGAGGGTAGCAGCTATCCGTCGTATTATTCCCGATTGCGGACTCAGTACCGATATCTTCTCAGGCTATCACTCGGAAACGGAAGAAGATCACCGGGAATCCTTGTCCCTGATGCGTGAATGTGCATATGATTCCGCCTTTATGTTTAAATACTCCGAGCGTCCGGGAACGTATGCATCCAAACATCTGCCGGATGATGTGCCCGAAGAGATCAAGATCCGTCGTTTGAATGAGATCATCGAATTACAGAACCGGCTTTCCGCCGAAAGCAATGCCAAGGATGTGGGAAAGACATTCGAAGTAATGGTAGAAGGGGTTTCCAAGCGTTCAAAAGAGCAGCTTTTTGGTCGTACACAGCAAAATAAGGTAGTAGTCTTTGATCGGGGGAATCATCGTATCGGCGATTTTGTCAATGTACGCATCACTGAGGCCAGCTCGGCTACATTGAAAGGAGAAGAGGTATTTTAGATAACCGTTTAGTTGTAGGGGCAGATTGAATCTGCCCGAAAATGGTTCACTGTATGCATCCGGGCGCAATCTATATCCGTCGAGCTAAGTCGATAAATGGCGTTTTCACCCACTGTAGGGGCGGGGTTTTCCTTAGCTTGACGGTTATGGGAAGGGTTCTGCCTGCCGGAAAATTGAGAACAAAATGGGAAAGAAAGAAGAATATAAAGAAAAGAACTTGCAGTATTTGCAAGTTCTTTCTACACAGGAGGACATTCGTCCTTTACCTTGTAATATGTTTTATAAAGTATTGCAAACAGGGAGCGGTGCCGTTTCACCCACAGTCCGCAATATCGTAACCGTTCATTATCGGGGAAGCCTGATAAACGGGAAAGAGTTTGATAATTCCTACAGCCGTAATTGTCCCGAAGCTTTCCGGCTTTGTGAGGTCATTGAAGGATGGCAGTTGGCGCTTCAACGTATGCATGTAGGAGATAAATGGATGATTTATATTCCTTATACTATGGGGTATGGCAACCGTACAAGCGGACCGATTCCTGCTTTCTCTACCTTGATATTCGAAGTGGAGTTGCTGGGCGTTGCATAAACCTTTGACTATCGGTTATGAAACCTGTCGTTCATCCGGTCTTCGTAACCGTCACAATATTTCTTTTCGGGCATGACAATCCATAAAATAATATAAACGATGATGCCCGAAAAGGCTGTGAAGACAGTAGCCAGTGCATAAACAATGCGTACTACGGTTACATCCCAGCCAAAATAATCGGCCAGTCCGGCACATACTCCGGCCAGCATCCTGTTGTTGGAGCGGGTCAGTCTTTTATTTTCCATTTCCATTTCTTTTTAAGTAATCTGCACAAATGTAAGAAAAGTAAAAACGAATGATTAACTTATACTCTTAAAAGTACTTAAAGGATAGCCCTTCTCATCCAATTTATTTGTTATTTTGCAGCAAATTAGGGCAAAAAGTGGATATACTCAATATAAATACTTGTCCGTTGTGCGGCGGAAAACATTTGGGACATGCAATCACTTGTACGGATCACTATGCTTCGGGTGAACAATTCAGTTTGGTTCGCTGTGATGATTGTGGCTTTATCTTTACACAAGGTGCACCTGTGGAAGCCGAGATAGGACGGTATTATGAGACTCCCGATTATATTTCACACACCGATACCCGCAAGGGACTGATGAACCGCGTATATCATCAGGTACGCAAACATATGCTGTCACGCAAGGCCAAGCTGATAAAACGCACATCCGGTCTGAGTAAGGGTACGTTGCTGGACATCGGTACAGGTACCGGATATTTCAGCAATGCCATGAAAGAACGTGGCTGGCGGGTGAGAGCCATTGAGAAAAGCCCTCAGGCACGTGCATTTGCCAAAGAACATTTTGAACTGGATGTAGACACCGAGGATGCCTTGGCAGGGTATGCCGATGACTCTTTTGATGCCATTACTTTATGGCATGTGATGGAGCATCTGGAACATCTGAATGAAACGTGGGAGAAACTGGCCGGGCTGTTGAAGGAGAGGGGAGTGCTGATAGTAGCCGTGCCCAACGCCAGTTCGTATGACGCACAGAAATATAAGGAATGGTGGGCGGCTTATGACGTGCCCCGTCATTTGTGGCATTTTACGCCTTCCGCCATGCAACAATTCGGAGTCAAACATGGTTTTAAACTGGCAGAACAGCATCCCATGCCTTTTGATGCTTTCTATGTATCCATGTTGACGGAAAAATATAAAGGCAGCCGCTTGTCCTTTTTAAAAGGAATGTGGACAGGACTGTTGGCGTGGCTTAGTTCACTGGCAAAGAAAGAACGAAGCAGTTCAATGATTTATGTATTCAGAAAGAAGTGATTATGGGAAAAAAGTCAGGCTCCTTTTTCGATATGCAGTTTATTACTTCCAGCATTAGTACCATGTTGGTGCTACTTTTGTTGGGTATGGTGGTATTCTTTGTACTGTCTGCCAACAATTTGTCCAAGTATGTACGCGAAAATATCAGTTTTTCCGTACTCATCAGTGATGACATGAAAGAGGCGGATGCCTTGAAATTCCAGAAAAAGCTGAATGAAGAACCTTTTGTGAAAGAAACTTCCTATATCTCGAAAGAACAGGCATTGAAAGAACAAACCGAAGCGATGGGGACGGACCCTGCCGAATTTTTAGGATACAATCCCTTTACCGCCTCTATCGAAATAAAACTGAATGCCGACTATGCCAATTCGGACAGTATTTCGTGGATTGAAGAAAAGATTATGCAGAATAAGAAAGTGATGGAAATCAACTATCCTCAGGATTTGCTGGATGCCGTGAACAGTAATATACGGAAAATCAGCTTTTTGCTGTTGGGGCTGGCTGCCTTGCTTACCCTTATCTCTTTTGCATTGATCAATAATACCATCCGGCTGGCCATTTATTCCAAGCGTTTCCTTATCCATACCATGAAGCTGGTGGGGGCAGGCTGGGGCTTTATACGCCGTCCTTTCTTGGTGCGGAATATATGGATCGGTGTGCTGGCTGCCGCCATGGCGGACGCGGCGTTGATAGGAATGGCTTATGCGTTAGTAAGATACGAACCCGAATTAATTGAAATTATTACTCCTATGACCATGCTCATGGTGATGGGGGCTGTTTTTGTGTTCGGGGTAGTTATTACCTTTATGTGTGCATATATATCAATCAACAAATATTTGCGCATGAAAGCTAGTGCGTTATATTACATTTAATAATAAAGGATATGGACAGACAGAAATTTGCCTTTGATAAAACTAACTACATACTGCTGGCAATAGGTATGGCAGTAATTATTATTGGTTTCCTGCTGATGACAGGACCCAGTTCGACAGAAGGATATTTTGAGCCGGACATTTTTAGTGTGCGCCGCATCAAGGTGGCTCCCGCCGTGTGCTTCTTTGGTTTTATATTTATGATTTACGGCATCGTCCGCAAACCGAAAGACAAGGAAGAAGTGATTAATTCTTGATTTTTTAATTTTTAATTCTCAATTTTTAATTTAAAGAATGGAATGGTTTGAGGCATTAATTCTTGGTTTGCTCCAAGGATTGACAGAGTATTTGCCGGTGAGCAGTAGCGGTCATTTGGCTATCGGTTCGGCATTGTTTGGCATACAGGGTGAAGATAATCTGACTTTTACAATAGCTGTCCATGTGGCGACGGTGCTCAGTACGTTGGTTGTCTTGTGGAAAGAAATTGACTGGATATTCCGCGGCTTGTTCAAGTTCGAGATGAATGCGGAGACAAAATATGTGATCAATATCCTTATATCCATGATTCCTATCGGCATTGTGGGCGTTTTTTTTAAAGATTATGTGGAAGAAATCTTCGGTTCCGGTCTGCTTATTGTAGGCTGTATGTTGTTGTTGACGGCTTTGCTGCTTACATTTTCTTACTACGCAAAACCTCGTGTGAAAGAGAACATTAGCATGAAGGATGCGTTTATAATAGGCTTGGCCCAGGCTTGTGCGGTGCTGCCGGGATTATCCCGTTCGGGTACTACGATTGCCACCGGTCTGTTGTTAGGTGATAACAAGGCAAAGCTGGCACAATTCTCTTTCCTGATGGTGATTCCTCCTATATTGGGTGAGGCGTTGCTAGATGGTATGAAGATTGTAAAGGGAGCTGCTGCCGGAACATCGGATATATCCGTATGGTCATTGGTTATAGGTTTTCTGGCGGCCTTTGTATCGGGCTGTGTAGCTTGTAAGTGGATGATTAATATTGTGAAGAAGGGTAAGTTAATTTATTTTGCAGTGTATTGCGCCATTGTGGGTGCCGTGACTATTATTTGTACATTGGCGGCATAAATCCCGCCCCTACAGAGGAAAATGATGAATTTTAAAGAAGGAGAAGTATTATACTTTGATAAGCCGCTCAAATGGACTTCATTTGCAGTGGTGAACAAGATAAGATACCATATTTGCCGCAAATTGGGCGTAAAGAAAATAAAGGTGGGGCATGCCGGGACGCTGGACCCGTTGGCTACCGGGGTAATGATAATCTGTACGGGTAAGGCTACGAAACGCATCGAAGAGTTTCAGTATCACACCAAGGAATACATTGCTACCATGCAGCTGGGCGCTACCACTCCCTCGTTCGACCTGGAAAAAGAGATCGACGCTACCTATCCCACGGAGCATATCACCCGTGAACTGGTAGAGGAAACTTTGAAGCGTTTTATCGGCAGTATAGAACAGATACCGCCCGTTTTCTCGGCTTGTAAGGTAGACGGTAAACGCGCTTACGATTTGGCCCGAAAAGGTGAAGAGGTGGAGTTGAAAGCCAAGACGTTGGTTATAGACGAGATAGAGCTGCTGGAATGCAACCTGCCCGAAATTAAAATAAGGGTAGTGTGCAGCAAAGGTACTTATATCCGTGCACTGGCCCGTGACATCGGTGAAGCCCTGAACAGTGGCGCGCACCTCACGGGACTGGTCCGTACCCGGGTGGGAGAAGTGAAACTGGAACATTGCCTGTCGGTAGAGGGTTTCTCCGAGTGGCTGGACCAACAAGAAATTGAAGAAGTTATAAACGAATAAGGAGAGATAAGATGAAACTGTCGCAATTTAAATTTAAACTGCCGGAAGACAAAATAGCTTTGCATCCGGCTAAGTACAGAGATGAATCGCGTCTGATGGTTGTACACAAATCAACAGGCAAGATTGAACACAAGGTATTCAAGGATATCCTGGACTATTTTGATGATAAAGATGTGTTTATCTTTAATGATACGAAAGTTTTCCCTGCACGTTTGTATGGAAATAAGGAAAAGACCGGCGCCCGTATCGAGGTATTCTTGCTGCGCGAACTGAATGAAGAACTCCGCCTGTGGGATGTGTTGGTCGATCCGGCCCGTAAGATCCGCATCGGTAACAAGCTTTATTTCGGCGATGATGATTCCATGGTGGCGGAAGTAATTGATAATACTACCTCACGCGGACGTACGTTGCGTTTCTTGTATGACGGTCCTCACGACGAGTTCAAGAAAGCATTGTATGCCTTGGGAGAGGCTCCGCTGCCTAGTTTTATCCGCCGTCCCGTAGAAGAAGATGATGCCGAACGCTTCCAGACCATCTTTGCCAGGACTGAAGGAGCTGTGACTGCTCCGACAGCCGGACTTCATTTCAGCCGCGAGCTGATGAAGCGTATGGAAATCAAGGGCATAGATTTTGCTTTTGTGACCATGCATGCCGGACTAGGCAACTTCCGCGAAATTGATGTGGAAGATCTTACCAAGCATAAGATGGATTCGGAGCAGATGTCGGTCAATGCCGAAGCTTGCCGTATTGTGAACAATGCCAAGGATGAAGGGAAAAATATCTGTGCGGTAGGAACCACTGTCATGCGTTCTATAGAGACAGCGGTAGGTACGGACGGCCATTTGAAGGAATTTGACGGTTGGACCAACAAGTTTATTTTCCCTCCTTATGATTTCACGGTAGCCAACAGTATGGTTACTAACTTCCATATGCCGCTTTCTACCTTGCTCATGCTGGTGGCTGCCTACGGTGGTTATGATCTGGTGATGGATGCTTATCACACAGCATTGAAGGAAGATTACCGTTTCGGTACCTACGGCGATGCGATGTTGATTTTGGACAAGTAAATACCGGTTGGAACAGCGCATGAAGGTTTATTTAGGACTTGGAACCAATTTAGGTGATAAAGAGGCGAACCTGCATGCCGCTGTCCGGAAGATAAATGAGCGGATAGGGGAGGTTACTTCCCTTTCCGCTTTTTATGTTACTGTTCCCTGGGGGTTTTCTTCCGAAAATTCTTTTCTGAACGCTGCCTGTTGTGTGGAGAGTGAACTTCCTCCCTTGGAACTATTAAGAGAAACACAGGCGATAGAGCGCGAATTAGGCCGGATGAAGAAGTCTGTAGGGGGGGAGTATAGTGACCGCCCGATGGATATAGATCTTTTGTTGTACGGCGATTTAATACTGCATACGCCGGAGTTGGAGATTCCTCATCCCTTGATGACTGAACGGAGGTTTGTCATGGAGCCGCTGGTGGAAATTGCACCGGATGTGGTGCATCCGGTGCTGGGGAAAAGGCTGGGGGAGCTTTAATTCATTTTACTTCTTTGTTTTCTTTTCTAAAAAGAAACTTTTTCTTATATTTGTCTTTCACTGAAAGAAAGGTTAGATAAATATTGTCTTTATGAAAAGGAAAGAATTACTAAAAGAGTTGATAGTGACATTTCAGGAATCATTGCCTGTGCCGGTATATTCCCGTGAGTTGAAACTTCCGGTGGACAGCCGGAAGATAATAACTGTTCCGGGCGTAAGGCGGTGTGGAAAATCATCTCTTTTCTTGCTGGTTATTAATGACTTGTTATCCTCCGGCATCAAGAAAGAACAGATTCTTTTTTTGAATTTTGATGATGAGCGTTTGCAGTTCAATGTAGAGAATCTGGACGAGATCCTTCAGGCTTATCAGGAATTATATCCTGATATATCTTTGAAGAATGCTTATTTGTTCTTTGATGAGATACAGGTTGCTGATGGCTGGCAACCTTTTGTACGTCGTATTTATGAACATACCTGCAAAAATATTTTTATAACGGGAAGTAATTCAAAGATGTTATCTTCCGAACTCTCTACTTCGCTCAGAGGGAGGACTTTGCAATATGAAGAATTTCCATTGTCTTTCAAGGAGTATTGCAGTTTCTTAAATATAAATACAAATTACTATACTCTTCCTAACAGGGCGAAACTACTTGCGGCTTTTCGGGATTATCTGGCGATGGGTGGGTTTCCGGAAGTGGTGCTGGCCGGAACAATTTATAAGGAAAGAATTTTGCAGGAGTATTTTTTTGTCATGCTTTATAAAGATTTGGTGGAAAGATACGAGATCAAGAATCCGGAACCTGTACGTTACTTCATTAAACGGGTGATGGCCAATCTGACGAAGCCTACCTCTATCAATCGTATTTATAATGAAATGAAATCACAAGGTGTCAGCATAGGTAAAAACACACTTTATGATCTTATCGTGCAAACCGAGTCTGTTTATCTTTTCTTTCCGCTTACCAAGTATGATCCGTCTTTGGTGAAAGAAAGCAGTGGTGATAAAAAGTATTATTGCATAGACAATGGATTGCGCTCTATATTGCTGAACCCGATGAGTGATGATCATGGAAAGCTGTTGGAAAATGTCGTCTATCTTCATTTGCGGCGTCATTTATCTTTATCGGGTAACCTGCATTATTATAAAAACAAGAAAGAATGTGATTTTTTGGTGATAGAACAACAACAGATTTCCCAATTGATACAAGTATCGTATGACATTCATGATCTGGAAACTCGTCGGCGGGAAATAGAAGGGTTATTGGAAGCTGCTTTGGCAACGGGATGTCGTAAGCTTCTTATTTTGACGATGGAGGAGGAGGAGGAATTTGTAGAACAGGGACATACTATTCAGGTACTTCCAGTTTGGAAATGGATGTTGCAAGTACCAGGGTAGGGAGAATCTACGTCATGCAGATATAGGCTTGTCATGGAGCCGCTGGCAGAGATTGCACCGGACGTGGTGCATCCGGTGCTGGGGAAAAGGCTGGGGGAGCTTTAAGCCTGTAAGACCGGAATTAAAAAGGGACGGAAAATTCTTCAAATTCTTCATTCGGGTGTAAATGACTGACAGGTAATGTGTTGCTATGACGGATTCCATTACGAATCCTTCATATATGTTTCAGAAGCGTCCCGTAGATAGCCCGACCAAAAGACGTTTACAATAAAATTCTTATTCTAGGATTCCCTCCGGTATGGTTTCATTTCTTAATAAGGTGGTTTCTACCTCATAATTGGAATCTACTCCTTTCATGTTCAGGTCGATAGGTTGTGTACTACGGTCTTTCTTGTCGTTTTTGTTCAGAAAGATTGCGTTTAGCATAAGAAAGGTTGTACTACTGTTGTCTGTAATGTCGAATATATGTGGGCTGGGGGCAATTGTTGCATCTGTAAATTTACCTCCATCCTCTGAATAGTATAGTGTGAGGTAAGAAGAATATTCACCCGGTTCCAGCCGAAAATTATACGTGCCTTGTGCAAACACCTCATATTCTTGTGTACCTGTCTTCGGCATTGCAAAGTAGCAACTATGTCTTTCATCCTTTACCAGATAGAAAATCAGGTCCTTGACCAGTGCGGGATGATTAGAACGGTAGACACGGAATGGAATGTACAGGTCTGTTACTTTTATAGTCAGCGTAACCCACTCGTTTGTTACATTATCAATTATGTTCACTTTCGTTTTTCCTTTTTGTTTTCCTTCTATTCTCAGCTGGGCTTTTCCGTCTTCATTCGTTTTTATTGTTGCGTACAGGACTTCAGGATTTTCTGTCATGACAGCTAAATCCCGGCTTCCACCTGAGATGTCAATTCCGGTAGTTCTTGTTATACAGACTTCATAGGATGTCTTTTCAAACTGTAGTGGTTTTGTGTCGTCATCATTACTGCATGCTGTGAAGCAGATGGCGAGCAGGCTGGCGAATAGTGCTTTCAGATAAGTTTTCATGTTTGTTCGTTTTTTAGTTGTTGTTTTACTTTCATCTTGAATACTAAAATGATAAAGAGATGAAAGTAGAAACAAATATAAACATATTCTTTTATTCTTTCGTTTTTTAATAACATATTTAAAAAAATTGGTAACCTTCTTTATGATTATAGGGTGTGCGACTCAACACTAAGGTCGAAATAAGAATGTTCCTATTTCGACCTTATTTAGCTGAGAAGATAAATATGAATAAAGAGTAAGCAAGTGCCTATTTGAATATTCATATTTATTCTATTGAATTTAAAAATTGAATTCTATTTGTGCTCCTTGTTCTACAGTAAAAGGTTTGTTTATCGTTATAGAATTTGTAAAATTAAAAATTAATTTTGCGCGATTGTTAACTGTAACATTTGTTGAATTTATATCAGAACCAGAAACTGTCTTATTCGCAGAAACTGTTTGATTGCTAAATTCAACAATACCTGAAACAGCGGCAAAAGCATTTATTAATCCGTACCCCATTTCATTATTCCATGTTCCATTTGATCTGCCTGAGGTTATAGAATAGTTATATCCTCCGACTTTTTGTGCTGTCTTTTCTATGATATTTGCTACTTGCTTTTGGCTTAGATTTGGATTGACAGATAAAATCAATGCGGCAACTCCTGCAACATGAGGACAAGCAGAGGAAGTTCCGTTGAAATTAGACATATAGTCTCCTGTTGTATACCCTGCACTGCCTGTTCTGTCTGTTGTAGGTATAAGTACCCCTGGTGCTACTACATCCAATGTAGTGCCGTAATTACTTCCCCACCAAGATTCTCCATCACAAGAAGTCGGACTTTTTCTCTGTCCGCAGGGACTCATAGCACCAACTGCAATTATATCTGGAATAGCATTGGCCGGATAGTTGACAGAACTATTGCCATTGCCAGATGCAAATACAACAATACATCCTAATCCATTACGTCCATTAGTGATTGCTGCTTGAATGGCATCGGTAAGGATTGATTGTGGTGTACCGGCATGCCATGAATTGGATATGACTGATGCACCATTACGCCATGCATAATTAAATCCATCTGCTACCTTTTGATGGTAGTCTGTAGTTAACAGTAAATTGTTGCTGATAGACATTAATGGACAATTAGGAGCTATGCCTGCAACTCCTATATTATTATTTGTCTTTGCGCCAATAATGCCAGCACAAGCTGTTCCATGATCTCCACGCACAGTGCTTGGTGAACTGCCGGTTTCCGTGTCATAGCTTTTGGAGTAGATATTCAAATCAGGATGCGTCAATTGGATTCCATGATCAATGACTGCGACAATAACTTGGCTGGAACCTTGGGTTATCATGCTTGCATTATTATATTTTATATCAATGCCGGAAACCCCATTATTTTGTCCAGTGTTCTTTAATCCCCATTGTTGGTTAAACATAGGATCATTTGCATCTGTAGTTTTTATTTCACACATAAAATCAGGTTCGCTTGCTTCAAATAATCCCGTTTCATAAAACAAATTTGCTAGTTCAAGAGCATTCCCTGTAGATTCTTTAGAGCAGGACAATGTGTACCAAAGTGGCATGAATTCATTATTTCCTATAATTTCTACATGCTCTGATTCGGCTAAATCTTCTAATTTGACTAAATCATCTTGAGATTTTAGTTTAACATAGAATAAATGCCCTAAAAACATTTCTTCACCACTTTGGGATATAAATGAAGGGGTTTGATATAGTATATTCGGATTTGAAGCATTATTTTTTGTTGATTCAATAATGACCCATTTTATATCTTCTGTTGCTGCTTTGGATTTGCGGCGGACTTTTGTTGATACCGTAACAGTCTGTGGTTGTTGCAATATGGTAATTCCAGAAGAACGAGCCAATATTGACTGCTCATCTATAGCACGGATAAGGATATATTCCTTTTCGGCATTTTTTGTGATGGGTATTTTTTCTCCTTTGTACCAATAATAATCAATAAGATTACTTGAACGAGCTGTAATTTTATTATTGGATACTATACTTTCTGTTTCATTGCATGAGATAAAGATAACTAATGCAAAAAGCAGAATACTGGATAATATTACATATAGTTTTTGTTTCATATTGACTACTTATTTGCTGTTTTTAATTCTTCAATTTCTTGTTTTAGCGATTTGATAGCATCAATCATAACTGGAATTATAGCAGTATAATTTATTAATTTATTGCCGTCAGGATCAGTTAAGACGACATTAGGAAGAACTTCCTCAACCTCTTGTGCTAATAGGCCGATTTCTTTTCCATTTCCACCATTTCTAAATTTAGTGTTATTGGAGTTATCGTCGAAATTATATGAAACAGGATTTAATCTTGTAATATAATTTAATCCATTATTTATTGCTTGGATATTATTTTTAGCTCTAGCATCTGAGTAATTATAGACATTCTTAACCTGTATGCTGTTAAATGTGCTTGTTTCCGTGTTATAGAATACAACTTGGTCATAATGACTAGCTAATCTTGTTGCAGCAGGACCTGTGTCTATTTGAAAAAAATGACCACTGGTAGATCCGGTAACAAAGACACTTCCCTTCACTGTCATGTCATAATACTTGTAGGTATCACTATGAGGAGTAACATTTCCTATAGTAAGTCTACTATTAGTGTCATACTTAATTTGTGCATTAGTTGTAACGCATAGCATTGATAATAATGCTACGACAACTGTAATTTTGTAATAATGTAAATTTCTCATAACATTTTTTTTAAGGGTTAATATTTACTTTAGAATATGATGACGTATCGTTTTATCTATATTTAAAAGAATAATCCTGTAACATTTTCTTTTTTCCAAACAATAAGAATGATAGATGTAGTTTATCAATTATAGCAGTAAGGAATAGACTTCCACTAATGACGAAAATGATGGAACTACACATAAAAACAATCCCAGAATGATCAAAAGCAAATAAGGGTAGATAAAGTTTCGATAATATGGTAAAAATAGGAGAAAAAAGAAGAATGACTAATGTGCTTCTACCTATAAAATAGCATAATATTTTTATATTATATGGGAGGAAATTATGTAGAGAGAGAGCAATACTTATAGCTAAATATGTCATGATAGCACCAAATAATGTTTTGTGAATTATGCTTTCGTGGTAAAAACATAATATGGTAAAAGGGATAATTGAAAGTAAAGAGAATTGAAAAAAATCAGTGAAATTAATCTTATTTTGGCCGATAACAATTCCAATCATAAAATATATTGTATTACTAAATGATAACAAGTGTAATATATGAGACATAATTAGAAAACATGAGAAGAGCATAATGAAGCGGGATATATTTCTACATTTATGCGCTAGTCTGTATATAGTATAATATGGTATACTGCATAAAATTAATGTATGTAGATACCAATATGGACCCATTGGAGAAATAAAAACTTTATGTAAGAAAATAGGTATTGTCAGTTCTGCAATTTGTTCTCTTGTTGGTAAAATTGAAGACATGAATACATATCCAGTTTCAAAAATAATATATGGTATAAGTATCCAGATCATTGTGTTGCTAAATGTTCTAAAGCTTTTATTTATGTTTGCTAAATAGCCTGATATGATGAGAAAAGCAGGCATATGGAACATATATATAATATTTTTACATATTGGATATTTATCACCAATGTATACTAAATGAAATATTATCATTAATATGATAAATACACATTTAAGAAAGTCCAATTCTTTAACCCTTGCACTCATCTAAAAAGCAATAGATTTAGACATTTAATCCTTAATATCATTTTCTCTCTCTTTATTACTAAATGGATCTTGTATACCATGTAATGATATTGTTTATTTGCTAGCTTTAAGTTCTTTCAACTCAGTTGAAAGATTCTGTACAGCATTTAGTAACATTGGTATTAATTCTAAATAATTAATTAGTTTCTTGCCTTCGGGGTCTGTAATGACCAGTTCCGGAAATACAGTTTCAACTTCTTGTGCTAACAAACCATATTCATTAGCATTTCCCCCTTTGACAAATTTATTGGCTGTTATATCATCTTTAAACTTATAGGAATAAGTTCTTAATTTCATTAACCGTGGTAGGCAATTAGCTAATGGTTGAATATTTGTTTTACCTCTTATATCAGAATAATTGTAGATACTTCTGACTTGAAGGCTATTGAAAGTATTTGTTTGGGTATTATAAAATACTACTTGATCTGAATGGCTAGCTAAACGAGTGGCTGCTGGACTGATATCAATTTGAAAAAAATTATTTGTGCTAAATTTGAAGTACATTCCAGTTCCGTAAATGGTTTGATTATAAAATTTATAGGGCTGTGTATTCCCAATTGTTAATCTATCATTTGCTGTATATTTAATTTGCGCATTGATTGTACAGCAAATAGATGTGAATAACAAGAAGGTAATTATTGCTTTTTTTCTTAGAATTTTTGCTTTCATCGATTTAAGTTTTTATGTTTATATTATTGATGCTAATAAACAAATTCTACTACGTCTTATTAAACAGAATTAATAAATAAATATTCCAGCCATACTTTGTGCTGCATCAGATATTACCAATTCGTATGTTCCTGATGTCATATTTTTTAAGGGGATCGATAGAATGGTATTATAGGTTGGGGTAAAATAGTTCATATATATTATATTTCCTTCTTTCGATCTAATTTCAATTGTAACCGGCTCCCAGTCTTGTGCGAATTCGATGGTCAATTCTTTATTGTTATTATCAAAGAAGGCTTCTACTGGGATGAATGACTCTACTGAAGTTCTGTGGTTAGAATGTACAAGTTCCAACTTTATACATCGTCCTTTTGCACACAATAGCAAAGGAATCATTAGGGCTATCAAAGCCATACTCATTTTTAATTTATTCATAATCGTGATATATTTTTGTTTTGTGCAAACTTAGATATTACCGGATTATGAACAATAAAAAAGGGAGATTATAGCATATATGGGTTCTGTTGATTTTCAGTGAGTTATAAAAACGTTTGTATACAGCAATATATACGATGTGTAATGTAATTCTCTGAAAATGAAGCCGATATGTCTGCTTTCTATTTTAAAGTGTATTTGATGAGATAATCTCGTAAAGAAACCTCTTTATTATGCTCTAATTGTGGCTTTTGGTAAATCCTCATACGTTTCATTAGTACGGAAGGTGGATTGATGCCAAGTAATTTTGCTTCATCATTAGAGTCAAATCCAAAGATATGGAGATAACAATATTGAAGTTCTGTATCTGTAAGTTTAGGGAATGCTTCTTTTAGCAGAGAGTAGAACTTGGGATATATCTTGTCTACTTCCGCCATAATGGGCTGCCATGCTTTATTTGTAGAAATAACTTGTGTACCTTCTAGCTTGCTTTTTTTAGTCAAAGAGATAAGTTTCTTGCCCACAGCAGATGTTTCCAAACTTTGCTTCTGTAGCCGGCTATATTTATGTGATATTACTTCTATTTCCTGTTGCAGTTTGTGGGTGCTATTCTCTTTATCTGCCAATGCACTTTGTAATGCCTGCTTCTTTTCTTCCAGTTCCGTGGATTGTTGGTTAAGCTCCAGTTTCATCTTGTTCGCTTCTGCCTGCTGTAGGTTAAGTTTGGTCTCAGCATCCTGTTTTTGTTTTTGTAGCACGCCATATTTCAGGGATATATCTTCTATCTCTTGCTTTAACTGATGGGTATATTTTTCTTTATCTGTCAATGCACGCTGTAGGAGTTGCTTTTTTTCTTCTAGTTCTACCGATAAGTGAAGGGTTTCTATCTTCATATTGTCTACTATTGCCTGTTGATGATAAATTTGGGTTTTGCTTCTCTGTCGGTAAATGATGTATCCTGCCACACACAGTAAAAGTAGAGAGATAGTTATAATGATTATAATCATATCCCTTTGCTGTGCAATTTTTAATAGTTCGTTTTCTTCCCGTATCTTGGCATTGTTGTACTTCTTTTCTATTTCCAATACTTTGGTTTCGTTTTGAGCTAATGTCAGTGAGTCGAGTATGTCGGAGCAGATTTCTTTGTAATGCAGTGCTTCTTTGTATTTTCCCTCTGCCTTGTAGAGTAGATAGTAGGCTTCGTTGATATTGTAGCAAATGTCTTTCTTTTTCGTTATTGATTCTACAATTTCATGCGCCTTTGCTAATCGGTTATCTTTTATATATATATGTAATAAAGCAACAGAATCCTTGTAATTTTCCTCACTACCCGTTTCAATAGCTTTTAAATAGTATTCTTCTGCGTCCTTATATTCTCCTTGCATATCATAGATAAAACCGGTGGCATTGGCTATAGCGGCAGTTAAATCTTTATTATATAGCGATTGGGAGATGGAATCAGCTTTTTGAAGCAAAGGTATTGTGCAAGTAAAAGAGTCTAGCAATGTCCATTCACATGCTAAATCTTTTAAAGCATAAGCATAGCTTTTGTCGTTTTCTGCTTCTTTAAAGAACTCAGCCGCCTCTTCTCTTTTCTTTAGGCATTCACTGTTTATATCTCTGAAACGATACAAATCTGCCATATAAGCACAAATATAACCTGCCACATTGTATGCTTGATGCTCTTTTGCCAGTTGCAAGGCATCTGCATAGATTTTCATTGCTTTGTCATATTCTCCATCTTCTACATAAGCACGTCCCAGATACAAGGCAGTTTGTGCCTGTTCTTCTGCCGTGCCGTGTTGCATAAACCATTGTTGTGCCCGTTGCCATTGATAAATGGGGAGTAATCCGGTAGCTGTTTCGTCCGTAATTTTGCCACGCAACATGCACCAGTGGGCAAAGTCCTTGTTTCCCAGTTCATCGGGGGCTTTTATGCTGTCCAGTAGCGCAGAAGCGCTATCGGCATACATGGGAATCAGTTCCTCTACAGATTGCAGTAGTGGAAGTGTTGCGCTCTCTTTTCTGCATCCGGAGAGGATGAGAATGAATAGTAGTCCTGTCAGTAATAAAGCTTTCATAAGAATGTATTCTGATTGTGCAAATATAGTGAAAGTGTTGCACTTCTAGGCTCTTTTTTATCAGAAAACTTTGATTGGCAGGTCAGCTTTTTTCTTTGTGTCGGCGGAGGTTGGATAACGTGCATCGGTGCCAAGCCGCATTCCATTCGGATAACGGAAACAGAGTAATTTCATGAAAACTCTTTGTTCTGTCAGTGAAACCTAGCTGTTGTGTTCTGTTCTTCTGCCTTTTTCATAAGATTAATCACTAAAGTGATGAAGTCGTATCACTTGAGTGATGAAATTTGATTATTCTAGTGATGAAACTTCATCACTAAGGTGAAACGATTGAATGAAAAGGCAGGGAATAAGCATTTCTCCTCGTCTGTATTCTTTCCAGACGAGGACGAATGCCTTACCAATAAATGAACGAGTGACACATTAAAATCCTCTATCATGCTAATTTCAAAGCTCTTGTTTACTTCTGTTGGAAAAATAAAAGTAAATGCCATTTTTATCAGCTTAAATTCAAGACGGTAAAAATGGCATTTATTTTTGAAAGGTCTTACCTTTTCGGGTATGTATGTTCTAGCCGTGGAACGATCCTCCATCATTACTGCAAAAGATTCATGTTACCCGAATGTAAGGTAGGAATGATGCAAAGGATACGGTTTTGATGGAAAATGAGAGATGTAGCTCTCATCATTAGAAAGAACTCTCATACCAACTCTCATCACTGAAACGCCTTATTTATCGGTATTTTGACGACAAGGGTGAGAGCATGAGAGATGAAATATGAATTTTATTTCCTAGAGAGAAATGCTTGCGCATCTTCCCGGAGAAAAAGAGATTCTTATCCTTCTTTCCACTCGGAAATGGTCCGTGTCTGTGAAGAAAAGACCACCCCTATGCGGACTATCTTCCGCTTGTCCGTCAGATAAGGTTGCGCATATCCTTTTTCTTCTATCTGCCGCAGGGCTTCATCGGCCGTGCCGTCCAGTTTGAATTCAAAAATATAGACGTATTGGGGAGTTTCGAGTATGCAATCCACCCGGCCCCGGCTTTGTGTCTGTTCAATGCGGAGACAGTATACTCCTATGAGGCGAAGAATAAGATAGAATGTATACTGGAAGTGCTTCTCGGTCAGTTCCGGATGCTTGGTACTGTCATGCGAATCATAGGGGATACTGGATAAGAATGCAGTGAAGGAATCACGGAAGTCATCAGTCTTGCCGGCATTCAGCATACGGATAGAACTTATCAGCCAGTTGGAAACGGAAACTCCTTGGGTTTTGAAATAGTCGCTTGCCAACAAGCTGAGAAAACCTCTACGTACTTCATCATTAGGGAAATCCAGTAAATAGGAATGGGTATATTTATCGTAATCCTTAATAGTAAGATATCCGCTCTGATAAATCATGGGAAGAGGGCGTTCCACATCAGCTTTGTAATCGGCAAACAGGGACGCGTCATAATAATGTCCCACCAATTCATTGATCTGCTCGTTGCTGTGCTGCAACAGCCGGACCAGATAGGTAGGTGTGCCCGATGCAAACCAGTAATCACGGATTTGTAGTTTGTTAAAGGCGTTCAGAATGCTGAAAGGATTGTAAATGTCGAGCATATTCTCGCTGAAATGATACCCGTCGTATTGGGCTTTCAGGCGTTCTTCCATTTCATCATACGTGTATTCGTTTTTTTCGGCCAGTTCGGAAATGGGTTCATGGAAATAGTGTTCCACTTCCTCTTTGGTAATTCCGCAAAGGGCTTCATAACGCGGGTCCATACTGATATCATCGGGCTGGTTGAAACCGCTGAACACACTGACTTGCGAGAATTTGGTAACTCCCGTCAGCATCACAAACTGTAAGTATTTGTCTGCTCCTTTGAAGGTGGAATAGAAAGCTTTCAGCGTATCCCGGTTTTTCTCTTCCATAGGGGTGTCGAGCACATCGAGGATGGGTTTGTCATATTCGTCTACGAGTACCACGGCACGCCGTCCTGCTTTTTCACTGGCATGTTTCAATACAGATCCAAAGCGGTCTCCCATGGTGAGCAGGTCCGGATCTTTGCCGTATCGTCTTTCCCCTTGGGCAATAAATCCTTCTATTTTGTCTTCCAGCACTCCTTCTTTGGCAAAGTTGTCACCGTTAAAGTCTATATGAAATACCGGATATTGAAGCCAGTCTTTTTCCAATCCGGCTATGGCGAGCCCTTCAAACAGCTCTTTCCGTCCTTCATAATAGGCTTCGAGGGTGCTGATCATCAGACTTTTGCCAAACCGACGCGGGCGGCTGAGAAAATAGATACTCCCTCTGCTCACCAACTGATAGATGAGGGCGGTCTTGTCTACATAAACATAACCGTCTTCGCGGATGCGGCTGAATGTTTGTATTCCGATAGGGTATTTCATATTTTGATGTATTTAATAATGCATGATATCACAAAGATAAACCTTTATCATGAGATGAACAAGTGACCTTAGACGAAAGTTTGGGCAAAAGTCACCTTTATGGAAAGGAAACGAACTTGTCCGTTTTTAATAAGATTGTCCATAAACGGACACTGAGCTTGTTTATTATTTCTTTGATTATCAATCTGTTGGTTGTGCGGCATAGTTTTTGCTCATTTCTCTGAAAATAAAACAAAAAAGTGTATGAAAACAAATGTTCCTTTATTCTATTCTCTAAGAAAAGCAATGGGAGTGCTAGCTTTTTGTTGTGTGGCTTTTTCTTCCGCAGCTCAGACAGTACCTTCTTATCCCAATGAACTGACTTCTGAAGACAAGTTGTTCACCTTGTCCAAATTCTGGTCTGAAGTGAAATACAATTTTGTCTATTTTAATCAGATAGGCGAAGAAAAATGGGACAGCATTTACCGCAGTTATATAGGAAAAGTGCAGGAAACCCGAAATGATCAGGAATTTTATAATGAGTTGCGGCGAATGTGCGCTTTGTTGAAGGACGGGCATACCAATATATATTGGGACGGCTTCCAGGGAGTGACCACTTTTTTTGATACTTTTCAGTGGAATATCAGTAATATAGACGGCAAAGCCATTGTGACCCGCATCAATGAGATGAGTAAGGACAAGATTCCGGTGGGAACGGAGATTGTAAAAGTGAACGGTATGCCTACGTGTGAGTATATAGAAAAATATTCTCTGCCATTAGTTTCGTCTTCCACGGATTATGTGCGTTGGGATCAGGCAACTTCCCTCATGTTGCAGTCTGCTAAAGGAGTAGGGTACGACATAGAACTGCTTACCCCCGACAAGCGGACGTTGAATTTGCATATAACCCATGAGATAAAAGAATCTCTACGTTCGGATCCCATGTATCCCAAGAAAGAGAAAAGGAAGTTGCTGGAATTGAAATGGTATCCGGACGATATCGCTTATGTAGCCCTAAACTCTTTTAGCAAACCGGAAATCAATAAAATGTTTGCCGATACTTTTCCTGAATTAAAGAAACGGGCCAGAAAACTGATTATAGATCTCCGGGCAAACGGAGGTGGAAGTACGAATGTGGGTGCCGAAATATTAAAGTATCTCACTCCTGATTCCATATTGCAGGGGTCGGCTTGGTATACAAGAGTTTATGGAGGCAGCTATGCGGCATGGGGAGGATTCCGGACTCCCAAGGATACGGTGGGAGATGAATGGGCCAAGAAATCTTATCTGATGGCACGTGGAGAATATTTTGAGGGGGAAAATAATTCGACATTCCAGGTTGAGCCGGAGCACGAACGGTTGGTAGTACCTACCGTGTTATTAATAGATCATTATACTGCCTCAGCAGCCGAAGATTTTCTGATTCTTGCCGACAAGCAGAAACATATGACAAAGATAGGCCGTCATTCATTCGGAAGTACAGGACAACCTATTTTCATAGAATTTGGTAAAGGCTTTTCAGCGCGTATCTGTACCAAAAAGGATACTTATCCGGATGGACGGATGTTTGTGGGCTGTGGGGTAAAACCTGATATAGAAGTAGTGCCTACTGTGCAGGATTTTATTGATAATAAGGACTCTGCTCTTCAAACGGCTTTGGAGTATTTGAAGAAGCAGAAATAGATGGGAATTTTTATAACATGGAGGTGCACCAAAAGTAATTTTTATTTTCGTTTTGCTTTGGGAAGAACTGAATTCCATAGCTGCCAAGCTAAGGAAAACATCCACTGTAGGGGCGGAATGCTTCCGCCCGAATGCATCCACAGATACACCCTTCTGAGTGTTATTGGGCAGATTCAATCTGCCCCTACTGTTGATGATTTGAAAGTTGATACATTCATTCTATTTTTATGCCACAAACCTTCGTGTCCATTTGAATGTATACATAACCCTGACCAATATGTAACTGATAAAAAAGGCTGTTATAGCCATACAAATAATATGTATCACAGCAGGAGTTCCTTCGGGTAGCAGCGATGCAAACAAGTCATAACCTATCTGCACAAAGACGAAGTGGCATAGATAAATGCCAAAAGTCATGGATGCCACTTTTGAAAGAACAGGTGTGGACGCTACTTTGATTTTCTGCATGCAGACAAAAACAGGAAATGTCATCATGAATACATTGATACCACCGAAGAGCCATACTATTTCCAGATAGGCATAGTTTCCGGGGAAGTATTCCTGCATGATGAGATAACCGCCAAAAGTAACGGCATAGCCTGTCACAAACAGAGGAATGCCGATAGCAAGTGTTTTCGTCCAACTCCATTGCAGAGGATATTTTACCAGATAATAGGCCAGTATCAAATAGCCGATGAATCCGGAAACATAATAAAACGAGCCGAAGGCATTCCAGTCACACACTCCCAGAATATCCATATTCCCCCAGTTGCCCATGTATCCCAGTGCGGGAGCGGCCATCTTTATATAGGGAAGAAATAATGAGATACCCCAGATGGAAAGAAATAGCTTGATATCTTTCCGGGTAGCACGTTCCAGCCATGCATGGAAGATGGGGATGATGAAGTAGAGCCCCACCAGCATATACAGATACCACAGGGGAGTGGTGTCATAGTTGAAATTGAAAATGAACGTCCAAATCTTCGTGATAGTCATCCCCAAGGTGAAGGTAGACATATCTATGGTGGGATTGTCTGTCGTGGCAATGTAATTCAGATAGATGAAATACAGTACGGGGAGCATTACCGACCAGAAGATGAGCGGAACGATAATGCGTCCGATCCGCTTTTTGTAGAATTCGCTCATGCCGCTGCGTACAGGAAACAGCAGCACTCCTGTCATCATCACGAACAGCGGAACGCAGCTACGAACCGCACTTCCCAAGGCACAGCCTTGCAGAAAAGTGCTGCGGTCTGTATCAAAACGTGCAACAAAGGGGTCGCAACAATGTGCAAATACCACTAAAAAACAGGCGGTGATGCGTAGCAAATCTATCCATCCCAGGTTTTCTTTTTTCTTTAACTCCATTTATCTTCTCTTTTTTTAAACGGTAATATTTAACAGCGTTTCTCCTTTGGCATTCAATACTTTTATTCTCAGTTCATCTTTCTTTTTTTCGATGATGATTACTGTGGCTCCGTCCATTTTGTAACCTCCACCAATGATAACGGGATAATGATTGTCCAGTTCCTTTTCGGGATGATAGGCATATTTATGAGTATGTGCGTTCAGACTGATATTGAAGGGTGCTTTTTCTAGTATCTTTTTCCACAAATCTTCGCAAAGGTTCTTTTCGTAGTTGCCATAAAGCGGGATATGGTGTATCAGGATACGCTTTCCTGCTTTCTTGAAGGCTTTGGACGCCAGCTCTTTTTTTAGGAAATCCACTTGTTCATTGCGCAATTGGGTAAAGTCATTCAAACCATAGTACACCCAGTGGTCGTCCACTTTGTCTTCGCCGCAGTCCAGCATCACGATACGCGTGTCACCCCAGTTGAATGAGCCGTAAGTCTTGTTGCCTACATAGTCATAATGGTCTCGCAGGCCGATGGAATAGGCATTTCGTATTTCATGATTGCCTCGTATGAAGAAGGTAGGGATACGGTCACCATGCACACCTTCGGTCAGTTCGCTGATAAAACCGGTCGCTTGGTCGTGGCTGACAGGATCGTCTACACAATCGCCGTTAAATACCACGAAATCATAATCTACATTTTCAATTTGCTTGCATAAAGCACGGAAAGTATTTGTGTGTTGGTGCAAGTCGTTGAAAACTACTGCAGTGAAAGAATCGTCATTGGCGGCAGGTACGGTGAATTCGCTGAAAGGCGATTGGGCTGTGTTTCCGAATACCTTTTTATAAGCCTGATAAAGCAGGATTTCTTGTGAACATACACGGTAGAAATATTTCTGACCCGGTTGCAGATTATTTATACGTATTTTGTGGAGCATATTATTACAGACCACTTGCCCGTCTACAATGGTGCGGGCACGTTTCAGTTGGGTGCTGTCCGTTCCATATTCCACCCAGCAGTAAGCGGGCACGGTAGTTTCCCACATGACGGTCATGCCGTTGCCTACGGGATTTTGTAAATAAGGTTTGGTGCGGAATATCTTTTCAGCTTTTTCGGCTGTACGGAGATCGACAATCAAGGGGCGATGGTCCGACGCTACCGGTTCGTTCAGTACTTTTGAAGAGGTTACTGCTAAACCTTCTGCATTTTGTTTCAATGTAACGATGTAGTCAATGGTTTCCTCGGGATTGGGGGCGGGGAACGTGTGCTGTTTGGTATTTGAGAGTATTTGAAAATCTTTCTGCAAACCTTTTATGAACTCGGATTCAGGTTCGGCGTTCATATCTCCGGCTAGAAAGAAAGGCTTCTTGCCGGCTGTGGCAAATGCTTTTATCATCTCCAGTGATTTCATGCGGTCTTCTTCGGTGAGAGACAAATGGGTGCAGCAATAAATATAATCTTCAAATTCGGCCATAACCAGTGCGCGTTCTTCTTCCCGTCCGGGTAAAGAGATGGACTGTACACGGATGGGAGTCTGTCTGGTCAGTAAGCCTATGCCGTATTTCCCACCATCGTAGTCTATGGCAGGCGCAAAGAATGCATGCATTTGTGTACGTTCGGCTATTTCGCCCAATACATATTTCTGATTGCTGCGGTTGGTTACACTGTCTACCTCCTGAACGGCCACTACATCCGGGCAAGCATTGTTGATGACATTCGCCACACGCTGGAAGTTGCACACGTTGTCCATTCCGTTCGCATTTTTGATGTTGTAGGTCATCAGACGCAGGGTGTTTTGGGAGTGTGCAGAAAGTGCCAGCAAGGCTGTACAAATGAATAAGAGTGTTTTTTTCATGGTGATAATTAGATTTTTATATTCGAAAACAGTTTCAAAGGTAGGGATAAAAACTGGAAGATAAGGCACGGGAGTACCTATAAAAAAACTAAAAGGTACCTGATTGGCGGTAATTTTGTATAGAAAATTCTTATGGCTGTGGTTTCTTTCCTACCGGAGTGTTTTGCGTCATGCGTATGCTGCTTACGATACCTGCACCGATGGCAAATATGATGGCCAGGAGCAGGCAAGCCTGCGCCCGATGCCCTTCGGCAAACATTCGGAATAGTAACGCTACCAGCGTGGTTCCCAATGTCTGTCCCAGCAGTCGGGCAGTGCCCAGCATGCCGCTGGCTCCACCGCTTCTATGGGTGGGGGCGGAAGAGACGATGGTTACATTATTAGGTGTCTGGAACAGCCCGAAGCCCATACCACAAAGAGCCATCCGCCAGATGATATTCCATTCTTCCGGATGGGCAGGAAGCAGGTAAAGCGTGAACAGTCCGGTAGCAAAGATAGCCATACCGATACCTCCCAACAGTCCCGGATGTACTTTCTCTACCAGTCTGCCTGCCAGCGGAGCTGTCAATATAGTGGCCAGCGGCCACGGAGTAAGCAACAGACCTATCTGTACGGCACTATATTCCAGTACGTTTTGCATAAAGAACGGCAGAGAAACCATAGCCAGCATCTGGGCGGTGAACGAAGTGATGGAGGTCCCGATGGAAAGAGCAAAAATAGGGATCTTCAGTAAATCTACAGGCAGGATAGGAGTTGCCTCTTTCAACTGGCGGCGAATGAAATAAGTACCGATAATAACTAGCAGCACTGCTTGGATGGCCATGAATTTTCTATTTTCAGAGTGGGCAAAGCCATCTAAGGTATAAATCAGCAGACCGAAAGTCAGTGCATTGGCAATAGCGCTGATCTTGTCAAACTTATGTTTCACGTCTGAAGCCGGATTATGTGGTAATAACCGATGTCCGATAACCAGTGCTGCCAGTCCCAGAGGAATATTGATGACAAAGAGCCAGTGCCAGCTTCCAAAGGCCAGAATACTGCCTGCAATGGACGGTCCTGCGGCAGCGGAAACGGCTACCACCATGGCATTTACTCCCATGCCCCGTCCTAGTATCTGTGGTGGGTAGATTAAACGGATAAGGGCGGTATTGACACTCATCACACAGGCTGCCCCGAAACCTTGAATGATGCGTGAAACAGTCAGCATCCAGAAGGAGTCCGAGAGGGCACAGGCCGAAGAGGCGCCTACAAAGATGGAAATTCCGATCAGGAAGATTTTCCTGTAGCCGTAAATATCTCCTAATGAGGCAAATGACAGCAGTGTCATCGTGATGACCAGCTGGTAAGCATTGATAATCCAAATGGCATTGGCGGGAGGCACATCGAAATCGTGTGCCAGGGTAGGCAGCGCAATGTTCATAATGGTTCCGTCCAGCACGGACATCATGATAGCCAGCAATACGGCTACCACGGCAAAATATTGTTTGGGGATAAATGCAATCTTCTCTTTACTCATGATGCAAAATTAACGTAAATCGCTCAGACTAGGTTTAATTTCTTCTAAATAATTAATATTCCTGTGTTAAAGAAAGGGGAATCTATGGATTGGTTAAGGAATAATGCTTATCTTTGCAGCCGTTAAAAACAGTGGAGAGATTTGAGTAGCTTGCAACCACAGAAAAAAATGCTAAAAAAATACATTGACTTTCTTTTTTACGTAGTTCTACTCTGATAACTTCCCAAGGTGGTTAACGAATTAACTTTTAATTTTTAATTCTTAATTTTTAATTCTTAATTTTTCATTCAAAATGGGATATTTATTCACATCCGAATCGGTGTCTGAAGGACACCCCGACAAAGTGGCCGATCAAATATCGGACGCTGTGCTTGACAAACTGTTGGCGTTTGACCCCAGTTCGAAAGTAGCTTGCGAAACCCTGGTGACTACCGGACAGGTGGTACTGGCTGGAGAAGTGAAAACCAAGGCGTATGTAGACTTGCAGCGCATTGCACGTGAAGTGATCAACCGTATCGGTTATACCAAAAGCGAATATATGTTCGAAGGAAATTCGTGCGGTGTGTTCTCGGCCATTCACGAACAAAGTGCGGACATCAACCGTGGCGTGGAACGCGAAGACCCGATGAATCAGGGTGCGGGCGACCAGGGAATGATGTTTGGTTATGCTACTAATGAAACAGAAAACTATATGCCGCTGTCACTGGACCTGGCACATAAACTGTTGATGGTACTGGCCGAAATCCGTCGTGAAGGAAAGGTGATGACTTACCTCCGTCCCGATGCCAAGAGCCAGGTGACTATTGAATATGATGATAACGGGAAACCGGTACGCATTGATACCATTGTGGTTTCTACCCAGCATGACGAGTTCATTGCTCCGGCCGACGACTCTAAAGAGGCTCAGTTGAAGGCTGACGAAGAGATGCTGGCCAAGATCCGTCAGGATGTGATTGAAATCCTGATGCCGCGTGTCATTGCCGAAATTCACAATGAAGAAGTGCTGGCTCTGTTCAATGACGGGATAGTCTATCATGTGAACCCCACCGGCAAGTTCGTTATCGGTGGCCCTCACGGAGATACCGGTTTGACCGGCCGTAAGATCATTGTGGATACTTATGGTGGAAAAGGTGCTCACGGCGGCGGTGCTTTCTCAGGGAAAGATCCCAGCAAGGTAGACCGTAGTGCTGCTTATGCTGCTCGTCATATTGCAAAGAACCTGGTAGCTGCCGGCGTTGCCGATGAAATGCTGGTGCAGGTATCTTACGCTATCGGTGTGGCTCGTCCTATCAATATCTATGTAAATACTTACGGTCGCAGCAATGTAAAAATGAGCGATGGTGAGATTGCTAAGAAAATAGACGAACTGTTCGACCTTCGTCCGAAAGCGATTGAAGAGCGTTTGAAACTACGTAACCCTATTTATGAAGAAACAGCTTCATACGGTCACATGGGGCGTGAACCGAAAGTGGTAACCAAGACTTATGAATCCATGTATCATGTGGCAAAGACTCTGGAAGTGGAATTATTCACTTGGGAGAAGCTGGATTATGTGGATAAGATAAAGGAAGCATTCGGTTTTTAAAAGCCGATTTGGATAGTAGGTATATACGGGCGAATTCCATTCGCTTCTACAGTAATGGGTGTCATTGGCTGGTAGGGGTGGATGGAATCTCATAGCCGTCAAGCTAAGAAAACCAAGTTTAATTTCCCATAGTCGGTGGTAACTTCATCCCCTCTTGAGAGGGGTAGGGGTGTGTGAAAAACATAAGAAAATGTATTCTTGAGTGTATTTTAACACACCCCTTACCCCTCTCAAGAGGGGATGAAGTTACCACCGACTATAAATAGCAGTCCTATTTTAACACTAAGAAACTTAGCTTGACGGCTATGGGATGGAATCCGCCCGAAAACATAAAGGTTTATAGGATGAACGATATAAAAAACGTATGTGTATATAGTGCGTCCAGCACAAAGATTGCAAAAGCCTATTTTGATGCAGCGGAAGAATTAGGGCGTCTTCTGGCCAAAAAGAAAATCAATTTGATCAACGGAGCAGGCTGTATCGGTCTGATGGCTGCTACCTCGGATGCTGCACTGGCCGCAGGCGGCACGGTGACAGGTGTAATCCCTCATTTTATGGTGGAGCAGGGATGGCACCATACAGGACTGACTCAACTGATTGAAACGGAAACCATGCACGAGCGCAAACGATTGATGGCCGATTTGTCCGATGGCGTCATTGCATTGCCCGGAGGATGCGGCACTTTGGAGGAACTGCTTGAAATCATTACCTGGAAGCAGCTTGGCCTCTATCTTAATCCGATCATAATCCTGAATATCAATGGGTTCTATGACTCTTTACTTGAAATGCTGCAAAGAGCAGTGGACGAAAAC
Organism: Bacteroidaceae bacterium; assembly: GCA_963651205.1. Taxonomy (GTDB): domain Bacteria; phylum Bacteroidota; class Bacteroidia; order Bacteroidales; family Bacteroidaceae; genus Phocaeicola. The sequence continues at coordinate 30,012 of CAVJPC010000117.1, forward strand.
TTTATGCGCAAAGAACATGGCGCTATCTGGAAAGTAGCCTCCACTTCCGAAGAAGCGATAAATTTACTCTATACAACGCCTGTTTGGAACAAAGAAATCCGTAAATTTGCAGCGATATGAGTGAAACCTGCCATCCTGGAATAGCCTATGTTCTCCAGCTTTATGCGGAGGAACAAAGTCGTGTGGATACGGCTTTGACGCACAATGTGTGCCATACGTCTAAAGAGGACGGGATGAGAGGAATTAATCTGCCTTATCAGTTGCGCTCGGACTGGATGGTGACCAGCGTGCTGTTCCTTTGTTTTATTCTGGTATCTTATGTGCTGGCGCATGGCAAGAAACACCTTGAACAGCAATTCAAGAATTTTGCATTGTCCAAAGAACGTGCCAGTTTATTTGATGACACTACGGCATCCGACGTGCGTTATACGTTAGTGCTGATATTACAGACTTGCATATTGTCCGGTTTTTGTGTGTACGATTATTTCTCGGATCATGATTTAATCCTTTTCCGCACGGTACCTCATTATTTGCTGCTAAGTATTTATATAGGCTATGTGGTCTTTTTCTTTGTCATCAAGTGGTTTCTATATAGTTTTGTGAATTGGATATTCTTTAACAAAACGCGCAATATTATCTGGTTGGAATCCTATTTTAACGTTGTAATCGGGGCCGGATTTCTGCTTTTCCCAATTGTACTTTTGATTGTGTATTTCGATCTGTCACCGCAAATTGCTCCTTATTTTATCGGATTTGTTATAATAATTGCTAAAATTCTGTTGTTTTATAAGTGCTTTAGTAACTTTTTCAACAAGTTCTATGGCGCTTTCCATTTAATTCTGTACTTTTGTGCCCTTGAAATACTCCCTGATCTTGTTCTGTGGAAAGGGATTATCTTAGCGAACAACATTTTGGTTTTAAATTTTTAGTACATTGAAAATAAAAAAAGTCCTCGTGTCTCAGCCGAAGCCGACTTCTGAAAAGTCGCCGTATTATGATATTGCTGAGAAGTACGGTGTGAAGATTGATTTTCGCCCGTTCATCAAAGTTGAGAGCGTGTCGGCCAAAGAGTTCAGACAGCAAAAAGTCTCTGTTCTTGATCATACAGCTGTGATTTTTACATCACGGCATGCTATCGACCATTTCTTTAGCTTGTGTGCAGAATTACGCGTTACTGTGCCTGAAACAATGAAATACTTCTGTACATCCGAGACCATTGCTTTGTACATCCAGAAGTATGTTCAGTATCGTAAACGTAAAGTGTTCTTCGGAGCAACCGGTAAGTTTGCCGACTTGGTGCCTTCTATCGTAAAGCATGGTACGGAAAAGTACCTGGTTCCGATGTCTGACGTGCACAATGACGAGATCAAGGCGCTGCTGGATAAACATAAAATTCAGCATACTGAGGTAGTAATGTATCGCACGGTAAGCAATGATTTCACCCCTGAAGAAGAGTTCGATTATGATATGCTGTTGTTCTTCAGTCCTGCCGGAATCAATTCTTTAATGAAGAATTTCCCTGAGTTTGACCAGCGGGAAATTGCGATAGGATGTTTTGGCCCAGCAACAGCCAAAGCGGTAAAAGACGCCGGATTACGTCTGGATTTGGAAGCTCCTAGCGTAGAGGCTCCGTCCATGACTGCGGCATTGGATCTGTTTATCCGCGAACGTAATAAGGATTAATTTTTTAGTTTATATCCCAAAACCGGGGGTTTTGTATCAATAAAGTTGTAACTTTGTGATTCGAAACCCTCGGTTTCTTTATTTTCATAAAAGGAAGAAGATTATGGTAGAATATACACTCGGTAAAGAAGAGCGTTTAAACAGTAAGACAATGATTGAGCGCCTTTTTTCAGGTGGAAGCAAGTCCTTTCCGGCTTTTCCGCTACGTGTGGTGTATATGTCGGTAGAGCCTGCGGAGGAAGATTCGGCGGCAGCTTCCATTCTGATCAGTGTGCCCAAGAAGCGGTTCAAGCGTGCTGTAAAGCGTAATTTGGTGAAACGTCAGGTACGCGAGGCTTATCGGAAGAACAAGCACCTGTTGCTGGATGCGCTGGCTTCCAGGAATCAAAGACTGGTTATCGCCTTTATATGGTTGGATAATCATATGCATTCTTCTGCCGAAGTGGAAGAAAAAGTGAAGAAGTTGCTGTTTCATATAGCGGAAAGACTGGAATGAAAAAGATACTTTCCTATCTGTTGTTGCTGCCTGTTTACTTCTATCGGGGCTACATTTCTCCGATGACTCCACCTTCATGCCGTTTTGTACCTACCTGTTCGGAATATGCTATTGAGGCTATTAAGAAACACGGGCCTTTCAAGGGATTGTACCTGGCTGTCCGCCGGATCTTGCGTTGTCATCCCTGGGGTGGTTCCGGATATGATCCTGTTCCATAAAATCAATTGTTCCCATGTTGTTGGATATTCATACCCATCACAAGACCGCTATGCCGGGAGAAAGCATTCTCAATGTAACCCCCCAGGCATTTTACCGTAGGGGCGGGGTTTGCCCGCCCGATGTCCCTCCGCAGGAAGTATCCGGCCGGACAGGTCAGTATTACTCCATAGGCATTCATCCGTGGAAGGCTCAGGAAGCCGGTCCGGAGGAGTGGGAAATGCTGGAAAAGGCGGCTTGCCATCCGTCCGTTCTGGCAATAGGGGAGGCGGGTTTGGACCAATTGGCCTCTGCGGATATCCTGTTGCAAAAAGAGGTGTTCATCCGGCAGATTTTGTTGAGCGAGTCCGTAGAAAAGCCGCTGGTGATACATTGCGTAAAAGCATTCAATGAACTGATTGAACTGAAAAAGAAGTATCGTCCGCAGATGCCCTGGGTGGTACACGGTTTCCGTAATAACCTGAATATTGCCCACCGGCTGATGCAGGAGGATATTTATTTCTCGCTGGGAGAAAAGTATCAGGCAGCTGTGCTACAGGATGTGCCTTTAGAGCGTCTGTTGGCCGAAACGGACGAAAGTACATGGGATATCCGTACAATTATCGGACAGATGGCTGTGGCAAAAGAGATTGAAGCCACTGCTCTGTGCGGCAAGATAGATGAAAACGCGCGGAAAATCTTTTTTCAGCGATAAGAGTTGTTTCTTCAGATAAAGAGTCGTACTTTTGTGGCATTAAAGTATAAATCAAACAATTAAATAGATAATCATTCGATGAATTTTGTAGAAGAATTAACATGGCGTGGAATGGTGCACACGATGATGCCGGGCACCGAAGAGTTATTGGCTAAAGAACAAGTAACAGCTTATCTGGGTATTGACCCTACAGCTGATTCTTTGCATATCGGTCACTTGTGTGGTGTGATGATGCTGCGTCATTTCCAGCGTTGCGGCCATAAGCCGTTGGCATTGGTAGGTGGTGCAACCGGTATGATCGGTGACCCTTCCGGCAAATCGCAGGAACGCAATCTGTTGACTGAAGATATTTTGCGTCACAATGTAGCTTGTATCAAGAAGCAGTTGGCCAAGTTTCTGGACTTTGAGAGCGATGCTCCCAACAAAGCTGAATTGGTGAACAACTATGACTGGATGAAGGAATTTACTTTTCTGGATTTTGCCCGTGAGGTAGGCAAGCACATTACCGTAAACTATATGATGGCTAAAGATTCTGTACAGAAGCGTCTGAACGGTGAAGCTCGTGACGGTTTGTCATTTACAGAATTTACTTACCAGTTGTTGCAGGGATATGACTTCCTTCATCTGAATGAAACCAAAGGCTGCAAACTTCAGCTGGGCGGATCGGATCAATGGGGAAATATCACTACCGGTACTGAATTAATCCGCCGTACCAACGGCAATGAGGCATACGCGCTGGTTTGCCCGTTGATTACAAAGGCTGATGGTGGCAAGTTTGGTAAGACTGAATCAGGCAATATTTGGCTGGACCCCCGTTATACTTCTCCTTACAAGTTCTATCAGTTCTGGCTGAATGTGAGCGATGAAGATGCCGCGCGTTACATTAAGATCTTTACTTCGCTGACCAAGGAAGAAGTAGAAGCATTGACGGCGGAACATGCCGAGGCTCCTCATTTGAGGGTATTGCAGAAGCGCCTTGCCAAGGAAGTAACCGTGATGGTTCACTCTGAAGAAGATTACAATGCTGCTGTTGAGGCATCTGGCATCTTGTTTGGTAACGCTACTTCGGATGCGTTGAAGAAACTGGATGAAGATACTTTGCTGGCGGTGTTCGAAGGTGTTCCTCAGTTTGAAGTTTCCAGAGATGTTTTGGCAGAAGGTGTAAAGGCTGTAGACCTGTTCGTTGATAATGCCGCTATTTTCGCTTCAAAAGGTGAGATGCGTAAGCTGGTACAGGGCGGTGGCGTTTCGTTGAACAAGGAGAAACTAAATGCCTTTGACCAGGTGATTACCACTGCTGATCTGCTGGACGAGAAATACCTGCTGGTTCAACGTGGAAAGAAGAACTATTATCTGGTAATTGCCAAATAAGAAAAAACAATTTTAAGTTGTTTCAATATAGACCGGAAGAAGAGGGCGTACAGGCTTCTCCTTCCGGTTTTTTATTTCTGTTATTTTTCTACCCTTGTTCTCGAAATTGTATTTATTGCATTGCTATTTCATTTATATTGATTAGCTTTGGAAACTTGATGTGATAGAATTTGTCTATATCCCCATAGATGTTTTCTGTTGTCAGTAGAATTGACTATTGTTACTTTTGCGCTATAAAATTTTTTTAGTACTAACTTTAAAAAGAATATTTATGAAGAAAGAGGAAGGAAAGAAACTGACAGCAGCTAATGGTCGTCCGATAGCAGACAACCAGAACAGCCAGACAGCCGGCCAGCGCGGTCCTATGGTATTACAAGATCCCTGGTTCCTGGAAAAATTGGCTCATTTTGATCGTGAAGTAATTCCCGAAAGACGTATGCATGCCAAGGGCTCCGGTGCATTCGGTACATTTACTGTGACTCATGACATCACCCGGTACACCCGTGCGGCTCTATTCAGTGAAGTAGGAAAGAAAACGGAATGTTTTGTCCGTTTCTCTACAGTTGCCGGCGAAAGAGGTGCGGCGGATGCAGAGCGTGATATTCGTGGATTTGCCATGAAATTCTATACGGAAGAAGGCAACTGGGACTTGGTAGGAAACAATACCCCCGTATTCTTCTTGCGTGATCCTTTGAAGTTTCCTGATCTGAACCATGCCGTAAAGCGTGATCCGCGCACCAATATGCGTAGCGCCAATAATAATTGGGATTTCTGGACTTTATTGCCCGAATCACTGCATCAGGTTACCATAACGATGAGCCCTCGCGGTATTCCCTATTCATACCGCCACATGAATGGCTATGGCAGTCATACCTATAGTTTTATCAATGCCGATAACGAACGTATCTGGGTCAAGTTCCATTTGAAGACCGTACAGGGCATCAAATGTCTGACAGATCAGGAAGCAGAGGCTATCATTGCCAAAGACCGTGAATCCCACCAAAGAGATTTATATGAAAGCATTGAAAAAGGGGATTATCCTCAATGGAAATTCCAGATTCAACTAATGACGGAAGAAGAAGCAGATCATTACCGTATCAATCCTTTTGATTTGACAAAGGTATGGCCTCACAAAGATTTCCCGTTGCAGGATGTCGGTATCCTGGAATTGAACCGGAACCCGGATAATTACTTTGCAGAAGTGGAACAGGCGGCATTCAATCCGCAGAATATTGTAGAAGGGATAGGCTTTTCACCGGATAAGATGTTGCAGGGAAGACTGTTCTCTTACGGGGATGCGCAACGCTATCGTTTGGGAGTCAATGCCGAACAGATTCCGGTAAACAAGCCGCGTTGTCCTTTCCATGCGTTCCATCGCGACGGTGCCATGCGGGTAGACGGCAATTACGGCTCGGCGAAAGGTTATGAACCCAATAGCTATGGAGAATGGCAGGATTCGCCGGAGAAGAAAGAGCCGCCTTTGAAAGTGCATGGCGATGTGTACAACTACAATGAACGTGAGTATGATGATGACTATTATAGCCAGCCGGGTGACTTGTTCCGTTTAATGCCCGCAGAAGAACAGCAGCTTTTGTTTGAAAATACGGGCCGTGCTATGGGAGACGCCGAATTGTTTATCAAACAGCGTCATGTCCGCAACTGCTATAAGGCTGATCCGGCTTATGGAACGGGAGTGGCTGAGGCACTGGGTATTGACTTGCAGGAGGCTTTGGCATCTACCAGATAGTTGCAGGTTTATTACTGTAGAGGCAGAACCTTTCCGCTTCTACAGTAATATTGTTTTAAGGCTGAATATTAAAATTATATTTCAATGAGAATAGTATATATCCGGGTATTTGCTGGGTATGGTATTCATAAAAGCTGTCTGCGGTCACGCTTCGCACGTAATTTTTCCTTTGTTTTAGTATGTCCGCCCAGTAAAAAGACAATTCAGTAGACTTGTTTTTGAATAATAAAAGCGTAGCACCAAGATTCCATAACATTTCAGAGTTGTAGTTTTTGTCAATGCCTGTACCATTACGATATGTATAATTGAAATCGCTATTTATCTGGAAATTCTTGAATAAATCAGCTTGACCGGCTATTCCTATTTTATAATCCCGTGAAAAAACATTTATTTGTTGCAATGAATTTTGTGATTGTCTGAAGAAATACTCTCCTGTTAATTCAATACTACCCCAATCGGGACGGTAAGCAGTTTGGAATTTGTTTAATATACCTAATTCCCGCGTTTTGCTGCGGTCTGCTCCGGTTTTATCCTTGCTTCCGATAAGTGATACCTGATTATTGTAGTTGATGTTTTCATTTATATTGAAACTGAAATAACCGATCGTTTTATTCCATTGTAGGGTAGAGGTCAGGCTGTTGTTCCCATTTATGTTGATGGGGTATGTTTCTCGATATCCTGTTTGGGAATTGTATGTAATTTTTTGTGTTATATCGTTTGATATGAATTTATAGTCAGTATAAAGGGACAGACCAAGCAGGCCTGACAAAGCCATTGCTATGGAATGTATGAATTTTCTTTTCAGATTCGGATTTCCTTTAATTACATACAGCGGATTGTTCGTATTTGTAACCGGTAATAGAACGGATAAAGGGGGCTGGGCTGTATTTCCGTCATAAAAGAGAGTGAAGCCAAAATTCTTTTTTGAGTTCCATCCGACAGATAATGATGATTTTATATCTGATGAGTGGATGGTAGTATCTGTTTTCACCTCACCTGTTTTTTGCTTTATATTGCGTTGTAAGGGAGAATAGATAACTTTGGCGTATATCCTCCATTGTCGTGTTTGGTATGACAAATTGAATCCTATATTGTGTGTGCCGGTCTTGCTATGACTGTTATTGCTTAAACTGTCTACATATTCATCCTGATAATCGGTGGGTAGCTTGTTTATATCGAATAATAGATTATCAAAATGTAACAAATCATATATATTCCGTTCTGTTTGTTCTTTCTTGAAATGATAGCCGTAAGAGTATTGAAGGGTGAGGCCTTTTTTTATGATTTGGGTGAGATTGATTGTTGCATCTATTTCTCTATTATCGCCGGGTGATAAAGTATATTGGTTACTATAGAACAGTGAGTCATCCACATTTTGATAATAATGGATGGTAGATTGTGACAGATTCCTGTCTTTGCTTTCTCCTTGAGTGTATTGTATAGAAGCATCTGCTTTCCATCTCTCACCTATATCCTGTTTCCATATACCTAGCCATTGGTATTCTTCACTCCGGCTTTTGCTTTGGGATTCGTAAAGGTTAGAATTCACTTTGTATATGTTGGGGATAGTATTCCAGTCCATTTGGATGGAGTCTGTATAGTGATTCAGTACTAAATTTTTGTCTTCACTGTCGTTGTCTGTCCGATTATTAGTATATCCAAAATCGACTGTTAAAGATGTTTTCTTGTTAGGTTTCCATCCCACGTAAAAACTGGAATTTAAGGTTTGGTTTTTGTTCTTGTTAAAAGTGGTGGAAAAAGAGTATAAATTTCCTTCCGGTAAATACTCTTCTTTGTATATGCTTGATAAAGATCCGTTTACATTATGTGTATAGCGTATGTTTCCTGACAGGTCAAACTTCCCGCCAATATCCTTGTAGAAGTTTAGACCTAAAGAACTTGCCATATTATCGTCGTACAGCGTATTCAATTCTTTGTTCGATCTGTTTATTATAAGAGACATATTGTCACCGTCTTCCTCAAAGTAGTTGCTTTGCCCTTCCAATTCTTGCTTTTTCTGTGTTCCATAGCCTGCCTTGGCAGAGTTTAGGAACGAACCATTGAATTCTTCTTTTGTCTGCAAATCCAAGATATAATACAGGTCGTTCTGATTCAATATTTTATTATCTTGTTTATTGTATATTCTTATTTTACTTATAAATTTTGCAGGTAAGTTGTTTAGGGCCATTTTTGTGTCACTATTGAAAAAAGGTTTTCCGTTCAGTTCTATTGCTTGGATTGCTTTACCATTATATGATAATTTCCCACTTTCTCGATCATAGTTTATGCCGGGTATTCTTTTTATCAGTTCATGTAAGTAAGCGCTTTGTGGTGTTTTAAAAGCGGTTGCATTGATAATGGTGGTATCTTGTTTTTCTTGAATATCGGGCTGTTTTGCGGTGATTACAATTTCATTTAATAAGATTCCGCTATTATCAAGAAAAATAGTGTCTATTACATCATTTTTTTTCTTTTCTGCAATATGATATTGAGGATTCATTCCCGTATAAGATGCCTTTAAGAGGTAAGAGGAATTTTTTAATTGAGTATATGTTATTTTGAAAAATCCCTGTTCATCGGTTGTCTTTCCTGCTATGAAAGCAGAGTCTGGCAGTTGTAATATCGATATAGTAGAATACGGTAAAGGCAATCTTTCACCATCCTTTTCAATAGTGAAGATATGCCCTGAAATGGTATTTTTCCCATTTTGGGCATATATAGTGGCATTGACCAAATAGGTGATGAATATTACTACTAGAATGCGCATGTTCGTTTTTACTGAAGTAATCACAGTGTAATAAACAATAAAAAACTGTGGGAGCAATATTTTATATTGCTCCCTGTTTTTCGTATGAATACGAAATTCTTATTCTATCATTCTACGGTTACAGTCGATCCACTGTTTACGCCCTGTGAACTACAAGATTTATTAAAATCTAGGGTTTTCCCATTTGAGTTTTTCCATGTATAGTTCTGGTATCCACTGTATAAGCGTAGAGTACGAGCGGCTTCATCTGCTGCTACACTAAAAGACATACTCATGGACGAGAAGTTTATTTTTATAATACCTTTTTGTCCTTCTCCTGTTTTATTTTCGAATTGGATATTGTTGTCCGATCTTGGTACTATATCCTGATCTACTTTTTGTGTTTCTGCCTTTTCAGCACTTGTGTTATTATTCTCTGCGAATGTGTTGGTAGTGAACATTGTCATTGCTGCCAACATACTGAACATTAAAATTTTTGTTCTCATTTTGTTTTTGTTTAAATTATTATAATTAGTAGGTGGCCTCCTTACTTTTCTTTTTTAATTATATCAAATCTTCAAAAGAACTAATGCAAAGGTAATTCTTTTGTAGCTTTCAGAATCTTATACTAGTTGTTTGAACGTGTACTTATTAGTATTGATATTCAATGATTTATGTGTTTTGTATATACATGCAACTAATCAACAAGAAAACTTCCAGCCATTTCAATCTTTTCATCGGAATATATGAGTTGGTATTTACCGGCTTTAAAACCATTTAGATTGATTTGATGAGGCATATTTGTACTTGATATGATCTTTTCCTGAAAGATAATGGCTCCATGACAATCTTTTATCTTGAAAGATACTGATTGGCTTTCTTCGTTTAAGAAACGCACTAATATGCAATTATTGTTTTCAATAAAGGCATCTATAGGAATATGTGGAGATGTCCTTTCTTCCGTATCCCAAGAGCGTATGTCTAATATTATTCTCTTTTGTTCTAATATAGCAGCATTCAATATGGTACATGAAGCGACTATCAATGCAAGTGTAATACTTAATTTTCTCATATCTTTTATATCTTTGATTTGATGCAAAGTTAGTGAGATATAAGTTTAGACCGTATTAAAATCTGCTTTTGGACGTATACAGATTATTGCTGATTATCAGCGTTATATGATTTTTTTGTATACTCAAAAACAAAATGTTTGTATATATGCTTATTTTTATATTAGTTGTTCAGCTATATATTCTTGAAATGACAATCGAGCGGGTATTACAATTCCTAGTTTTTGCCTAAGTCTGTGACGTTTGGTTCTGACAGAAGTTAGATTGATGTTTAATAATTTAGCTTCTGCATTTGTGTCGAAACCAAACATGCTGAAACAGCAGTATTGCCATTCCTGTTTAGATAGTGTATCGCATAAATCTAAGATATATGAATGTAGGTTTGGATATATACCGGTTATTTCTTTACTAATTAATAGCCATTGTTTTTCTGTGATGAGTGCTTTATCAATCTTTGGTATATTTTGGTTGGCTAGGTATACCAATTCTTTATATAAGGGGGAATCGTTGATCATTTTATTTTGCAGCCTCTTATAATTGGATATAATATTGGTAATTTCATTTTTCATTTGGTTATAGTTCTCATTTTTTTCTCCTAATTTTGATAGTTTTATCTTCTTCTTCTCCAAATCAAGTGAAAGTTGCAGAAGTTGATTTCTGACTTCACTTAATTCTTTCTGTTGCTTTTGTATTTTATCCTTAACTTGTTTTCGGTATAGCATGTTAGTTATTATTATGGATAAAATGATTACAATGCAAATTGATAGTATTATAATATATTTTTGTTGGTTGATAGTCAGTTTATTGATTCTTTCCCTGTTTTTCAGGTCATTGTATTTCTTTTCAATATTCAATATTTTTGATTGATTATTGGCGTTAAGAATAGAATCTGCTGAGGCAATACATGCTTCTAGATTATCTAGTGCTTTTTTGTATTGTTTCTCTTGTTTATATATTAAGGCATAAAGTCGTTTGACGCTATAAGTATATTTGGTTTGTTTCTGTGGTATAGTTTGTAATAGTTCTTTTGCTCTGTCTAAAGAATCTGTTTCTATATATATATTAATTAATCCCATATAATTAGGCATCTCATTGGTTCCTAAAGCTATAGCTTTATAGTAATAACTTTTAGCTTTTTCATATTCTTGTTGTAACCTATAGATGCCACCCATAGTATTGATAATAGATGCTAGGGTATTCTTATGATTAACATTAGCGGCTATGGAATCGGCGGTATGTAAAATTGCTAATGCTTGGGTTAGGGAACCTATACGAGCATGTTCACGTCCTATATCTCTAAGTGCACATGCATAACTCTTGCTGTTTTGGGCTTCTTTAAAATATTCGGCTGCCGTTTTGAATTTCTCTATAGCCTGTTCCAACATTCCTTTTTCTTCATATAAACTCCCCATATAGCTATTGATATACCCGACAGAATTATTTAAATGATTCTCTGATGCTACTTCTAAAGCATCTGTATAGGTTGACATGGCACTATCGTAATCACCATCTTCTGCATAAGCTCTTCCAAGATAAAGTTGTATTTGGACTTGTTCTTCTGCTGTACCATGTGATGAATACCATTCGCATGCACGTTCGAATAGGTAGGTAGGTGGTAACGAAGTGTATATTTTGTCTGTGACTTTTCCAGATAGCATACACCAATGTGCAAGATTTTTGCTATTCAGTTCATCAGGTGATGGAATTGTATTTAAAATAGCTAATGTACTATCAGCGTTAATTTCAATTGTTTTTTCAGCTTCGTTTAAAAGTTTATGGTTAATAGGGTGTTGTTTACTACATCCTATTAATATGAATACTGTTATAAAAACAATAATATTTTTCATGAGAGTCTTTTTTTCTTTTGATTGTTTATGGTTGGCTTTGAAAAATATTGCAAAAGTACAACTAAAAAGAAAAAAATCAAAATAACACAATGAATAATTCTTTTTGAAAACACATTGGTAAATGTCTTTAGGAAAAATATCATTTGGCAAAAGCAATATTTCAATTGCTGGCTGTCATGGTTTAAATCGGGCGAGCACATTCTTTTATAAATATAGCTATTCGTTACAATCAAACACTTTAAGATAACAACTAAATATTGCTCTAACTTATATAAATATCTAATAGATAACTTGAATAAATTCCCGTTTTTGTATATGAGTAAACAATCAAGTATATATTAAATATTATAAGTACTTGATAATCAATGTGTATATGTCTATGTAAAAGATGCTGCTTTATTAATATAAGTCTTTGTTTTGGGGTAATTTTGTCGTGCTAAAATCTGAGAATGATGAAAAAGATTAGTATTCTTCTTTATGTTAATAGGACTCTTGTGTATTATGATAGGAGTTAATGCGACATTTTTAATTAGGAAATTAATCATTTATAGAATGGTTCATATAGATAGTTCAATGTTTTTTTAATAATTAAATAACTAAATTTTTATTGTAATGAAAAATTTTATTTTTTTTATGGGTGCACTTCTTACATCCTTATTAATGTTTTCTTGTTCCTCAAATGAAGAATTAAATGGTGTTGTGTCTCACTCTGAGAAAAAAGATTTGAGAGGTGTTTATGCACGGTCTTCTGAATATCCGAGAGTTCCTACTGCTTCAGAAGAAGATCAGCTGCGTGATTGGTTTCCTAAGTTAGACATGAGCAAAGTCATGATAACAGGACCTGCCACAAAAGCTTATAATTGTGTAGCTTGGGCTTTGGGTATAGATTATAAGTGGATAAATTTCCCATCTTTTTTGGGTGAATTTGAATATTTGTTTGAAAACGCAAAAGCCTTGGAAGGTGCTCCTTATAACTTTACTGTAGTAAGCGCTTTGTCTAATGGAGCAGATGTAGATGGCTGGGGGTTAAATTCTTCTGATATGACACATGCAAGTGTATTTTATCAGACAGGATATTATGAATCAAAGATAGGTAATGCTTGGAGAATCACTCATGATAGAGAAGGGTTGTCTTGGTATATGGGGCCTGGATCATATGGAGATGTTGTGACATCGTTTAATAAAAGCTTTTTCTTGTATGATTCAAAAGAAGAGTTTGCAAGAAAAAGAGAATTAGCTATGCAAAAATTATCTCCTGTAGAAATATCACCAGAAAAAAAGAATGCTTTGTTTGTTAAGAATCGAAATAATAGCGACGGTAACTTTGAAAAAGTTTTTGCTGCTTGGGTAAATAGATGGATGTTTCCGAAAGCTGCTCCTAGTAGTAGGTTGGAAGATGCTAAGGATTTGCCAGAGTTCTCTCAATTATTAGCTATGGGAACAAAAATTCTGCCGTTGGTCGTTGAAAAAATGTTAGATGATGAAAATCTTCTAGCAGTTGTTTTATATGACGCTTTACAAGATAATAAAGAATTGAAAGTGATGTATGTTGGAGATGAATATTTGAAAGGAGAACAGTACAGAATGCGGTTAAGTGCAAAGAAATGGATTGATAGTAATTTGTAGATATAAAGATAATTGAATGGAAATACAGTTTTTATTTCCAAATGAGAATGTTTCTGTAATGCTGAGCCTTTGCTTGCATTACAGAAACATACATATTCAATTGTTTAAAACTTATTTTCCATCTATCTCCTTCAACAGCTCGTCCACCGCAGCTTTCAGTTGTGTATCTTCACCTTTTACAACCGTTTCAGGAGTATTGGCAACCTTGATATCCGGTTCCAACTGTGAGTTTTCCAGATAGCTTCCGTCCGGCAGACGATAGCCGATAACCGGAATACCGAATATCAGCGTCGGGTCCTGCAATGTTTCCCATGATACGCTGGTCATGGTTCCCGGTACAGGCATACCTACCAGCTTGCCCAGTTTCTGATGGCTATACACCCACGGAGTGCCATGTGCATTGCTATAGTTGGCCTCGCATTGTACCATGATAGAAGGTTTGTTCCAGCGGCGGCTCGGCATATCACAAGCCTCACGTCCGCGTACTACCTGTGTAAAGTATTTCTTTCCGCTGAATAAAATTTCTACATCCTCATGTAAACGTCCGCCGCCATTAAAACGGGTATCAGTGACAATACCTTCCCGGTCATTGTATTTGCCCAGAATATCCGAGTAAATGGAACGGAAACTGTCATCTCCCATAGATTCAATGTGTACATATCCCAAACGGCCGTTCGACCATTTATCCACATCGGCAGCCCGCTGCTTTACCCAGCGTGCATAGAGCAGGTCGCTCATTACGCCATTGCTGACGGGGACAACCACTTCTTCCCAACGCTCTTTGGTCTGCGGGTTATACAGGGAAACCAATGTTTTCTTTCGGGCCTTGTCATTCAGCAGAACAGAGTAATCTGTTTCGGGAGTGATTTCCTGCCCGTCAATCTTTTCAATGATATTCCCGGCTTTTACTTGGGAGCGGGCATGGTCGAAGGGGCCTTTTTCCACTACTTCGGCAATCAACAGACCTTTGCCGGTATAGTCCCAGTCGTACAATAAGCCTAAGGTGGCGGTGGCATCTCCTTTCAGGTGCGGACGGAAGCGTCCTCCCGTATGCGAAACATTCAGTTCGCCCAGATATTCGCTCAGCAGTTCTGCAAAGTCATAATTATTATCGATATGCGGCAGGAACTTACGGTAGGCGGCGGTCATGGCATCCCAGTCCACTCCGTGCATGTTCAGGTTGTAGAAGCGCTTTTGCTCCTGTTTATACACATGGTTGAACATATACTCCCGTTCGGCGGCAAGGTCCATCTTTACATTCGCCTGATAACTGACGGGTTTCAGGCTTTCTGAGTCGGTACCCATCTTTTGCATGCTGTTACTTCCCAGTAGGAACAGGTTCTTTCCGTCTTTATCCATCTCCATGTCGGCCCATCCGGCATCCATCTTGTGAAGTAACTTGGTGTCTTTCTTGCGCAGATCCATTTTCCACAAGTCATATCCCCCTTCGAAAGCGGAGAGATAATACAAGGTTTCTCCGTTCTTGGTGATGATGGCACTCCCCAGGTTGGATGAGTTGGGAGTAAGGCGGACAATGCGGTCTTCTATGTTGTTCAGATCCACCAGGATATCCTTGGCAGTTTCCTCTTTCTTCTCTTCACCCTTCTCTTTTTTGTCCCCTTTCTTTTTATCGTTTTTCTTGTTTTCGGTATTCTTTTTCTGCTCTTTTTCCAGTTCTTTCTGCAATTCGTAATCCTCTTTGCTGAGGCGGAACTTGTCAAATGCATCCTGATTCATGAATACCAGCATAGCGTCGTTCAGTGATCCCCAGGAAGCATGGGCGCGCATGCCGTAACGCTCGGTGGTGAACAGGATGGCATTGCCGTCCATCACCCAGCGGGGCGAGCCGCTGGCATAACCGCTATTGGTCAGATTGGTAATCTCTCCCCCCTGTGCACTGACCAGTCCTATGTCAGAATAAGGATCATGCCGGTTTCCGATAAATTCCAAGGTAAACCATTTGCCGTCCGGCGACCATGAGTAATCAAATCCGCCATCGGTACTGAACCAGGTGGAACCGTCGGTAACCCGGCGCACCTTCTGGGTTTCCAGATTGAGTACCATCAGCCGGTTGCGGTCTTCTATAAAAGCAAGTTCCTTGCCGTCCGGTGAGAATTGGGGATAAGTACGTTCCACCGTCGGAGAAGGTAAAATAACTTCTTCTTCAATGGTTGTGGCATTGGGGAAGTTGGCCTCTTCCTTGCGGCTGATTTTTGCCATATAGAGTTCCCAGTTACCGTTGCGCTCGCTGGCGTATGCCAGGGTGCGGTTGTCCGGTGAGAAGGTAAGACCGGCTTCACGGGCAGGAGTATGGGTGATTTGCTTGGTGGTATTGTAATCGGCAGAGGTGACAAATACCTCACCGCGTACAATGAAGGCAATTTGTTTGCCGTCCGGTGATACCGTGGCCGAGGTGGCTCCGCTGCTGAAGTTGAGATCTGCAATGGGATGGCGGTCGTCACGGGTTATATCAATTTTGACTTTCTGCGGAGTACTTCCCTGATGCTGTGTATATATTTCTCCATCATAGGTATAACAGAGAACGCCGTTGCTGCCCATTGACAGGAAACGGACCGGATGGGTCTTGAACCCGGTGACTGCTTCGGGGGTCTGGGGGGCATTCAGCGGGAAAGAATATACATTGAAAGTTCCGCCATTTCGTTCGCTCAGGAAATACACGGTTTGTCCGTCCGGTGAAAATATCGGGTTACGGTCTTCTCCTGCATGATGGGTCAGGTTGGTATGTTTGCCGTTTTCCGTATTGTACAGCCATACGTCACGGGTGATGGACGAGGTGTGATGTTTGCGCCATTCGTCTTCAAATCCCTTGCGGTCCTGGTATAAAAAGGTTTTTCCGGATTTGTCAAAGCAAACCATTTCTGCCGGGGTTCCCAGCACCTGTTCGGTGCGTCCGCCGGTTACAGGGACTTTGTATAGTTCCGTCATGGCCGATGTAGGGAACAAGGCGCTATGGGCAGGATCTTGGATGGAAGCCGAAAAAAGTATGTATTTGCCGTCGGTAGTAAAAGCCGAAGGGATTTCGGAAGCGGAATGAGTGGTCAGACGTTGGGCCGCTCCGCCATCGGCAGGCATTATAAACAGATCGAAGTTACCGTTACGGTCGCTGGCGAAAGCGATTTGTTTGCCATCGGGTGACCAGATGGGGGTACATTCGTAAGATGCCTGTGTAGTGAGTTGGGTGGCACTTCCTCCGTTGGCGGGTACTTTGTAGATATCGCCTTTATAACAAAATGCAATTTCCGTTCCGTCGGGGGAAATTTGTACGTCACGCAGCCATAAAGGGGTGGCTGCATCACTGCTTGCTGCAACAAAGCTCAATGCCAGGCAGGCTAGAAGTTTTTTCATGTATTTATGTCTTTTAGTTTGAATGCAAAGTTAAGCATTTGCACTTTATCGCAAAAAAAAGTGCGAAAATATTTGGATGATATTGGAGGAAAACCTTATCTTTGCACCGCTTTCCAAGGAAAGCACCCTATGTTTGTCCTATGGTGTAATGGTAGCACAACAGTTTTTGGTTCTGTTTGTCTAAGTTCGAATCTTGGTAGGACAACAAACTTTTTTAAAGAAACAATAAAAGACCCGTTAAACATATAGTTTAGCGGGTTTTATTGTTATGATAGGGGATATTAGGCTAATTTGCACTTGCCAAGTGCAAATTATCAATCTTTTTGCACTTCATAAGTGCAAAATAGTTGTTTTTGACCATTAAAAAAGAAAATGGATAATCATATCAGAATTTACAGAAAATAGCCCCGTGAAAGAGATACAAGTTTTTACCGCTGTCTTTGCAGCGGAATAAACTGGAATAACCGGCTGTAGGATGTCTTGTGAATCAATTTGTATACCTTGTTCGTATTTTTTTTAGTAATTGAATCCGAAAGCCCATAGTGGAAGAATATTTCCGAATCCATATTCAATATCGTCTTTTACGACATATCCTTCCTCGGCTGTTGCTATCTGTTTCTGACCCTTATTTCTTCCACCTACTTCAAATGTTTTTCCGTCAATCTGGAAATCAGATATTTTAGAATTAGTCACGATGTGATTCACACGCATTTGATTGTAAAAGAATGTTTCGCGCAGATTTCCCATTTCTGGCTGTGAGATGGATAGAGCGTATGACAAGTTCGGGTTGTCAAGATACACTTTGTCTACTTTACCCAATGCCCGAATACCTTGTGTAGGTTCATGCAACTGGGCTATAAGTCCGGCGCGTTCCATCAGGTTGAAGTAGTCGGGCAGATTGTTGCGGTCCGCCTTTATCATTTCGGCAAGGGTGGAGTAGTTGGGTTTGAAAGGTACACTGTCGGCTATGATTTGCATCAGTTGTTTCAGTTTCTTTGATACGCTTACCGTATAGTTGGCGTATATTGGGATATCGGTTTCCAGTGTCATGTTCACTATCTGGTTCAGACGTATTTCATATCCCTGTTCCCTGTAAAAGGGGTAGTAACCTTTGCGTATATATTCCTTGAATAGGACTAAGGGGTGCTTTATGTCTTGTGGAAGCTTTATTTCATTATTAATAATTTGTTCGAATGTATATACGGGAAGTTCCGCACCCAATGACATGTTCAGATACTCTCTGAATGACATGCCTTGCATTTCATAGATAAGGATACGGCGGCTCAGATCAGCAGTTCCTTTATAAATATCGAGTACGGAAGAACCGGTAAACACCACTTGCAGGTCGGGCAGGTTGTCATAAATCATTTTTAGTTCAGTGGACCATCCTTTGTATTTATGTACTTCATCGATGAAGAGGTGACGGCCTCCCAGTTTGCTGAACTGCATGGCGGTATCGAATAAGGTATGATTACCGAAATATACAGATTCCGCACTGGTGTAGAGGGTGTCCTTTTGTTGCAGATGTTTTTTGATGCGTTGCAGCATCAGGGTGGTCTTTCCTACACCGCGTGGCCCTATAAGTGCTGTCATGCGGTTATTCCATGGAAAAATTTGATCCATGTAGCGTGAAAATGTGCTTTCGGTTCTTTCTACCGCAGCAGCGGACAATTCTCTGAGTAAGTTCATGGCAGATAAGGATTAAGTGGTTTCTGTTGTTTGCAAAGATAATGTTTTGCGGTAAAAATACAGCAAAACTTGTTTTATTTTGCAGTATTTTTACCGCAATTTACATTACTCGTCGGTAAGGGTGTGTAGATGGAGAAAAGAGCCGTCTTGACTTTGTTTTGAGGAAACATCCACTGTAGGGGCGGATTGAATCCGCCCGAATACATTCACGAATACACCCTTTTGTGTGTTATCGGGCGGAAGCATTCCGCCCCTACGTGGGTGGAAGCGCCATTTGCTTTCAAGAGTAGTTTCTCCCTTAAACAGACTCTATTGGAATTGGGATGATAAATTTTTCAGACGCTTCAGCATCTCCGTAAATTCTTTATGGATAGGCGTATACGTTACTTCTAAAAAAAGCAGGGCAGCCAGTTTTCTCAAGCAAACATTCAGTCCTTTATTTTTCAGAATATTTCTTTCGGTATCCATTAGGGGTTTGGCCTACATATTTATAGAATGCAGCGTAAAAAGACTGGCGGTTGACAAAACCTACCATTGTACTGATCTCTTCTACGGTCTTGTTTTTGTAGCGTTTGTCGGTCAACAGGTGCAAGGCATCTTTAATGCGGTATTCGTTCAGCAGGCTGGTATAGTTCATCCCAAAGCGTGAGTTCACTACGGCTGATATATAGCGAGTGTTTGTGTGCAACTCTTTTGCCAGGTCCTTGGCTGAGTAGTTGGGGTCTTTGTATTTTTTCTGTGCGACAATGATATTCAGTATTTTGTCATACAGTTCATCGGCAAGCTCTGCTCTGATAAGTGTTCTGTAAGCAGCATTCTTGTCTTTTTTCGCTCTCAGATTGTAGCGAGGCTTTTTAGGTTCTTCTTTTTCAATTTCTGCCATAATATTATAGGTTTAATAGTAATGATTAGCATATGGGAAGAAAGTTTGGGGGGACAATATAAAAATAGAGGCACCCATTCCGTTTCTTTGAGCCCCAAGGCGCTGCAAGCCTGTGCATCATTGAAACCGCGAACAGGTGCCTTATAATTGTTTGTTAAGAACAAAAACAAGGCACTTCAGTTCTCGCGATGCACTTTCTTAAAGTTTGCAGCTTATGGGGCACGCTAAAAACCAAATACTAAAAATGATATCCTCTTTGGAGGAGTTATCGACACAAAGATACAAATAATTCATAGAATCCAATAAGTTTAGTCGGAAATTTTCAAGGAAGTGGACGAAAATGAGTTGCAGATGATGGCAATTCCCTTTTTAAAAACAATCCGCAGCCGGGGTGGGATGGCTTAATGTATCACTGTTATTGGGTGAATCACCTTTGTGTGTGCAGAATGATTGTCACTTCAAAAGAATACGGTTGAAGGATGGGTAATGTTAGAGCCATAGGATTAGTAATGTGTAGGCTGTAAGATTATAAATCTTTCGCTTGTATCATCTATAAGATTCGGATGCTTTATCCGGTCTGTATTTTAGATCGGATAAAATATTTACATAATATGGGAAATTTAGGGAGGTATATATTTATATATATACCCTCCCTAAAATGAATGAATAATTTCATACATTCATTCCTTCGGGCCGATGCATTTAATTTTTCAGCACATTCACAATCTCCACCACATACATTTTGTGGAAACCTCCATGTGATTCACCGTACCATCGGTCTATAATGCTTTTGTCGATAAAGTTTTCAGGCTTTATCTTGTCGGCATATAGTTTCTTGCATTCAAAGGTCAATCGGGCCTGTTCGAAAGTGATACTTCCGTTCTCGGTGAACAGGGGCAGTAATCCGGTTGCTTTCACTTTGTCCATGTCACGTCCCGATTTGGAACCACATATTTTATGAACCTCTTTATGCTCTTCGCCCAGAAAAGAAAGGGTGAGATAGTCACTCTGTTCTATAAAATCGAAGGTATATCGTTCGGGACGGATAAAGATAAAGGCCACCGGGCGGTTCCACAGGAAGCCGGTGCCTCCCCAGTTGGCTGTCATGGTGTTGAACTTGTCTTTCGTTCCGGCGGTTACCAGCATCCACTCCTTGCTGATGGTTTCAAACAGGTTGTCTGTCAATTCGTTTACTTTTATTTCTTTCATTGTTTTCGTATTTTTAGCTTGTACAAAGATATAATTTTTTTCTTTTACTTTTTCCGATTAAACCTGCTAATTCGTATCTTTGCCCATCAATAGTAATTATTAAAAAAAGAAAGGACGATACAGTGGCAAATGAGGTAGTTTTAACCCCGATGATGAAACAGTTTTTTGAGTTGAAGGCAAAGCATCCCGATGCAATTATGCTATTCCGGTGCGGGGACTTTTATGAAACTTATTCAGAAGATGCTGTCGTAGCCTCGGAAATTCTGGGCATTACGCTGACCAAGCGTGCCAACGGACAGGGAAAGAGTGTGGAAATGGCCGGTTTCCCTTTCCATGCGCTGGATACGTATCTGCCCAAGCTGGTGCGTGCCGGCAAGCGTGTAGCGATTTGTGACCAGTTGGAAGACCCCAAAATGACCAAGAAACTGGTGAAGCGCGGCATCACCGAGCTGGTGACTCCGGGTGTAGCCATTAATGACAATGTTCTTTCTTACAAAGAAAATAATTTCCTGGCCGCTGTCCATTTTGGAAAAGCCAATTGCGGCGTGGCCTTTCTTGATATTTCTACCGGTGAATTTCTTACAGCCGAAGGGCCTTTCGACTATATAGACAAATTATTAAATAACTTCGCCCCCAAAGAGGTGCTTTTCGAGCGCGGTAAACGGGGGATGTTCGAAGGGAACTTCGGAAGCAAGTTCTTCACTTTCGAACTGGACGACTGGGTGTTTAACGAAAGCTCTTCGCGTGAAAAGCTGTTGAAGCACTTTGAAACCAAGAATCTGAAAGGCTTCGGAGTGGAGCATCTTAAAAACGGTATTGTAGCCTCAGGCGCCATTCTGCAATACCTCAATATGACGCAGCATTATCAGATCAGCCATATCACCTCCCTTTCCCGTATAGAGGAAGACCGCTATGTGCGTCTGGACAAATTTACGGTGCGCAGCCTGGAACTGATAGGCAGCATGAATGATGGCGGAACCAGTCTGCTGGATGTGATTGACCGTAGCATCAGCCCCATGGGTGCCCGTCTGCTGAAACGCTGGGTGGTCTTTCCGCTGAAAGATGAGAAGCCGATTAATGAGCGCCTGGACGTGGTGGAGTACTTCTTCCGCGAGCCCGATTTCAAGGACTTTATAGAAGAAAAGTTGCATCTGATAGGGGATTTGGAGCGTATCGTTTCGAAAGCTGCCGTGGGAAGAATCTCTCCGCGTGAGGTGGTGCAGCTCAAAGTGGCTTTGCAAGCTATCGAACCGATTAAGAATGCCTGTCTGAATGCCGATAATGAGAGCCTCCGCCGCATCGGGGAACAACTGAACCTATGCCTCTCTATCCGTGAAAAGATAGCGAAGGAAGTAAAGAATGATCCTCCTTTGCTGGTGAATAAAGGCGGCGTGATAGCCGACGGAGTGAATGCGGAACTGGACGAACTGCGTCAGATTGCTTTCTCCGGAAAGGATTATCTGCTCAAAGTGCAACAGCGTGAAAGTGAGCTGACAGGCATTCCCAGCCTGAAGATTGCCTATAACAATGTTTTCGGTTACTACATTGAGGTGCGCAACACCCACAAGGATAAAGTGCCTGCCGACTGGATTCGTAAACAGACACTGGTCAATGCGGAGCGTTATATCACTCAGGAACTGAAAGAATACGAAGAAAAGATTCTGGGCGCCGAAGATAAGATTCTGGTACTAGAAACCAAGCTCTATAATGACTTGGTCATCGCTTTGGCGGAGTTTATACCTGCCATCCAGATCAATGCCAATCAGATTGCCCGTCTGGACTGTCTGCTGGCTTTTGCCAATGTAGCGAGAGAGAACAACTATATCCGTCCCATTGTCGAGGATAGTGATGTGATTGAAATCAAACAGGGCCGTCACCCGGTCATTGAAAAGCAGCTTCCGGTGGGAGAGAAGTACATTGCCAATGATGTTTTCCTGGATTCGGAAACCCAGCAGATCATTATCATTACCGGTCCCAACATGGCAGGTAAGTCGGCTTTGCTGCGCCAGACCGCACTGATTACCCTGCTGGCACAGATCGGCAGCTTTGTACCTGCCGAAAGTGCCCGTATCGGCATGGTGGACAAAATATTTACCCGTGTGGGGGCCAGCGATAACATTTCTGTGGGCGAGTCTACCTTTATGGTCGAGATGAACGAGGCGGCAAATATCCTGAACAATCTCTCCACCCGCAGCCTGGTACTGTTTGACGAGTTGGGACGGGGAACGTCCACTTATGACGGTATTTCCATTGCCTGGGCCATTGTGGAGCATATCCACGAGCATCCCAAGGCAAAAGCGCGTACCCTTTTCGCCACTCACTATCATGAGTTGAATGAAATGGAGAAATCTTTTAAACGCATCAAGAATTACAATGTATCCGTAAAAGAGATAGACAATAAAGTGATTTTCCTGCGCAAACTGGAACGTGGCGGCAGCGAACACTCTTTCGGTATTCATGTGGCGAAGATGGCAGGTATGCCAAAGAGCATCGTGAAACGCTCCAATGATATTCTGCATCAACTGGAAAGTGACAACCGCCAGCAGGGCATTGCCAAGCCTACAGCCGAACTGGCTTCCAGCCGAAGCGGGATGCAGCTTAGTTTCTTCCAGTTGGATGATCCTGTGCTGAGTCAGATACGGGACGAGATACTGAATCTGGATGTTAATAATCTGACTCCTCTTGAAGCGTTGAATAAACTGAATGATATCAAGAAAATAGTAAAAGGCAAATAATGCCGCTTTTTCAGTGAGATAATAAATTTTCTAACCATTAATCACTAACCATTACCAATGAAAAACCTACTAACCTTGTGTTTGTTAGCCTTGTGCCTTTGCGTTTCGGCTAAAGAAACATGTCCGAAAGTAATCCCCGCCCTGCAAGAGTGGAAAGGGGGAAGTGGAAAATTGACGCTGCCTGCCGCAGGAAGCATTGTCATTGCCCCTGCCGATGAAGCGGCACTGGAAAGTGTGGCGACCGTGCTGGTGCAGGATTTGAAAGACCTGCTGGGCTGGGATTACACCGTAAAAACCGGCAAACCGGGGAAGGGTGACATCTGCCTTTCACTGACCAGACCCGATCCACAATTGGGTGAAGAAGGGTATGTGCTGGCCGCCAACCGCTATGCCGGCATCCAAGCGCCTACCCGTCAGGGTGTATTCTGGGGAACCCGGAGCCTGTTGCAGATACTTTATAACGAAAAAGGACAACTGCCCAAGGGGGTTGCCCGTGACTGGCCGCAATATCCCAGCCGCGGCTTTATGCTGGATGTGGGCCGCAAGTTCTTTACGATGGACTTCCTGCGCCAATATGTCAAGATCCTCTCGTTCTATAAGCTGAATGAATTTCAGGTACACCTCAATGACAACGGTTTCGTCCAGTTCTTTGATAATGACTGGAACAAGACTTATGCCGCTTTCCGTCTGGAGAGTGAGCGTTTTCCCGGATTGACTGCCAAGGACGGCTCTTACACAAAGAAGGAATTTATGGATCTTCAACGGCTGGGAATGGACTATGGGGTGAACATCATTCCTGAAATAGATATCCCGGCCCATTCACTGGCCTTTACGCATTATAAGCCGGAAATTGGCAGTGATAAATATGGCATGGACCATTTGGATTTGTATAAAGACGAAACCTATGAATTTGTAGATGCCCTGCTGGATGAATACCTTTCGGGCGAGGAACCTGTTTTTATGGGTCCTGACGTGCACATCGGTACGGATGAATACAATGTGAAGGAAGCCGAGAAGTTCCGTTATTTTACAGACCGCTATCTGAAGTATGTGGAGAAATACGGGAAGAATGCCCGTATGTGGGGAGCGTTGCGTTGGCTGAAGGGACAGACTCCGGTGAAATCGGACAATGTGACCATCAATGCATGGTCTTATGACTGGATTGATCCGAATGCTTCTCTGAAAGACGGATATAAGATTATCAATACTTGTGACACTTATCTTTACATTGTGCCTGCTACCGGTTACTATCATGATTTTCTGGATACCCGATGGCTTTATGATACCTGGCGTGTTGGTAAAATTAACGGCAGGGAGGAAGTGCCCGAAGGTACTCCGGGATTGCTGGGAGGAATGTTTGCCGTATGGAACGACCATTGTGGGAATGGAGTCTCCCAACAGGATGTGCATTTCCGTACTTTCCCCGCTGCACAAGTACTTGCCGAGAAAATGTGGAGAGGAAAGAACGAGGCTGCTTCGTATGAAGAGTTTGAGGCATTGTGCAAACGGATGCCCGAAGCTCCCGGCATCAATCTGCTGGGACGTGTGCAGGGGGAAGTTGTCCTTCCGGGACAAAAGGAAGAGCTGTCTTTGAACGGTACGGACAGCGTGGCTACCTCTCTACCTGAAATAGGCTACCCTTACGCTGTAGAGTTTGAGATGAATCCGGATCAGGAACAAAATATCAGCGGTATTCTGTTTAAAGGCCCTCATTCTACCGTGTATGCCAATTGGGAGAATAAAGGAAATCTGGCTTTCAGCCGTGACGGATATACATTTGTGTTTCATGCTGCCACCTTGCCTGCCGGTGAGTGGACAAAGGTGCGTATAGAAGGGGATCATAAAGGGACTACCCTTTACATAAACGGGGAAAAGGTGGAACGCTTGGAAGGACGTATCAAGCAGTTCTACAACTATACCCATCATCGCAAGGACAAGATGTATGTGCAGGAAACTTTGGTTTTCCCCATGCAGCAGATAGGCGATGTACGGAATGGATTCAAAGGAAAGCTGCGGAATATAAATTGCGTGCAGAATCCTTCTTTCTAAATGTGGTCCCCTCTTGAGACTACTCTTTCTACCCATCGCGTTACCATTTCCAATAACGCTCTCATTTCGCTGTAGGGGCGGATTGAATCCGCCCGATAACACTAGGAAAAGTGCATTTGTGGATGTATTACTCCCAAGGTCGTGACCGATGGTTCGGGCGCATTCAATGCGCCCCTACGATGAATGTTAACGCGATGTGTAGAAAGAGACGTTTTCTAAGTGAAAACCCTGCGCATGTTATCTTTAATTGTGTTACATCACTAATTGTCAGCATCTTATATTCAGCAGGTGTTATCTGTTTTATTTTCATAAGAAGGTCTTTATACCTTACTTTGCACCATTAAACTTAAGCAACAAACCCAATGAAAATAAAACAAATCCTGCTTTGCATGCTTTTAGCCTGCTTCGTTGTTCCCACTTCTGCACAGAACCGTTGGGGCATTGTGGGAGGAGGACTTTTTTCCAAGTCCATGTCCAAAGATGCCCGTTTCAGTTTGGGCGGCTATGCCGGAGGAACCTATGACATTCACATTGAAAATTCGTGGTATGTACAGCCACAACTGCTCTTTGCTTATGAAGAATTCAGAACCAAGTCAGAGCTCGGTACTGATTTCTTCTTTAGCAAATTCAATTTGGAACTTCCCGTACTCGCTTCCTATCAGATTGCCATAAACAACAAGTGGAACCTGCGCATCAATGCAGGCCCCTATCTGTCCTATGCCATGTTTGGCAGAGATAAATCCATTGATTATGCCTATGGCGGCGAGATGCATTCCAGTTTGGGATGGTGGCATCAGGACTTCCCGGATCATTTTACTTACGGTGGAAAGGCCGGTATTTCATTAGAATCCGATCATTTCATTTACACCATCGGCGGCAAGTGTTCCCTCCGCAAGAAGCCTTTCGGACGAAGTGTCAGTTTATCAGCCGGCGTAGGATATAAGTTCTGAGTTTTCTTTATCTTTGCCACCTGAGAATTAAAATTGAGTTACATGCATGTTTATATAAAACAGACGGTCACAGTCTGCCTTTTCATCTGTCTATGTCTTTCCTGCACTTCACGGCGCATGGAACATGTTGCTTTGCAGCAAGCCGGATACCTGATGGAAGAACATCCCGACAGTGCTTTTTCATTGTTGAAATCCCTTTCTTCCCTGGTCGGAATGACATCGGAAGACAAAGCGGAATATGCTTTGTTGCTGGCCGAGGCTGCCGATAAAAACGGCTATTCCCTGCTCCCTTGTGACTCCTTGCTGAACTTTGCCCTCCATATATACGATGAAAACGCCAAAGAACATGCCATAGCCCTTCTGTATAAGGGAAAAGTACAGCAGGAGATGGAGAACTATGCCGATGCCCTGAAAAGTTACCGTATGGCGCTGGAAATACTTTCCTATTATCCCCGTGAGTTTTATTGGAAAGGATTCGTCTATAATATGCTGGGAGGGCTGTATGGTAAACAGAACTTGTATGTACAGGCAAAAGACATGTATGTCAAAGCCTGTTATAATGACTCGCTGGCGCGGCATAACCATCATCTCATCAGTTCGCTCAGTAATCTGGGGGTGGCTTTCACCGGTTATGGGAACATAGATTCCGCTTTTATCTGCCAGCAACGCGCCTTGCAACTTTCTCTCTCCACCGATAGCTTTCTGCTGCATTCCCTCTATGGAAATATAGGGGATCTGTGCGGACGTGCCGGACAGAACAGCATAGCCATCACTTGTCTGAAAAGAGCATACGATGCCTGCCGCCGGAAGGAAGACAGTTTGCAATGTCTCTGGAATTTGGGAGAGTTCTATTATAACAACCGGCAGCCCGATTCGGCCCTTTATTACCTGAACCGGAGCAAGGAATCTGCCAATATTCATATCCGGTATCTTTCTTTCTTCGACCTGTATGCCATTGCCAAGCAGCAGGGAGATGTGGAAAAAGCCTTGGAATATCTGGAAATCAGCACCCGGCTGGAGGACTCCATCTATTCCACCAACGTGGCCACGGAACTTGAGAAGAAGACTTACCGCTGGAATGCCGATGCGCAAGTAAGGAAGGAGCATTTCAAGGCAAAACGAAGGATTTATATCATTGCGATGGTGGCTCTGGTGTTATTGCTGGTCATTGTGATTGTTTATCAGCAGATATTGAAAAACAAGAAAATACAGCAATCCAACTACAAATACCTGTTGCAGAAACTGAAACAGAACCTGAGGGATATGCAGCAAAACATTGTCCGGCATGAAGAGGTCATAGCCGAACTGAAACAGAAACAGGAAAGCCGTGCCGGAGAAATAGAAGAGAAGGAGCGGGCTATACAGGCTATGAAAATGGAGAAAGAGAAACTGCGCAACTGGCTGTTCAGGCAAAGTGCTCTTTATGCAAAGATAGACAAATTGGCAAACCAGCAAAAGCATCATAAAGAACGCATTGATGTGCTTACCAATGCCGAGCAGCGCCAACTCAGGGTGATTATAGGGCAGATTTATGCCGACTACATAGAGCAACTGCATGTCCAATACCCCAAATTGAATGAAGACGATGTTCTTTTACTATGCCTGCAACTGGCGGATTTGTCTCCTTTTGCCATTGCTTTATGCTTTGGTAATAATGATGCACAGATTGTGGCGCAGCGCAAATATCGTATGAAAAGCAAGATAGAATGACGGGGTGTTATCTTTAATAGTGTTACATCTTTGTTTATCAGTATGTTATAGCATTAGACTGTTATTGGTTTTAGTCGTTTCGGAGGTGTTTACTCCCTATCTTTGCGGAGTAAAATCATAAAAATAGAAACGATATGAAAACTAACAAACTAATTCTGGCGTGCCTGGTCATTCTGTGCTCATTGCCCGCTATGGCACAAGTAAAACTGGGCGTAGAAGCAGGCGCCAATCTTTCTCATTATCTTACCAACAGTCATTCGAACCCTTCGGGCAGCAAAGACATGAAGGTAGGTTTCCAGGCAGGTGTGACAGCCGATTATGAGTTTCAGAATCATCTGATGCTGATGTCCGGACTTTATTTTATCCGTAAGGGTGGAAACTTGAAGCTGGGAGAGAACTATGGAAAAAATTCCTATTACCGCTATCCCAATGTGGAGGTAAAGATGAACTATCTGCAAATACCGGTAAAACTAGGCTATAACTTTCATATAAATGATAAGCTAAGTCTTATTCCTTATGTAGGGCTTTATGCTGCATATGGTTTTAATGCCGGTAAAAGCGATTTGCAGATGGTGGATAACGGCAAGCTGCTGGATACAAGCTGGAAACCGATAGAGGGCTATGGTTATAGTGCCGGTCAGTCCATCCGGGGATTCAAGCATTGGGATGTCGGCGCCATAGCCGGTGTCAAGGCAGTGATAGGCAAGCATTACACCATTTCCTTTGATTATAACATCGGTCTAAACAAAGCACAAAGTACATACGGATTACGAAACTCAACATTCCAACTTTCAGTTGGTTACCGTTTTTAAATTTTCATCACTACTTGGAGAAAACTAAAGGCTAAACTTTATTTTTTAAGAGAAGAAATGCCCTTGCATGTGAGTGTAGGGGCATTTTATTTGATATTACTGATCTAAATACAGAGTGATGGGTGATTGTTACAATGAATTTTCTTCATCAGTTCTCTTACTATACCGGTACTTGTCTGTGCCAACAGCCTTTCATGCTTGATAAATAAATTGTCCATACTTAGAGCCTGTTTAAATTTTCCAGTTTGAAATAGAAAGAGTGTTTCTTCTTTCC
>CAVJPC010000118.1:0-69888 GCA_963651205.1 Bacteroidaceae bacterium
AAAGATCTTTTGGTGAAACGTTTTTACACAGTCTCTCAAGAGGGGATGAAGTTACTTCGACTATGGGAAATTAAACTTGGTTTTCTTAGATTGACGGCTATAGGGGGCCCGCCCGAAAACGGTTCGTCCTATGTATTTGGGCAGGCAAACCCTGCCCCTACAGCAAATGGTAACGCGATGTGTAGAAAGAGTAGAATAGGTTGATGTGTTCCTTAGCTGGCTATAAGGTCAGTATTATCTAAGTTTGGGAGAGGACAGAAGTGGTGCTTCCTGCACTTGTTTCATTACTCTCAGCAGGTTGCCTCCCCAAATCTTTTTTAAATCTTCTTCCTTATATCCTTTTTCAATCATCTTTATGGTCAGATTAATCAGATCGTTATCTCCTTTACATCCTTGCAAGCCGCCACCTCCATCGAAGTCCGTGCCTATACCTACATGGTCTATGCCGGCCACCTTAATCATATGATCCAAATGCTCGGCCGCGTCACAAACGGATGCAGCTTTGGGATCTTTATGGATATAGGCATCCAGAAGGCACAACTGTACCACTCCACCATTCTTCGCCAGGGCCCGAAGCTGCTCGTCAGTCAGATTACGGTCGTGGTCACACAAAGCCCTTGCCGAGGAATGGGAGGCAATGATGGGCTGTGTGCTATATTTTATAGCGTCCCAAAAAGTCCCTTCACTGGCATGGGACACATCTACCATAATTCCCAGCCGATTCATTTCCTTCACCACATCCCGACCAAATCGGGATAATCCTTTGGCGGCATCCTCCGTATGAGTGGATGAGTGACAAATATCGTTATCATAAGAATGGCAGAGGGTAATATAATTGACACCCATCTGCTTGTATTTCTCGATATTCTTCAAATCTTTACCTATGGCATAACCATTCTCAATGCCTATAAAGAAAGCTTTTTTACCTTCACCCTTCAGGCGTACCAAGTCCTCTTCCGTAAGGGCAATGCCACAAAATTCCTTGTATTTTTCAACTTCGTCATAAATGGACTGAATCAGTCGGGTAGTGCTTTCCACTGCTTTTTGTGAAGATACGTCATCCCGCTTGCCTTGCCATATAAAAGCTGCCAGGAATTGTGCGTCCAGTTTGCCTTCCTCCATCTTCTGAATATTGACCATGTTGTCTTTTCTCAATCCTACACTGTAACCGTCCTTAAACCAGAGGGGAGTGTCCGTATGGGTATCAATGGAGAGAATACGGCTATGAATATCTTTGGCCAGATTGAATGTATCGGCCTTGTTTATCAAGAATTTGAATAATTTACGCATGGTGGTGTCTCCGGCAGCCGTGAATATCTCCGGATGGAACTGTACCCCCAATATCTGACGGACAGGATAAGCTTCTATAGCTTCCACCACACTGTCGGGAGCCCATGCCGTGACTTTGAATCCCGGTGCAAGCTTCCGGATGGCTTGATGATGGAATGTATTGACTTGCAGCATTTCTTGTCCTGTAATTTCCGCCAGTTTGCTTCCCTTTATAATGGATACCGGATGGGTAGGGATTGTGCCGGATTCTTTTTGACGATGATTTATGGCAGAGGGGTGTTGTGTAGGAAGGTCTTGATAAAGCGTTCCTCCGAAAGCTACATTCATTAATTGCAACCCCCTGCAAATGCCCAGTATCGGAATATTCCGGTCAGTGGCCATCTTCAGTACCATTAGGTCGAAGGTATCCCGGGCGGGGCTTACTTCTTCCAGTTTCTCATCAGGTGTATCACCATAATAGTCCGGTTGGATATCTTCTCCGCCTGTCAAGACGATACCATCCAGTTGGGACACAATTTGGCGGAGCACTTCTACATTATCTGTTACGGGTATCATGTAAGGAATCCCTCCCGATAGAATTACTGACTGTACATACGCCGTGTTTACGGCTGTTCGTTTCGGATTTACATCTGTGGAAATTCCAATCAAGGGACGTCTTTTTACTCCGGGAATCGATTCGGAATCCACTTTCTGATTCAATTGGGTGAGTGCTTCGGGCAAAGGATTCTTTTTGCTTTTTTGTGCCTGTACATGGCAACAGCCCAAGGCTAACAGTAATACTAAGAGGCATTTGTTTTTCATATGAACATAGATTTTGTCTTGCAGGCAAATGTATAAACTATGTTTTATGTAAAAAAATAAAATGCCATAAAAATAGAGTGGGAGGTACTTATTCCAAGCACCTCCCACCTTTATATTCAGAAAATAATCAATTTACTTCATATCTTCCACAGCAGCCTGTGCCGCAGCCAGTCTGGCAATAGGCACGCGGAACGGAGAGCAAGACACATAGTTCAAACCAACTTTGTGACAGAATTTCACTGATGAAGGTTCACCACCATGTTCACCACAGATACCGCATTTCAGGTCAGGACGAACCGAACGGCCTTTATCTACAGCCATTTCAATCAGCTGACCTACACCATTCTGGTCGAGTACCTGGAATGGGTCTACCTTCAAAATCTTCTTTTCCAGATATACCGGCAAGAATGAAGCGATATCGTCACGAGAATAGCCGAAGGTCATCTGAGTCAAGTCGTTGGTACCGAATGAGAAGTATTCTGCACGGCTGGCAATGCGGTTGGCAGTCAACGCAGCACGCGGAATCTCAATCATGGTACCTACCTTAAACGGAATTTCCATACCTTCTTTTTCAAACAATGCGGCGGCGGCATCGCGGATCACCTTTTCCTGAGCTTCAAACTCATACAGGATACCGGTCAGCGGAACCATGATTTCGGGGTGCGGATCATAACCTTCCTTCTTCAGCTCGATAGCGGCACCCAGGATAGCCTGAGTCTGCATTTCGGTGATTTCGGGATAAGTATTACCCAGACGGCAACCACGGTGACCTAGCATCGGATTATGTTCGCACAAGCTTTCTACGCGTTTCTTGATTTCCTGTACGGTTACACCCATTGCCTTGGCCATTTCTTCCTGACCTTTTGCATCGTGGGGAACGAACTCGTGCAAAGGAGGATCAAGCAGACGAACATTTACCGGACATCCGTCCATTGCCTTGAAGATACCTTTGAAGTCGGCTTTTTGGAAGGGGAGCAATTTAGCCAATGCTTTTCTACGTCCTTCTACATCCGGTGACAGGATCATTTCACGCATGGCAACAATCTTTTCCGGATCGAAGAACATATGTTCCGTACGGCAAAGACCGATACCCGAAGCACCGAAAGCACGGGCCACTTCCGCATCGTGCGGAGTGTCGGCGTTGGTGCGGACATTCAGTTTGGTGTATTTGTTGCAAAGATCCATCAATGCGGCGAAGTCGCCTGATACTTCGGCAGCCTTGGTTTCCACTTTACCTTTATATACTTCACCCGTAGTACCGTTCAGAGAGATGAAATCACCTTCTTTCAGCGTAATGCCTTCAATTTCTACGGTGCGTGCTTTATAGTCCACGTTAATGGCACCTGCACCTGATACGCAGCATTTACCCATACCACGAGCTACCACGGCGGCGTGAGATGTCATACCACCACGTGCAGTCAGGATACCTTCGGCAACGGCCATACCTGCCAAGTCTTCCGGCGAAGTCTCGATACGTACCATTACCACCTTTTTACCATCGGCCGCCCATTTAGCAGCGTCGTCGGCAAAGAATACAATCTGACCGGTAGCGGCACCCGGAGATGCGGGCAGACCACGGGTCAAGACTTTCGCCTCTTTCAAAGCCTTCTTATCGAATACAGGGTGGAGCAGTTCGTCCAGTTTATTGGGTTCGCAACGTGCCAACGCTGTCTTTTCATCAATCATTCCTTGGCGCAGCAAGTCCATGGCAATTTTTACCATAGCAGCACCTGTGCGTTTACCGTTACGAGTCTGCAAGAACCACAGTTTTCCTTCCTGTACGGTAAATTCCATATCCTGCATATCGCGGTAGTGGTCTTCCAGTTTGGTCTGCAAGGCATCCAGTTCTTTGTAGATTTCCGGCATGGCTTCTTCCATAGAAGGATATTTGGCTACACGTTCTTCTTCAGAGATACCTGCCCGTTCTGCCCAACGCTGAGAACCGATTTTGGTAATCTGTTGTGGGGTACGGATACCGGCAACAACGTCTTCACCCTGTGCATTGATCAGATATTCGCCGTTGAATAAATCTTCACCGTTACCAGCGTCGCGGGAGAAGCAAACACCGGTAGCCGAAGTTTCACCCATGTTACCGAACACCATTGCCTGTACACTTACGGCAGTTCCCCATTCGGCAGGAATACCTTCCATTTTGCGGTAAAGGATGGCACGTTCATTCATCCAGCTGCGGAATACGGCACAGATAGCACCCCAGAGTTGTTCATAAGCACAGGTCGGGAAATCCTGACCGGTCTGCTCTTTTACGGCAGCCTTGAAGCGTTTTACCAGTTCCTTCAAGTCTTCCACTTCCAGTTCGTTGTCCAGTTTCACGCCCTTTTCTTCCTTCACCTTTTCGATGATTTCTTCAAACGGGTCAATGTCTTCCTTGTTCACCGGCTTCATGCCCAGTACCACGTCACCATACATTTGTACGAAACGGCGGTAAGAGTCCCATGCGAAACGGGGGCGTCCGGTCTTGCGGCTCAAGCCTTCCACTACTTCGTCATTCAAACCCAGGTTAAGGATGGTATCCATCATACCCGGCATAGAAGCGCGGGCACCCGAACGTACAGAAACCAGTAACGGGTTCTCTACATCTCCAAACTTGGAATTCATCAGATTTTCGATGTTGGCGATAGCTTTCTCAACATCCGCTTTCAGCAGTTCTACTACTTTATCTTTGCCTAACTCGTAATATTCGCTACAAACTTCTGTGGTGATCGTAAAACCCGGAGGTACGGGAACACCAATTAGATTCATTTCAGCCAGGTTAGCGCCTTTTCCACCAAGCAGATTTCTCATGTCTGCTTTTCCTTCAGCAAGTCCGTTACCGAAGGTGTAAAC
The DNA here is from genome assembly GCA_963651205.1 of Bacteroidaceae bacterium. Classification (GTDB taxonomy): domain Bacteria; phylum Bacteroidota; class Bacteroidia; order Bacteroidales; family Bacteroidaceae; genus Phocaeicola. The sequence goes on from CAVJPC010000118.1 coordinate 4,936, forward strand.
TCTTTTTTTATCCATAATAATGTATTTAAAGTTAACTCGCTCAAAAAATGTAATCGCAAAACTATACATATTTTAGTTATCTCCAAACCTTTTACTGAAAAATTTTAGTGGAAATTGCAATTTCTACTTTGCAATTTTAATATCTTACGATTTATGAGGCAATATTCAGGGAAAATGCTTAAATTTGTCCCCAAATTAACTTATTCAGAAAAGTGGCTAGAAAGAAGAAAGAACTTCCATTATTAGAGAAGATAACCATAACAGATGTAGCTGCCGAAGGAAAAGCTTTGGCGAAAGTGAATGACCTGGTAGTATTTGTGCCTTATGTGGTGCCCGGCGATGTGGTGGATTTACAAGTGAAGCGTAAGAAAAACCATTATGCAGAGGCCGTAGCGGTGAAATTCCATGAATATTCTGCTATACGGGCAGTACCCTTCTGCCAGCATTATGGCGTGTGCGGCGGTTGCAAATGGCAGTGTCTGCCCTATGCGGAGCAAATAAAGTACAAGCAAAAACAGATCACGGATAACCTTACCCGCATCGGCAAGATCGAACTGCCGGAGATTTCGCCCATCCTGGGATCGGAAAAGACGGAATTTTATCGTAATAAATTGGAATTTACCTTCTCCAACAAGCGCTGGCTGACGGAAGAAGAGGTGAAACAAGAGGTGAAGTACGACCAGATGAATGCCGTAGGTTTCCATATCCCCGGAGCATTCGACAAGGTGCTGGCTATAGAAAAGTGCTGGTTGCAAGATGATATCAGTAACCAGATACGCAACGCTGTCCGTGACTATGCTTACGAGCACAATTATTCTTTCTTCAACCTTCGTTCACAGGAAGGAATGCTCCGCAACCTGATGATCCGTACTTCGAGTACGGGTGAACTGATGGTGCTGCTGCAATGCAAGATTGTGGAAGAGAGTGAAATGGATCTGATGAAGCAACTGCTGGCTTTCGTGGCCGAACGCTTCCCGCAGATTACTTCCTTATTATATGTAGTCAATAACAAATGCAATGATACCATTAACGATCTGGATGTAATGGTGTTCAAAGGCAACGATCATATTTTCGAGGAAATGGAGGGGTTGCGCTTCAAGATAGGAGCGAAGTCTTTTTATCAGACCAATTCCGAACAGGCTTACAATCTCTATAAAGTAGCTCGTAACTTTGCCGGACTGACCGGCAATGAACTGGTGTACGACCTCTATACGGGTACCGGAACTATTGCCAACTTCGTTTCACGTCAGGCAAAGAAAGTGATCGGCATAGAGTATGTGCCCGAAGCGATAGAAGATGCAAAAGTAAATTCGGAAATCAACGGCATTGACAACACCCTGTTCTATGCCGGTGACATGAAGGATATTTTAACCCAGGAGTTTATCAACCAACACGGTCGTCCCGATGTTATCATCACCGATCCTCCCCGTGCAGGCATGCACGACGATGTGATCAGCACCATTCTCTTTGCCGGTCCTCAGCGCATTGTATATGTCAGCTGTAACCCGGCAACCCAGGCACGCGACCTTTCCTTGCTGGATGTACAATACAAGGTGATGGCTGTGCAGCCCGTAGATATGTTCCCCCATACGCATCATGTGGAAAATGTGGTGTTGCTGGAGAAAAGAGGATGATCCGGATCGTTCAGTCATAAATCGTTAAAACCGTAAATATAATTATGTCAAGAGGTAGAAAAAACGGCACCGGCAGACCGGCAGCAAAAGCTGCTGCCAAATATACTATATATCATGTAACGGAACCCATCGAACTGATGGATTTCCTGATGCAGAAAATGGCAGGTATCAGCCGCAGCAAGGTAAAGACTTTGCTTTCCAACCGGGTAATACTGGTGGACAATGTGATTACCACCCAGTATAACTTCGCGTTGAAGCCGGGTATGAAAGTGCAGATGACCAAGGCGAAGAATAATCGTGAGTTTAAACATCCCATGCTGAAGCTGGTGTACGAGGATGCTTATATATTAGTGGTGGAAAAGAAAGAAGGTTTGCTTTCCGTCAGCACCGAGCGTCAAAAAGAGCGTACCGCACAACATATCCTGAATGAATATGTAAAGCGTTCCCACCGTTTCAACCGTGTATTCGTGGTGCACCGTCTGGACCGTGAAACTTCGGGGTTGATGATGTATGCCAAAGACGAGAAAACACAGAACACGCTGCGTGATCATTGGCACGATATTGTAACGGACCGCCGCTATGTTTCTATCGTTTCGGGCGATATGGAGAAAGATTACGGTACTATAGAGTCTTGGCTGACTGACCGGAAACTGTATGTCAGTTCCAGTCCTGTAGACGATGGGGAAGGGAAATTTGCAGTGACTCATTATAAAACGATTAAGCGTGCCAACGGATATTCTCTGATGGAATTGGATCTGGAAACGGGACGCAAGAATCAGATTCGTGTCCATATGTCGGATTTGGGCCATCCGGTTATTGGTGACCAACGCTATGGCAGTGAGTGTGATCCTTTGGGAAGATTGGCACTGCATGCGTTCAAGCTTTGTTTCTATCATCCGGTAACAGGGGAGTTGATGGAGTTTGAAACTCCCTATCCTACGGCATTCAAAGGATTGATGCTGAAGAAATAGGAAATCCTTCCCATTTACTTTGTGTTTTCAACATCCATTCATCTGCATTTCGTGGTAGGTGGATGGATTCTTTTTTATGGTATGATAATGGATTCTCACCGGAATAAAAAATGATACCGACTTATCACAAGCCGGTATCACTGATAAATAATCACTTTATTTTTTTGTAATCATCCAACTTTGTGCGCTCACAAAGCACGGGGAATAAAAAGTTATTTATATACTAACACCGTAAACAACTACTTTCACAAGCTATTGTTTACTTACCTAATAAAAGGTAGCTTAACAAATATCACTTAATGTTCTTTTTTTTGTTTGACATTACAAAGGTAACATAATAATTCAAAACTGCATCATATCATTCCGATAAGGGAAAATAATACAGCAATTTAGGTATTATTTAAGCCATTTATCTAACCAATTGAAGAATGTACGCTGCCATAATATTCCATTTTGCGGCTTCAATACCCAGTGATTTTCGTCCGGATAGAGCAAAAGTTCGGCCGGGACGCCCCGCAATACGGCTGCATTGAATGCCGACATACCTTGTGAAGCAAGAATCCTATAATCCTTTTCACCGTGGATGCACAGAATAGGAGTGTCCCATTTGTCTACAAAGCGGTGGGGAGAATTGGCAAAGGTGCGTTGGGCCGTTGCATTGTTCTTGTCCCAGTAGGCACCACCCATATCCCAGTTGGCAAACCACATTTCTTCTGTTTCCAGATATTGTTGTTCCATATTGAAAATACCATCGTGTGCAATGAATGCCTTGAAGCGTTTGTCGTGGTGTCCGGCCAGCCAATACACGGAGAATCCGCCGAAGCTTGCGCCTACACATCCCAGACGGTCAGTATCTACATAAGGTTCTTTCGAGATATCATCTATAGCGGACAAGTAGTCTTTCATACATTGGCCTCCGTAGTCACCGCTGATCTGTTCCAGCCATTCCATGCCGAAACCGGGCAGGCCGCGACGGTTGGGTGCAATAATGATATAGTCATTGGCTGCCATAATCTGGAAATTCCAACGGTAGCTCCAGAACTGGCTGACGGGACTTTGAGGACCGCCTTCACAGAACAACAGGGTGGGGTACTTCTTGTTCGCGTCAAAGTTGGCCGGATAGATCACCCATGAAAGCATTTGTTTGCCGTCGGTGGTTTGGGTCCATCGTTCTTCTACTTTACCCAGGTTCAGTTGCTTGAAGATGTGATCGTTTTCATGGGAAATTTGGGCCAGTTGTCCATCGGCAGGGGTAAGGGTGTAAATCTCATCGGCAGCACTGATAGAGTGGCGTTTGGTAACCACTTTGTCACCTGCCATAGCTACTGATCCGTAGTCATACATACCGTCGGTCAGTTTTTTCACCTCGCCGTTCAGCTGTGTGCTGTACACCATGCTGGTACCGTGCCACACGCCGACAAAGTACAGGCTTTGCGAATCGTTGTTCCAGCAATAGTCGTCTACGCCCGACTCGAAACTTTCAGTGACATAGCTTTTCTTTTTGTCGGACAGATTCATTACACAAAGGCGGTTACGGTCACTTTCGTATCCGTCACGTTCCATGCTTTGCCATGCAATGTATTTGCCGTCAGGAGAGAATTTGGGGTTGGTGTCATAACCTTTGTTTTGGTCGGCATCACCTTCCAGCTTGCACAGGTTGGTTGTCTTTTTGCTTTCCAGGTCATAGAGGTAGATATCAGAATCTGTAGAAGTGGCGTATGCCAGACCTTGCTTCTTGCGGCTGGTATAGGCTATTTGTTTGGAGTCGTTGCTCCATGCCAGTTGCTCGATGCCGCCAAAAGGTTTCATGGGGGCTTCAAACGGTTCCCCTTCCATGATGTCGGTAGCTGCTCCCATCATGCTGCCGTCGAAATCGGCTACAAAGGGATGCGGAGTGGTTTCCACCCATTCGTCCCAGTGCTTGTACATCAGGTCGTTTACAATAATACCGCTGGCTTTGGGCAGGTCGGGGTAGAGGTCTACGGTGCGCTGGCCGTATTTCACTTGTGAGATGAAAAGAATCTTCTTGCCGTCCGGCGAGAAAGAGAATCCTTCTATGTCTCCCTTGAAGTCGGAGATGATGCGGCGTTCCGAGCCGTCGGGATTCATTTCCCAAATCTGACTGCCGCCGCTTTCGTTACACAGGAATGCGATTTTACTTCCCCCCTTTATCCATTGGGGTTCACCTTCGTTCCAGGCTGTTTGAGTAAGCAGGGTGTTATTCTTACCGTCGGCGTCCATTACATAGATTACACGGTGGCTTTTGTTTTCGGGAACACTGTAATAAGCTACAGTGTAGGCTATCTTCTTGCCGTCGGGTGATACACTCAGACTGCCTATGCGTCCCATTGCCCACAGGGCTTCGGGAGTAAGGATGCCGTCCTTGATGGTAATCTCTTGCTTGCCAATGATGGGCTCGTAGCCCTGTCCTTCCTGTTTCACTTCGGCACAGGAAGAAGCTAGCATAAGTGCTGCTGCCATGATGGTTGCGCTTGATTTATTCATATTTAAAAGCTGTTTTTGATGATTAAATGATTGCAAAAATACGCATAAAAGATGGGGATGTGAAATGTTCCCGAATATTTGTTTTCTTTTTTTACACACCCCGCCTGTTAATCAGAAACTCTGCCGGATAAGAGTGAAGCCAACTCATTCCACCCTGCTTACACCAAAGTTTCCCGGCACGGGAGCATACGCGTCGATTCCCGGAATTTTCTTTATCCTGCCCTCGCTCACCCACGCCTTGAGGCGGCGGTAGGCCGTGCTGCGTGTCATATAACACACTGTTTCCAGTTCACGGCGTGTGATATGGTCATGATCTTTAAAGTAACCGGTCAGTACCTCCGTCAGTTCCAGGTCCGAACTGTTCAATGTGTGGCCACTACGATCCGAGCGTACAAACTTTGTCCCTTTCAATTGTTTGCGCAGCCTCTTCTCCGGCGTAAAGGCGATGGACTTGAAGTGAATGGATTCCGCGCGCACCCCGTCCCTGCTTTTGATATCCGGAGGGCAGGAGAGAGTCATCTGAAAATAACCTATCCCTTCCAAATGCACCCTGTTCCCATTCTGAAGTTCTTCTAGGAAGAGGTCGCTTATCTCGGTCATCGCCGTCTTCAGGTCGGTTCGGGGGCGGTGAATGCTTTTGCTCCATTCGGTTGTACCTACTGTATGCGTATCCGATACACGGGCGTGATAGTGTGTCACTGCTCCCTTTTCCGTCTTCTTGGGAGGACTCTTATATAAATCATACTTTATACTCATCTTATCGTCTGTTTAAAGTGATGGGAAAGACCGTTGAATATTATCATTTCATCGGGGTGGTACGGTCATGTCACCTGGGTGGAATGAGCTGTTCATCTTAGGTGAAACTCTCGTTTCAGTATGGTGAAATGCTTGTAACTAAAGGACAAATATACGAAATAGAACGCATGTGACAAAGACTTCGTGCCTTTATTCCGGTTAGTGAGGAAAATTAAAAGGGGTATCAGTTTCCTGAGGGTACTGAAAAAGATTGCAAAAAAAATTTTTCAGCGCTCTCAGCTTCCTTTCGGCCCTGTTTGCACCCAGATAAAAATAGCATTATTGAACAAATTATGAAGGATCGAGGTATCAATTCTTCATAATAAATAATTGAGAACTAAGTAATTAGGAAGCAATGAAGAATTTGAAGAAAAAAGAAGGGGAAATTCTATTTGCCGGCTTGCCTATCAAAAGGAAACTTTATAGAAAAACAGCGGGGGCGACCAAGTTCCATTCAGAAACAGCCGCCCCCACTTATCAAATTAAAACAAAAATGTAACAAAACTCGTTATTTCTTTCCTTTGTTCATTCTTTCCTGTTGCAGGCGTTCCTGTTCTTTTTGCAGGGCTTCCAATTTGGACATCAGTCCGCCACTGTTAGGTTTGCCGCCATTCTTCTGCTTCTTCTTTTCTTTCCGGGCTTCCAGCATGGCAAGAAGTTTCTTTTCATCGGTAGTCTTGCGCAGGATCACCATGGTAAGGATACCGATCAGTCCGGAAATGAAGTAATAGTAATTCAAACCGGAAGAGTAACCGTTGAAGATGAAGATAAACATGACCGGCATAATGTACATCATCAGTTTCATACCCGGCATCTGCTGCTGGCCCATATCCTGCTGTTTCATGGTATACATGGTGTTCAGAATATTGGTGATACTGAACAACAGACAGAACAGGCTCAGGTGGTTGCCCAGTAAAGGAATAGTGGTACTCCAGTGAAAGATATCGTCATAAGTAGACAAGTCCGGAGCCCATAAGAAACTTTGCTGGCGCAATTCGATGGCATTCGGCACAAAGAAGAATAACGCCATGAATACAGGCATCTGTATCAACATGGGCAGACAGCCTCCCATAGGGCTGACTCCATATTTGCTGTAGAGCGCCATCGTTTCCTGCTGTTTCTTCAGCGCATCCTCTTTCTTGGGATATTTCGCGTTGATTTCGTTGATGTACGGTTTCAAAACGCGCATCTTGGCAGAGGACATATAGGATTTGTAGGTAGCCGGATAAACCAACACTTTGACTATGATGGTCATCAACAGCAATACCACACCCATGCTCAGACCCCAACCTGAGAGCCAGTCGAACAAGTTGATGGTAAACCAACGGTTGATCCAGCGGATTACCGGCCAGCCCAGATAAACCAGGTCTTCCAGTTCCAGATCTTTTTGAGAAAGGCTCAGATCATTGCTGTTCAGCAAGGTCTTGAAGTGGTTCGGACCGAAATAGAACTGCATATTGGTAGACTGCTTTCCCGTAGGATCAAAGAAAGTGGTCATGTCTGCGGTATAATTCTTCATGTATCCGCTTCCTTCCTGCTGGGGGGTGGAAGTCAAAGAGGCTTTGTCAAAGTCCTGATCGGCGATAAGTACGCTTGAGAAGAACTGGTTCTTGAAAGCGACCCAGTCCAGCCGATTGGCTACCTCTTCTTTGGCATCTTTCATTTCGCTCAGGTAGTCCGAACTTTTTCCGGCAGGCTTGTAGGTGAGCGAAGTATAGCGCTGCTCAAAGCTGAATCCTTTTTCCAGCTGACGCGCACGCTGATGCCAGTTGATATTGACTGTGTTCAGGGCAGGCGGGAAAAAGTTCTGCATGCCGTTTGCGCGGATGGTGAAGTTCACCATATAGGCATCCCGCAGCAATTGGTAATCAAAATCAATATAGCCGCCGTTGCCGGCTGCCAGACGCATGGTTACAGTGCTGTCGGTGACATTGACAGGTTGGAAATACATATCCTCGGTCAGGATGTTTTCACTTTTTCCTTCGAAAGCGAAATTCATCCCTGAGTCCTTTTCGTCAAACAACATCAAGGGTTTGCCATCCTGTCCGTTGTAATCTTTCAGTGTAGCTGCGTATACGCGGCCGCCCTTGTTGGTGAAAGTCAGTTTTACTACGTTATTTTCCAGTGTCGTTAGCTGTTCCGTACCTTGGCTCGCGCCATAGAACATGGAGGCGGAATCCAGATGCAACGTCGTTGCGCTCTGGCTTGGTGTCGTGGCAGTCTGTGCCTGTCGCTCGGCCTCTTTCTGGGCTATCGCCTGAATGGAATCCTGATAGTGTCTGGCACGTGTCATTTCTTCCTGGCTGGGTCGGTTGTAGATGCTGAAGCCTATTACAACTGCGCCAATCAGGGCGAATCCCACTAAAGTGTTTTTGTCCATTTTTACTTGTTTACCTTATTATATATTATAATTCTCGTTTTTTTATTTGTCTATGGCTGCTTTGATAAATGACAGGAACAACGGGTGCGGCTTCAATACGGTACTGCTGTATTCCGGATGGAACTGAACTCCGATAAACCATTTCAATGTCGGTATTTCAACGATTTCCACCAGGTCTGATTCCGGATTGATACCTACGCATTTCATACCTGCCTTTTCGTATTCCTGCTTGAAATCATTGTTGAATTCATAGCGGTGACGGTGACGTTCCTGTATGTGTTCGCTCTTGTAGGCTTCAAAGGTTTTTGAACTTTGATCCAATATACATTCGTAAGCTCCCAAGCGCATGGTGCCACCCATATTGGTGATGGCTTTCTGCTCTTCCATGATGTCTATCACGTTGTGCGGAGTCTTTTCATCCATTTCGCGGCTGTTCGCATCGGCGTAGCCCAAGACGTTGCGGGCAAATTCAATGGCAATGCACTGCATGCCCAGACAGATACCGAAAGTAGGTACATTGTGCGTGCGTGCATACTTGATAGCTACAAATTTGCCTTCGATACCACGCTGGCCGAAGCCCGGACAGATGATGATACCATCCATATCCTTGATTTGCTCTTCCACATTGGCATCTGTCAGTTTTTCACTGTTAATGAAGTGGATATCTGCTTTGCGGTCATTATAGGTTGCAGCCTGTGACAATGCTTCAAGGATAGACTTATAGGCATCTTGCAAGTCATATTTACCTACCAGTCCGATCTTGACTTTTTCCATAGCCTTGTGGCGGCGATCCAGAAAATCTCTCCACGGGCCAAGGGTGGGAGTTTCACCTACGGGCAATCCCATTTTCTGCAAAATGGTTACATCCAGTCCTTGTTCCTGCATACGCAACGGTACTTCATAGATGGTAGGCATATCAATGGACTGCACTACGGCATTTTCATCTACGTTGCAGAACAGAGCCACTTTCTTTTTCAGATTGGCGCTCAACTCGTGTTCGGTGCGTAATACCAGTACATCCGGCTGGATACCTACAGACTGCAATTCCTTTACGGAGTGCTGGGTGGGTTTAGTTTTTAATTCGCCTGCCGCTGCCAGATAGGGTACATAAGTAAGGTGTACGCACAGGGCGTTACGTCCCATTTCCCATTTCAACTGACGGATGCTTTCCAGGTAAGGCAGCGATTCGATATCGCCTACCGTACCACCGATTTCGGTGATGACGAAATCGAATTTATATTTGTTGCCCAATAATTTCACATTGCGCTTAATCTCATCGGTGATATGGGGGATCACCTGAATGGTCTTTCCCAAATAGTCGCCGCGGCGTTCTTTGTCGATTACGCTTTTGTAGATACGTCCTGTCGTAATATTATTGGCCTTGGTTGTCTGGATACCCAGAAAACGCTCATAATGTCCCAAATCCAGGTCGGCTTCGTGTCCGTCCACCGTTACATAACATTCGCCGTGTTCATAAGGGTTCAAAGTTCCCGGATCAATATTGATGTACGGATCGAACTTCTGAATTGTCACATTATAGCCTCTGGCTTGCAGTAATTTACCTATTGATGATGAAATAATACCTTTACCTAATGAGGAGGCAACACCACCAGTTACGAAGATATACTTAGTTTCTCCCACTACTTAATATTTTTAATTGTTATTTTCTTAATTATCAAGATCGCCATATTTATCAAAGTTGCAAAATTACAAAATCTTTTTCAATATCGTCGGATATGCTTTAAAAAATCATTTGATGATACTGAAATTATCATTCGTTATTATATAAAGGAAACAGTTTTTTGGGAAAAGAAAAATTAAGTGTATTTTTGCACAAAACTAAAAATAGTATGAGAAAAAGTGTATGTTTGACTATAGTGCTTGCTATGTTTTGCCTGGGGGCATCGGCACAGAAAGTAACCAAAACAAAGGAGGATCCGGTTGTGCAGGCTTTTACTGATTCATTGTCAGCTTTGAGCGCATCTTATTTTGCCTATTTCAGAATGTGGGAGGATTTGAACATCCCGGCACCGCGACGGGTACGGCCTAATCCGGCTTTTTATAAACTGTTCGTTCCGCCTACTTACTACGAGGCACCGATAAAACAGATTTTCGAAATAAAGTGGAATCCTGAGATGAAGACCATGACGGCTGTCGATTCACTGTATATGGGAAAACGTGATTCGGTTTCCACTACGGTATATCAGTTGCGGAATTTGGAAACTCTGGCTGCGGCAGACCGCTGGTCAAATAATATATTAAGGAATTATTATTTGAAGTATCCGGGCAGACTGGTGAACAACGAACTTTATATGGCAGATTTGAAGCCGTTGGAAGACGATCAGATTGTAAAAAGGCCCAGAAAGGAAAAAATCAAAAGTTTCCTTCAACCGGAAGCTCCTGTAGAAAGTCTGACTACCGAAAATGAATTAGTGGTGGTGCGTCCTAATTTCTGGACTCACAAGGGAAATGGTTATTTGCAGTTCACACAACATTATATCTCCGATAACTGGTATAAGGGTGGTGAAAGCACCAATGCTTTATTGTCCGGTTTGGTACTGGAAGCAAATTTTGATGACCGCCAGCGTATAGAGTTCGAAAACAAGCTGGAAATAAAATTGGGCTTTGTTACAGCGCCGTCAGATACGGTACATAAATATAAGACGAATGCCGACTTGTTCCGTTTGAGCAGCAAACTGGGTGTGAAAGCGTTCAAGAATTGGTATTATACTTTGGCAGGCGAGTTCAAGACTCAGTTCTTTGGGAATTATAAGACCAATACCAATGACATGATTTCTAATTTTATGTCTCCTGCCCAGTTGGATATAACGCTCGGTATGGACTTTAAGCAGAATAAAAAGAATTATTCATTGTCTCTGCTGGGATCTCCGTTGGCTTATACCTTTATGTATATCGGCAATGATAAGATTCTTGATCCGGGCGCTTTCAATGTGGACCCCGGACATAGGACGGCGAATCTCTTTGGTTCTAAATTCACTGGAAACTTGACCTGGAAAATTATTCCCAGCATCGTATGGGAGTCCAAACTGGAATACTTTACTACTTATGATACGGTAATTGCCAGTTGGGAAAATACATTCAATTTCGTGTTGAACCGCTATTTGTCTACCAAGTTGTTTGTACATGCGCGTTATGATGACGGCGTGAAGCTGACGGAAGATAACAAGAGCTATTTCCAGTTGCAGGAATTACTTAGCTTCGGTTTGAATTATACTTGGTAAATGGGAGTCTTTACGGTGAACACCGTATAGAATAAAAAGAATCACATAAACACGGATGCCGCAGAAATTTAATTTCTGCGGCATCCGTGTTTATATTGCAACATAAGGATTCAATTTCACAGCCGTTAAGTTATGTAACTAGGGAATTCATCCACTGTAGGGGCGCATTGAATGCGCCCGATAACCCTCCGAAAGGTGTATTTGTGGATGCATTACTCCCAAGGTCGTGACCGATGGTTCGGGCGGAAGCATTCCGCCCCTACAGTGGGTGGAAACGTCATTTGCAGCTTGGGTTTGGCAGCATGGAGACTACTGGTAAGGTTTTTCACGCACCCTTTTTCCTTTATTTATGTTCACCCAGCAGTGTCTGTACAATTCTTTCGGCCGCGCGTCCGTCCCAGCGTTCCGGCAAATGACCTTCCTGCCATTCTCCTTTATTCAGCACATCAAGTGCCTCTGCCAATGCCTCAGGATCTTCCCCAACCAATCGGTTCGTGCCGATAGTCACCGTTTCAGGATGTTCTGCATACGTATTTAATGTTATGCAGGGAATGCCTAGAAAAGTAGCTTCTTCTGCCACATTGCCCGAATCAGTAATAATGGCTTGTGCATGATTCACCAGATAGCCGAATGCCAGATAGGGTTGTGGTGGCAAAACACATAATCTTTCGGAAGCGATGCCCAGTGTAGCAAGTTTATTTTTCACATACGTATGGAGTGGTGCTACAATCGGCTTGTCTGTTTTCTTCAGAATTGTTTCGAAGATAGCCTTCAGTGCTGCGTCATTATTCAGCAATGCATGCCGGTTCAGCGTCAGCAAGAAATATTCTTTTTCTTTCAATCCCATAATGGAGAATGCCACAGGGCGCTGCAAACGGGCGCGATTATACCGCAAAGTATCAATCAGGATGTTTCCTACGAAATGCACATGCGCCTGTTCGGTTCCCGTTTGATTCAGATTGCGGTTAGCCACCATCCCGGCTGTAAACAGGTAATCGGACAAACCGTCTGTTATCATTCTATTTACTTCCTTCGGCATATCCATATCAAAGGAACGGGTCCCGGCTACCAGATGAGCTACCTTTATACCTTTTTTCTTCGCCACAATAGAGCACGCCATAGTAGGAGTAAGGTCGTCTACTACAAGCACTGTCTGTGCAGGATGATGTTCCAACTCGCGGGCAAAAGCGACCAGAATACCTGCCATCCGCTGAAAGAAGTCTGTATCATCTACATGCAGATATACATCGGGACGCGGCATATCTAAATCTGTAAACAAAGAAGGCTCCAAACTCTTATCTTCGTCCGAACCTGTATAGACCAGACGGGCAGTGATGTTTTTTCCTGCTGCCTTTGCAGCCTTGATAGCACGCATTAATGGGGCAATTTTCATGAAATTGGGGCGTGCACCTGCGATAATTGTTATTTTCATCTTACTTTAAGCTATTTTCAGAACACAAAAATACATTTTCTTATCGAATTTATTCGTTACTTTGCAGACAAATAACAACCATTATGCCAACATTTGTTCAAGTTTTAGATTTTATAGGCACGTTTGCCTTTGCCATCAGTGGTATCAGATTGGCGTCTGCCAAACAGTTTGACTGGTTTGGGGCTTATGTAGTAGGTATGGCAACTGCCATCGGGGGAGGTACTATCCGTGATGTCCTGCTGGATGTGACTCCGGGCTGGATGACCGATCCCATTTATTTGATATGTACAGGACTGGCGTTGTTTTGGGTAATCGCTTTCGGCAAATACCTGATCCATATGCACAACACTTTTTTCCTGTTCGACAGTATCGGTCTTGCACTGTTTACCGTGGTAGGTGTAGGTAAAAGCATTGCCCTTGGTTATCCTTTTTGGGTGGCTATTATCATGGGAAGTATCACCGGAGCGGCCGGTGGTGTGCTCCGCGATGTTTTTATTAATGAAATTCCGCTTATTTTTCGTAAAGAAATTTATGCAATGGCTTGTGTTGTGGGGGGGCTGGCTTACTGGATATGTGATTTATTCGGCCTTGAACCCTTTATTTGCCAGATAGTGGGGGGAAGCACAGTTTTTCTAACACGTATTTTAGCTGTTAAATATAGCATCTGTTTACCTATTTTAAAGGGAGAATAGTATCAAACAGCACCTAAAATCTATCAAAACAGGGGGTAAAAACTGATAATTAGCGGTTTTTACCCCCTATTTTGATAGATTTTCCTTTGGTGTCCGTTCAAAATGCATTATCCTTGCAGCACGAGAGCATGGAAAAAGAATATAAACCTAAACTGAAAGACTTATGAATAGCGTTAGTTTTAAAAAGAACCTGCTGGGTGTGCAAGAAGAATTACTTCGTTTCGCATACAAACTCACTGCCGACCGTGAAGAGGCTAATGACCTGCTGCAAGAAACATCATTGAAAGCATTGGATAACGAAGACAAGTATATCCCGGACACTAATTTTAAGGGATGGATGTACACCATTATGCGTAATATTTTCATCAATAATTATCGTAAAATAGTACGTGACCAAACATTTGTAGATCACACAGACAATCTCTACCATTTAAGCTTGCCGCAAGACTCTGGCTTTGACAGTACGGAGGGAGCCTACGACATGAAGGAAATCCATCGTGTAGTGGGGCTGCTTCCCAAAGAGTATCGCATTCCGTTCGCCATGCATGTTTCGGGATTCAAATATCGCGAGATTGCGGAGAAATTGGGATTACCGCTAGGGACAGTAAAGAGCCGCATTTTCTTTACCAGACAACGCTTACAGGGACAACTCCGTGATTTCGTATAACACAGAAGCAGGAACTATCAAAAAGGTAGGGTGAAATCTTCTCATCCTGCCTTTTCTTCTTGTATGGTTTGACAATATGATATTAAACATGTTTTTAGAGGGCAAAAAAGAGCTTGGAATATTAACTTTATTTTTATTCATTTGTTATATTTGCAGAAGGACAAGACACCTTTAAATCAAGTAATAATTATGAAAAAAGAAATCAAATTCAGTTTGGTCTACCGCGATATGTGGCAGTCATCAGGAAAGTACCAGCCCAGAGCTGATCAGTTAGCCAGAATTGCTCCTCTTATTATTGAAATGGGTTGTTTTGCCCGTGTAGAAACCAATGGCGGTGCTTTTGAGCAGGTCAACTTGCTGTATGGTGAAAATCCCAACAAGGCAGTGCGCACCTTTACGAAGCCTTTACGCGAAGCGGGCATTCAGACTCATATGCTGGATCGCGGTTTGAATGCATTGCGAATGTATCCTGTTCCGGCCGATGTGCGTCGGTTGATGTACAAGGTAAAACATGCTCAAGGCGTGGATATCACCCGTATATTCTGCGGTTTGAATGAAGTCCGAAATATTATTCCTTCTATCAGATATGCCAAGGAAGCAGGAATGATTCCTCAGGCAACTCTTTGTATCACTTATTCTCCCGTACATACGGTGGAGTATTATTCTCATATAGCCGATCAGTTGATAGAGGCAGGTGCTCCCGAAATCTGTCTGAAAGATATGGCGGGCATCGGCCGGCCCGAAATGTTGGGGCAACTGGTGAAAAATATCAAAGATAAACATCCTGAGGTGATTGTGCAATATCATGGGCATACCGGTCCCGGATTGTCAATGGCATCTATTCTGGAGGTCTGCGAGAACGGTGCCGATATCATTGATGTAGCTATGGAACCATTGTCATGGGGAAAGGTACATCCTGATGTGATTTCCGTACAGGCCATGTTGAAGAATGCAGGCTTTCAGGTTCCTGAGATCAATATGAAGGCTTACATGAAAGCACGCAGCATGACACAGGAGTTTATTGATGACTTTCTGGGTTATTTTATTGACCCTACCAACAAACATATGTCTTCCTTGCTGCTGGGATGTGGGCTTCCGGGTGGCATGATGGGTTCTATGATGGCCGATCTGAAAGGGGTGCATTCGGGCATCAATCTGATTCTGAAAGGACAGGGCAAGGAGCCTATGAGTCTGGATGATTTGGTGGTGATGTTATTTGAAGAGGTGGAATATGTATGGCCGAAATTGGGGTATCCTCCATTAGTAACGCCATTCAGCCAATATGTGAAGAATGTGGCATTGATGAATGTCATGCAGTTGGTGAAGGGAGAGGAGAGATGGACTATGATTGATAACCACACCTGGGATATGATTTTGGGCAAGAGTGGAAAGTTGCCCGGTGCATTAGCTCCCGAAATTGTCGAACTGGCCAAAAGCAAAGGTTACGAGTTTACAGACGAAGATCCTCAGGTAAACTATCCTGATGAACTGGAAAAATATCGTAAGGAGATGGATGAAAATGGCTGGGAATATGGTGAAGATGATGAAGAACTATTCGAACTGGCCATGCATGACCGTCAGTATCGTGACTATAAATCAGGTGTGGCCAAGAAGCGCTTTATGGATGACTTGCAACGTGCTAAAGATGCGGCAATGGCGAAAAGCGGCTTTGACGAGGAAACGATCCGAAAATACAAGCGTGCCAAGGCAGATCCTATCATCGCTCCGGATAAAGGGCAGATTTTATGGGAAGTTTCTGTGGAAGGCCCCTCTACAGCACCGTTTATAGGACGTAAATATCAGCATGACGAAGTGTTCTGTTATATTTCTACCCCATGGGGTGAATACGAAAAAATTCCTGCCAACTTTACAGGTCGTATCGTAGAGATTTGTGCCCAGCAGGGAGCTGTAGTCAATAAAGGTGATGTGATAGCTTATCTGGAAAGAACAGAGTTTTCAGCTTGATTTTGAAGATAAATATATAGCTTTTTATATCCATCAATAGGGGCAGGGTCTGCCCCATAGCCGTCAAGCTAAGGAACACATCACCTGTAGGGGCGGAATGCTTCCACCCGAATACATCCACAAATACACTTTTCTGTATGTATTCGGGCAGGTAAACCCTCCTATCCGTCAAGTTAAATTTCTTGGCGTTAAAACAGGACTGCGATTCATAGTCGTTAGTAACTTCATCCCCTCTTGAGACTACTCTTTCTACACATCGCGTTACCATTTGCTGTAGGGGCAGGGTCTGCCTGCCCGAATACGTAAAGCGAACCGTTTTCGGGCGGGCAAACCCCGCCCTTACAGCAAAATAATAGCGCTACTGGAAATGTTAAATAAGATGTATACGCCCCTACTATTATATTCCGGCGTTTTCTTTCTTTTAAAATTTGCCTTCCTCTGCTTATGTA
This sequence comes from Bacteroidaceae bacterium, assembly GCA_963651205.1. Classification (GTDB taxonomy): domain Bacteria; phylum Bacteroidota; class Bacteroidia; order Bacteroidales; family Bacteroidaceae; genus Phocaeicola. Next base: position 21,668 of record CAVJPC010000118.1, read on the forward strand.
TTATCTTTGTTGCCATAGAAAAAGGTAAATAAATGGACGTATATGAAAAAGCTATATGTATGGCTGCTGGGAATGACTTTAGGGATAATACCCTGTATTGCTTCAGCACCTGAAAACGACAGTATAAAAGTGGAAAATCTGCTTCAAAAGGCATCCCGATTGCCTGTTGACAGTAGCAGAGTATTGTTTTTTGCCCAAAATCTATTAGGCGTTCCCTATGTAGCGAATACATTGGACGAAACGGAAGAAGAAACCCTGATAGTACATTTGGACAAGGTGGATTGCACTACATTCGTGGAAACAGTGCTTGCATTGAGTATCGCTGACAAAGAGGGGAAAAGTGATTTTGGAAGCTATAAAAAGGCGTTGCAATACATCCGTTATCGGGATGGAAAGCAGAATGGCTATATCTCACGTTTGCATTACTTCAGTGATTGGATTAAGGATAATGAACAGAAAGGAATTGTGCATGAGCGTACAGGAGAACTCAGGCTTGCCACATCACAAGTATTGAATCTGGATTTTATGTCCACACATACCGACAGCTATCGCCAATTGAAAAATAATCCCTCGCTGATATTCCAAATGACGGATATAGAGGGAAAATGGAAGAATGTTTCTATCTCTTATATTCCTAAAGCTTGTTTGGATGCTTCTCCTAAGGAATTAGGCATAAAGAATGGAGACATCATAGCGATAACCACCCATATAAAAGGTTTGGATGTGGTACATACAGGATTTGCCTGTTGGGTGAACGGCAAATTGCACCTGCTACACGCTTCATCTGTCATGAAGAAAGTGATTCTGGATCCACAGACTCTATTTGATTACTCTAAAAATAAAAAAGCCCACACAGGCGTGCGGGTTATTTCTTTTTCTTTTTCGAGGAACTTTTCTTTATAGGGGGGACATCTTCTTTTGGTGGGAATGTTGGGACACACTTCATGAGATAAAGAATCTTCTTTTGCCGTTTAAACATATAATTGCTAGGCTTACCCGAATTGAATTTGCGGGGGTTGGGAAGGCTGGCTGCAATTAGTGCACATTCTCCGGGTGTCAGTTTGCCTGCATCCTTGTGAAAGTGTTCCCGGGCTACAGCTTCCGCACCATAGATGCCGTTTCCCATTTCTATAGAGTTCAGATAGACTTCCATAATCCGTTCCTTACTCCAGAATAATTCGATTAAAGTTGTGAAATAGACTTCAAGTCCTTTTCTGGTCCAGGAAGAGGCAGGCCACAGAAAAACATTTTTGGCCGTCTGTTGACTGATTGTACTCGCTCCTCGCGGGCGTTTCCTGCTTTTGTTTTCCTCCGCTGCTTTTTCTATTTCTTTGAAGTCAAATCCATTGTGCTCTGCAAAACGATTGTCTTCAGAGGCAATGACAGCCATGGGCAGGTGGCGGGATATGTCCTCTTGGGGTATCCAAGTATGCTTCCACTTTATATCTTTACCATGAATAATCTGTTGGGTAGTTCGGATAAACATCAGTGGAGTAAAATAAACCGGAATGAAACGTAGTGCGATAACCGCGAGAATAGAAGAACCAAAGAAAAGGATCAGCAGATTTCGGATGAGTTTTAAAATCTTCTTTTTCATGTTTGTGTACTAAAATCACCATAGGAATAAATTTATTCCTATGGTGATAGAATACTATCTAGACTATTGCTAGGGTTATTTCAGTGTACCTGCTTCAGCCTGCTGAATCATTTTCTGGCTGGCATACATATATACTTCCACACGGCGATTCTGTTGGCGTCCTTCGGCTGTATCGTTGTTACCGATAGGATCTGCCTGGCCCAAGCCTTCTACAGATTTAATCTGAGAGTTACCCACCCCACAGCTCAGCAAATAACTTGCTACACTCTGTGCACGTTCCTGTGACAGATTAAGGTTTTTCTGGATGCTTTGTTCAGCAGTGCTGTTTCTCCATCCTTGATTGTCAGTATAGCCATAGATAGATACATCCATGTCTCTGTTCTGATTCAATACGTTGTTGGCGAATTTGCTTAAAGCTGATTTAGCTTGCGGGCTCAATGCTGCATTTCCGGTATTGAAGAGGATACCGGAGTCGAAAGTAACTTTTACAGCCTGAAGGCCGTTGTTATCCGTTACCTGTTCCACCTGAGCACCTTGGATTTGGGCGGCTTCTGCGGCTGCCTTATCCATTTTCTTACCAATCAGCACACCGGCACCCGTACCAACTGCTGCACCGATAGCTGCACCGATAGCGGCACCTTTACCATGTCCGGCTATACCACCGATAATTGCTCCCAGAGCTGCGCCGCCGCCACCACCGATCAAGCCGCCTTTAGCGGTATTATTCATGTTACCACATCCACTGAATACTAATGTAGCACTCAGCAATAAAGCCATAATTTTACTCTTTTTCATAATCATGTTCATTTTAATATATTAATGACTAAATTCAAAAAATGTTCATTAAGCGGTCTGATAATTTAAAGCTTTTTTCTTGATAGCTATAAACCAGATCAGACATATAATTCCTTTCATAATACTGGTGATGCTTATGCTCCACCAAATACCCGGTAATCCCCAGCCCCACGATACAAACAGCAAAGCCATCGGAATGCGCAGATAGTTGCAGCTTACGCTTATCACGGCAGGAGGCATGGTACGTCCCATTCCATAGAACACACCCTGTATGGTAATCTCCAGCATCATAAACAGTTGTGAGTATCCGTCGATGCGTAGAAATACGCCGCCGGCTTCATAGGCTGCTTTTTCGGGGACAAAGATAGAAAATATTTCGTTTCCGCAGTATATAAAAAGGAATGTACAGAAAGAACCGAATATAAATGTCATCCATAGCGTGGTACGATAGGCTTTCAGTACACGGTGAATCTGTCGTGCTGCATAGTTTTGGGCAACAAAGGCACTGAGGGCAGTGGAAAACCCCTGTGAGGTATTCCAGGTAATAGCTTCGATTTGTCCTCCGGTAGTAAGTGCCATCAATCCCAAATGTCCACCTTGTTCTGTGGCGGTTCTTCCAAGAAACATATTGACAAAAGCAAATAAGGTATTGAGGGTCGCTACCGGTAATCCTATTTTCAGGATGCGGTGGGTATATAATTTCTTCAGTTTGGTAAATAACCTGAAGTTATCCCATAATATTTTCTTTTGTTTCAATTGATAGATAAATAGCATACACACAGTGGCTTCGGCCAGCCATGTGGCAATAGCCGCCCCTGTAGTTCCCCAACCTAAACCAAAGATAAAGAGAGGATCTAGTATTATGTTTGTAATCAGTCCGATACCATTAATGGAAAAAGGTATTTTACTTCGTCCGGCAGCATTGAATATTCCAGTGAAAGCGGCTGATAGAAAGACAAACGGAAAAGCGGTTGCTATGATCCGTAAATATTCCACAGCCATTTCGGTTATATGGGGTTGCAGTTCGTAAATGCTGATAATAGGGGTGGCAAAGATGAACAATAATGCCCCCCATCCCAATGAGATAAGTAAGGATAAAGTAATATTATGTGATGCGAATGCACGGGCGGCCTGTTCGTCCTGTGATCCGATGGCTTGTCCCACGCTGACTTCCGAACCTACTTTATTCAGCAGAGAGATAGAGGTGGACATCCATGTAAGGATACCTACCGAGCCTACGGCGGCTATCGCTTCACTTCCTATTCTTCCTACCCAAGCCATATCAGTCAGGCTATATGCCATCTGTATGAATGAGGTGGCCATAATGGGCATTGCTAAAGTAAACAACTGCTTTAATATAGGGCCCTGAGTCAGATTCTTCGTTCCTTTCATTCGTTGTTAACAGATAAATTGCCTGCAAAGGTAGAAATTTATTTCAAAAGGTCTGAATGTTCCATAAAAAAGACCTTGGGATTTCTTTAAAAGATAAAATTCTTTTTCAGAAATTCCAAGGCCTTTATGCTAATAGAAGTCGTTGGTTAGTAAGCGAAAATAGGATATTTCTTCATTGTTTCGTTTACACGTGCACGTACCTGTGCAATCACTTCTTCATTGTCTACATTTGAGAGAACTTTTTCAATCATTTCGGCAATTTCCAGCATCAGTTCTTCTTTAGCACCACGGGTTGTGATGGCAGGTGTACCCAAACGGATACCCGAAGTCTGGAAAGCGGAACGGCTGTCAAACGGAACCATGTTCTTGTTTACAGTGATATCAGCGGCAACCAATGCTTTTTCTGCTACCTTACCTGTCAGATCCGGATATTTGGTACGTAGGTCAACCAGCATGGAATGATTGTCCGTACCACCTGAAACGATGGTAAAGCCACGGTCAATTAAAGCTTGTGCCAGTACAGCTGCGTTCTTTTTTACCTGCGCCTGGTATTCTTTATATTCGGGTTGCAGGCATTCACCGAATGCAACGGCTTTTGCAGCAATGACATGTTCCAGCGGTCCGCCTTGAATGCCGGGGAATACAGCAGAATCAATCAGTTGTGACATCATCTTGATTTCGCCTTTCGGAGTCTTTTTGCCCCATGGGTTAGGGAAGTCTTTGCCAATCATGATTACACCACCGCGAGGACCACGAAGCGTCTTGTGCGTTGTTGAAGTAACAATGTGAGCATATTTAACCGGGTTTTCCAATAATCCGGCAGCAATCAGTCCCGCAGGATGAGCCATATCGATCATCAGGATAGCTCCGACTTTGTCTGCTATTTCACGCATACGCTTGTAATCCCATTCACGAGAATATGCTGACCCCCCACCGATAATCATTTTCGGTTTTTCACGCAATGCGATTTCTTCCATTTGGTCGTAGTCTACACGACCTGTTTCTTTATTCAGGTTGTATTCACACGGAGTATAAATAAGTCCGGATGTGTTTACCAATGAACCATGTGACAAATGGCCGCCATGAGCCAGATTCAATCCCATGAATTTATCACCCGGATTCAAAACAGCCAGGAATACGGCAGCATTAGCCTGTGCTCCTGAGTGAGGTTGTACGTTAGCCCATTCTGCCCCGAAGATTTGTTTCAGTCTGTCGATAGCGATTTGTTCGCTCTGGTCTACCACTTCGCAACCGCCATAGTAGCGCTTGCCGGGATACCCTTCAGCATACTTGTTGGTAAGGCAAGAACCCATAGCTTGCATTACTTGGTCACTAACAAAGTTTTCGGATGCGATCAGCTCGATACCTTTGAGCTGGCGTTGATGCTCTTTTTCGATAATGTCGAAAATCAAATCGTCTCTTTTCATTTCTTTTTATAATAAGTTTATGTGCGATATTCGATTCTGAGCTCACAAAGTTAAGTAATTTTAGAATATAAGGAAATTATTTAGAAGAAAATATTCAGTGAAATTCCAGAAAAAACAACCCTAACTTTCTTTTTGTTATATCAATGGAAATGAAATGATTAAAAGACTTTATTTGAAAACTGTTCTTTTAAGGAAATCGTTCTTGCAGGTATCATTATGATAGATGCAAAAAACTGATGAGAAAGCATTCCTGCTTTAAAAAATAACCCCTAGCGAGAAGCTTAATACATTGCGGTGACGATTGATGAAAATACCTTTCTCCCGAGTGGCCACTTCGGGCGTATTCTTTTCATAAGTGATTGATTTAGATATATTTGTAAACCCTATTTCATAACGGAAATCAAAGAATATATTGGCGATATTCACGCCTAATCCGATGACGGAGCTTACATTGAAAGGGCGTAGTTCTTCTTTGATGCCGGGATGCCCGAATCCTTCAAATTCTTCCGTCGTTTTATACTTCCATACATATTCCAGCTTGGGACCAATAAAGAGCGCCATGCCATAAGGGCGGGTCTTTACGAAACTGTAACCATATAATATAGGTAATTCCAAAGAATGGATGGTACTGTTCAGCTTGGCAAATTCGGGAGTCGTATTTTCATGATTCTGGTTCTTGTTAAAAGCGATTTCTCCTTTATAGACATTGTACATTATTTCGGGTTGGATGAAATGCCTTTTCATATGTACTCTGAAAAACATGGCGGCGAAATACCCCACCTTATAGTTATTTTGCACGTCTTCCATCCGTTCGCCATCCAGCTCCAGACGGCTGGTGAAATACATGGAAGAATTGAAGCCTCCTTTTATTCCCACATTCATTTTAGGTTCCTTTTTCGGACCTTGCTTCTCCGCCTGCGCCTGAAAGGATAGGGTGGGAAACCATAAAGCGATTAATAAAAGGAGCGTCTTCATGCGTTGTTCTTATGTTTTTTCTTTACCCCGTGATTTGTTCTTCTCTACTGACCAGCCGAACTTTCCTATTTTGGGCCCCAGTTCGAAATAACCGCCATGAACATATACCAACGGATTGGCTTGGGACAATTCGAATTTTCCGGTTTCTCCGTTCAGGTATTTATCATCTGCCTTCACATTTACCACATCGGCAATGAACATATCATGAGATCCTAATGAGATAATCTCCTTTACCCTGCACTCTATACAGAGTGGAGATTCCTCGATGATGGGAGCATTGACTATCTTTGCTTTACCTGGGGTGAGCTTCATTTCTTCGAATTTATTGTAATCCTTGCCCGAACGCACTCCGCACCAGTCGGTGGCAAATGCCATGTCTTTAGTAGTAAGGTTGATGACAAATTCCATATTCCGTTTCAAAATGGGGTAGGAATGGCGTTCCGGACGCACGGATATATAGCACATGGCGGGGTTGGTACAAATAGTACCTGCCCACGCCACTGTGATAATGTTATATTCTTCTTCCGTACTTCCGCAACTTACCAATAGGGCCGGAAGAGGATAAATCATAGTTCCCGGTTTCCAGTCTTGTTTCATAATGATTAAAGCAGTTTGATACCTTCCTTACTTTGTTCCTTTTCGCAGTAGTGACATTTCAAGATTCCATGTTCTTTGTCAATCACATGGAACAAGGTGGTCATCGGCTCGTTATTGGTGATACATTTGGGATTGGCGCATTTTACAATGCCGCGCAGTTCCTGAGGCATCAATACTTGTTTCTTTTCTACTACCTCATAATCACGGATAATGTTCAGTTTTACATTCGGAGCCACTACGGAGAGGCGGCTTATTTCCTCGTCGGTAAAGAAGCGGTCGGCCACTTTAATAATTCCTTTTTTGCCCAGTTTCTTGCTCTCAAAGTTGTTTCCGATGGTTATGTTAGAGTCTGAATCCTGTAATCCCAATAAGGCAACTACAGTAAACAGTTTGTCGGAAGGTATATGGTCTATGACAGTGCCGTTTTTCAAAGCAGCTACCTGCAATGCTTGTTTATTATCACTCATCTTCATTTTTGTTTTTTACTTTTTTGCATCTTCTATAACATCGTCCAAAGTTATGCCCAATACATCACAAAGAATGGCTTGGCGCGCATAAAGTCCGTTTTGTGCCTGCTGGAAATAGTAAGCTTTCGGGTTCTCGTCCACATCATAAGCTATTTCATTGACGCGGGGTAGCGGGTGCAGGATACGCAAATTGGGACGGGTATGTTCCAGCATCTTATTCCTTAATATATATACGTCCTTCACTCGTTCATACTCCATCAGGTCGGTGAAACGCTCACGTTGTACACGGGTCATGTAAAGAATGTCGGCATCTGCAATGGTTTCTTCGTTGAAGTCAGTATATTCTTTATATTTGATGTGATGCTCCTTGCAGTATATTTTATATTCTTCGGGCATTTTCAGTTCTTCGGGAGCAACGAAATGGAAAGTAGGATTGAAGTGGCGCATGGCCATCAGCAGAGAATGAACGGTACGTCCATATTTCAAATCACCCACCAGATAGATATTCAGATTTTCGAGTGTTCCCTGTGTTTTGTATATGGAATAGAGGTCTAGCATGGTTTGTGACGGATGCTGGTTGGCTCCGTCTCCGGCATTGACTATGGGCACCGGGGCAACTTCACTGGCATATCTTGCAGCACCTTCCAGAAAATGACGCATCACGATGATATCGGCATAATTGCTTACCATCATAATGGTATCTTTCAATGTTTCTCCTTTTGAGGAACTGGTTACTTTGGGATCGGTGAATCCGATAACACGCGCCCCCAATCTGTTTGCTGCTGTTTCAAAACTGAGTCTTGTACGGGTGGAGGGCTCAAAGAATAGGGTAGCAACCACTTTGCCGTCCAGAATTTTACGGTTAGGCTTCTTTTCAAACTCTTTTGCCATCTCCAAGAGATAGAGGATTTTCTCTTTCGAGTGTTCGGCAATAGTAACTAAACTTCTATTTTCCATATGGGTTTGTATTTATAATTACAACTTATACGGAGCGTAAAGGTATGAAAAAAAAATAAATGAGCGAAGATTTAAAAGATATTTCGTTGAACTTTGTTAGAAACACATTCTATCTCAAAGTTTTTCCTTACTTTTGCACCATTAATTACTAGATAACGACATGAGGAAGAAATTTATATATGTGCTTTGGGCTCTTGTAGTAGGCGTGCTGTTAGTTATAGCGTTCATATTCACTGCAATAGCGGAGGGATGGATTGGATATGTACCACCTATTGAAGAATTAGAAAATCCGAATTTAAAGTTTGCAACCGAGATTATATCCGATGATGGCAAAATGCTGGGCACTTGGTCGCTTAGTAAGGAGAACCGTGTGTTTGTGGGCTATGACCAGCTTTCACCCAATGTCATTAAAGCATTGATTGCTACGGAAGATGAGCGTTTCAAAGATCATTCCGGTATTGATGCCCGCGCCTTTATTCGTGCGCTGGTGAAACGTGGTGTGATGATGCAGAAGAATGCCGGTGGAGGTAGTACCATAACCCAGCAGTTGGCAAAACAATTCTATTCACCTACGGCGGATAATGTGATGGAACGGTTGTTGCAGAAACCTATTGAATGGGTGATCGCCGTTCAGTTGGAACGCTATTATACAAAAGAAGAGATTCTGACCATGTACCTTAATAAGTTTGACTTCCTGAATAATGCGGTCGGTATCAAGACAGCTGCCAATACTTATTTCTCTAAGGAGCCGAAAGATCTGGCCATCGAGGAAGCAGCTACCTTGGTAGGTATGTGCAAGAATCCGTCACTTTATAATCCGAAACGGTTTAACGAGCGGTCACGCGGACGCCGTAATGTGGTGCTTGACCAGATGCGAAAGGCAGGATACCTGACTGATGCGGAAGCCGATTCATTAAAGGCATTACCATTGGTACTGAAGTATCGCCGCGTAGACCATAAAGAAGGTTTGGCAACTTACTTCCGTGAATATTTGCGTGGTGTAATGACCGCCAAGGAACCGAAGAAGAGCGACTACCGTGGATGGCAGATGCAGAAATATTATGAGGATTCACTGGCATGGAAGACTAATCCGCTTTTCGGCTGGTGTGCCAAGAATAAGAAAAAAGACGGTACGAACTATAATATCTATACAGATGGCTTGAAGATTTATACCACCATCGACTCACGTATGCAGAAATATGCTGAAGAAGCGGTTTATGAACATGTGGCACAATACCTCCAACCTCGTTTCTTCAAGGAAAAACTGAAAAAGAAAACGGCTCCGTTTACCAATCAGCTCACCGAAGAAGAGGTAAATTCTATCATGACCAGAGCCATGAAACAGACCGACCGATATCGCACCATGAAAGAGGCAGGATGCTCGGAAGCGGAAATAAAGAAGGCGTTCAATACTAAATATGAAATGTCCGTATTTTCATACGAGGGCGAAAAGGATACCATTATGACTCCTATGGATTCTCTGAAATATTATAAGTTCTTCCTGAGAGCAGGTTTCATGTCTATGGACCCGTTGACCGGCCATGTGAAGGCTTATGTAGGTGGCCCTAACTATAATTATTTCCAGTATGATATGGCAATGGTGGGTCGCCGGCAGGTAGGTTCTACCATTAAACCTTATGTATATACATTGGCAATGGAGAACGGTTTCTCCCCCTGTGACCAGGTTCGTCACGTGGAACAGACTTTGATAGATGAAAATGGCCGTCCGTGGTCACCACGTAACGCCAGTAAGAAGCGTTATGGAGAAATGGTAACTATCAAATGGGGGCTGGCTAATTCTGATAACTGGGTAACAGCTTATCTGATGGGAAAACTTAGTCCGTATGCTTTGGTTCGTCTGATTCACTCGTTTGGTGTACAGAATAAACAAATAGATCCGGTTGTCTCACTTTGTCTGGGGCCTTGTGAGATCTCTGTAGGAGAGATGGTCAGCGCTTATTCGGCATTTGCCAACCGGGGGATACGTACAGCGCCGGTATTTGTAACCCGTATTGAAGATAATGAAGGAAATGTATTGGCGAATTTCACTCCTCAAATGGATGAGGTAATCAGTGAAACCAGTGCTTACAAGATGTTGGTCATGCTGCGTGCAGTAATCAATGAAGGTACCGGTGGCCGTGTGCGCCGTCTGTATGGCATTACTGCCGATATGGGTGGCAAGACAGGTACGACTAACCGCAACTCTGACGGATGGTTCATGGGATTTACTCCGTCCTTGGTTTCCGGTGTTTGGGTAGGCGGTGAAGAACGTGATATTCACTTTGATACGATGGTAGACGGGCAGGGTGCTGCTATGGCTCTTCCCATTTGGGGGCTTTATATGCAGAAAGTTTATAAAGACAAGAGTTTGGGATACTCTCAGGACGAGAGATTCAATATTCCCGATGACTTTGATCCTTGTAAGGATACCTTAATAGATGATGTTTCGGTGGAAGAAACCGGAGGATTAGATAACATATTTGAATAATTGGTAGATCTAAATAAAAAAGCCTGTTTGCAAGAAAGTAAACAGGCTTTTTTTGTTCCTGTTCCCTTATAACCCATTCCTTTTCTCACCCCACTATAGAGGCGGAGTTTGCCCCATCGTCTGACAGTTATGGGGGCGCTCACCCGAATACATTCTGAAAAGTGTATTTGTAGATGTATTCGGGCGACCGGACGTCGCACCTACAGTAGATGTATTCTTTAGCCTGACGGTTATGCGATGTAATCCACCCCTATGGTGGACAGCAAACACACATAGTAAATATTTTATATAAAAAGAAAGAAACCCCTTGCTTTTTCATTGAAAAATGCTATATTTACGAAAAGTAAATCTTTACTTGATAAAGATAGGAGGTAATTATGGATAGAGATATAACTCTGTATCAGATAACTAACATCATGGCCGAGAAAGTTTTTCAAAAGATAGACAACTTCAATAAAGGCCGTAGAGAAGATGCGGGATTTTACGCAATCAGTGTTTCCACTCCTTACCGGTCATACTACGCTTTATGGCGTATATTTCCGGACAATACTTACTCCCCTCTGTTTATCCAGTCCCTGGCCATAACTTTTGACGATGCGGCGGAACGTGCCTTTCAGTATTTGCAAAACTGCAATGTTTTGCTGAAAGTAAAGGATAATACTTTCTTTGAACCTTATTACGGAATTTCCGAAGACATTGTTGCTTTTGGAAAATATCGCGGAAAAAGATTGGCGGAAGTATATTACATTGACCCCAACTATGTGCTCTGGCTGGCACATAAATTTGAACCCCGGAACCCCAGAGACAAGAAACTGGCGGTATTGGCAAAAGCTTTTGCCACTGTCCATTATGAAACGGTCATCAGAAAGCACCGTTTGCCTGCCGGAAGTCGTTTTATTGGGGAGCCCGGAGAAAAACTGACTGATTTACATCTGGAAGTTCTGGGGACAAGGTTACAACTGGATGCTTACAAGACAAAAGGGTACTATGTAGACCAGAGTGTGCTAGCTGCCGACGCTGACGGTAACCGCTATACTTTTATTATTAAGGCAGCAACTCCCAGTATGTCACCGGATATGCTGAGTTGTTACACCCGGAAAATAAACCCGCATGAAAGTCTGTATATCAAATCGGCCAAAGTCCTCTCTCATTATGAGAGCAAAGGAATTAAATGCACGCGCATAGGATACTTGAAATTCAAGTAGAAACCTGATTTGTCGGAATGGTAATGGCAAAATTAGTGCCTTTACCTTCTATAGAGGTTACGATAATTTCTCCCTGCATATGCTCTATGATAGTTTTGCAGATAGAAAGTCCCAAACCGGCGCCCGGCTTGAATGAATCTACCTTGTAAAAGCGGTCGAATATATGTTCAAGTTTCTCTTTCGGCATGCCTATGCCTGTATCTTTTACATATATTTCTATTGTACCGTTGCAAGGTGCTTTGCATCCAAGTGTGATGCTGCCATATATGGTAAATTTAACGGCATTATTTATCAAGTTGTTAATCACCTGTTTTAAACGGGTGGCATCGATCATTATTTCAGTATCTTTTTCCGGTAGTTGCAATTTGAACTCTATCTTTTGAGGTATATTTAATAACTGGCTTTGATAAATTTCCGATAGAATATGATTGAGCCATTGTTTTTGCTCCTTGAATTCAATAGAATTGGATTCTATTTTTGACATGTCAATGATATCTGAAATCAATACCAGCAGCTGTTCGCAGTTCTTGTTGATGATGGAGACAAATTCTCTGCCTTCCGCACCACCCATTTCTATTTCTCCGCTGGCAAGCAGATTCGAGAAACCTACAATTGCATTGAGGGGAGTCCGGATTTCATGGCTCATATTGGCAAGAAACGCACTTTTCAATTTATCGCTTTGTTCTGCCTTGTCACGGGCAACCATCAGTTTTTCTTCTGCATTCTTATGCTCCTGTATGCTTTGGCAGGCCCCGATAATTCTATAAGGAGTGCCTTCTATTTGTTCCAGATATAATGACTGTACTTCAAACCACTCCCAAGTGCCGTCATTGTGTCTCAGCCTGTAAGCAAAAGCTTCGGTATTTAGATTTCCGGCTATCTGATTGGTCAGGGCGTTCATCAGTATATCCCGGTCGTCAGGATGCAGGCAGGCTGCAAATTCTTCTTCGGTCAGCGTATAGTCTTTGGTAGGTATATTAAAATGTTTGAACCAGCGTGCATCGATAATCATTTTCCTCTTTTCCATATCATAAAACCAGGGATAAATTTTCGTCAGGCTGAGTGCCATGTTTATGATATGCTGCTGGGTTAGTTCGCCTTCTATATTACGGAACGAAAGAACCAGCTGAGAGAGTTTCTTCTTTGTGAATACGCTGGCGATTCGTCCTTCGGCAATAAAGCGTATGTTTCGTAATTCACTTTTAATGAATGTACCTTTAGGAAAGTCGATGATTTTCTCTTCATGCTTTAGCTCTTCGATAAGCTCAGGAATAAGATTTTGATGGTTTTGTAAGATGGATATTATTTCGGATAGTTTTTTTCCTTTAAGTTCCATACTTTCCAAATTCAATTCATGGACAGCCTCATCGTTAATGCGCTCAATCGTACCGTCTGCATCCATAAATATAAGGGCGGACGGCAAAATATTTAAGATCTGTTTGGATAATACTAACTGTCCTTTTATATAACTCATATTTTCCATGCTTTTTGTTTTGATGTGTTCTTATTTTCTAAATCGAAGAATTGCCTGTCGTTGGGGATTGTATTTCTGTATTGTGTCCCTTCTTATTCTATCAGATTGGGAAAGACTTTCAGAGTTCTGAATTTTCTAGGCGACATTCCGGTTATCCGTTTAAAAAAACGGGTGAATGAGGATGGAGTAGAAAAGTTCAGTTCATAACAAATCTCCTGAATAGTGAGGTTGGTAGAGATTAGTAGGGCTTTAGCCTCGATAATTACATAATTGTCAATCCAGTCACCAGCCAGTTTCCCGGTAACATCCCGGATAATAGAAGACAAATACTTGGGGGTGAAACAAAGCTGCTCTGCATAAAAAGAAATGTCTCTTTCTTTGTAATGGTGGGTTTCAACCAGTTTCAGGAACCGCTTGAATATTTCTTCTTTATGCGGCAGGTTTTTCTTCTTTATTTCTATATGTTTTAACAGGAGCTGGCATACTTCATAAAATGTGGCTTGTATCAGATATTGTATGGTAAAGTTGCGAAACAGATTATTCTCTTCGCTGATTTTTTTATAGAGCAATACATGATATGTTTTCAGTAATTCTGTTTCTGTAATATTCAAATCGGCGCATGGATGATTTTTTAGAGGGATTAAAAGAGACATCATTTTATAAAAATTGTCTCGTGTATCAAAATACTTATTGGATATCATGATGAGATGCGCTCTGTAGTCTTCACTTACCTCGTTATATTTTATGATTTGGTTGGGCATCATCATTAATAATGTGTTTTCCTTAGTAGTATGTTTGATGGAATCTATTTCTACTTCGGAAGTCCCAGCCAGGCAAAGTACGAATGAAGTGTATGTTGTTTTGTATGAATTATTATAAAACAAAGGAAAAGTATGTTGGTTGCGAATGAAATCTTTTCCAGTATTATTATAAATGATGAAATCATCGGAAAAGTAATCTGCATTGGCGAAGAAATCAGTATTCCAAATATCTATGTCGGTACGTCCTTTTATCATTCTTGATGTTATTTGGTGTAAAAGAATAAATAAAATTAGTACGAAACAACCTCATTCGACTATTTGCTAATTATAAGCGACATTAAGGAAATTATTAGTTTCGTAATGTCCGGAAAACAAATTCCCCCGCCTTTTGGGTCGGCGGGGGAATGTTTTTTATTATCCGTTTATCTTTTTATAATCGGCAAGGAACTTTTCTAAGCCTATATCTGTCAGTGGGTGGTTTAGCAGACCTTTAATAGCAGAGAGAGGACAAGTTACCACATCGGCTCCCACTTCGGCACATTGCAGTATATGTAAGGTGTTTCTGATGGAAGCGGCAAGCACTTCTGTCTTGTAGTCATAAGTCTGATACAACTCTACAATTTGTGCAACCAATCCTACGCCATCACTACAAATATCATCCAGTCTGCCGACAAATGGAGATACGTAGGTAGCTCCTGCCTTTGCTGCAAGCAATGCTTGTCCGGCAGAGAAAACCAAGGTACAGTTAGTACGAATACCTTTGTTACTGAAGTATTTGATCGCTTTAATGCCGTTCTCTATGCAAGGCACTTTGACCACAATGTGCGGATTCAGGGCGGCCAGCTCTTCGCCTTCCCTGATCATGCCTTCGTAATCGGTAGCAATAACTTCGGCACTGACGTCCCCGTCTACTATATTACATATCTCAATGTAATGCTTATGCTGGTTCTCAACTCCTTTAATGCCTTCTTTAGCCATTAAAGACGGATTGGTGGTCACACCATCCAGTACACCCAATGCGTTTGCCTCGCGGATTTGTTCCAAGTTGGCTGTGTCAATAAAGAATTTCATAACTTTTTTCTATTTAGATAATTAAAATCAGGTTAGCAACAGATTGCTAAGCTACTGATATTAACAATGATAAACAAGCAAATGTTCCAATTTATCTGTTATGAATTCTTTTTGTAGCTGAATACCGCCCAACCATTCAGAAAGACCGCCATAAACAGCAAGGCAGCAAACTGCACCATCAGGTCACCGAATCCGCTTCCTTTCAGATAGACCATACGTGTCACCTGTATAAAGTACTTCAAGGGATTTACGATGGTAATGTCTTGCGCCCATTCGGGCATACTGTTGATGGGAGTGAACAATCCGCTCATCAGCATAATGATAATCACAAAGAAGAACATGACAAACATGGCTTGCTGCATGGTTTGCGAATAATTGGAAACCACCAGCCCCATGCCCGAGACAACGATAATGAACAGCAATGCAAAGAAATAGAGTAACCAGATATGCCCTGCCGGAACCAGACCATAGACCAGCCATGCCAGGATGATGCCCAAAGTAAGGATCAGCATACCGGCCACCCAGTAAGGAATAAGTTTGGCTATAATAAAAGTAAATTTGCTCACAGGAGTCACGTTTATCTGTTCGATGGTTCCAAATTCCTTTTCACCCACAATGTTGAGGGCGGGCAGAAACCCGCAGAGCATCATCAGCAATTGTGCCATCAGTGCCGGAACCATAAATATCTTGTAATCCAGATAGGAGTTGAAACGTCCCTGGGTGGTTATTTCTATGGTAGGAGCAGGGGGAGTGGAACCGGAACCCGGAGGTCTGATTTCGGCAGCATAAGCATTGACTATATTACTGAGGTAGGAACTGCCCAAAGTTCCTTTTGTTCCGTTTACAGTATTGGCAGAGATCAGTACGTTGGCTACTCCATTCTTCAGTAAATCGCGTTCAAAGTGTGGTGGAATCTCCAGAATAAGATCGGCATCTCCTTTTTCAATACATTCCATCGCCTCCTCGTAACTGCTCGAAACATCTACCAGATGGAAATACTCGGATGCACCCGCTTTCTGTACTAGGCGGGTGGAATAGGGGCTGCGGTCATTATCTACTACGCTGAGATTCATGTTCTTTATTTCGAAATTAGCGGCCCAAGGTAACACTAACAGGATGACGCACGGAAACACAACCAGCAGTCTCGGCAACATCGGGTTGCGGAGCAATTGCTTGAATTCTTTTTCTAATAAATACTTTATCATCATATTTCTGAACTTATTTTGTTTCTTTGTCCAATTTTGTATCCCGGCTAAGGATAACGTCCACCCGTAGGGGCGGGGTTTGCCCGCCCGAATACAAAAAGCGAACCATTATCGGGCGGGCAAACCCCGCCCCTACAGGTGGCTATGGTACAAAAAAGGATAAGAACGCTTATTCCAATCGTTTTTTTAATTTCTTCAGACTGATTGCCATAAGGACAACGGCCATCAGTATAAGTATAATTATCTCTTCCTGTGCATAGCTGATACTCAGCCCTTCAATCATAATTCTTTTGACACCGATGATATACCACTTGGCAGGGATCATATTTGAAAAAAGTTGTAGGGGGAGCGGCATGTTTTCGATAGGGAATATCATACCGGACAGCAACACAGTAGGCATCATCAATACCATACCAGAAAACAGCATAGCTTCTACCTGGGTACGAGCGATGGTAGAAACCAGCAATCCCAACAGCAAAGATACCAGAATGAAAATCCATGAAAGCAGAGCCAATGAGAAAAGACTGCCTGCTACCGGAACGTGCAATACATAAACGGATAGTAACAGAATGGTAATCAGATTGACACATGAGAGCACAAAGTAAGGAACCGTTTTGGCTATAATCATCCATAACGGACGCACAGGAGATACCAGCAGAACTTCCATAGTGCCGGTTTCTTTCTCACGGACAATGGAGATAGAAGTCATCATGGCACATATCAGCATTAAAATCAGTCCCATTACTCCCGGAACAAAGTTGTAGGCACTCTGCATACCGGGATTGTATAACAGCTTTACTTGGGGAATGATTTGTATGGGTATTTGTTGTTGCAGCATCAGGCTTTGCTGGTAGTCGGCAATGATATTGGATGCATAGGAAGTCAGTATGGTAGCATTGTTGGGATCGGTGGCATCGGCAATCAGCTGCACTTGGGCTTTCCCGGTGTGGCGCAGGTTATTATCGAAACCGGCTTCGAACACGACAATCAGGTCCGAACTGTTTTTCCGGAATGTTTCTTCTATTTCATCATTGCCATGCAATATCTTGTTGATATTGAAGTATTCGCTGGCATCCAGTTTGTCTATGATTTGCCGGGTGGCTACATCTTTCGACTCGTCCAGTACGGCTACTTTTACATTCTTTACTTCGGTGGTGATGGCAAAGCCGAAAAGAATAATCTCCACAACAGGCATGCCCAGTAATATCAGCATGGTCCGGCGGTCCCGGAATATGTGATAAAATTCTTTTCGTACAAATGATATAAATTGCTTCATTCTCTTTTTATCTGTTTGTTTTTAATTTAAGTTCCTTAAATGGTCATTGCGATCCTCCACCTTTTAAAGCTGCTCTTTCTACAACTCTTTTTCATATTTTTACAGCACTGTCATTTCGCTTTCGTCCACTGTAGGGGCGCATTGAATGCGCCCGAACCATCGGTCACGACCTTGGGAGTAATACATCCACAAATGCACTTTTCCTAGTGTTATCGGGCGGATTCAATCCGCCCCTACAGCGAAATGAGAGCGTTATTGGAAATGGTAACGCGATGTATAGAAAGAGTAGCTCAAGAGGGGATGAAGTTACCACCGACTATGAATCGCAGTCCTGTTTTAACGCTAAAAATGTTAACGCAATGCAGCGTAATGGCTGCTACTGACCGGATCCCGGCTTTCAACTCCTGACCGCCTTGCGTGCCAACTGCCGGAATACTTCGTCCATATCTTTAGCCTGAAACTGCTCTTTCAGGCGTTGGGGAGTGTCCAGAGCCTCTATTTTTCCATCCACCATCATCGAGATCCGGTTACAATATTCGGCTTCATCCATGTAGTGGGTAGTGACAAAGATGGTAATTCCCCGTTCAGCAGCCTGATAGATCAGTTCCCAGAACTGACGACGTGTAGCGGGATCTACCCCTCCTGTCGGTTCGTCCAGAAACACAATCTTCGGTTCATGGAAGATGGCTACCGAAAAAGCCAGCTTCTGCTTCCATCCCAAAGGCAGTGAACGGACCAAAGTGTCTTTTTCGTGCAGAAATCCCAGTCGATCCAATACTTGGTCTGTTTTTACGGCTATCTCTTCATCACTCATTCCATAAATTCCTGCATACAGGCGGATGTTCTCCCATACCTTCAAATCCTCGTAGAGAGAAAACTTCTGGCTCATATAACCGATGTTCCTCTTGACCAGTTCGTATTGTGTGGAAATATCGAATCCTGCCACTCTACCTTTTCCACTTGTTGGTTGTGACAAACCGCACAACATACGCATGGCAGTGGTCTTTCCTGCTCCGTTTGCACCCAGAAAGCCGAAGATCTCCCCCCGTTTTACTTTGAACGAGATATGATCCACAGCGGTGAAACTGCCGAATCGTTTGGTCAGCCCTTCCACCTCAATGGCATATTGGTCTGTGGCCTGCGGCTCATTGAAAGACAAGCCTTCGGGAGAAAGAATATCTCTGAACCGCTGCAAGATCCGGTCCGGCGTATCAATGCCCTGAATCTCTCCTTCGCGGATAAATGCGATGCGGTCACAGCATTTCATTTCATTCAGATAAGGAGTTGCTGCAATGATGGTGATGCCTTCCTGCTTTAGTTTGAGCAACATGTCCCAAAATTCCTTTCTGGATACAGGGTCCACTCCTGTGGTGGGTTCGTCCAGAAACAAAATGGCAGGTTTGTGAATCAGTGCGCAACTCAGAGCCAGTTTCTGCTTCATGCCACCGGACAGTTTTCCGGCACGCCGGTGCTTGAAGGGTTCTATCTGCTGGTAGATATCTTTTACCAATGCGTAGTTCTCCCGGATGGTGGTATTGAAAAGTGTGGCAAAGAAAGTAAGGTTCTCTTCTACAGACAAATCTTGGTACAAGGAGAAGCGCCCCGGCATATATCCTGCCTGCCGGCGTATTTCCTTGTAATCCTTCACTACATCCTGTCCGCATACTTCTGCGTTGCCTTTATCGGCCAGCACCAACGTGGTGAGAATGCGGAAAAGGGTAGTCTTTCCTGCGCCGTCAGGCCCGATGAGCCCGAAGATTTCTCCCGGCTTCACCTCAAAGCTTATGTTTTTCAGTGCCTGTACTTCCCCATAGCTTTTGCTGACTCCTTTGACAGAAACAATAGTATCCATTTTATTATCCATTAACTGATCAAATTATTTTTCTTGTTCGCTGTAGGAACGGAATGCTTCTCATAGCCGTCCGGCTAAGATATAAATCACGCTTCCGTCCACTGTAGGGGCGCATTCAATGCGCCCGATAACACTTCGAAAAGTGTATTTGTGGATGCATAACTCCCAAGGTCGTGGCCGTTGGTTCGGGCGGAAGCATTCCGCCCCTACGGTGAACGAGAACGCCATTTACCACCTTCGCTTGACAACTATGTCTGGTTATCGTCCACTGTAGGGGCGGGGTTTGCCCGCCCGAATACACAAAGTAAACCGTTTTCGGGCAGGCAATCCCTGCCCCTACAGCAAAAGATAAGATAGTTACTTTGAACTTTTGGCCCGTCTATTCTTTTTTCATTTCACCATACATGCCGATCTTGATATATCCGTCATTTTTGACAGCTATCTTTACGGCATATACCAGATTGGCACGTTCATCCCGTGTCTGGATGTTTTTGGGCGTAAACTCCGATTTGTCCGAGATCCACGTGATAGTCCCCTCATATTCACGGTGGTCATCTTCTCCCAGATCTGAAAAGACCTTCACTTTATCTCCTAATTTCATCTCAGACAATTGATCGGCAGTGATGTAGGCACGTAAAAACAGACGTTGTACATCTGCCACTTTGAATAAAGGTTTTCCCTGAGTAGCCAATTCTCCGGTTTCGGTGTATTTTGCCAATACTGTTCCATGAATAGGACTGGTAATATGGCACTTGCGGAGCTGGTCATCCAGTTGGGCTACCTGTATCTCGTAAGCAGAACTTTCTTCCGTGACGCTCGCGTTCCCTCGTTGTAGAGTGGAAACCTGTGCTTCCAGCTGCTTTTTCAATACGGCAATCTGAGAATCAATATCATCTACCTGCTTCCGGGTGGCTGCATTCTCTTTCAGCAGGTTCTCCGTGCGTCTTCTTTCATATTCAGCCTTGCTGATTTGTTCTTTCGTAGCGGCTATCTGCTTGTTGATGTCCATACTTTTATTGGCGACAGCTTTTCCGCTGGCCAGCAACTGCATCTTTTTCAGATAGAGTTGCAAGGTGTCTATGTACCCTACTTCTTCACCAGCCTTCAATAATTGCCCTTCTTCCACATTAAACTGCATGATCTTGCCATTGGCTTCCGAAGACACAATCACTTCGGTAGCTTCGAATGTACCCGATGCATCATAATCGCCTTTTCTGTTTCCGCAGGAGGATAAGCCCAGCAGAATGGCGGCGAACAGGAGATATTTACTTGTTCTCATATTGATTGGTTGTATATTTTAATTCATAAATAGCTGATAATAACTGAATCTCATGCAGAATCTTGTCCTGTTTGGCAAGATCCTCGGCAGTCACCTCGCGAAGCATTTCCGTGACGGTCAGTGTTCCGTTGGCAACTTTTGCCTGGGCAGATTTCCGGATGTTGTTGCGCAGGCTGATAATCTCGTCATCGTTCTTCATCAGTTCTGCCAGTTTCTTTATTTCACTGTTGTTTTGGGTGACTTCCAGATGAGTGTTGAACAGGAAAGTTTCTTTCTGTACATTCACATCTTGCTGATTCAGTGTCAGTTGACGGGATTCGTTCTTGCGTGTATATAAATTGCCGAAGTTCCAGGAAAGACGTACTCCTGCAACATAATAAGTTGAAAATTCGTTCTTCAGCATATTCAGCCCCGGATTGCCGTAAGCTCCTTGTACAAACAGACCTAACTGGGGAAGGTTTTTGGCGGCAAGTTGTTTGCGCCGGGCTTCCAGTTGCAGGTCCTGGGCGGCAAAAAGATCAAGTTCCGGACGTCGGATTAATTCCGCAGAGTAAGTTCCATCTATATATAATAAGGTATTCACATCCGGCTTCTTCAGTGACTCCCCAGTTAATGGAGTGGGGTGGTTAATCATTATTTTCAGCATCTCGCTGTAAGCGCGATGTGTGGCTTCCAGTGTATGGCGCTGCTGTATGTTGTTCAATTGCTCCACCTTTACGGCATCCAAATCGGCTTGGTTGGCGGTGCCGTTTTTTACATAGGCTTTTACATTATCGTAATTCCGTTGCAATTCTTCCTGCATGGCCCCGTTTTGCCCCAACTGCTCTTCCAGCAGCAATATGCCAAAGAAAAGCTGGTTCACCCGTTCATTGATGGCATACATATCCACTTCCAGCTTTTGCTTGTCAACTTCGGAAGAAGCACGGGTTACTTCTTTCCGGGCATGGATGTTCCCGCCATCCCACACCACCTGATCCAGTTGCAGCATGGCCTGATACTGGTCTTTGCGCATACCCCGGATGTCGAGTTCGGGCAGGTCTACGGGAATTTCCGTCACATCCGATTGATAGCTGGCCTTGGCGGACAATGAAAATTGTGGCAGATACCCCTTGTTGGCGTTAGAAATATTATATTCTTGCGTCTTTTCAATTAGCCCGTACCGTTTGATCAGCGGATAATAGGCCTGGGCTTGCTGCTGACATTCTTCCAGCGTGAGTTCCTGTGCTTTTAAAAAGACAGGAGCGACACCGAGAAGGAATGCTGTGAGAATGAATAACCTTTTCATTTTCTTAATCTGCTTAATATGATTTCTACATTTTCTTGCTTTCTGCGTTCCATGTACTGGTGATATTCTTCCCCTTTCTCTTCCAGAAACAAATGGATCAACGGATTGGCCACGAAGACAAAGATATTGAGAGATACCACGCTTATCATTAAATCCTCCGCTTTGACAGGCCGTACCGTTCCCCTGGCAATTTCTTCTTGTAATGAACGGTCAAGCAGTTTCACCGCCAGCAGAAAATTAGGAAACAGGGTTTTGCGGCAAACTTCTTTTCCACTTTCATTGACTAAAATTTCCCTGTATATAAATAAAGGTAAATCGGGGTTGGCCGCTAAAAGGTCAAAGTGTGCTTCAATGCTGCATTTCACTTTTTCCAGAAAAGGCAGTGACTCGTCTACACGAGATAGAAAGGTGTCTGCCAGTTGCCTGGCCTTCTCTTCAAATACTTTGTTGAACAGATTCTCTTTTGTACGGAAATAATAATGCAACATGGCATGGGTAACTCCTGCTTCCTTTGCTATTTCTGTGGTCTTGCTTCCGGAGAATCCTTTCTTAAGAAATTCTTTCTCAGCAGCTTTCAGTATGGCTTGTTCTGTATTACTTGATTCTTCTTTCATGTTATCATATATGTTTAACAGGATTGTTAGTAAACGCAAATGTATAGGGAATAAATGAAAATTGCAAATAGATAGGAGGAAAATTTTGTTTCGGGCTTGTTATTAAGTGTTTTTATATGGAAGGTTAGTCCTTTCTGTATGGAAGACTAAGCACTTTTATCCTTTTATGTGCTATCTCCCAAGGTTTGGGAGTTAACTCCAAGCAGTTTGGAGTTAACTCTATAAGGCTTGGAGATAACTCCAAAATACTATGGAGATAGAACATGACCTGATAAAAAGTCTTAGTCTTCCTGATAAAAAGCCTTGGATATATAATAGAAAAGGATTAGATGGCCGGAAGAAGATTGAAAAAGTATGGGGTGAAGAGATTGAAAGAGCATCCTGTCTATCCTTTCTACCAATCTCATTTAACACTTCCGATAGGGCTGTCAATTACTGTAGGAGCGGATTGAACCCCGCAGCCGTCAAGCTAAGGGACACATCCACTGTAGGGGCGACGTCCGGTCGCCTGAATGCATCCGCAAATCCACCTTTCAGTGTGTTGTCGGGCGGATTCAATCCCATAGCCGTCAAGCTAAGGGATTAATGGCGTTCCCGTCCACCGTAGGGGCGCATTGAATGCGCCCGATAACACTCCGAAAAGTATATTTGTGGATGCATTCGGGCGGAAGCATTCCGCCCCTACAGTGGGTGGAAACGCCATTTGCCGGCTTAACCTGACGGCTATGGGGCAAACCCCGCCCCTACAGCTAAAACGCTACCGGAAATATGAATGGAGAAGTGTAGAAAGAATACATCATAAAAGGAATTTTCCCTTTCACACAGTTCACAGGACGGAAATCCCACGTCGGATATATTCTCTTTCCATATCCTCCGGCTTCAGTACCCTGTTATCAAATACCAGTAAGTCGATATCCAGTTTTACCACCCCCAGGGACTTGTCTTCGGGTATGCGTCCGCTACGTCGTTCCAGCTCTTTAAGGATGTCGTGGACGGAATCGGGCGAAAGAGTTGTACTGAATCTTGCCAACTGATTGCTGAAAGGAGAGTGGAACCCGCTGCCGATTGCCTCCGTTTCCATCATCTCGCCGAAATGGATATCGGGAAACGTAGCGCACAACGCTTTCCGTGCAACCGAAAGCTGCGCGGAACGGTCTGTATTAGAGCCCATACAAAGCAAACAATGGTGTTCGTCCATAACATTTATTGCATTAATGGTGCAAATGTATGAAATGTTTTTGTTACTTTTGCATGAATATATAAAAGAAATGGTACCATGAAATTTATTGGAATTATTCCTGCAAGATATGCCTCTACCCGTTTTCCGGCCAAACCTTTGGCCATCTTGGGAGGCAAACCTGTGATTCAGAGAGTCTATGAACAAGTAGCCGGCATACTGGATGAAGCCTGCGTGGCAACGGACGACGAGCGCATTGAAGCTGCGGTAAAAGCCTTTGGCGGTAAAGTGGTCATGACCTCTGTCCGTCACAAAAGCGGTACGGACCGCTGCTATGAAGCTTATACCAAAGTAGGACAAGGATATGACGTGATTGTAAATATTCAGGGTGATGAGCCTTTTATCCAAAGATCACAGCTTGAGGCTGTAAAAGCTTGTTTTGAAGACCCTGCCACACAGATTGCCACGTTGGTAAAGCCTTTCACTTCCGAAGACGGGGTTGAAGCCTTGGAGAATGTAAATTCTCCTAAAGTGGTGGTGAACAAGAATAGGAATGCCTTGTATTTCAGCCGTTCTATCATTCCCTTCCAGCGTAACGCGGAAAAGGCTGATTGGCTGAGAGGGCATACCTACTACAAGCATATCGGACTGTATGCTTACCGCGCTGATGCACTGAAAGAAATAACTTCGCTTCCGCAATCCTCATTAGAACTGGCTGAGTCCTTGGAACAGCTTCGCTGGCTGGAAAACGGCTATACTATTAAGGTAGGACTCAGTGAAGTGGAAACGATAGGCATTGATACGCCTCAGGATCTGGCGCGTGCCGAAGAATTTTTAAAACAGAAGGAGGGGAAGTAAATGCTGGACAGAACAACCCCACCGCCCATCCGCCAGTTAAGTGAATTTGGCATAGCCCGTCCCGACAGGAGAACGATGAAAAACGGGATGCCGCTGAATATCATTCATGCAGGAACCGAGGATGTTGTGCGATTTGACCTTTTGATAGGTGGCGGACAATGGAATCAGGAACAGCCCTTGCAGGCCATGTTTACCAACAGGATGCTGCGTGAAGGAGCAGGAAATCTTACTTCCGCGCAAATAGCGGAACGATTGGATTATTACGGAGCATGGCTTGAATTGTCTTCTTCCGTAAATTATGGATTCATTACACTTTATTCCCTGAATAAATATTTTGCCCGTACGCTGGCTGTCATCTCTGAAATGATAAAGGCACCGGTATTTCCGGAAAAGGAACTTTCTGTGGTGGCCGATACAAACAAGCAGCAATTCCTGGTGAACAGCACGCGGGTGGAGATGATTGCCCGAAAACAGTTAAACAAGGCTTTGTTCGGTCCTGAGCATCCTTTCGGGCGTTATGCGGTGGCAGAAGATTATGACCGGATTACTCCGGAAGTGCTCCGTTCGTTCTATCAGAAATATTATCATTCGGGCAATTGTTCGGTGTATGTGTCGGGAAAGGTCACACCGGAGATTATTCATTGTATAGAAGATAACCTGGGAGGCGAGCAGTGGGGGAAAGTGACGGAAAAGACTGTAATGTCCGTTGTCCCGCCGGTCACGACCAAGGAAAAACGGATCTTTATAGAACGTGAAGATGCCCTTCAAAGCTCCCTTAAAATGGGAAGTTTCGTAATGGACCGCCACCATCCGGACTTTTTGAAGGCCCGTGTCATGGTCACTCTGTTTGGCGGTTATTTCGGCAGTCGCCTGATGTCCAATATCCGTGAAGACAAAGGATACACGTACGGCATTGGCGCAGGTATCGTGTCCTATCCGGGTACGGGGATACTGGTTGTCAGCACCGAGGCGGCTAATGAATATGTTCAACCTATTATCACCGAAGTTTATCAGGAAATGGACAGACTATGTAATGACCTTGTTCCTCAGGAAGAACTGGAGATGGTGAAAAACTATATGCTGGGCGACCTGTGCCGTTCATACGAAGGCCCCTTTTCCT
The DNA here is from genome assembly GCA_963651205.1 of Bacteroidaceae bacterium. GTDB lineage: Bacteria > Bacteroidota > Bacteroidia > Bacteroidales > Bacteroidaceae > Phocaeicola. The sequence continues at coordinate 47,540 of CAVJPC010000118.1, forward strand.
TGTCCGATGCCTGGATTTACATAGAAACGGCAGGACTGGACGACGGCTTTTTTATTCGTTCACTGGATGCTGTCCGTGGAATCACCAGAGAGGAAATACGCACATTGGCACAAAAGTATTTCTGCAAAGAAAACTTAATAGAGGTCATTGCGGGTAAAAAAGTGTAATAACCTACAACGTCCAAAGGTAGAAAATCGTATCTTTGGCGTAAATCTTATCTATTATAAGTAACGAACCAATGAAGAAATACGTATATATATTATTGCTTTTAGCATCGGTCAGCACATGGGCCACCGCGCAGATAAAAATTGGAAATTATACTTTTAAAGACGGCGGCGAATATACCGGGGAGCTGAAAGGTAGAAAACCCAACGGTAAAGGAAAGACAACCTACAAGAACGGCAACATCTATGAAGGGCAGTATGTAAAAGGTAAACGCGAAGGAGACGGAACGTACACTTTCCATGACGGTGAAAAGTATGTGGGGCAGTGGTTCCAGGACCAGCAGCATGGCAACGGTACCTATTATTTTATGAACAATAACCGCTATGAAGGAATGTGGTTTGCCGATTACCAGCAGGGTGAAGGTACTATGTACTATTATAACGGAGACATTTATATAGGCAACTGGTATCAGGACAAACGTAGCGGCAAAGGTACGTATACTTGGAAGGCGGGAGCCAAATATGAAGGTGAGTGGAAAGAGGATAAGAAGAACGGACAAGGCACTATGGTGTGGCCCGACCAGTCAAAATATGAAGGCGACTGGACGGATGATGCACGCGACGGAAAAGGTACATTTTACTATGTCAACGGTGATAAATATGTTGGCGACTGGAAAGATGATGTGCAGCATGGAAAGGGCATTTATTATTTTAACAGTGGCGACCGCTACGAAGGAGACTATATAGACGGTGAACGCACCGGACAAGGAATATATATACATAAGAACGGTGACAAGTATGTAGGGCAGTTCAAGAATGGCGAACAGCATGGAACCGGAACCTTTACATGGGCCAACGGTGCCGTGTACGAAGGTCAGTGGGTGAACAATCAGCGTAGCGGTAAAGGACATTACATCTGGGCAAACGGTGACGACTATGAAGGGGACTGGAAAAATAACATGGCCGATGGAGAAGGTACTTTGCGCACAGCCGATGGAACCAAATATAAAGGTCATTTCGTGAAAGGCAAGGAAGACGGCAAAGGTGTACTGGAAGATAAAAATGGGGTACGCTATGACGGATTCTTCAAGCAAGGCAAAAAACACGGGGCTTTTGTGGAAACCGATAAGAATGGAAATGTAATCCGTAAAGGTGTCTATAAATTTGGAACACTGGATGCGGAACAAAAATAAGAATACAATGCTGGATTTAGAGAATATAACTTTAAAAGTTCGTGAAATAGCACTCCATGCGGGTGCTTTTCTTCGTAATGAGCGTAGTAGTTTCGACCGTAGCAAAGTCGAAAAGAAAAGTGCCCACGACTATGTGTCCTATGTGGACAAGGAATCTGAACGACGTATTGTGGCACAACTTCGAGAACTGGTTCCCGAAGCCGGATTCATAGCCGAAGAGGGTTCGGGCAGCCTGACCACGGAAGAATATTGCTGGCTGGTGGACCCGCTGGACGGGACAACCAACTTTATCCATAACAATGCGCCTTATTGTGTGAGCATTGCTCTCCGCAATAAAGAAGAACTGCTGGTAGGCGTGGTATATGAAGTCTGCCGCGATGAACTTTACTGGACTTATAAAGGGACACCCTCTTATCTGAACGGCAAGGAAATACATGTATCGAATGTTTCTGATATAGATGAAGCTTTTGTAGCGTTGGGTTTTCCTTATGATTCACAAAAGTACAAGCCCTTGGCAGAACACATTGTGCACGAACTGTATGGCAACGTAGGAGGAATGCGCCTGCAAGGAGCTGCTGCTGCAGAGCTTTGTTATGTAGCTGCGGGACGCTTTGAAGCCCGCATAGAGGGGCTGCTGGGGCCGTGGGATATTGCTGCCGGTTCGATAATCTTGATGAATGCTGGTGGAAAAGTTACCGATTACAGTGGAGGAGCGGACTTTTGTTCCGGCCGTGAAGTGCTGGCTACCAATGGGAAACTACATGATGAGTTTTTCAGGGTATTAGGAAAAAGATAAATACTTTGCTTTTTTCTAGTTCATTACAAATATATTTTGTAAGTTTGTCAGGTGAACACATGAACAAATGTAACATGAATGTATCTTTTATCTTTCAATTTTTAAAAGACCTGGCCGCAAACAATAATCGTGAGTGGTTTCAGGAGCATAAGGATGAATATCTGAAAGCACAAAAAGAGTTCGAGGAATTACTGACGGCAATCATTGCCCGTATTTCATTGTTTGACGAAAGCATTGTCGGTATCCAGGCCAAGGACTGTACGTACCGCATCTATCGTGACACACGTTTCTCTACCGATAAGACTCCTTATAAAATACACTTCGGCGGTTATATCAACGCTCGTGGGAAAAAGTCTGAACATTGTGGCTACTACGTTCATATCGAGAACGGAAACTGTATGCTTGCGGGGGGAAGCTTTTGTTTGGAACCTAAGGTTCTGAAGGCTGTCCGCCAGTCTATCTATGATAACATAGATGAGTACAGAGGGATTGTGGAAGATCCCGCATTCAAGCAATACTTCCCTGTTATCGGAGAAAATCACTTGAAAACGGCTCCCAAAGGATTTCCGAAAGATTTTGAATATATTGATTATTTGAAATGTAAGGATTATACGTGCGCTTATACGGTGCCCGATGCATTTTTCCTTGCTCCCAACTGGTTGGACAAGGTGGAAGACGCTTTCAAACAGCTGAAACGCTATGCTGATTTCACAAACTTCACGATTGACGACTTTGAATGATAAAGCAATATTTTAACCATTAAAATCAAATAATTATGGTAATAGACAGATTAGAAAACTTAGAAAAGTATGCTTCGCTGAATCCTTTGTTTGCCAAAGCAATGGAATATTTGAAGGCTACGGACTTGAACGCTCAGGAATTAGGAAAAGTAAAATTACAGGGTGATGATCTGGTAGTAAACTTTTCTCAGACCAAACCTAAGACTAAAGAAGAAGCAAAATTAGAAACTCATAATCAATTTATTGATATACAGATTCCTCTGTCAGGGGTGGAAGTGATGGGCTATACGGCACGTGAAGATCTTCCCGAAGCAGAATATGATGCTGATAAGGATATCTCTTTCTATTCAGGACTTGCCGAAAGTTATATTCCTGTAAAACCGGGAATGTTCGCTATTTTCTTCCCGCAGGATGCTCATGCTCCAGGCGTATCGCCTGACGGTGTGAAGAAAGTAATCGTGAAAGTATTGGTTTGAAAGAATATAACTAACAATTAATCATATTATGGAAAATACCACTCCAAAATTAGGCATAATAGAAAGCGATCCTTGGCTAGAACCGTATTCGGCAGCTATTGAAGGGCGTCATCAGCATGCATTAGACAAAGAATTGGAATTGACCGGCGGTAAAGGGAATTTGTCGGACTTTGCCACCGGATATTTATATTTCGGCTTGCACCGCACCAAAAGAGGATGGGTGTTCCGCGAATGGGCTCCGAATGCTAAGGAAATCTATCTTATCGGAGATTTCAACGACTGGAAAGAACATGGCGATTACAGAATGTATCGCGTAAGAAACTCTCCGGGTGTATGGGAAGTGGAATTACAGGGAAATGCCATACAGCACGGTGATTTGTATAAATTGAAGATCCGTTGGGACGGTGGTGAAGGCGAACGGATTCCGGCATGGGCCAACCGTGTGGTGCAGGATGATCAGACGAAGATATTCAGTGCACAGGTCTGGGCTCCGGAGAAACCTTATCAGTTTAGAAAGAAGGTATTTCGTGCAAAGACGGATCCTTTGATGATTTATGAATGCCATGTCGGTATGGCACAGGAAGAAGAAAAGGTAGGGACTTATAATGAATTTCGTGAAAAGATATTGCCGCGAGTGGCTGACGCCGGATATAACTGTATCCAGATTATGGCCATTCAGGAACATCCTTATTATGGAAGTTTCGGTTATCATGTTTCCAGTTTCTTTGCTCCGTCCTCTCGTTTCGGCACGCCGGATGAATTGAAAGAATTGATTGATACGGCTCACAGAATGGGTATTTCCGTAATTATGGATATCGTTCATTCTCATGCCGTGAAGAATGAAATGGAAGGACTGGGCAACTTTGCCGGTGATCCTGACCAGTATTTCTATCCGGGTGGTCGTCGTGAACATCCGGCATGGGATTCCCTGTGCTTTGATTATGGAAAGAATGAAGTGATTCATTTCTTGCTTTCCAATTGCAAGTATTGGATGGAAGAATTTCGTTTTGACGGTTTCCGTTTTGACGGGGTGACTTCAATGTTGTATTATAGTCACGGTTTGGGAGAAGCATTCTGTAACTACGGAGATTATTTCAATGGTAATCAGGATGATAACGCTATCTGTTACTTGACATTGGCCAACAAGCTGATTCATCAGGTAAACTCCAAGGCTATTACGATTGCAGAAGAAGTTTCCGGTATGCCCGGACTGGCAGCTCCGGTTCAGGATGGTGGATACGGATTCGATTACCGTATGGCTATGAATATTCCGGATTATTGGATCAAGACCATTAAGGAAAAGATAGATGAAGACTGGAAACCGAGCAGCATGTTCTGGGAAGTGACCAACAGACGTAAGGATGAAAAGACCATTTCGTATGCCGAAAGTCATGACCAAGCTCTGGTAGGTGACAAGACGATTATCTTCCGTCTGATTGATGCCGATATGTACTGGCATTTCCAGAAAGGGGACGAGAACTATACGGTTCACCGCGGCATCGCTTTGCATAAGATGATCCGTCTGCTTACCGCCTCTACCATCAATGGTGGTTACCTGAACTTTATGGGGAATGAATTTGGTCATCCCGAATGGATTGACTTCCCGCGTGAAGGTAATGGATGGTCACATAAATACGCCCGTCGTCAGTGGGGGCTTTTTGACAATAAGAACCTGTGTTACCATTATTTGGGCGATTTTGATTCTGCGATGGTTCACCTGGTTGAGAGTGTGAAGAATATTCAGGATTCTCCTGTGGTTGAAATATGGCACAATGATGGTGACCAGGTATTGGCTTACCGTCGTAAGAATTTAGTTTTTGTATTTAACTTCAGTCCGACCAATTCATTTACAGACTATGGCTTCCTGGTACCTGCGGGAGCATATGATGTGGTCTTGAATACAGATGCGACAGCATTTGGAGGGAATGGCTTGGCTGATGACAGTGTTCGTCATTTTACCAACTTCGATCCTCTTTACAAGAGAGACAAGAAGGAATGGTTGAAACTGTATCTGCCTGCCCGTTCGGCTGTGGTATTGAAAAGAGTGAAAGAATAACCTATGAGTAGTAATACCAGCTTATCTTATAAGAGAGCCGCCCGCATCCTCACGGTTGCGTGCGGTCTTCTTTTCTCTGTTTTCTGTTTTGTATATCTTTTTGTGCTTCAGAAAGATGTAGTGGGAGCACTGCATTATTCGCTGTCACAAGGGAAAACACATTATTCTCCGTTGGTGGGGGCCGTTATTATTACAGTGGTTTTGTTGATATTCCGCTGGGGGATAAACGGGTTGATGGGATTGAAAGGTCCTGTGAGGGCACTTTCTTATTTTCCGTCCTGCCTGCTGCTGGGAGTACTGACGAATGTGAACCGGAATATTTTTCATGGAGAAAGTATAGAGGATAAATGGCTTTGGTTATTACCGTTACTTTTACTTGTTTATATAGGTGTTGTCTATACATTACGACGCGTGTTTCGTGCGTGGCTGAATCAGGAAGGCTCTATATTGGGACTGATAAATTCTAATCTGGCTATTTTGACGCTTCTGTGCCTGATGACAGTAGAAATAGGAAATACGGATGTGAATTTTCATCATGAACTGGCAGTGGAACAGGCTATTCGCAATCATGATTATGAAGCTGCGCGTACAGTGGGAGCGGAGTCTTTGGAAACTACCTGTACCCTGACGGTGCTCAGAGCACATGCTATGTCCTTGGAAGGTACAATGGGGGAATATTTATTTGAGTATCCTCAATATTATGGCGTAGAAGGGTTGCTGTTTGAACCTCATTCTAAGGAAACTTTACGCTTGAATGCCGACAGTTTATATGCTTATCTCGGTGCAAAACCACACGCTACAGAAAAGCCGATGGAGTTTTTGGCACGTATCTGTCAGGATGAGGTGGGCAAACATACCGCTTTGGATTATTATATGAGCGCCTTGCTGCTGGATAAGAAACTGGATAAATTTGCATCGGCAGTTGATGTGTATTGCTTTGAACAAGATACGTTGCCGCGTTATTATCGTGAGGCATTGGTGCTTTATAAACAGACTCATCCCGAATATGGCAGAGGAATCAAGGATACATTGATGATGCAACGTTTGGATGAGTTTATAAATCGTCAGAAAGAATTTTCATCACCGATAGAAGAGAAGAACCGCATGCGGCGGGAATTTGGTGATACGTATTGGTGGTATTATCGCTATCAATAAGTTATTTTTATACTTTCCGGCTCTATATTTTTGCTAAATCGTTGGTACTTTCCCATGCTTTTTTACTAATTTTGCAAACTCTTAAAAAGGAAAAACAAAAATAACGATATAGCAATGGCAGTAGAATTAAAAGAACTTACCAAAAGAAGCGAGAATTATTCTCAGTGGTATAATGACTTGGTGGTAAAGGCCGACCTGGCCGAACAATCACCTGTGCGTGGATGTATGGTTATCAAACCTTACGGATACGCCATATGGGAGAAAATGCAGCGTCAGTTGGACGATATGTTTAAAGAAACCGGTCACGTAAACGCCTATTTCCCGTTGCTTATCCCGAAATCTTACCTTAGCCGTGAAGCTGAGCACGTAGAAGGATTTGCCAAGGAGTGCGCTGTGGTTACTCATTATCGTCTGAAGAATGCAGAAGACGGTTCAGGGGTTATTGTAGACCCGGCTGCAAAATTGGAAGAAGAATTGATTATCCGTCCTACTTCCGAAACAATCATTTGGAGTACCTATAAGAATTGGATTAATTCCTATCGTGACTTGCCTATCTTGTGTAACCAATGGGCAAATGTAATGAGATGGGAGATGCGTACCCGTTTGTTCCTCCGTACCGCAGAATTTTTGTGGCAGGAAGGTCATACGGCTCATGCAACCCGTGAAGAAGCGGAAGAAGAGGCACAGAAAATGTTGCATGTATATGGTGACTTTGCTGAAAAGTACATGGCTGTTCCCGTAATCAAGGGAGTGAAATCTGCCAATGAACGATTTGCAGGAGCATTGGATACTTACACTATCGAAGGTTTGATGCAGGATGGCAAAGCTTTGCAATGTGGTACTTCCCACTTCTTGGGACAGAACTTTGCAAAGGCATTCAATGTGCAGTTTGTTGACAAAAATAACAAGCTGGATTATGTTTGGGCTACATCTTGGGGAGTATCTACCCGCTTGATGGGTGCATTAATCATGACTCACTCTGATGATAACGGACTGGTATTACCACCCCATTTGGCTCCTATTCAGGTCGTTATCGTTCCTATCTATAAGAATGATGAAATGCTGAAGAAGATTGACGCAAAGGTGGAAGGTATTGTCAATAAGCTGAAAGCAATGGGTATCTCTGTGAAATATGATAATGCCGACAACAAGCGTCCGGGCTTCAAGTTTGCTGATTATGAATTGAAGGGTGTGCCTGTCCGTTTAGTTATGGGTGGACGCGACCTTGAAAACAATACAATGGAAGTGATGCGCCGCGACACGTTGGAAAAAGAAACTCGTTCTTGCGACGGAATTGAAGAATACGTACAGCAACTGCTGGAAGACATTCAGAACAATATCTATCAGAAAGCATTGAACTACCGTAACGAACATATTGTGAAAGTAGATTCTTATGATGAATTTAAAGAACAAATAGAAAACGGTGGTTTTATTCTGGCTCACTGGGATGGAACTCCGGAAACGGAAGACCGGATTAAAGAGGAAACCAAGGCTACCATTCGCTGTCTTCCTTTCGAAGCTGATGAAGAGAGCTTGACTCCGGGCAAGTGTATGGTAACCGGTAAACCATCTGCTCGCCGTGTTCTCTTTGCGAGAGCATATTAAACTTCGACACATTATATTTTTAATACATTATGTGGAGTCGGCAGCAGTGAATGCTCCCGACTCCTTTTATTTGGATGCAATGATTAATATAGAGAATGTATCTATCAGTTTTGGCAACCTGACTCTTTTCAGAAGTCTTTACCTGCAAGTTCATTGTGGGGAAAGCGTATGTATTTGTGGCGGTTCCGGCAGTGGAAAAACCTCATTGCTAAAAGCTATACTGGGCTTTGTGCCTTTAAGTGAAGGCAGAATAGAGGTGGATGGCACAGTGCTGACGCCTAAAACGGCAGATCATATTCGCCGAAAAATAGCATGGATTCCTCAAGAACTGGCCTTGCCTTCGGAATGGGTCAGTGAAATGGTGCGAATGCCTTTTGAATTGAAGGCGAACCGTGAAACGGGCTTTAGCAGAGAGCGGCTGATGGAGTATTTTGCATTGTTGGGATTAGAGGAAGAACTTTATGACAAACGGGTGAATGAGGTGTCAGGCGGTCAGCGCCAACGCATCATGCTGGCAGTGACAGCCCTGCTTGACAAGCCTTTACTGATAGTGGACGAACCTACTTCGGCGCTTGACCCGGAATCATGCCTGCGGGTAATCGGATTCTTTAAATCCTTATGTAATAAAGGGATGACTATATTGTCTGTTTCGCATGACAAGCAGTTCGCTGCCGGGTGCGACAAGGTGTTTACTTTATGATTTTGATAAATGGGAACGATTGATATAGATTATGGCAGCTTGGGAATAGGATTACTGCTGATGCTTATTCCATTTTATTTTTTATGGCGTTTCAAGACGGGTTTGCTCAAACCTGTTTTAGTAGGAACGGTGCGCATGATTGTACAGTTGTTTCTGATTGGTGCTTATCTTCGTTTCCTGTTTGAGTGGGATAATCCGTTTATCAATTTTCTATGGGTAATTATCATGGTTGGGGTCGCTGCTGAAACTGCCTTAACACGTACACGGCTGAAACGCGGTATTTTGATGATTCCCATATCTATCGGTTTTTTGGTAACGGTGGTGCTTGTGGGACTTTATTTTCTCGGCTTTGTGCTTAAACTGGACAATATATTCAGTGCCCAGTATTTTATTCCTGTTTTTGGTATAATCATGGGTAATATGTTGGGCGTTAATGTGATAGGGCTGAATACTTACTATGCCGGCCTGCGTCGGGAACAACAGCTTTATTATTATCTGCTTGGCAATGGTGCTACTCGTAATGAGGCCATAGCGCCATTTGTACGTCAAGCACTTATTAAAGCGTTCAGTCCAGGCATTGCTAATATGGCAGTGACTGGGCTTGTGGCATTGCCGGGAACGATGATCGGCCAGATATTGGGAGGAAGCTCGCCACATGTAGCTATCAAATACCAGATTATGATTGTTGTCATAACGGTGGTGGCATCCATGCTTTCTTTGATGATAACCATTTTTTTGGCTTCAAGGAAATCTTTCGACAGTTATGGTCGGTTGCTACGGGTTCATAAGGATACGAAACTTAAATGACAGCATCAATATTTGGAAGATATGAATGAACAAATTTGGAAATATATAGCAGAATTACCGACTCCCGGTTTCTTTATTACAGCAGATATAATGCATGAGGGAGAAGAATTTCCTATAGATATAAAAGTATTTATTTATGAAAAACTAGCCTTGATAGAAGGAGGAATATCAGCACGTAAATTCAGTTTCCATGCAGGTGACTGGCGTATTTATCTTACTTTTTTTCCGACGAATCGTATCGTCGATGAGCGTTATGCCTTAAAGAACAAAATGATAAAGTTGGGAAAATATAAAAAATAGCTTTGTTGCTTTCTAAATTCGAATGAATTGATTATCTTTGCAAGCAAATTTTCGCGAACAAATGAAAATTAAGGAAATAGTAAGTGCCCTTGAAAGGTTCGCGCCTCTGCCTTTGCAAGACGGATTTGATAACGCCGGATTGCAAGTTGGACTGACAGAAGCGGAAGCAACAGGGGCTTTGTTGTGTCTGGACGTTACTGAAGCTGTTGTGGATGAAGCTATAACGCTGGGATACAACCTGGTTGTCTCGCATCATCCACTTATATTTAAAGGATATAAATCTATTACCGGTCGGGATTACATCGAGCGGTGTATTCTGAAAGCAATCAAGAATGATATTGTTATTTATTCGGCACATACCAATTTGGATAATGCGCCCGGAGGAGTCAATTATAAGATTGCCGAAAAAATAGGTCTTGAGAATGTACGGATACTTGAACCCAAGGAGGATTGCTTGTTGAAACTTGTGACGTTTGTGCCGGATGCACAAGCAGATAAAGTGAGAAAAGCATTGTTCGAAGCCAGTTGTGGTTGTATAGGTAATTATGACTCATGTAGTTACAATTTAGTAGGTGAGGGGACATTCCGTGCACAGAAGGGAGCAAATCCTTTTTGTGGAGCGATAGGTGAATTGCACCGGGAGGCAGAGGTGCGCATTGAAACAATTCTTCCGGCTTTTAAAAAGGCTGCGGCAATAAAAGCATTGTTGGCGATTCATCCTTATGAAGAACCGGCTTTTGATCTTTATCCGTTAAAAAATACCTGGACACAAGTAGGGTCGGGTATTGTCGGAGAGCTAGAAGAGCCTGAGACTGAATTGGATTTTTTGAGACGCATCAAGAAAACATTTGAAGTGGGTTGCCTGAAACATACTCGTTTGTCCGGTCGCCTGATACGGAAAGTGGCTTTGTGTGGTGGAGCCGGAGCATTTCTTCTGCCAAGGGCAGTGGGGGCTAATGCCGATGTCTTTATCACAGGCGAAGTGAAATACCATGATTATTTCAATTACGAGAACGATATTCTGGTAGCTGAAATAGGTCATTACGAAAGTGAACAATATACAAAAGAAATATTTTATTCAATCATACAGGAAATGTTTCCGGAACTGGAAGTCCAGTTAACCCGGGTAAATACAAATCCTATTAAATATTTGTAAGAAAAAACTATGGCTAGAGAAGCAAAGAAAGACCCGAGCGAATTGACAGTGGAAGAAAAGCTGAAAGCTTTGTACCAGTTGCAGACCATGTTGTCTGAAATTGATAAGATCAAAACTCTGAGAGGTGAACTTCCTCTTGAAGTTCAAGACCTTGAAGACGAAGTGGCCGGTTTGAGCACTCGTATTGAAAAAATTAAAGCTGATATCGAGGAGTTAAAATCAAACATCGCAACCAAGAAGATTGAGATCGAAACAGCTAAGGCTTCTGTTGAAAAATATAAAGCTCAACAGGATAATGTACGCAACAACCGTGAATATGATGTCTTGACAAAGGAAATCGAATTTCAGTCATTGGAAATCGAACTTTGTGAAAAACGTATCAAGGAATACATTGCAGCAGAAAGAGCAAAGAGTGAAGAGATAGAGCATAGCACTCAGGAGTTGGATGAAAGAAAGAAGGACTTGGAAGCAAAGAAAGCCGAATTGGAGGAAATTGTTTCTGAAACCAAGCAGGAAGAAGAAAAACTGAGAGAGAAAGCTAAAGTATTGGAAACAACCATCGAACCGCGACTGTTACAAGCATTCAAACGTATCCGTAAAAACTCTCGTAACGGATTGGGGATTGTATACGTTCAGCGTGATGCATGTGGTGGTTGCTTTAACAAGATTCCGCCTCAGAAACAGCTTGATATCCGTATGCGTAAGAAAATCATCGTTTGCGAATACTGTGGTCGTATTATGATTGACCCGGAATTGGCAGGCGTTATAGAAGAACAGCATTTGGAAACTGTCAAGAAGTAAGCTTCTGACTATACTTTCTTTTCTTATTCAGAAAAGGAATTTATATCATTCTAAGTAAGACCGGACACTTTTTACGGATCTTGCTTAGAATGATTTTTTATAATTCTATAGTTGCGAATAGTGTGGAATCTCCGGTAGGAAAGTATATTTCTTTGTATGATAGTCAATGTGGCAGCAATAGTGGGCCAAGCCATTACTTACAATCAAATAATCGACTTTTAAAACCATGTTGTATCGGGTTATTTGGTCGAACACAGTTTGTGTAATTTCTATATGCGGAGCCTTGTATTCCACAATCAGTTTGGCACTCAGATCTTTGTTATAAAGAACGGTGTCGCAACGTTTTTTTGTTCCGTTCAGGTCCAGTTGTATTTCGTTGGCCAGCAATCCCTTCGGATATCCTTTATGATCCGTCAGAAAATGAACAAAATGCTGTCTCACCCATTCTTCCGGAGTAAGGGCAACGTATCTCTTGCGGAGCATGTCGAAAATAACATTTTTTCCATTTCGCTCCGCGATTTTAATTTCGTAGGATGGTAAGTTTAATGATAACATTTAGTAAATTTGCATAAGTGTAACTCGGTAATAACCGATACAAAAATACAAAAGATTATGAAAACAAAAGAGGAAATTGTAGCAAACTGGCTTCCCCGCTACACAAAAAGAAGCCTGAATGATTTCGGAGAATATATCCTTCTGACCAATTTTAATAAATATGTGGAACTCTTTGCCGATAAATTCAATGTACCGGTATTGGGGCGTGATGCCAATATGACTTCGGCGCATGCCGAGGGGATCACTATCATCAATTTTGGCATGGGAAGTCCCAATGCCGCCATCATTATGGATTTGCTTGGCGGTATCCAGCCTAAAGCGTGCCTGTTTTTAGGTAAATGTGGGGGTATAGACAAAAAGAATAAACTGGGAGACCTGATTCTTCCCATCGCTGCTATCCGCGGAGAAGGAACATCCAACGACTATTATCCGCCTGAAGTGCCTGCTTTACCTGCATTTATGTTGCAGCGTGCCGTTTCATCAGCCATTCGTGACCATGCCCGTGATTATTGGACTGGAACGGTTTATACCACCAACCGACGTATCTGGGAGCATGATGAGGAGTTTAAGAAATATCTTCTTAGGACTCGTGCCATGTGTGTGGACATGGAGACGGCTACGCTGTTCACCACCGGCTTTTACAATCATATCCCTACCGGAGCATTGCTTTTGGTATCCGATCAGCCGATGATTCCTGAAGGAGTAAAGACTGAAAAGAGTGACAGCATTGTAACTCAGCAATATGTGGAAGAGCATGTGGAGATTGGAATTGCTTCATTGCAGATGATAATTGATGAAAAGAAAACAGTCAAGCATTTGAAATTTGACTGGTAATTTTACTATATATGGCAAAAGAAACAACATACGAAGAAATAGCCCGTGACCTGAAAAACCGTATCTATAAGCCTGTCTATTATCTGATGGGTGAAGAGTCTTATTATATAGACCGGATATCTGAGTATATAGCACAAACAGTGTTAAATGAAAATGAAAAGGAATTCAACCAGACTATCGTCTATGGGGCTGATACGGATATAGCGACTATAATTAATGCAGCCAAACGGTATCCCATGATGTCCAAGTATCAGGTTGTAATAGTAAAAGAAGCTCAAAATATAAAGAATATGGAAGAGCTTACTTATTATCTTCAGAAGCCCTTGGACTCTACGATTCTAGTGTTGTGCCATAAACATGGTACATTGGACAGAAGAAAAAAATTGGCAGCTGAAATAGAGAAAGTTGGTGTTCTATTTGAATCGAAAAAGATTAAAGATGCCCAGCTTCCCGGGTTTATTGCTTCTTATTTAAAACGTAAATCAGTAGAAATAGAACCTAAGGCTTCAGAGATGATGGCTGAATTTGTAGGAGCGGATTTAAGTCGCATGGCTGGAGAACTGGAAAAATTAATTATTACGCTTCCGAGAGGACAAAGACGTATCAATCCTGAGCAGATAGAACGCAATATTGGCATAAGCAAGGATTATAATAATTTCGAGCTCAGAAATGCCCTGGTGGCAAAGGATGTTTTCAAGGCAAATCAGATAATAAAATATTTTGAAGAGAATCCAAAAACAAATCCTTTGCAAATGACCTTGTCTGTGTTATTTAATTTTTTCTCCAATTTGATGCTTGCATACTATGCTCCCGATAAGTCGGAACAGGGTATTGCCAATCAACTGGGGTTAAGATCGCCTTGGCAGTCGAAGGACTATATGGCTGCTATGAGAAAATATAACGGAATAAAGGTGATGCAGATTATTGGTGAAATTCGTTACTGCGATGCCAAATCAAAAGGAGTAGGTAATCCATCTTTAGGGGATGGAGATCTGCTACGTGAACTTGTATATAAAATTCTTCATTGATTAAAGAAGAAAATAGATTCTATACTCCCGATACTTTTATTTTAAAAGTATCGGGAGTATTTTTTATTTTTTCTCCGGATTAATTGCTTTCACTTTTCAGATAAGGATATTTATTTACATTTATTCTTTCATCTTTTTCTCATTTACTCTTTAGATGGCGGCTTTATTTTCTATTTTTCTAGATGAATGAATATCATTGATGAATAAATTGTTCTTAACTTGCTTATTTTTAGATAAATAGATTGTTTTTTGCTCTCTGAGAATCACGTATTCTAATGAAAACGTCCGTCTATGCGTAAATATAGTCGTATTTTGCTTTTTAAGCCTTGGTTTCAGATTAGCCCCTCTAAGATAATATGTCAAAAGTCAGAAGGTAGCTATCAGACTATTTGCTTGTAGGGATGGAATGCTTCCACTCGAATATATATAACAGTAATCAGATTTAATCCGCACCTACAGCAAAAGGAAAGCAAAAAATATTTTTAAGGAATATTGCCATAGAATGAAATTCATAAAAGTCAAATCAGGAAAGAGAGAAAATAATGATGAACTTTTTATTTAGGACAATGATAAAGAAGTAATGATCCTGAAAGAGAGAATACATAATTTATATAATTAAAGTGCTACCAGAACAGGGAATATTTACTTTTAGAAATTATTTGTATTTAACTCTGTAACTTTACGATTGTAAACGGGGTAAATATTGATATTTCATAGGCATTTAAGATTTAGTAATGTGAATATTACAATTGTAAATAGGGTAGTGGCTATAAGTGAAGTTTAGAATTCTAAATGTGTATGAATAATTATTTATCCTCTTCTTTGTAGGTGTAATTCATTGAAAACCATAGGTTTGATTCATGTTGATAAAGCTGTTAATAACTTATTCGTCTTTCCTTTGTTTATATTGATGTGGTTATTTGTAAATTCATAGAATTATATATTTATATACTATAGATTACCAATGCTTTATGATGTTTTGTTAAAGTCTTGATTATACTGTATTTAACTGAACTTTACGACTGTAAACCTTCAAATATTTCCATTAATATATTATAATATACATTTGTGCGGTATACAATTATATATTGTAAATTTGCATTTATGAATTATATTAATTACTTTTGTATCTATGAATTTTAGCTTATTACTTTTGTAAATGAAGGAAAGAATCGCTCAAATCATCCAGAAAGAAGATATGACTGCAGCTCAATTTGCAGATAAGATTGGAATTTCACCTTCCTCTCTTTCTCATATCCTTAGTGGCAGGAACAATCCTAGCCTGGAAGTCGTCATGAAAATACACAAGGCGTGTGACTATATCAGTTTAGACTGGTTGCTCTATGGTGAAGGACAAATGGAAACAGATGTCGATTCGGATAATAATCTAAATTTTACCCCTTCCTTGTTTGACGAGAATTCGTTATTTGCACCCGAACGTCCGGCTTCACCGGAATATCGCAAGGAAAATGAGGTTAAAGTACCACTTTATCCACCTAAAGAGATTGTGCGTGAGGAAATTAAGTATATAGAAATACCTGCTAAGAAAATCACAGAAATAAGAATTTTCTTTGATAATGGAACTTATGAAACCTTTAAACCTGAAAATTAGAGTAAGAATCCACTAAAATGCTCATCGGCAGAATAGTATTTGGGTAAATTCGTGTATCTTTGCATAGAAAACGAATTTACCCAATTTTATTTCATGAAAAAATATATTTTAGACCTTGTGGTCACACAGAATATTAAATTGCATGCCAATTATGTTCTGATAAAATTGACTCATGCTGATCCCTTGCCCGAAATGTTGCCGGGGCAGTTTGCTGAGATACGTATTGACGGTTCTAATACTACTTTTCTCCGCCGTCCTATTTCTATTAATTATGTAGACAAAATAACTAATGAAGTGTGGTTCCTTGTACAACTGGTCGGTGACGGTACTCGTAAATTAGCCACTGTGAGAGAAGGAGATATTGTAAATGTGGTAATGCCACTTGGCAACGGATTTACAATGCCCCAGGACGTTACAAAGGTAAAGCCCTTGCTGGTAGGCGGCGGTGTAGGTACTGCTCCCATGCTGATGCTTGGTGCAGAGTTGGTAAAAATGGGTTGTGAACCTACTTTTCTGTTAGGTGCGCGCTCATCCGGAGATCTGTTACAGTTGGAATACTTTGAGAAATTAGGCGAAGTTTACACAACTACAGAAGATGGAAGTATGGGCGAGAAAGGTTATGTGACGCAGCATAGCATCTTGAATACGGATCAGTTTGATAGGATATATACCTGCGGACCCAAACCTATGATGGTCTCGGTAGCCAAATATGCCAAAACCAATGAGATAGAGTGTGAAGTTTCATTGGAAAATATGATGGCTTGTGGTGTCGGTGCATGTTTATGCTGTGTGGAAAACACAGACGAAGGTCACCTGTGTGTTTGTAAAGAGGGTCCTGTATTTAATATAAAGAAACTATTATGGCAGATTTGAGCGTAAATATCGGCGGTTTGAAGCTTTGTAATCCGGTTATGACAGCATCGGGTACATTTGGATATGGAAAAGAGTTTGAGGACTTTGTAGACCTTGAAAAGATTGGTGGGATCATTGTAAAGGGGACTACTCTTTATCATCGTGAAGGAAATCCATATCCGCGTATGGCAGAAACTCCTATGGGCATGCTTAATGCAGTAGGGTTGCAAAATAAAGGCGTAAATTACTTTGTTGAACACATCTATCCACAGATCAAAGATATCAATACCCATATGATTGTCAATGTATCCGGATCTGCTGTGGAGGACTATGTAAAGACTGCCGAGATCATTAATGAATTGGATAAAATTCCCGCTATAGAGTTGAATATATCATGTCCCAATGTGAAGCAAGGTGGCATGGCTTTCGGTGTTTCAGCCTGCGGATGTTCCGAGGTTGTAAAGGCTGTGCGCAACGTATATAAAAAGACGCTGATCGTAAAACTATCTCCCAACGTAACCGACATCACTGAAATAGCACGTGCCGCTGAAGCTTCGGGTGCGGACAGTGTGTCTCTGATCAATACCTTGTTGGGCATGGCTATCGATGCTGAAAAGCGCCGCCCCGTACTTTCTACCATAACCGGAGGTATGAGTGGAGCAGCTGTGAAACCAATCGCATTGCGTATGGTTTGGCAAGTTGCTAAAGCGGTAAATATTCCTGTCATTGGATTAGGAGGTATCATGGATTGGAAAGATGCTGTAGAGTTTATGTTAGCAGGTGCCACCGCTATACAGATAGGTACTGCCAACTTTATAGACCCTGCTATTACTGTCAAAGTTTCAGAAGGTATCAATGACTATTTGGAACGTCATGGGTACACATCTGTTAAAGATATAATAGGCGCTTTAGAAGTCTGATAATTTTATCTTTTAGAATAGAGCCCTGCAAGAGCGGAAATAAATATTCCGAAAGCTTCTTGCAGGGCTTTTTATTTTTTCCACCTCTCGCAGAAGCTACAGGGAAAATAGTTGTGTTTGCAACTTCTTACAGGGGTATAAAATGATAACTTCAACTATTTTTTTCGATGAAATGGTTCATTTTTGAAGAAACAAAATAGATAATTACTTCAAAAAGGCTTGTCAATGACTGAATGAAGATAGAAGGGATATATTTTCTAATTGAGGTTAAAGCATAACTTCATGCTCAATAGAGACAAAAGAAAAGAGGTAAAAGACAATCGTGAACTTGGCTTTTACCTCTTTTTAATTTATATATAAATTTTATTTCAGCAAATCAGGTCTTAACCGCTGTGTTCTCTCTAATGACTGCTGAAGTTCCCATTCTTTAATCTTTGCTTCGTGTCCGGATAACAACACATCAGGGACTTGCCACCCATTGTACTCTGCGGGGCGGGTATATACGGGAGCGGCTAACAGATTGTCTTGAAAAGAATCGGACAATGCCGATTGCTCATCGGAAATGACTCCGGGGATAATGCGTACTACTGCATCGGCAATAACAGCGGCGGCCAGTTCTCCACCTGTTAAAACATAGTCACCTATACTGATTTCTTTCGTAATGAAATGTTCACGGATTCTATAGTCTATACCTTTAAAATGGCCACATAGAATAATTAAATTCTTGGCAAGCGAAAGTGAATTGGCCATCGGCTGATTAAACTGTTCTCCGTCGGGAGATGTAAATATAATTTCGTCATACTCGCGTTCGGCTTTTAAAGCAGAAATACATCGGTCTATCGGTTCAATCTTCATCACCATGCCGGCAAATCCGCCAAAGGGATAATCATCGACTCTGCGGTAACGATCGTATGCGTAATCGCGTAGATTATGTATATGTATTTCTGCAATTCCTTTTTTCTGCGCCCGGCTCATGATAGAGCAATTGAAGAAGCCTTCCAGCATCTCGGGTAAAACGGTAATGATGTCTATTCTCATATTCGGTTATTTTTTGCAAAAGTAGCAAATTCCTCTTTGCCGGAAGGTGTTTTTCATCCAAAAAATAGCTATTTTTGCGGGAAAACTACCTTAGTATATGACGGAAATAGAAAGAATAGACCAATTGCGCGAGGAACTCCATCGCCATAACTATAATTATTATGTGTTGAACGCCCCTGAAATTACCGATCAGGAATTTGACAATCTGATGCGTGAACTTCAGGATTTGGAAGAAAAGCATCCGGAGCATAGAGATGAAAACTCGCCCAGTGTGCGTGTGGGAAGTGATATAAACAAGAACTTCACGCAGGTAATACACAAATATCCCATGCTTTCACTGGCTAACACCTATTCGGAAGCAGAAGTGACTGAGTTTTATGACAGGGTAAAGAAAGCCCTGAACGAGGACTTTGAGATTTGTTGTGAAATGAAGTATGACGGTACTTCTATTTCACTGACTTATGAGGATGGAAAGCTGGTGCGTGCTGTAACTCGTGGTGATGGTGTGCAGGGAGATGATGTGACGGACAATGTAAAGACTATCCGCAGCATCCCTTTGGTGTTACATGGGGAAGGTTATCCTAAAACTTTTGAGATTCGTGGCGAGATTTTGATGCCTTGGGTAGTGTTCGAGGAATTGAATAAGGAACGCGAAGCTCGCGAGGAGCCCTTGTTTGCTAATCCCCGTAACGCTGCTTCGGGAACATTGAAATTGCAGAATTCTGCCATTGTGGCATCCCGCAAGTTGGATGCCTACCTTTATTATTTGCTCGGAGATAATTTGCCGTGTGACGGTCATTATGAGAATCTGAAAGAAGCAGAGAAATGGGGTTTTAAAGTTTCCGATCTTACTCGCAAATGTAAAACTTTGCAGGAAGTTTTTGATTTCATCAACTATTGGGATGTGGAGCGTAAAAATCTGCCTGTTGCCACGGACGGAATTGTGCTGAAAGTGAATTCTTTGCGTCAACAGCGTAATTTAGGCTTTACGGCAAAATCCCCCCGTTGGGCCATCGCCTATAAATTTCAGGCTGAACAGGCGCTTACCCGATTGAACAAGGTGACTTATCAGGTGGGAAGAACGGGGGCTGTGACTCCGGTGGCCAATCTGGACCCCGTACAATTGTCGGGGACGGTGGTGAAGCGCGCTTCGCTCCATAATGCCGACATTATAGAAGGGCTGGATTTGCATATCGGTGATATGGTATATGTGGAAAAAGGTGGTGAGATTATTCCAAAGATTGTGGGTGTGGATAAAGATGCCCGTATTTTGATAGGTGACAAAGTGAATTTTATCACTCATTGTCCCGAGTGTGGCAGTAAATTAGTGCGTTATGAAGGCGAAGCAGCCTATTATTGTACGAACGATGCAGCTTGTCCTCCTCAAATAAAAGGCAAAATAGAACATTTCATCAGCCGTAGAGCTATGGATATTGACGGCCTCGGCCCTGAAACGGTAGATCAATTTTATCAGGAAGGGTTGATACATGATGTTGCCGACTTGTATGCTTTGAAAACATCGGATATCATCAATCTGGAACGTATGGGAGAAAAATCTGCCGAGAACATAATAAAAGGTATAGAGCTGTCCAAAGAAGTGCCTTTCGAAAGAGTGCTCTTTGCATTGGGTATCCGTTTTGTAGGTGAAACTGTGGCGAAAAAGGTGGCAAAAGCCTTTAAATCTATAGATGCTTTAGCAAATGCAAACCTGGATGACTTGATTCATGTCGATGAAATCGGAGAAAAAATAGCGCAAAGTATCCTCTTGTATTTCGCTAATCCACAGAATCGTGACATCATAGAACGCCTTCGTGTGGCAGGTGTGAGACTGGAAGCTGATGAGGAGGATACTTCGGATCACACAGACAAACTGGCAGGGAAGTCTATCGTGATTAGCGGTGTTTTCACCCATCATTCGCGTGATGAATATAAGGACTTGATTGAAAAGCATGGTGGTAAGAATGTAGGAAGCATTTCATCCAAGACCAGTTTTATCCTGGCAGGTGACAATATGGGACCCAGCAAACTGGAGAAAGCTCAAAAGCTAGGCGTGTCTATTGTAGGCGAAGATAAGTTTTTGCAAATGATTAAGTGACTTTTTAGCAAGTCTAAAGTAAAAATCGTGTGATTTTTATCGCTAAAATAGAAAATATTCGTACTTTTGTGGGCTATTAAATAAGAATTTATAATTCATTTATGATACAGACAAGATTAAAAGGCATGGGAGTGGCATTGATTACTCCTTTCAAGGAAGATGATAGCGTTGATTATGATGCGTTACTTCGTCTGGTTGATTACCAGCTTCAAAATGGAACAGACTTTTTGTGCGTGTTGGGAACCACAGCTGAAACCCCGACTTTGACTAAAGAAGAAAAAGACAAGATAAAACGTTTGATAATTGAAAGAGTAAATGGGCGTATCCCTATTCTGCTGGGTGTCAGCAGCAATTGTACCCGTACTGTGGTAGAAACGCTGAAGAATGACGATATGACAGGAGTTGATGCCGTGCTTGTTGCTGTACCTTATTATAACAAGCCTTCCCAGGAAGGTATTTATCAACATTATAAGGCCATTGCCGAAGCGACGGATCTTCCCGTGGTTCTTTATAATGTGCCGGGGCGTACCGGTGTGAACATGACTGCCGAAACTACCTTGCGTCTGGCTCGTGACTTCAAGAATATTATCGCTATCAAGGAGGCGTCGGGTAATATTACTCAGATGGATGATATCATCAAGAATAAGCCGGCTAATTTTGATGTGATTTCGGGTGATGACGGCATTACATTCCCTTTGATTACCTTGGGCGCTGTAGGGGTTATCTCGGTTATCGGTAATGCATTTCCGCGTGAATTTAGCCGTATGACCCGTTTGGCATTACAAGGTGATTTTGCGAATGCATTGACTATTCATCATAAATTTACGGAATTATTCAGCCTGTTGTTCGTAGATGGCAATCCTGCCGGAGTAAAAGCCATGTTGAATGTAATGGGGCTGATTGAAAACAAATTGCGTTTGCCGCTTGTACCGACTCGTATCACAACATTCGAAAAGATGCGTGCTATCTTGGATGAATTGAAGATTAAATGCTGATAAAGGAATCCTTTTGATTATATAAGAGACTGGTGTTTTTTTTTGTATGAGAAACGCCAGTCTTTTTTTATGCTTGCCTGTGTATTCTTTAATCTATATGTTATACCTGTAAGATCCTATATCTTTCACCTGTAACATTACTAATCTTTTGCCTGATACATTAGTAACGTGTCAGATGACACGTTACTAACCTGTCGGCCTGTATGTTAGTAACCCTTGAAACGTCTTGTCTTTTAAAAAAAAGAATAAGGTCTTTAAAAAAAAGAACAGGAATTTATTTAAAGATGAACTGTTCTTTTCATGAAGCAAAAATAAGAATTTTAATGCAATCCCCCAAACTTTCAGACTGAGCCATAATTATAGATTATTTTAAGAGGAGGGGGAATACAAAAAAGACCATCTTTTCAGATAGTCTTCTTTGTGATCGCGACAGGATTCAAACCTGTAACCGGCTGATCCGTAGTCAGCTAC
>CAVJPC010000119.1:0-2394 GCA_963651205.1 Bacteroidaceae bacterium
ATCGGAGGATGCTTATTTTTGTGTCAGCTTTACCAGGGTAATGCGCACATCAATACTGCATCTCTCCTTTTGTCATTTATAATTGTATCAAATCTTATCCATAATGACCAGCATATTATTTTGTTTCATGCACAGTAATTCTCTACGTTTTCACAGATATCTTGATTACCTGACCGATTCCCATTATAAAAGCGGAAGATCCTTCCATGCTTGCAGCGTTTTCTTCTGCAATCGCAGAAAGGTTCCGTACGTTATCCACGATCTTATTTTCGACATCCTCAATTTTTTATCTGCTCATTAATTACCGGCATTCCACGGATGGATCCCCCGACACCTTCATTCATCTTTGCAAACGCTTCGGATGCCTGCTGTACTTTTTCGTTCTATTCCCACATGATTTCTTTAACTTCATCCATTGTATGTATCACATTCTTCGAATTCTTCAACAGTTCGCGGATGCTCTCATCGATCTGTTTCGCTGACTCATTGAACTGCTCGACAAGCTTCTGGATCTTGTGCTGCTACAGTAAATCTCTGTAAGATATAGATAAGTCCAGTAGGTAGTTGGAATAAATGGCTCTTTACCCCAGCACGATCATAACGGTATACTCTATGCCGATGTCGGAAGAAACCTGTTCTTTCCACCTTCTCCATCATCCCCCACAAAAAAAAGAGAACCCGAAGGTTCCCTTTCCCGTGCGAAGCGTTACATCTCGTCCATCCAACGCTCCCACATCTTTTCATCCTCAGAGAGAGCCGGCTTCTTTCCAAGTCTCTCCTCTCTTTCCCTTGACTTTTTCCCAGCATATCCAGAAAGCTGGGCTAATACCCAACCAACAACTACGATCCCGATTAAAAGCATCATTGCATCTGTACTCATTGTTTTGTTCTCCCTTCGATACGAAAAAATTTATTTACTAACACTTACAATATGAAACAAAAAAACTTTTTCGATTGAAGAGGGAAGGGGAAATATTTCTGGATGGGTTTCTTTTAATCTGCTGGGAAAACGTCAGTTTTGCGACAGATCGAAGACTTTTCCATTAAAATTTCACTAAAATTTCACTATTTTTCACCTTTGGCTACCTCACCTTTGGTATAGCTGTAGCCGCTTCCAAGGACGCTGCTGTCATCGGATTCAAGTTTTGCGTCAGCTGCCCCGGTACTGTCGTATGCATGTGCTTTAGCGGACAGGTTCTTTGAATCACCACACTCGATGTCGTAATTCTTTGATCCTCCGGTAAGCGTAATATTGATCTCTGCATTACCAATCTTATAAGTACGCTGATAGCCATCAGAATCATCGATCCGGATGACCGTACCATTCGTATTGGTTTTTTCCATGTCCTTGGCCCACTGGAACGCATTCTTTACTGCATCATTATAAGAAGAAACATCCCATTTGGTTTTTGCATCCTTTTTTGTTCTCTGAGTACCCGGAGTAAAACCGCTTCCCGGACACGGGTTTCCCGGCTTGCCTGCGGTATATTTTCCCTCATCTTCCGGTTCCGGTGTATTATTTGCAATCGTGCCCGTCCACGTTGCTTCAAACTTCGTGGCACTGGTATGTGCTTTTACCGTTGTGTTGTAGCTGCTGGCACCGGTTGGGTTAACCGCATTGTTCTTCTCAGCAGTGACAGACTTCTCCTGCTTCTTGTCATTGACATCTGCAACGAATGTCTCTGTCTTGGTTTCTCCTGCACCGAGCGTCTTTAACGTGTCACCCTTTTTATACTCACAGTCCACACCGTTAAAGCGTGTCTTATACCTTCTTTTTGAACGGTATGTATCCTTGGTTGCATTTGCCACATCCTTAAGGTAATAATCATCGTAGATTGCCTGCATGTTGACGATGAATTCGGAACCTCCGGTTGCAAAGTACAGGGACCGTGTGCTCGGCACACCTGCCATTGCTTCAAACGTCTCATTGTAAATGGAACCTTCCTTCAGCTCTGCGTAGGCTTCCGGGATGGACTCGTAAACTGCGGACTGATTAACCTCAAGCGTTGTCGAAGAATCCTTGTGGTAGATATACTGTGCAATGACATTGTTTGTTGTTGCGCAGCCACCTGCCTTAAGGTCAGACATGGATGGCTTTGTTTTTTTTACCGAACTTCCATTTATCACGCTTGTCCATTTTGTCTTCGCACCACTGCCGGATTTCTGCATGATATACACTTTTGCTTTCCAATTGACATAATAACTGCCGGTGCCGGAAATCTTAAACCCTTTGGTACGCACATCTGCATTGGAAATGCGCCAGATCAGGCTCCGGTTTGCCTGCAGGTCTTTACCACCAATCTGTTTTGCAGACACAAGCTTGTTGTGATACACCATCTGACAACCGGGGTTGGCCGAGGCTTCTTTACGAGGCATGGTACGCCTCGCTGGAAA
>CAVJPC010000120.1:0-6069 GCA_963651205.1 Bacteroidaceae bacterium
TTTTCTATTTGTTGTTCCGCCTGATGGGCATGTATGTGGAAAGCGAAGTGAAAAGTGCGGTGGGGCGTGCAGACGTGGTTATCAAGATGAAGGACGCCATTTATGTGCTCGAATTCAAATATGACAGTACAGCCCGTGAGGCCTTGGCACAGATAGACAGCAAGCAGTATGCCATTCCTTATCGGAAGGACGGCAGACGCATTGTGAAGGTCGGAATTAATTTTGATAGCTCTACCCGTACTATTGGAGATTGGATAATAGAGGAGGAAGACTCTGTAGATTGCCTGTAAGGTCTTCTGCTGGAATTTCATTGGGTTTGATGCCCTTTTATTTCTATTTCTTGTACTGTACAACTTTCCCTGTTTCCGGCCTGCATGTGCTATAGGGTTGATTTCCCATCTCCCTCATCTCTCTTGCAGGCTTCCCCAAGCCATTCTATCAGCCCGGTTAAGCCTTTTGTTCCTTTGGATTAAGCCTTTTTATACAGTATACTTGTACGTCCCACTATAGCAGGATGTATGTCCCACTGTAGCAGGATGTACGTCCCGCTATAGTGGAACGTACGTCCTGTTACAGTGAGACGTACTAGTATACCGTATGAAAGGCCTTATCCTGCGGTAAGAAACACATTAACCTTCCCTTAGTTCTGCGGTATGGAGGCAACCTTTTGGCAATGGAGTCCTGCAATTGCCTGTGAATGGTGTTGTTCATGGTGGTGAAGGAGATAAACTATTCAATCGTAACCGTTGCTTCATGAAGCGGGCTTACAGAAAAGCCATTAAGTTTAATGTGTGAGTGGTATTTATTTAGGCTTAAACGAAGAAAGTTATATAGGTGTTCTTCTTCAATGATTCTTGAATAGGAACGTATCTACTTGAAAGATAGTCTTTTACATAAGAAATGGATGAATAAAAAATGTATATCTCTTGGTAAGAGATATACATTTTCTGTGCAAAAATAAGCAAAGTTTTGAGAACTAGTACATTTTTTAGAGAAAAAATGAATAAATGAGAGAAAAAATAATTGTTTTCTTCTTTTTAAGGTTGTTCCCTACACACTGCATTCCTTTTTTAATTCATTGATAATATGCGATTTACATTTCAATTATAGATCTCTTACCAAGAGATCTATAAAAAATGCCTGTTTTAAAGTCCTTTTACATATAATAATGTATATAGACTGAAATAGGAGAATAAAAGAAAAAAGAAAGTGCAAATGGAATATCTGTTTCTACGACGTAAAAGAACGACCGCTACTTCCGAGCGGCAGAAGACTTTGCTTTTTAAGGCCGCCGAGCGGCAATGGAAAGAAGAATTTGCCGAAAAGGAACCGGAAGTCCGCAAGGTGGACTGCCATATATATAAAGGTATATTGTACCAGCTTGAGATCCGTCAGGTATTCCTTGATACCTCGCTTTCCCTGAAAAAACTGAGTGAGCTGCTTGAGACGAACCAGACCTATCTTTCAAATGTGGTGAACAAGTATTTTGGTTGCAATTTGAAAGAACTTGTGAACAGTTATCGCGTGGAATATGCCAAGGAACTTCTTTGTTCCGGACGTTGTGCGTTGAATGATTTGCCTTGTAGTTGCGGTTTTGCCTCCAAGAGTGCTTTTTACTCGGCTTTCAGCCGTATTGTGGGCGTATCGCCTTTGTCTTATCGGTCCAAGGAAAGGAAGAAACGGCATTTGCAGGTGATGAGCTAGCTAAGCTATTAATAATTAACTCAATATGTATAACCAATTTTAGTTTTTTAAATTTATAAATTTAAAGTTTTTCTATTATGAACAAAAAGTTTTTAAGTGCAATCCTGTTCGGAGCCTTAATGGTTTCGTCTACAGGAACGTTCGTGTCTTGTAAAGATTACGATGACGACATTGACAATTTGCAGACTCAGATCACTGCAAATGCCGATGCCATCAAGAAATTGCAGGACTTGATGGGACAGGGTCAATATGTGACCGGTGTCACCAAGACAGACGCAGGTCTGGTATTTTCTATGAGTAATGGAGGCGCTTCCGTTACTATCCCCGTTGTAGACGGCAAGGATGGCAAGGACGGTACGTTGATCACTCTCGATCCCAAAACCAATAACTGGATTATTGATGGCAAAGACACCGGTATCTGTGCCAAAGGCGAAAAAGGTGATAAGGGCGAAGACGGTACGACAGGTACTGGCGTAAACGGTCACTCTCCCAAAATTGACGAAGCTACCGGCTGCTGGGCAGTTTGGGATGACGCTAAGCAGGATTGGGTTGTTACAGACCAGTCGGCTATCGGCGCACAGACTTATGTAGTTTCCTATGAAAGCTACTATGAACTGAATGTAATGGAAAAGAATGCAGAAGGTGAGAACCTTGGCTTCAAATCTGTAAAATTGCCTATCAGTGGAACGTTGCTGAGCATCACTCCCGAACTGAACGGTCAGGCTTATGCCCAGGACTTCAATATCTATTATGGTATCTTGAACAGCGACGTAGAATGGAAAGGCCATAAGGCAGTAAACGAAAAGATGCTTGCCGGTATGTATCCTACTGCTGACCGTGACATCAAGATGTTACTCAATCCTACCGATGTAGATGCTGCCAAGGGCTATACCTGGTCTTTTGTCTCTACAGACAATACTACTCCTTGGGGTTTGACCTTCGGCGAAGCTAAACCGTGGGCTGGAAAGGCTACAACAGCTACCCGTAGCGCAGCCTCTGCCAACGGACTTTGGATCTTGCCGCGCGATGTACAAAGATTTGATTTGAATGCTCCCGAAATGCAAGGTCGTCCCGACTATGTTCAGCAGTTCAAGGCTAATGATGGTAATAAGTATTTATATGCTCTGAAAGCTGTATCTACAGTGGACAATGACGAAAGCAAGGCAGTAAGATCTTCTTATGTATATACTTTCAAGGCTAATAACATCAATTCTGTAGAAGATATCTATATCAGCGGACAGACTTATGCGCCGTCAGGAAATTCATTTGTATACAACAAGGAATATGCTCCTTCTTTTGATATATTGTATGGACAAGGTACTGACTATGACCAGTATGCAGTAGATTCAGTATTAGTTTATGACTACTATCTGGAAATAGACAAGTCTAAGATTACCGATGAAAGCATCCGCAAGTACGGATTGGAAATCACTGCTGACGGTTATCGTTTCATCGCCAAGAATGCAGCTGTAGTGAACAACACTGTTTGGTTCAAGTACAATTACATCTTGATTAACGGTAAGAAAGGTTCTGCCAGCTTTGGAATCAACTTCAATGATGAAGAAGCAACTGTAACCAACAAGTATATTGGTGACTTCACTGCTCCATTCAATGCAGCTGTGATGGCTAATTCTCCTCGTTGGTATGCTTTGAGCAATACATTCGATTTGGCTGAATTCTTCGAAGGACTGGGTACAGCAGGCAAGCTGAAATGGATTGATGCTATTGCACGCAGCATGGGTAACAATACAGATGCTAATGAAATCAATAAGGCTGTGTTTGCTAAGAAAATTAACTCTACTACACCTGTTTACAATGTAGAGTTGTTGGGCGGTGATCCTATCAACAACCAAGCTACATGGGATGCAGCAGCATATAACGGAACATTGCTGAATAAGTACATCCGCTTTGACTATGTAGATGCTACCGGTGCTACTTGTTTGACTGGTAACCTTCGTGATTTGGATAATATTGCTGGTTTGAAGGTTACTTTCTTGGCTGATAGCCAATTAGGTCACGTTCAGTATCCTTATTATACTGTTGACAACCAGAAGTATAATGGCCAAGGTGTTGCCCTTCCGTTAGACAATGCATTCCGTATTGAGATTGCAACTCGTTACGACCAGTACGAAGTAGCTAGAATGAACTTCTCATTCGAACTGGAAATGCCGACCAACTGTCCTATCAAACGCCAGAGTGTAGGTAACCAGACTACCGCTTGGTCTAAGACTGAAGCCGGAGTAGATGTACTGAAGGTATACGGTGAAAAATATGACCGCGAAGCTATGTCTGCTGACTTGAGAGATGCATTCATCGGAGTTTATAATTTCCAGAATGGTGCATACAATGATGCTGCTAACATTGAAGGAAAGTGGTATGAACTGACAGTTCCGACTAATCACTATATGATTATTGGACAATCTAATGCAGCTGTTGTAAATCTGGCACAGATTTCTCCGTCTTCTGAATATACTAAGTGGAATACCAGAGGATTCTATGTGAACGGTGAGTTGGATGAGTACACATTGACGGATATTAAGTATCACCACTTCAACCTTTATACAGAACCTCAAAATGATATCATTCTGAAGTTTGCTAGTAAGGTAGCTGATTCTCAGAAAGCACAAGTATCCGGTCTGGGAACAACAACCAATCCGTTTATTGCTAAAGCTGTGTACAACGCAGATAAAACATTGAATCGCTATGAGTTCTCAGTAGTTAACGCTAACTTTACAATGGCAGATGCATTTAACAATGCTTACTATTTGTTTGATGAATCAAATAAGATCCGTGCTAATTTGCATGTGAAGTTATTGGAAGATCGTCAGGGTATTGTAATTGATAAGAATGCACCTTCTTATTATGGTCTGTATCCTACAGCTAAGGTTGATGGTAATGCTACAAATCTTGTAACTTATGCTTTGGTAGGTGCAGGTGCTGCTAATAGTACCAAGATGGTTATGACTATTGACAAGACAGCCGGCGTTGACAAGGTATTTGAAATTACTTACCATGTAACTGATGTATTTGGTTGTGTTAAACCTGTTACATTCTATGTAAGAACTGTAAATGACGCTATCGGTAACGATGACGAAGAACAAGAATAATCCGGACTAAAACGTAAGAGCCTGCTTCTCCAAAGAGTGAGAAGCGGCTTCTACTCCGATTATTACTCTTAAGCGAGGAGAGGTTACACTTCGGATAACGAAGTGTTTCTCTCCCCGTTTTTTATTTGATAAGTGATAGCTTGGAATTAGAATACTTGTTGGCTAGTTGGGAATCTTTTCTGAGTATTGCACACACGGTAGAATATGGAAAAACAAAAGAAAAGCTTTTGCGTTTTAGCAGATAACAACTATCTTTGTCTATACCCCATTCATAGAACCAAAAACAGTAGAAAAAAAATGGAAGAGAACTACAGGCGATACCCCATAGGAATACAGAATTTCGAGCAACTGCGTAACCGGAATTGTGTATATGTGGATAAGACTGCACTGATTTATCGGTTGGCCAATACGGACAGCGTGTATTTTTTAAGCCGTCCCCGAAGGTTTGGAAAAAGCTTGCTGGTGTCTACGCTTGAAGCCTACTTCCAAGGGAAGAAGGAATTGTTCAAGGGGCTGGCTATGGAACGTCTGGAAAAAGACTGGAGCGTATATCCGGTATTTCACATAGATTTTAGCCTGACTAAATATACTACTTTGTTCGATTTGCAAGAACAGTTGAATCTTTTTCTGCTTCGTTGTGAGAAGGTTTATGGCAAAGAAATGGAAGAGATGACTCCTGCTGCCCGTTTGCAGGGAATCATCCGCCGTGCTTACGAACAGACGGGCCAGCCGGTTGTGGTATTGATTGACGAATACGATGCCCCCCTCTTGGACAGCAACTCCAATATACCTTTGCAACAAGAACTCCGGAATGAGATGCGGAAATTTTTCAGCCCTCTCAAGGGACTGGGGCAGTATCTTCGCTTCCTCTTTATCACAGGCATCAGTAAATTCAGTCAGATGAGCATCTTCAGTGAACTGAACAACTTGCAGAACATTAGTATGCGCGATGAATTCAGTGCGATATGCGGCATCACCAAGCAGGAACTGCTGGAAGAACTGCAATTGGACGTTGAGCAAATGGCATTGGCAAACAATGAAACCTATGAAGCTGCCTGTGCGCATCTGAAACGGCAATATGACGGTTACCATTTCAGCAGATATTGCGCGGATATCTATAACCCTTTCAGCCTGTTTAATGCCTTTAATGCCAAGGAGTACAAGAATTTTTGGTTCTCTACCGGCACTCCTACTTTCCTGATCGATTTGTTGCAGGAAACGGATTTTGACGTGCGCCAACTGGAAGGCGTGGAGGCTA
>CAVJPC010000121.1:0-2717 GCA_963651205.1 Bacteroidaceae bacterium
CGGCAAAAGTATATTCGTTGCCTTCGCCCAGGCTTCCCTTTTGTTTTTCCAATAGCAACCAACCGCCTCCGGCACTGTGAATGGCTGCGGCTTCGGAAACGCTGGCCGATGCCGTCGCCTCTTTTACACGGGGGGACGGGTTGGGAACCGGTATTTTGTTCAATATCTCCGCCGGATAGGTCTTGAACGGACAGTTCATAATGCCGTAAGCCAGCAGGGCAAGCATCGCTTCGTCCTTCTTGATGTCGATGGATGAAATATCGACGATCGACTCCGGGCAGATGTTGTTGTCGATCAGCGTTCCGATGATATGCTGGTGAAGTTCCACCGGATCGCCTTTTATATCTTTCCGGCAACCGATACCGATATGCAAGACTTTCGGGAAGTAGGAAACCATCATCACGTCGGCCTCGTAGATGAACGGCCCGACGGTGATAACCAATTCGAACTGATCGAGCGGTATATCCGAGAATTTATTGAATTGCTGCACATGGGCGGGGAGAGAGCTTTCCAGATAATCCGTACCCTTGTCGTGCACATTGAGCAGCAAAGCCGTCGGTTTCTTATTGACGAATGCGGCAATACAGGCATTCATCGCGTTCTCGTTGTCGGTCAGGTCGTCGGCCACGACAGACCAGCCGAACTTTTCGGCCAGCGTATCGAGCGCCCACAATCCCGTGTTGTCGCTTTGGGTCGTCACAATGGCGTTGCCACCCAGGAGTTGTGCCAGTTCGGTGCTGAGTTCGTTCGCCCCTCCGATATGTCCTGACAGGACAGGGATGATATATTTGCCCGTACTGTCGATGCAGACGACAGCCGGGTCGGTATGCTTGTCCATCACATAAGGTGCGATGCAGCGGACGCAGATCCCCATCGCCCCGATAAAGACGATGGCCTCCGCTTTCAGGAAAAGATCTCCCATAATGCTGTCGATCGACTCCATCAAGACTGTTTCTTCCTGCGATTCCTTGCTGTAGATAACAGCATCGGGAAACTGCTTTTTTATCCGTCGTGCCAGTGGCAGGCTGCTGGCCGATACCACCACAATGGCTAAAGTTCGCTTATTCATAGTTCTTTTATTTTGCTTCTTTAAAAGCCTTCAATATCACTATCGGGTTATAATCGCCGACAGTTATATGTAAAGGATCATCCAGTTTCAGTCCGGCATCCTGCACCGCATCGATAAACAGCTTCTCGCTCTCTTCGGATACGGAATTGAATACCAGTAGGCCGTCGGGAGCCAGATAACGGGCTACTTTGGCAACGATCTCCTTTAATTTTCCTCCGTGTCCCCCGATGAAAACAGCGTCGGGTGCAGGCAGGTCGGATACTTCTTCCTCCATGAAATCACCGATATGTACGTCGATGCCGGGAGCTCCCAGGCGGCAACTGTTCTCCTCCATCAGTCTCCAGCATTCCTTGCGTATCTCGAAGGCATGGATATGCAGGTGCGGATATTGCCGTTTGGCTTCGATGGATATGGAACCGGTACAGAAACCGATATCCCAGAAGTGGTTGCACATCGGCAACATCAGTGCACTCATATCGAGCACGCGGACAGGCGCTTTGGTGATCATCCGTTCCCTGCCGTCGAGAAGTTCGAACATCTTGTCGGGTATTCCCAGCGGCCGGTAGGTGGTATCGTTGTACATCCGTTGCAGGATAACGCAGTTCGGGCTTTCGATCGAATGCTCTTCCACTTCCGACAGGGCGAGCGAACGCGATACACGCTGCTTCTCCGGGTTGCCCAGATGTTCGCCGATATACATTTTATATTGTGTGAAGCCGTATTTCAGCAGGCGCATGGCAATGGCGGCCGGTGTATGTACATGATCGGTCAGTATGCCGATCTTCATCCTGTTCTCTATCAGTGCACGATCCAGTTCATGCCACGGCCGGCCGGTAAGGGGCACCATCAGCATATCTTCATAAGACATTTTCAATTCGTGCGAAAGCATCTGCAACGAATTGAATGAAGGCATTATCGTAACCTCCGCTTCCGGCATACGCTTCAAGATGGTTGATGCAAATCCGGAGAATAAAGGATCTCCCGAAGCGAACACGACGATCTTCCGGTGGTATTCGTATTCGTCGAAAACATCCGCTAAAGGCACTTTTATATCGATCCATACGGCATCGACAGGAAGGAACGGACGAAGAAGTTCATAGTGCCGTTTTCCTCCCGAAAAGTGGGTGTTACTGTTGATTATATCCAATATCTCCTTGTTCTTGCTTATATAGCACTGGTTATCGGGCATGCCGATAACGATAAATTGTGTTCTCATACGTCTCTTCCGGGTTTTAAATTAATAGCGTCGTTATAACAAAGTATAGAATTTACTAGTGTAGCTGCCAGGTTACTGCCGCCTTTCTGTCCTTCAACGATCAGTTTGGGGATCGAGGCGAACGGTTTTACCATATGTTTGGATTCCTGCACATGCACAAAGCCGACAGGGGCGGCAATGATGCCGGCCGGGGTTGCTTTCCCTTTCCGTATCAGGTCGCACAACTCCATCAGGGCGGTCGGCGCATTGCCGAATACGTATAAGGCATCCGGATGTTCGCTTACGGCGACACGGATACCGGCCTGCGTGCGGGTAATCCCTTTATCGGCAGCCAGCGCCACGGCTTTTTCGTCGGAGAGATAGCATTTCACTTCGATGCCCATGCGCTGCAAGGCTCCCTTGCGGATGCCGGATGCCGCCATCGTTACGTCG
>CAVJPC010000122.1:0-124207 GCA_963651205.1 Bacteroidaceae bacterium
AATCTGCCCCTACAGTGGATGGAAACGTGATTCATTTCCATTTGGTGGATGATAAAGTGATTCATTTCCATTCGGCTATACGCTAATTTATCTATTGAACTCACGTCAAATTAACGTTGGCACAACCTCGCCTCAAAAGGTATTCTCAGACAATCGGTTCTTCCAGCTTCAGTTTCTCCAAATATGCCTTCGTATCCGCCCAAAGCTGTTTTGCCTGCGGATGATTCATAAACTTATCCTTTACTTTTTTAGGCTTGCAAGAAGCGAACATTTGCCCTGTAATTCCGTTCCATCGCTCATCTAAAAGCAAACTGACAGCTGTCGCAGCCCCTTCCTTCGGAGTACGGATACAAGGACGGAACAATATATCGGTCAACGAATCAAACCACATATCCATGCGAATGATATTAGTAGATACGATACCGGGATCGGCTGCATTGACGGTAATCCCATCTTCTTTCAATCTTTCAGAAAGTTCACAGGTAAAAAGCCACAAAGCCAGTTTTGTATTGCTGTAAACAGGGATACGCCAAAAACTTCCTCTCTTTCCACGGATAAAAAACTCAGATGTTATCTTGCCCATAGAATAAGTACAAGAAATCATGTTCACAATCCGGGTTCCTTTTCCCATCAGTGGCAATAACTTCAAAGTCAGCAGAAAAGGAGCTACATAATTCACAGCTACCGTATATTCCAAACCATCCTCTGTCGCTATCAAACCGGAACTCATTGTCCCCGCATTGTTCATCAGCAAATCAATATGTTTCCCGCGTCCCAACAAATCATCGGCTACATTGGTCACAGAAGCCATAGAAGAAAGATCCACCTGCCTGACTTCTATATCCTCATTTCCTGTTTCCAGAATCAACTGATTCTTACGTTCCTCTCCTTTGAAAAGAGTATAGCACAACATAATTACATGATAACCGGCCTGTGCTACCGCGCGGGTTATTTCAGTTCCCAATCCTCCATCGGCACCGGTTATTATAGCTAATTTATTCATCGGTTCTCTAATTTTTCTATTTCACGTTCCAAACAAGGGGGTAATTTCTCTTCCAGATGTTTGTGGCATGCCATATCAATGGTGTACATTCTGGCGATACAGTAATTACTATGGCCGCAGTTACAACGAGCCTTTTCTTCAGTTCGCAACCGATTGACAAAACCAGGTTCATTCAGTAGCGCCCTCCCCATCTGTACAAATTCAAAACCATCATCCAATACCTCATCTATCTTTTCACGGGACACCAGTCCCCCTACATATACTAACGGAATATCCTTAATTTCTGTTCTGAACCTCAACGCATCTTCCAAGAAATAGGCTTCTTTGAAAGGTACTGCCGGAATCATCCATTTACCTACCATACGCACTCCATATTTCAGCCACCAGCAATCCATATAATGTGTCATACTCTTTATAGGCATCGCCCCCCGCATGACATACATGGGTGCTTTACTTACAAAGCCTCCGCTCAACACCAATGCATGAGCACCATCGTGTGCCAACCGCTTCGCTACCTGCACAGCCTCATCTATTTCCATACCTCCTTTAAAACCATCACGCATATTGGTTTTTACCAGAACAGCCATATCATTACCTGCGGCACGCATCACTTCCTCCATCACCATATCCATAAAGCGCATGCGGTTCTCCAACGATCCACCAAATTCGTCCTTACGATGATTGGTATAAGGTGAAAGAAACTGACTGATAAGATAGCCATGCCCCGCATGCACCTCCACGGCGTCAAATCCCGCTTCACGTGCCAGATTGACCGACCGACCGTATGCCTTTGCCATCTGCGGCAGTTCCTCCCTACGCAAGCCACGCACAAAAGTAGGCGAATAGAGATTAAAACCGGAAGAAGCCCCTACGGGCATCACACCACAAATACTTTTATGAGACATATTTCCACAATGTCCCAGTTGGATGCTTGCAGCAGCCCCTTCCTCATGAACATAGTCCGTGATTCTCTTTAAAGCAGGAACAATTTCCGGACGCATCCACAACTGTCTGTCAAAAGAAAGACCACTCTGTGCAACAGCTGCATAAGCAATAGTAGTCATTCCCACTCCACCTGCCGCCACCGAGCGATGATAGTCGAACAATTCCTCGGAAGGCGCATTCCCCGGACACATACTCTCAAAAGCAGCCGAACGAATCGTACGGTTGCGCAATGTCAGCGGCCCGATAGAAGCAGGAGTAAATAGTTTAGAGTTCATCATTCATATTTTATGTTTCGCTTTCATCATTTCCTAAAGCGGAAACGATATACGATCTAATTTCAATAAATAAAAGGAATCATTCTTTTCTTTTTCCCTACCGCCTCTTTACCAAACTCTTCCCGGTAACGGTTACGGATGGAATTGGCACGCGGAGCCAGATTAGCAAATGTCCACAGCACAAATACCCATGCAGCCGGTGAACAGGTAAGCACCGCAAACCCAATCCATTCCACCAACTCGCCAAAATAGTTGCCCGAAGTGACATATCGATACAAACCCTTCTGCGGCAAATAATGACGGGTATCGCCCGATTTACGCAAATGACGGATCACGTTGTCGGAATGCAGGTTGATTCCCATGCCTAAAAAGAACAACAGGATACCCAAGAAGAAAGAAGGAGTGCTGAGCCATGCATCTGTATACAATCCGTCCGGAGCCAAATAAAACAGCCACTCGCCCTGCATCAGTCCGTTCAGGAAATTAAATACCACTCCCATCAGCATAATGGCAAGTGGCATTCTGCTTTTGCCTTTCATCAGGAAAGGGAAAATAAATGCACGCTGGAAATAATGCAATTCAAAGAGAAGAAAGAAAATGAGGGGTGCGGCATCAAAGCGGACATTGCTGTTCCACCACAGATACAGCATGACAAAAAACACAGGCGCTTCCATCAGCACCCAACCCCATTTATTATTCACGGAAAGTCCCCATTTCGGGGTGTGGAACATGCCATAACCGGCACGCACATAATAAAGGGCTACAAATACAACCACCGCAAGCGCGGACATTGCCAAAAGCAAAAATTCAAAAGTCTGTTGTCCCATACTCGTTCCTCCCTATATTAAATTTAGTAAGTCACTAACAAATTTAAGGGAAAAATCAGAGGAAAGCAACTATTAAGATCATTTTTGTGAGGAAAGGATACGATTTTCACCACAGATTGCACGAATTATCACGGATTATTATAATGAATACAGATTATCGCAGAAAGAATCTTATAAAAAGAATCTGCGATAATCTGTGTAATCCGTAGTAAACTTTATCTCTGTTTCAACGGCACATATTCCAATTCTTCCAATACATTCTTGTAGGCGGGACGAATAATGCGTTTTCCTTCGAAATTCAATTCTTCATTGCGATGTGCGCACCAGCCCACGATACGGGCCATTGCAAACAACGGAGTGAAAATTTCCTGTGGCAAACCAATCATTTCATAAACAAATCCCGAATAGAAATCAATATTGCTGGAAACAGTCTTGCCATTATTCTTAATCTTTCCGAACATAGCGATGGCACGTTCTTCCAACAATTCCAGAAAAGCAAATTCTTCTTCCTTGCCTTTTTCTTTTGCCAAGTCACGAGCCAATTCTTTCAACAAAATGGCACGAGGATCGGAAATAGTATAAACCGCATGGCCGATACCATAGATCAGACCGGTCTTATCATACGCTTCCTTATTCAACATACGGGTAAAGTAAGTATCAATTTCGTCCACATTGGTCCAATCCTTAATATTTTCCTGCAAATGATGGAACATATCCGCCACTTGGATATTTGCTCCTCCATGAAGCGGGCCTTTCAACGAACCGATACCTGCGGCAATAGCCGAATAAGTATCTGTGCGGCTGGACGATACAACACGCACCGTAAAGGTAGAGTTGTTACCACCCCCATGCTCTGCCTGAAGTACCAACAGCAAATCAAGCGTACGCGCATCCAGTTCGGTATAATCCCTTTTCAACATATACAGGAAATTTTCTGCAATAGACAGTTTCTCGCGAGGATGGCGGATATGCAATGAACGACCATACGTGGCATGACGCAGCATATTATAGGCGTATGCAATAATGGTCGGGAACTTGGAAATCAAGTCGATACTCTGGCGCATCAGATTATCGCGCGAAGTATCATCCGCCTGCGGATCAAAACGGTACATTTCGAGCACACTACGGGCCAAAATATTCATAATGTTATTTCCCTCCAACTCAATGATATTCATTTTGGTCTTCTGCTCCAACGGCGTATTATCATTAATCAACTCACTGAAAGAGGCCAGTTCTTCCTTGTCAGGCAAATGACCGGACAATAACAGATAAGCCACTTCCTCGAAACCAAAACGCTTCTCTTTAATAATGCTATGTGCCAAATCTTCCAAATCATACCCACGATAGAAAAGTTTGCCGGGAATCGGTTTCAATCCTCCACCGGGAATACGTTCATAACCCACTACATTACCAATCTTGGTCAGTCCCACCAAAACACCGGTACCGTCTTCGTTACGCAATCCGCGTTTTACATCAAACTTCTTGAACAAATCGTTCTCAATCCGGGTTGCATTCTTCATTTCCTCGGAAAGCTTGTAAATGATATATTCCTTTTTCATATTCGTGAGTTTTTAGGAGTTTATTCTTTCTATTATTTCTTTTGTAAATGCTGATGTGCCGAGCGATTTGCCATCCGGCATGAATCGGGCAAGGTCATGTGTGGCTCTGCCTTCGCCAAAGCTGGCTTCCAGAGCGTTCACAATCAGCTCCGCCGCCTTATTCCACCCGAAATGTTCCAGCATCATGACAGCCGAGAGGATTAATGAGCAAGGATTCACCACATCTTTTCCGGCAATATTGGGAGCCGTGCCATGAGTCGCCTCAAAAATGGCATGACCGGTGTTGTAATTGATGTTCGCTCCGGGAGCAATCCCGATGCCGCCTACCATGGCAGCCAACTGATCCGAGATATAATCTCCGTTCAAATTCAAGGTAGCCACCACTGAATATTCTTCGGGAATCAACAACGTATTCTGCAAGAATGCATCGGCTATGCAGTCTTTTATCACCAATTTACCAGATGCAATGGCATCGCCAAATTCACGTTCCGCCAGTTCATACCCCCATTTCTTGAAGCCGCCTTCAGTAAATTTCATGATATTTCCTTTATGCACCAACGTCACTGACGGCAAGCCATTCTCCAAAGCATATTTACATGCCGCACGCACCAGACGTTCCGTTCCTTCCCTGGATACCGGTTTCACGCCAAACGAAGAAGATTCGGGGAATCGCACTTTCGTCACTCCCATTTCATCATGCAGAAAACGATAGAACTTCTCAGCTTCCGGTGTTCCGGCTTCCCATTCTATACCTGCATAAATATCCTC
The DNA here is from genome assembly GCA_963651205.1 of Bacteroidaceae bacterium. Taxonomy (GTDB): domain Bacteria; phylum Bacteroidota; class Bacteroidia; order Bacteroidales; family Bacteroidaceae; genus Phocaeicola. The sequence continues at coordinate 5,378 of CAVJPC010000122.1, forward strand.
CGTATTTTCGCGGAAAATATGCATATCCACCTTCTGAGGTTCTTTCACCGGTGATACCACCCCACGGAACCAGCGTACGGGGCGCAGACACACATACAGATCCAGCGTCTGGCGCAAAGCCACATTCAAGGAACGGATACCACCTCCTACGGGAGTAGTCAACGGACCTTTTATGCCCACACCATATTTCTTGAAAGCCTCCATCGTCTCATCCGGCAACCAGGAACCTGTTTCGTTGAAAGCACGTTCACCTGCCAGCACTTCTATCCATTCTATTTCGTGTTCGCTGCCGTATGCCTTTTTCACGGCTGCATTCACTATGGCTTGCATGGAGGGAGTGATTTCCACTCCCACTCCGTCACCTGTAATATAAGGTACTGTCTTTTTCATCTTTTATCTTGCATTTAAAGCAGAGCCGGCACGGAACCAGCCAATCTGCTGTTCATTATAGGTATGTTGTACTTCAAAACTATCTTTGCTACCGTCTTCGTGATGCACGGTTACGGTTAGATTCTTGTCGGGAGCAAACTCCGCCAATCCGCCGACGGTAATCAAATCATGTTCTTGAATCTTGTCGTAGTCCGCCTTGTCTGTAAAAGTCACGGCCAGCATTCCCTGCTTCTTCAGATTCGTTTCATGGATGCGGGCGAAACTCTTCGCCAAAATAACCTTTACATTCAGGAAGCGAGGCTCCATAGCGGCATGTTCACGACTGGAACCTTCGCCATAATTTTCCTCTGCAACCACAATGGAACTGATCCCTTTTGCCTTGTATTGTTTGGCTGTGCCCGATACGCTTTCATACGTATTAGTCAACCGGTTCCACACCTTGTTAGTCTCACCGTTGAAAGCATTCACGGCACCCATCAACATATTGTCCGAGATATTTTCCAAATGACCACGGAAGCGCAACCACGGACCTGCCATTGAAATATGATCTGTGGTACATTTGCCTTGCGCCTTGATCAGTAAAGGCATATCTGCAAAATCCTGACCATCCCAAGCCGCAAACGGAGCCAGCAATTGCAAACGCTGTGATTCGGGATTCACATTAATTTCCACCTGTGCGCCTTCCGGAGCCAGATAACCCGGATTTCCCTGAGTAAAACCGGCCGATGGCAATTCATCCCCTTCCGGAACTCTCAGTTTCACCTTCTCACCGTCCTGATTAATCAAAGCATCCTTCAACGGGTTGAAACACAAATCACCTGCAATGGTCAAAGCCAATACCAGTTCGGGAGAAGCCACAAATGCATGCGTATTCGGATTGCCGTCCGCACGTTTGGCAAAATTACGGTTGAAAGAGGTTACAATTGAATTTTTACGGGCAGGATCATCCGAATGCCGTTTCCACTGGCCGATACAAGGGCCACAAGCATTGGCCATAATGGTAGCTCCTATTTTCTGGAAAGCATCTATCATGCCGTCACGCTGGGCTGTAGCACGAATCTGTTCAGAACCCGGATTAACAATCAACGGAGCCGCCACACTCAAATGCTTTTCAGCTACCTGCCGGGCAATAGAAGCCGCACGACTTAAATCCTGATAAGAGGAATTGGTACATGAACCGATCAGGCCGACTTCCATCTTGCGTGGATAACCATTGACAAGCACCTTTTCAGCAAACTCCGAAATAGGAGTGGCAGCATCCGGTGTAAACGGCCCATTAATATAAGGTTCAAGCTCGGACAAATTGATTTCAATCACCCGGTCATAATAGGTTGAGGGATCAGCCACGACTTCCGCATCAGGCTGCAAATCAGTGGCTACGGCATCTGCCATTGCAGCTACTTCCTTGCGTCCGGTAGCCTCCAGATATACCTTCATCCGTTCATCATACGGGAAAAGGGAAGTGGTAGCACCTACCTCGGCACCCATATTACAAATGGTCGCTTTACCGGTAGCCGAAAGCGAAGCCGCACCTTCTCCAAAATATTCGATAATGGCATTCGTACCTCCCTTCACCGTCAAGATGCCCGCCAGTTTCAGGATAACATCTTTCGGAGAGGCCCATCCGTTCAATGCACCTTTCAAATGTACGCCGATCAGTTTCGGCATTTTCAATTCCCATTCCATGCCGGTCATGACATCCACAGCGTCAGCACCGCCAACCCCGATTGCCACCATTCCCAAACCTCCGGCATTCGGAGTATGCGAATCGGTACCTACCATCATTCCACCGGGGAAAGCATAATTTTCAAGTACCACCTGATGAATGATACCTGCACCCGGTTTCCAGAATCCGATGCCAAAACGGGAGGATACATCCCTCAGAAAGTCATATACCTCACGGTTGGTTTCTGTTGCCGTCGCAATATCCGGTCCGGCGCCTTTATATGCCTGGATCAAGTGGTCACAATGCACGGTAGAAGGGACAGCCGCAGCCGACTTTCCGGCATTGATAAATTGCAGCAGCGCCATCTGCGCCGTCGCATCCTGCATAGCCACGCGGTCGGGGCGGAAATTCACATAATCCTCACCACGTCTGTAGTTTTTCAACTGTGCATCATCGTACAAATGTGTGTACAGAATCTTTTCTGCCAACGTCAACGGACGCTGCAACACTGCTCTCACCTGCCCGATCTTCTTTTCATAAGAAGCATAAAAGGCCTTTAACATGTCCAAGTCATATACCATACCTACCACAATTTATAATTATTACAGTTTTAAATCAATTTTATCTTTGGCAAGATAGAAAAAAGAATTGAATTCTTGTGTAATCTATAATACGTTTAACAAAATAAAACATAAAGCGCTTTTAGAGGGATAATTATTATCTTTGCAATTCTTATAGAAAAAAGAACGATTATGAACCAGCACAAGTCCCTCTCTACTATTATTAACAAATTACAACGCAAAGAGTTGTTGCTTCACATGGAATATAATTACGAAAAAGAAACTTTTAAGCAGCAAACCGAAGCGATGGGCATCGGCCGCAAAGTAAAACGCGGCATGTGCTGGTATCCGGTCAGTGCAGGCAGAAGCTATTACAACTCTTTAAACCAACTGGTTATAGAGGTGGAAAGGCAGGAAGACAAAGAAATAGAACATGTATTCGAATTCGGACGTCCCGTCTGTTTTTTCACTCAGGATGCCTCGGGAAGCATTCATTATTTCAATTTCACAGCCACCGTGAACTATGTGGATGAGGATCGCATGGTCATTGTCCTGCCGTCGGCAGATGCCTTTCTCAGTATACAGGCCACCGAGCGTCAGTTGGGTGTCCAGCTTTATTTTGATGAAACCAGTTACCGGCTGATGTTTGAGGCTTTAAGCCAGGTACTCAAAGCGAAAGATAACCGACTGGCAGAGTTACGGGAAATCTTCCACGGCACACTAAAAGCGCAAACCTTCAGTTTTGGTTTTACCCGTTTTCCCTGGCTGAATAATACCCAGGAAGAGGCGGTGAACAAGGTGATGCACGCAAAAGATGTAGCCATTGTCCACGGCCCTCCCGGAACGGGAAAGACCACCACGCTGGTAGAAGCCATTTATGAAACGCTGCACCGGGAAAATCAAGTGATGGTATGCGCGCAAAGCAATATGGCAGTGGACTGGATCTGCGAGAAACTGGTGGACCGGGGTGTCCCCGTTCTCCGTATCGGTAATCCCACCCGTGTCAATGACAAAATGTTATCCTTTACCTACGAACGACGCTTCGAAAGTCATCCGGATTATCCGCAGCTGTGGAGTATCCGCAAGGCCATACGCGAACTCTACAGTCGTTCGCGCAAAGGTGCGGAACGGGAAAACATACGTCTGAAAATTAATTCATTGAAAGACCGGGCCACCGAACTGGAGATCCGCATCAACGAATCGCTGTTCGGTGAAGCCCGTGTCATAGCCTGCACATTGGTAAGCTCTGCCAACCGGGTTCTGACAGGACGTAAATTCGGAACTTTATTTATAGATGAGGCCGCACAAGCATTGGAACCCGCTTGCTGGATCGCTATCCGCAAAGCCGACCGGGTTATCCTGGCAGGAGATCATTGCCAGCTTCCCCCTACCATAAAATGTGTGGAGGCGGCACGAGGCGGACTGGATCAGACCTTGATGCAGGAAATTGTGCAGAACAAACCCGAAACGGTTTCTCTGCTGAAGGTTCAATACAGAATGAATGATGAGATTATGCGTTTCTCTTCGGAATGGTTCTATCAGGGGGAATTGAAATCTGCCCCCGAAGTAAAATACCGTGGAATCCTGGATTACGACACTCCTATAGAATGGGTGAATACGGAAGGGATGGACTGCAATGAAGAATTTGTGGGTGAAAGTTTCGGCCGCATCAATAAAGCCGAGGCGGCACTTTCCATTTCCCAACTGACCCAATACATTCATAAAATAGGAAAGGAGCGTTTTCTGGAAGAGCGAATTGATGTAGGGCTGATCTCTCCTTATAAGGCACAGGTACAATATCTCCGCCAACTGGTAAAACGGGACTCATTCCTCAAACCTTACCGGCACCTCATCACCGTCAACACAGTAGATGGTTTCCAAGGACAGGAACGGGATGTTATTCTAATCAGTCTGGTACGTGCCAATGAAGACGGACAGATCGGATTTCTGAATGATCTGCGGCGAATGAATGTAGCGATTACGCGCGCGCGTATGAAACTTATTATATTGGGAGATGCCTCTACGCTGACGAAACATCCGTTTTATAAGAAATTATACGAATATATTCTGTCGTTGCAAGAATAGGATTCCGTCTATCTTTCAAGAAATACTATATTGGAATAATTAGATATGCTAACTATTCCATATATTGTGGCATAATTAAATCGAAACGCCGTTTTATAAACTCATTGACTAATGAATTCTATAAGAAAAATACTATTTTTACTGCTTTGCCTTATCAGTGCTTGTCAACCCTATCCAAAAGACGTGGAGAAAGCGCTAATTGCAGCAGGAAAGAACAAAGACAATTTGATTTCTGTCTTAGAACATTATAAGAGGAAAGATACTCAGAAATATAATGCAGCATGTTTTTTAATTGCTAATATGCCCTATCATAAAAGTGATATATCATTAATTATTTCTCCTCAATATGACTACTATTTTAAAAAGATAGATTCGATTTATCAAGAAAATCCTGCTATTATTCACAATGACTCTTTACTCCAAACATTAGCAAATGAATTTTCTCTCCTTCCCTTACCGGTAGAAGAAAAAGCCGATGAAGACATTAAAATACTTACAAAAGATTTTTTAATATGCAATATTGATGCAGCTTTCATAGAATGGCAAAGTTCCCCATTACTGAAAAATATGAACTTTGATGAATTTAAAGAATTAATATTGCCTTATCGTACCGCAAATGAACCATTGACTAATAGGAGAACAGCGTTAAAGCAATTGATATACAATCATATTTCTGTCAATGGGATGAAAAACATATTCCAGCCTATAGAACAATACAAAAAATATATACGCCAACAAAAAGAAATGAATAAACGAGTAGCAACCCACTCACATATTGGAGTATATGACCTTTTTATTCCAGCTTTTATTATGGATTGTCACAATTTAGCAGCTACTACCTGTAACCTTTTTCGGGCATGTGGGATGCCTACAGTATATGAATTTACATCTCAATGGCCGGACAAAGACAGCAAACATTACTGGTGCAATTCACCTGATTCCAATTCTATATTTCGTCCTTATACTCCTCCATATAACAATTTAGGAGAGGACTGGGAGTTAAGCCTGAAATATACGGGAAAAGTTTATCGTCTGACATTTGCCGCACAAAAGGATACCCCCTATTTTTTAAAATCCAAGAATGAAATTGTTCCGGAAGTTTTTGAAGAACCAACCATGATAGATGTTACTTCCAACTATCATGATTGTACTGACATTATTTTGTCAGCCCCCCATTGTAATGATAGCAAATTAGCATACTTGTCTTTTTTCAATACGAATGGACTGAATCCCGTTGCTTGGGGAAGCATTGATAAACGAAAAAAAACAGTTCTGTATAAAAATGTCCCGACCAATATGTTATTTTTTCCCACTTATATAAGGAATGATGGTCAATTAGTTGAATTTGGCACCCCTTTCATACTAAGAAGAGATTCCATAGCTGAAAAATATTATAAAGACACTATATCTTGTAATTATCAAACAAAACAGTCCATACATGTACAACGCAAGTATCCGCATAAACCTCATTTAGTTTATTTTAGAAATAAAATAAAAGGAGCCGCATTATTGGCCGCTAATAAACTACAAGGTCCTTATGATACTCTATATATCTTGAAAGAAATCCCACAACCTTATTGGCAGAAATATATAATAAAAAACACTAAGAAATATCGTTTCTACAAATTACAAACTAAAGATTCCTCCCCTATAAACATTGCAGAATATGAATTTTTGGTTACTAAAAATAGTAGAGACGTACGTTTATTACCTAGCAAATTACCAATATTTGATTCCCTTCAAAGCAAACAATCTGTCCGACAGAGCTATGAAAAGATAATAGGTAAGCCTTTAAGATCAGGCCCTCTTCGCTATCAAGCTTTTGATGGAAATCCGGATACTTATATCGAATCATCCTGGTTTGGAATGGATTTTGGAGTACCAGTGTGTATTAAAGGTATCCAACTCTATCCCCGCAATGCAAGAAATGGAATAGAGCCGAACAATATTTATCAGCTACTTTATTATGATAATGGTAATTGGGTAGAGCATTCCACAATCTGCTCTGTCCACAACTATCTGGACTTTGATGCCGTTCCTAGTGGTACAATTTACTGGTTGCGTAATTTGAGCCAAGGAAAAGAAGAACTTCCTTTCTTTTATAAGGAGGGTAAACAAGTATTTATAAATGAGTTAATTCACTGATTTTCTATTTTTATTATATCCTGACATCCAATAATGACTAATTTTATTCCAAATTTGTCTAAATACAAAAGAAGTCTTTAATTTCATTTGGTGAGAACAATATTTTTTCAATAATTTTGCAGTCATAAATGTTAACCAATTAATTTCAAACCTAGTATGGAGACAAAACTAAAATGTTTCGTTTATTCGTTATTTGTATTAGTAGTTATAGGTATTACTTATAGCTGCATTGACTACAATGATTCTGGAATTGATGCAGAATCTGCCGAAAGTAATGTCATTTCTTTAAAAGAAGCAAAAGCCTATTTTGAAGAAACTATGCAAAAAGTACCTATGGAAAGAGCTATTGGTGCTCCTTCTTCACTGATTCCCAAAGAATTCACCCCTATCTGGGAAAAGGCTGTATCGTCAACTCAAGACACTCTATCATGCTTAAATGTTCCAATCCAAAGCGGTGTCCGATATAAAGCTAAATACACTACTAATCTAGGTGCGACTAAAAAGGGAGAAATAGTCAATGTATACCAGAAACTTATTATTGTAAAAGACACAAAGAATCAAGCTGTCGGACAATATTTATTGAGTCTGATACCTGATAAAAGGTATGAAGCGAAATTTAAAAGGGCAGTCGGTGAGAAGTTTATAAGCTGTGGAGAAAAAAGTAGTTTTTCTGGTATTGCCATCTATTCTATTCCGCAATTTAATGCCACATTTAAAGTCGTAGTTTATGCAGATGGGAAAATTGTCCGTGGTGTGAGATTGAGAGGGACAAAAGATATGATGAAAAAGCAACAGAAAGCCATGAAATCAATTTTAAGTAAATTCTCAGTAAAAGGAAAGTCTTCCATCATGTCCCGTTCATGGGAAGATGACTGGGGATGGGATGATGGAGACTATTATCCAACGGGCGGAGATAGTGGTATATGGATAGACCCCGATAATAACTGGCATTTGGTTACGGATTATGATGGTGATGGGAAACCGGATTCTTTCTGGATGCCTGATGTAGAAGTTACGCCAGACTATCCTAATCCTGACCCATGGCCGGATGATAATAATAATAATTGGAATGAAAATGATGATTATTGGAATAATCAAGGAGACTCTAGTAATGGTGGTAGCGGTGGTGGTGGCTCTCAAAGCAATAATCCCAATCAAATTGATTATAGTAAAGTATCTGAAGTTAGAATATCCTATTCAAAATCATTATTTCCTGGATATGGCAATGGATTAAACTGTAAAGGAGTAGCTGATAAAATAATGAAACAAATATTAGGGAATAATGCTAATATTGGTGATGCTAATAATGTAAAGCAATTATGCAAAGAAATTGACGGAAAGCTACAAGTCGTGGGAGATTCTAAAGAAATTGTCAAAGAGTTAAATAAGCACCTAGATGCAAAACGCCCAATTGTAGTAGGAGTCAATCATACGTTAGACAGTGGAATTGGTAATAACGATCAAACAACAGACCACTTTATTGTTATTGTTGGTAGAGGATATGATTCAGATAGAAATCAATTATATTTTCAGTATATTGAAACAGGGCGTTCTAAAGAAAATGCTGAAGCCGCTCTAAGTTCATCGTTAAAATTATATTATGATGAAAACTCAGGTAGGATATACGGTCCCAACTATAATAATAAAAAGATATATGATATTGCACAAATAAGACCTAATATGTAAATTTGCATTCTAATTAATATGAATTATAATATGAAGACATCAAAATTTTTAGTATTTACAATGCTTTGCATTTGTTTTATGTTGCCTATTAAAGCGCAATATAGTGTCAAAGAAGCTTTTTCAAAAATAGCTTTTACCTCTCTTCCCTATACAGCTGCCAAAGGCACCTTATATTCACAAAGTGTCGGAATTAGTAATCCTAATAATGTCATGCCTGATAAACTATATAAGAATTTTCAATGTACAGATTATTTTTCTGCAAACAGTAATCCCGAGTTAAAACCAGCATTGATTGCAAAGTTCCAAATACCAGGAACTTCATGGATACTAGGAGCCGTTGCATTTGGTGGCATAACAGATTCACAAACCATAGATTTAATTGTTATAGATAATGCTGGGAATATAAAAAGTACTTTAGTTGCTGAAGTAATGTGGGGATGGCTTCCTGCTAAACAATTTAAAATTACAAATAAAGGAAAAATTATAGTTTCAAAATTAGTACCAACCTCATCACAATCAGTAAGTTTTATCAATTTTAACCAAATGACAGCTTATAGAATTGACGAAACTTATGGAATAAATTCTTTAGGTCAATTTATTAAAGAGAACGAGACTAAATTCAGTACGAAAAATTATACCAAATCCTTACTTGATAATGAAAAAACTAACATTTGGGATTTATAATTAACAACTAACATTTTTAATTTTGAATTAAGGATTTGAAAAACTTAATTGGCAATAATATACTCCTAACTAATGTTATTGCCAATTTTTTTATTAAGTTATTCAAACTCAATCAAAAAATATTTATAAAAAAATATATAGATTTTCAGAATAAAAAAAACATTAAGACCACATTTTCCTACGTGTATAAGTCATATATGAATTATAGAAATGAGAAAAGCAAATAATATAGTTCAATTGTCATTAACAGACATCGCCTTTTCTTTGTTCATCCTTTGGATTATTCTAAATAATCTCATGAAAGAGAAATATGACCTGTGGAATATTTTAGGACTAATCGCTTTATACCTTATTTATATAAGTATAAAACGATTTCCGTACAAGCATGCTTTTTTATGGCTGTTAGCGGTAGGTGGTATAATAGAAACAGTGATCGTTCTTTTACAATTCTCAGGAATCATGGAAAGTAACCATTCTTTTTTTAATATAACAGGAACTTTCCGTAATCCTGGTCCTCTGGGTGGATTTATGGCTATAGTATGCATAGCTACTTCCGGCTTGCTGATAAAATATAAACAAAAAAAATGTTATTCTATTTGTTTGTTGTCTTTGATCGTCTGTAATGTAATAGTCCTCATATTATCTGATTCACGTTCCAGCTGGTTTGCCGCCCTTTTAGGAATATTGTATCTTTTCCGAGAAAAGATACAATGGAATGTATGGTCGCGAGCAGCGAAACTAGGGAGCATCTTTATCATCCTCTTATTCTGTATAAACCTCTACTTTTATAAAAAAGACTCTGCTGGCGGACGTATATTAATATGGAAAGTGACCTGTAGCATGATTGCCGATCAACCCTTGTCGGGACATGGAAACGATAGTTTTTCGGAGAAATATATGTACTATCAGGCCCGTTTTTTTGAATCACACCCTCATTCCAAATACATGCAATATGCGAATAGTGTATCCTACCCATTCAATGAAATACTACACCTATGGGTTGAAAATGGTTTTATTGCTATCGTTCTTGCTTTATGGATATTATATAGTCTTTCTTATCGAACAGACTCAGAAGAAGACAAAACTTTAATTGCCTTGTTATTGGTTATCTGCACTTTCTCCATGACTTCTTATCCTTCATATATAGATGTGTTTAAAATTCTGTTCATTTTCCTATTAGGATTCACCAAAAGTAAAGTATATTATTCTTTTAAAATTAATGGCTTTAACGAAAAAAGATTTTGTGCCATTACTTTCTTACTGGGAATAGGTCTGTTTAGTTCCCAATATTACAAAAAACTTGAATTGAAATCTTACCTACAAATGATATATCAAACTCCTCATTGTGATACAGGGTTAAACAGCAATAATTATATTAGAACAAACTATCATAATCTTCTTAATGTGCCAGAATTATTTTATTTATATGCTATTTATTCCTGTCAACACCATAATATTCCCGACAATAAAATAATTTTAGAAGATGCTATACAAAAAGTGCCATCACCAATTCTACTATGCAATTTTGCAATACTATGCAAACAAGAACAAAATTACAATAAAGCCATACAAATGTTTAGAATTGCCCAATATATGATTCCTTACCATATTCATCCGAGATATGAACTTTTTCTACTCTATCGTGATATAGGAAAACAAGAGGAGGCCATGCGTGTTATAACAGACGCAATGGCTCTACCTATTAAAACTTATAATACAGAGGCATTAAAGATGAGAGGAGAAATGAATAAATATTATAATAAGCTCAATCATTAATGGTTAAAAAAGTTGTATCAAATAGATAGATGATTATCATTCTCTATCTCTATATCGTCATTTTGCCATAAAGACAGATCTAATCCACCTCTACAGCAAAACGACAAAGTCAATTATGACATTTTGCTCATAAATTTACCCCTGTCCACAATATAACGTACATGTGTACCTTCACCAATCACCCCCTTACTATCTTGCGCCCGTACTTCAAAAGTAAGTTTTCTGCCTTCCACCTCCTTCAATACGGCAGTAGCCGAAACAGTATCTCCTACAGCCGAAGGTTTGATATGGGTGGTATTCATTATGGCTCCTACCGTAGTGGAACCTTCGGGCAACTTGTCTGCCACCGCATTCATGGCAGCATTCTCCATCAACGCCACCATAGCGGGAGTGGCAAACACATTCAAATCCCCACTGCCCATTGTGGCAGCTACATTTTCTTTCGATACGACTACAGTCGAAGTATAAGTTAATCCTGTTTCCATCATTCTATCTTTTTTATTCTGAATACAAATGTAACTGAATATCATCTATCATGCAAATCTATTTTTTCTCACATTCATCTCTCACACTCTCATCAAAATCACTAAAACGCCCATGAACAAAGCATTTCAGTGATGAGAGATACGTATGAGAGATAAGCCAAAGAGTGAGAGCAATGCTCTCACTCTCCTCATTTCATGTCATTTTTTGTACGTTCCACCACCCGATAAAACACACCATCCCTAGTACGATGGCTCAGAATCCCCAACTTGCTCAAGAAACGACCGAACATATTCATCTTTCCGGCAGGCAGCTTGATGCCGCTCTTTTTCTGCAAGTATTGGAAAATCTCCACTGCCAGCATCCATTCTCCTTCCGACTCATCCTCCGCAGCACGGAAATACTGATGGTACAACTGTTCCTGAATGGGTTCCTGCTGAAATTCACGGTTGCTTTCCGTCTGCTGCACACCCTCCTCACGGGTAAACCAATAACGCTCCCCATTGTCCAATGCCGCCACCGCCTGAGCGTAAAGTTGCTGATAATCTATGGGTTGCGAATTGTCTATCTCCGTCACATGTACACAAATAAAACGGCGGCTGCCACTAGGATCATTCAACAAATCCTCGTGATTACTGGTTGCAATAAACGAGGCATAACGGCGCACTTTCTCTATATAGGCACTGTTGGGCCGACGCACATTCACCGAAGGCTTCTGCAACAAATGTTTCAAGAATCCCTGATGACGGACACTGATCTGGTCAAATTCATCCAGGCTGATCAGCGCAAAACGGTTCAGGTAGAGCATGGCATGACGTTTCTCACTGAAATCCAAATCATCCGTATAATAAAGTTGCAGTTCCGGTGGAAGAATGCTGATACAAAAAGTAGACTTGGCAATTCCCTGCGGACCGACCAGCAAAGGCGAAGTACTGTTGGCATGCTGCGTGTCACGCTCCTGCCAATAGGCTACCATTCCCAAAAACCACCGGTAGAACAAGTCCTGCCATTGCGGATTATCGCATTTCACCCTTCCGGCCAGGGCACGGATGTAATCCCCTCCGTCCCATGCAGGAAGATTGCGCAAATAATCATCTATCGGTGAAAAATCCTTCACACGGTCCGAATTGATATAACGGCGTACATCCCGGTCCCACAATTGCAGTCCTTCCAATTGTGCATTCAGGGCAATACTGTTGTAAACCTGTTCGACAACCGGGCGGAACCGGAAACAGAATGTTCCCCGTTCCCTGTATTCCACCACTCCCGTCATCACATTCCGCCGAAATTCATAACGGCGTTTCATAAATTCGTTCACTTTCAACGCCTGCAACTGCTCGGGTTTAATCGGCTTTCTTTCGCCGAAACCTTTCTTTATCTGATAGGTATTATGCAAAGTTTCCCTAATCTCGACCTCCCCCAACACATTCCCCCAATACATCAAAGTCCACCGCACCGCATCCTCTTCCGGTATGCCTGCACCGAAACATCCTTCACCCAACAGGTGAATCAACGGTTTGAAATCCAAGTTCGTATCTATCGTTCCACATCTGTCTATCGCCTGCGCCAAAGCCAGTTCGAACTGAATGGAAGTATATCTCCGCTGCTCATACCAGGACTTTCCAAAGCTGTCCTCAGGTTCCATTTTCTGAAAATTCTCCTGAAATCCTGTTTCCGCAGGCATTTCCGCGGGTTGTTCCAAGTGAATGGCCAATGCTTGCGGATTGTAATAAGCCTGTGGGTCATAACTCAGCCGGCAACTCAAGGTAAGCAGAGGCTCTTTCAGTTCGATGGGGCACGACAATCTTGGTTCGTAAGTTTTCACCGCATGACGAAAGGCATGCGCATGAAACAAGGCCGCCTCTGTTTCCGTCCGGGGCAGACTGCCGTCGGGACGTGTATAAGGAACTACAAAATTCACACTCCGTCCGGTGGCTCCTACAAAAGCCCATAAGGTCTGAGGATAGGCGGCTATCCGGTCACGCAATTCGCAGGCTTCTTCCCAACCTTTCAAGTGCTTGATTTCCAATAGCACACAGCCGGTATATTCTTTCAGCAACAAGCGGTCACCGGTTGCCTGAAATGTTCCTGCAAAAATGAGTTGGGGAATCCGTTGTATGAATTTATAAGTTCTAGCGGGTAGAGCCGAGCGTATTTTTTCACGAAATTTCTCAATCTGCAACTGTGTCGATTCAGATGTAAGGAGTGAGAGCAAGCTTTTATCATCCATATTCCGATGAGTGGTTTTAGCGCCTCTCCATCCAAGTTTTGTTATATTCATCCTTTCTTGTATTAGTCGATGTAAAGGTAAGGTTTTTCTCTCATTAGAACAATTTTATATTCATTTATTATTAAAATAATATTACCTTATCAGGATTTGTTTTTCCACTCAATTTTGACTATCTTTATGCCAGCAAACAAAAAGCAAAAAATAAAATGCAAACAACAGAATTTGATTACAATTCAGTTCCCAAAGGCTTCGCCCATTGCCTGAACGGACAGTGTCCCCAAGGTAGCAACTGCCTGCGCCACAAAATAGCGCTCCATGTTCCGGATACCTGCCAGTTCATCAAAATAGTAAACCCGGCCTACACTCCTCCGGCAGACGGGCAGTGCCCTTTTTACAAATCGGGAAAACCTCTTCGCTTTGCCCGTGGAATGACACATATGTATGACACACTTCCGCACAATGCCGCTGTCGATATCAAACAAACCTTGCTGTGTTATTTTGGCAGAAGCGGCTACTACCGTCTTTTCCGCAAGGAATCCCTCTTCGATTTGCAGGATCAGGCATACATCCGTCAACTGTTCTTAAAGCACGGCATTACGTCCGAACCTGCTTATGATGACTTCGTGGAGGGCTATGCATGGTAATGAAAGAGTTTGTTCCACGGTTCGAACAATGTGTTTCGGGCTACCAAACAAAGTGTTTCACTATAGAAGACAATCTGTGCCATAGTAGAAGACAAAGTGTTTCGTAGTTATGAAACACTTTATCCACAATGGTGTAACAGCCGAAACAAAAGAATGTGCCGCCTGAATGAAAGGCACGAATGATGCAAAAGATACGTTTTTAATGGAAGGTGAGAGCAATGCTCTCACCTTTTTGCTTATCTCTCATACGCATCTCTCATCGCTAAAAAGCTTTATCCATGGGGGATGTGAAGGAATGGGTGAGAGTATGAGAGATGAAATATACAAAAACAATTTTGCTATGATGAGCGCGACCCATGCAAGCTATTATTTCTCCTTTATCATAAGGACATCCTCCGGCACGGAAAAACCTATCGGCATAAATTCCCCGGTATCGTCTATACCTAGTCCCCGTTTTTCATTCAGTATCCACCTGATTGTATCAGGAGCCAATAGTAAAATTAGTCCTCCTTGTATACCTTTACCGTTGATATGTTTTTTTCGTTGATCAAAAAAACGCATACCCAATACATTGGGGTCAACATAATCCAAATTAGTAGCAGCATTGGAAGCAATAATATGGAATTTTCTTGTCTCATTATGAAAATTCCAAGGGGTTGTCGTATCAACCTCCATATAGTCTTCCACAGGCACGCCTTTCACAGAAAGGAAATAGCCACCCATTATGGAATTTATGATAACATCCTTTCCTCCCATCAGCCCTCTCTTAAGAGTTATTTTAAATATACTATCATTAGAGGCATACACCCATGTCCCTACATACGCGTCTAAATTCTTTGTAGGTGTTATTTTCTTTTGGGCGAAAGTAAAAGTGCCTATAAAAAGCAATAATGAAATTAATACTACATTCTTCATATTCTTTTATTTTTTATTGGTTACAATTCATGTCAGTCATATTTTCATTAAAATCCAACTCCTTAGCTTTTCACGCAGGATTACCACTTTCTATTGTCGGACAGGAGACAAGGTGTCATATTGACTACAATCTGTACAAAGCATTAAAAGTAAAACCATAATGCCATAAGGTAAATGATGTTTTAAAATTCGCTTCATAGTGTATCATCTTTAAGGTTACTCAAAATACAACCGGGTAGAATACAGGTAGACACCAGCAGCCTTTTTATAAGCAAATAATATTCTTTCTCCGTCAGGAT
This sequence comes from Bacteroidaceae bacterium, assembly GCA_963651205.1. GTDB lineage: Bacteria > Bacteroidota > Bacteroidia > Bacteroidales > Bacteroidaceae > Phocaeicola. The sequence goes on from CAVJPC010000122.1 coordinate 20,941, forward strand.
ACCAAACCGCATTTGTAATGATACCCCTTTCAGGCTACCCGATAACCGTGATTTTGTTATTTCTCTGATATGCTTTATAGTCGCATCAAGGTATCCCCGTTGCCGTGAAATGCTGTTAATTTTTGGATGTATACGTACAACTCCTAATGACAAATAAAGACCAAACAATGTATTTCACATTTTTTATCAGATTAGTCAACAAGGAAGGACAACGCATTAATAAAAATATACTTTATCGATGCATCGTCCTTTGTTTTTAAGAGAGAGTGATGAATGAAAATTATATTATTTACTCATTATAAGAGTCGAGATCCAAATTATAATCCACTTCTTTTGCCGGATATACCCATGTCCAATGATTATTATCCGCAGGACTGACGGTTACAGCAAACTGGGTATGAAAACTTCCACCATCTTTATGGGCATGACGTAATATGGGTTCATTCCAACGTTTGTAATCGAACCAGTCAAAACCTTCTCCCCACAAATCAATTCTACGATATAATTTGATTTCCTTCAATAGGTCATCTCCTGTTTTTGTACAAACATATTCGGGATTACGACCGGAAGTCTTATTCAATTCAACCAAAAGCTTCTGCGCTTCAGCCTCTTTTCCCAAATGGCTATTTGCCTCAGCTTCCGCCAAATACATCTCAGCCGAGCGGAAATTATTGATATGACCGACACCCGGTTGATCAAGTACCTGAAACTTGAACTGCATATAGGCAAAAATGTAGCTGGTGTTATAAAGTTTGTCTGCATAATCTGCCTTTGCACGTTTGTACAATGCTCCGCTTGACGCACGACCTGTAGAGGTGGTATAGGTTTCACCTTCTTTCGGGCCTAAATACATCTGTTTCCGAACATCCGTTTCCGGTATCTGATTATACAACTCCTTGCTTATAGCACAAGGATAAGTACGACATACACTCGCACTGGAATTACTTGCCTGATAAGCATGGAATGAATAATATGACAAAGTTTGATCCGAAGCACCATAACAACTCCATATCCATTCTTGATTCGGGGAATTGAAACCTCCATCTACATATTCTTCATTCGTCATCAAAGGATAGCCTGAACGAGCCAAAGGAGCATATCTGGCTGCATTCTCCCAATCTTCACGAGTAAGGGCAGCACGTGCATAAGTGGCAAAAGCGACATTCAGATTAGGACTATAATTATCATCTTTAGGACGATCCAGCTCCGATTCTTTATAAAGTTTGACAGCCTCATCCAAATCCGTATAAATCTGATTATAAACTTCAGTCAAAGTAGAAGCAGGCAACTCCCCCTGACTTTCGTCCAACCGCAAAGGAAGTCCGCGGCTGGCTCCATTAGAACTGTCCACCCAACGTTTACAATAAAGTTGTGTCAACATCAAATAACTGTAAGCACGGAAAGTCAGTGCCTGAGCTTTGATAAATTGTTTCTCTGCATCCTTACCTGTAGCTTTGTCAATATTGCAAATGACAGTGTTGGCATTACCTATCAATTTATAATAATAGAACCAAGGATAATAATCATAGCTGGAGGTGTTTCTCTCATGATAAAGACCATTAATAATGGAAGACCACCCTGTAAGATTACACTTTTGAAAATCATTGCCTGGATAATTACCATACCAAGTTTTGATGGTTCCCTCTCCATTAAATCCTTGAGATTTCAGATATTGACGAGCCATCAGCCGGCTGATACCGTTTATGGCCAATTTGGCATTGTCTGTCGTTTCAAAAATAATATCCGTATTGGCGGATGACTGGGGTTCTGTATCCAAATAATCACCGGCACAAGAAGTGAACGCCAATAACAAACCTAAAGTATATATTGCTTTTTTCATCATCATATTTTTTTAGTACTTCAATTATAGTTTAATATTCACACCGACAGAGAATACCCGCGGAGTTACCAGATAGTTGGACTGTGAGCCGCTGAAGGACTGCTGAGGGTTCATACCCTGGCGGGCCGTCACCGTAAACAGATTTTCACAGGTTACATTGACCCCCACATTCTGCAAGCCGATATTTTTCACCCAAGATTTGGGCAATGTATAACTCAATACAATATTCTTCAACACCAAATAATCCGAACTGGTCAGCCAACGGGAAGATGTAGCATTGTTATATGTACTCATGGTATTATTAATTTGTGGAATCCCTTTAGCATCAATACGGTCAGGCGAGGTCTCAGTCATTCCCGCAGGTGCCTGCTTCCAGGAGTTCATAATATCGGCATGCATATTGCCCGGAGATGAACCTGTACTCATTAAAGAAGCATAAACCCCGTCATAAGTCTTTCCACCCAGAGAATAGGTAAACATGGCTGACAAGGAGAGGGATTTATAAGAAACACTACCGGCAAAACTACCATAGACTTTTGGAAATGCCGAGCCATGGAACTCTTTTAATGCATAAGTCGTATTATTCACATAATAGGTATCACCTATTTTTATGGCATTTTCAGTAATATCCGTCCCACTTTCATTGCCTATCACACTTCCTGATTCAGTCTTGATAAAATTTTTCTCAAAGTCTACCGTATACAATGAGTTACCGGTCAGCTGATCAACACCGACAAAAGTAGGGAGGAAAAACTCATAACGAGTCTTGCCTTCCACTATCTTATAGTTACCGGACACAATACCGTCCTTGTTCTGATCAGGTAATTCCATAATCTTGTTTCTTATAAAAGAAGCATTTGCAGAAATATTCACTTTCCAATCTTTAGCACGATACACATCCGCATCGGTGTTAATTTCAAAACCACGATTGGCGATTGTACCCAGATTCTTGGTAACCGTTCCACTTGCCGAATCCGAATTATTGGATCCCGCTGACAAAGGCAGATAAACATCAAACAACAAATCCTTGTTACGTTTGTCAAAATACTCTATATTAAAATTCCACCGGTTAAAGAAACGCGCTTCAACCGCTACGCCCCATGCTTCACCCGTTTCCCACTTCAGTTTCCCGTTTGCATACTGTGTAAGATAATAAGCGCCCAAATTCGCATTCTGCGATGCTGAATATAAGGGCATATATCCATAATATCCTGCACCGGCATCATTACCTACCTGCCCCCAATTGGCACGCAACTTCAAACTATTGATCCAGGTCAATGGCTTCATGAATTTTTCTTGTGTAACCATCCAATTGGCACCCACACTGCCAAAGTTTCCCCAACGGTTTTCTTTAGAAAAGCGTGAAGATCCGTCACGGCGGAAAGAAACTTCCAAATTATATTTATCATCATAATTATAACGGACACGCCCCAAGTAACTCTCCGTGCGATAATCATTATCATAGCCCGTCAAAGAAGTGATATTGGTAAAATTGGACATATTAGGTTTACCGGTAAAGACTTCGGTAGTCTTATATCCATATTCATAACTATAGTTATAGGAATAGTTTTCATGGGCAAGCATAATGTCCACGAAATGCTTGTCGAAGGTATGATTCCAGTTCAACAGTTCCTGAGCCGTATAGTTCTTGTAACGGTATCTTACACGTTTGGCACGTCCGGAATTACCTTTACCATCACCGATGACAGCATTGTCATAGGACTGGTTTTCAGTGTTACGGACATTCAGATCCCCCTTTATTGTAAAAGTAAAATCTTTCAAGAACTTGAGATCCATATAGGCAATTCCCTGTAACGTATTTCGATAAGTCTTGTCCATATTCAACTCATTTTCCCATACTACATGCCGGTCCACATATTGATTTCGAGTGGAGACTTCCTCATCATTGTCATTGGTATAATATCCGGGGTCATATTGAAGGGCACCATTTTTGTCATATCGGTAAGAACCATCTGCATTATGCAAATGTACGGGATATATTGGAGCAATCTGACGGGCATACATAAAGACATTGGTAAAACTGCTGCTCCCGTCACCATTACCATTAGCTGCATTGGATATTTGATGAGTACCCGCCAAATTCACACCAGCCTTCAGCCATTTTGTCGGAGTGAAGTTTACAGAAGTTCTTGCTGACAAACGATTAAAGTCAGAATTTTTAGCATAACCATTTTCATCCAGATACCCCAAAGAAAAATAAACACTACTCTTGTCTGTAGCCATATTACCACTCAAAGTATATTCTTGGCGATAACCAGCACGCGTAGAAGCATCAAACCAATCAAGATCATCCGAATAACCCGGCAAGATTTCAGTACCAGCTACCAAATTACCATTCGTATCAAATAATGCGTCATCAGCCTTATTGAATATATTCAGATAAAGAGTTTCAGAAACCAAATTCTGAGAAGCATACATTGCGGCAGTCGCAGCATCATCACCGGCAGATATCCGGGCATTCTTCATATTCTGCCAGCTGGCTTCCATATACTGATAAGGATTAGTACGGCTATATTCTTTAACGCCTCTAGTATAACTACCTTGATTTATCCTTAAGTCCATACTTATTTTATCGGAAGTGCCACGCTTAGTTGTAATCAGAATCACACCATTGGAAGCACGGTTTCCATATAGAGCACAAGAAGCAGCATCTTTCAATACAGAGATGCTTTCAATATCCACGGGATTGATATCAGAAATATTACCGCCAAAAGGAACACCGTCTATAACATAGAGAGGAGAACTTGAACCATTCACAGTACCGATACCACGGATACGGATGGACGGATCAGACCCGGGTTGCCCCATCGTACTGTTTATCTGCACACCGGAAGTTGTACCTTCCAAGGCAGAAACCACGCTCGTTGTGGGACGCATTTCAATCTGTTCCTTGTTTACAGAAGAAATGGCACCTGTTAACGAAGACTTCTTTGCACTACCATAAGCTACAGTAATTACAACCTCGCCCAATAACTGAGCATCGTTCTGCATCACAATACGCAATACCGGGCGAATCCCGACTTCCTGAGTAGCCATACCAACAAATGAAACCACTAACGTTTTAGCACTTGAAGGCACGTTATCAATACTATACTTTCCATCAACATCAGTGATAGTTCCCATAGTAGTACCTTTCACTAGAACCGAGGCTCCGACAACCGGTTCATTGTCTTCTGCCGAGACAACAACTCCAGTAATCTGATACGCTTGAGCCAGTGCCATACCTGTCCATAAAAGCAGGCAAATCAACATAAATAGAACTCTCCTTTTCATAAGAAAACACTTTTGATTTAAGATTCATAAATGCAAAGTTCTCTTAGAACTTGGATAAAAGTATCCCAAAAGAGTTGTTTGGCTAGAAGAGAAAAATCAAAAAGTAAGGCCTAACAGAATAAAATGATTTATTTTCCACGATTTTAGTTGTGGCTTCTTTGATATTTAATATATTTTCATATCTTTGCAGCAATATTTAATATAAAGTTCTAAGAGAACTTGGGCTGTGTTAATAACTGAACCATAGGGCATTAATAAGATTCAAAACATATTGTAACACTTTTATGTGCATCGCATCACATATTTGCAGACAAGAACAATTCTGTTCCAAAAATATTTTTTATCTTCGCCTCAAACATAAAATAAGCAAACACTATGAATCACACCCTTCAAACTTCTCATCGCCTGGGCGTAGTAGACGCATTGCGCGGTTTCGCCTTACTGGCCATCGTGCTTCTTCATAATCTGGAGCATTATAATGTATTTTTCACTCCCGAATTTCTTCCGGACTGGTTAAAGAGCATAGACAAATATGCATGGGATGCGGTGTTTTTCCTTTTTGCAGGAAAAGCTTATGCCACTTTCTCTCTTTTATTCGGATTCAGCTTCTATATTCAGTTTCATAATGCCGAAAAGAGAGGCCAGGATTTTCGAGGTAGGTTTGCCTGGCGGCTGGTATTACTTTTCTTGTTTGCGCAGTTGCATGCTTTGTTTTATGATGGTGATATTTTGGTGCTTTATGCCATAGTGGGATTTTTATTAATCCCTGTCTGCAAGCTAAAGGACAGAACAGTCCTTATCATTGCCCTGATACTACTATTCCAACCTTTTGAGTGGGGAAGAATGATTTATGCAGCCTTTCATCCCGATTATACCATAAACGGCAACCATTTTATGCCCTACGCCATACTTTCGGTGGAAGCATCAATGAATGGTTCATTTCTTGATGTGTTACGAAATAACATCTGGAACGGACAGTTGTACAGCAACCTTTGGCAGGTAGAAAACGGACGGTTGTTTCAAACGGCTGCTCTGTTCATGTTCGGCATGCTGTTGGGGCGCAGACAGTATTTCATAAAGAGTGACGGGGCTGTAAAAGTTTGGAAACGCATACTGGCAGGCAGCGTTGTAGCTTATATCCCACTTTTCATCCTTCGCACCTATGTCCCGGAACATATCACCCATCCGGCTGTCCTTACATCTTATAATATAGCCATTCCGTCTTTAGCCAACTTTGCCTTTATGGCTATTCTGGTTTCACTGTTTACGTTGTTTTGGTTCAAAAAAGGAGAAGGTTATGGATGGCAGAAGTTCATCATCCCTTACGGACGAATGAGTCTGACGAATTATATCACCCAGTCTATCATGGGTGTCTGCATTTACTATGGCTTCGGACTGGGATTGTATAAAACGACAGGAGCGACCGCCACCCTGGCTATCGGTCTGCTAATATTCATCGTGCAATGGTTGTTCAGCCGCTATTGGCTGGAAAGGCATAAACAAGGACCGCTGGAATATTTGTGGAGACAGGGGACTTGGATGAAGATATGATAATGGAAAATATTAAATCAAGAGGACTTTCTTCTTTTGCTTTACAGTAAAAGAAGAGAGTCCACAGAAAAATTACCGATTTCTATTTTCCCACAAATTCTTCTATAAAAATAAAATTACAGCTATAAGATTATGGTCGTTTACGGAATAAACATTTTAATATATCTGATTTGGCAGCAACAGAACGTTCATTTCCAAGGGGCCAAGTTGCCTTATCAGCTATTCCATTACCATCCTTAAAAATACGGATTGTACCAGCATCCATAATCTCATTTTCAGGATCTTCCCCTTTCTCAATCAAGGTGATAGCATGGGTACAATTACTAATGCCAGCTTCTTTTTTTGTTCCTGAGATGAGATAAGCACCACGAATATATATACCGCTAGATGTACCTTCAACCTTAAAGTAAGCTGTGAAATTATTTCCAGAGCCACTTATAAAAGCACCATCTCCCTGAGTATGCGATACTAATTCATAGGTCTCCAACGTTACTTCGGCATCCTCATAATCGAGTGTATTTTTTAGGAAATTCTGATTGCTGAATTTAACAAACTGCTCTGTACCCATAACCTCTCCCGGATCATATCCATTATCTGAACAATATACAACTTCAGAAGGCTCCATAACAAATGTCCCTTGTACATCCGGAGGATTAATTCCATCATAAATATTCATATATGGCTTCATTTTTTCCTGGATTTCAGGAGGTACAATAGAGTTAAGACGCTCATCCGTTTCACTGGTTCCTAAAATATAGACATCACCCGATTTCATAAGATATAAGGTCTGCATAGAACCCGATTGTAACGACAATTCACTGACCAAATTTACATTATAATTTTTACTGCCAATGGTCATTTTAGCCAATTGCGTTCCGTTTTTAACGTCTTGCGGCGGCAAGATAGCTTTAAAGCTTTTTGTACCATTACTTCCCATCCTCACATTATATTTGCTTCCGGTCGTGGTGAGTGTCTTGGCATTAAGGTTTATTTCTACCATTCCTTGCACATTAGTCAAAGTCAATGCTATATCGCCTGAGGGCAAATCAGTGCCTTCGGCTATTTGAACGACGACCTTACTCAACCGGTGAGTAAACTTGAGAGGCACCAAGGCTTCCCCTGTTGGAATTTCCGTAAAAGCTGTCATCAAGTCGCTATTGGTATAGCCGCTTTGAGAACTTTGATTTTCAAGCACCTTAAATGTAAAGCGGCTAGACGCTGCGTCCGTATAAGGGTAAACTGCATGATAATAAAGTTTCGTTCCGTCCTCGGGTTTCTCGATTCCTTTGTTTTGTGCGACAAATTTAGTATTCAGATAACTATACATACGGTTATCGGCATAATTAGTTGTGCTGTTCAATTGTCCCGATGAAGATGCGGTGGCAAATACGCTGATTGCATCTCCCGTATCAAATTGCGTATCCGAGGCTCTGCTTCCGGTGATAGCAGAGGTAAAAGATACAGATTCTTGCATAGCCACCACAGGTTCTGCAATGTCATTGCATGCTACCACCATACCTAACGTTATTAATAGGCATGGTAGTATATATATATTCTTTTTCCACATTCTCATTGCCATTTATTACTCATCATATTAAAGCCGGTCTCTATATCGTAAGAACGGTTATCGGCCGATCTTGACCAATTCGAATTGACAGCCACACCATCTTGGTCTTTAAAAACTCGAAACACCCCTTCTTTCATCAATTTACCATTTGGATCACTACCTTTTTCAATCATAATAAAAGCATACTGTAAGTCTTTAATCCCAGCCGACGTCTTTGTTCCGGATATGACTAATGCTGTTTTTACAGGAATGCCATGAGTCGTCCCAACGGTGTTGAAAAAAGCAGTAAAATTATTGCCCATTCCACTAATAAATGCCCCTTTGCCTGTTGACACTAATTCTTGGGATTTTTCTTCATAATCCAATGTATTATTACTTGTATTCTGATTAGAAAAACGGATATATATATCTGCGACAACATGTCCTAGAGGAAATACGCCATCTTCACAAAATAAAGACACGCATTTGCTTATTAAATATCCACCTTCTACATTAGGAGGAGTATTTCCATTATATATAGTAATATAATTCTTCATCTTCTCCTGAATATAACTAGGCACAACTTGATTTATTCTTTCAGGAGTATCCCAAGGATTAATATCTCCGGTAAACTGTACAATTTCCTTATTTTCATTCATTGTAAAAGTAAAATCACTTTGCACGCCCGAACCGATCTCAGCATCTGCGGACATAACCACCTGATAATTCTCTGCACCAATCGTGATAGTTGCAATCTCCGTCCCTTTTGTTACCGTTTGTGGAGGCAAAATAGCTTTAAAGCTTTTAGTGCCATTGCTACTACATACTACTGTCCCTTTAGCACCTGTTGGAGTAAAAGTCAAAGTATTCAAATCAACCGCAATTGAAGTATAAACGTTCTTTAATGTAACTTTCATATCCCCAGAAGGCCATCCTGTTCCTTCCATGTTGATTATCATTTTTGAAAGTCGATGATCAAACTTCAACGGAACCGAAGCATCATTTGTTGCTGAGGTCTGCGCAGTCAGAAAGTCACTGCTTGTATAACCGGACGATGTACTTTGATTGCCATCCACTTTAAAAGTAAACTTATTCTTTGCATCTGTGGTATAAGGATAGACAGCATGATAATATACTTTTAAATCATCGGACGGCTTCACAATCCCGTCCTTTGCCGGAGAAAATTTCGTTCCGCTATAAAGGTATTTCACATTATCTGCATAGTTCCCCTTATCGGCAATAATACCTTTCTTGTCATTGCCTGTTGATTGTACTGCAAATATGCCAATCGCATCCCCTTGATCAAAACTAGTATCAGTAGCACGCGCCGACGCATTGATAGAAGGAGTAAAGGTAACATATTTCTCTGCAACTACAGGAGGCTCTACAGGTTTTTCACCAGGTTCTCCTCCCTTATCACTACCACAAGCTGTCATAGCCAAGCTACTAACAAGCATAAAAAGAAAATTCAGTTTCATAATCGTTTTTATTTAAATTAGTTAATCGAAAAACATTCCTTTCATCGTGCAGGTCTATATCGCCTTATTACTATTTTCTGTTCATCCTTCATCTTTTGTCCACCACCAGATACAGTCCACTCAACTAATCTTGTAATTTCTGCTACAGAAAATCGTGCCGGAACAGAAAATGAAAATTCTTCCGATTGACCGGAAGTTAAAGCTATAGTCCAATCTTTATCTACGCCATTGCACTGCAAGGAAATATTTAATTCTCCAGAATCAAAATTGCCTTTATTCTTAACTAGAACTTTAATTGTAGCCCTACCTTTAGCAGTTGCATTGATAGTTGTTTTCTCCACACTAACCTCAATATCCCGATGTAGAGTAAAACTATCTTTCGGCTCAATAATTTCCGGTTCAACGACAGGTGGAGCAATAAATACTAACGAGTCTGATTCTCTCCTAATTTTCTCAGCCCTCAATAGATGATCCAAAAACAATATGGTACTCCCGTTATTGGAAATAGCTTGGTATGGTTGGAGGAGATTAAAGGATAAATCGGATATTTTGTCATCAATGTGCATCTTTACGCCGGCTTTTCCATCAGGACCTTCTTCATATACTTTTATTCCGCCAGTAGTATAGATCACACTTTCTCCATGATATACCGAAGTCCTTAATGAAGCTGCTTCATCAAGAAGAAAACGTTCTTTCCCATTTTTATCAATATGATGCCAACCTGTTTTTTCGGTATACACACAAGCAAAGTCTTCACAAAAAGGTGCAGCATAATCAAAGACAAACTTCCCTTTTACTTTAGGTGAGAAAAATCCTCCCTTAGCCCTCTTCAAGTCTACAGAAATCACTTTTTCATTAAAGTCCATGTACCCCCATTTTCCTTCAGTCGCTTTATTGCTGATACATATCATACCGCAAGAAAAATAGGGATAATTAGGATTGACAAAGTATTTTTGCTTTACTTCTTTTATATTTCCAAGAGAATCGACCATGCCATACAAACGTAATGAACCATAATAGGCTACAATAGCATACCCTTCCCTGAATTCCAAATCTCGAAATTCTACAGGCAACTTAAGTTTCCGGTTTTCATCCAGTAGCCCATACCGCCCGTTACTCTTAACCTTTATAAGATCATTTCCAAATTCTACTTCTTCATCGTATTTTAGCCCTTGCGCAAAACTCGGAGTCACTACACAACCTGCTAAAAACAATAGCAATATTTGTAAACTAATTATCAGTTTGTTTTTCATTTTCAATCAAATTTATTTAATTATCCCCCATGCTTCCAACGTAATCTCATCATTTTTCATAGCATCTTGATACAAGACAACATCTTCATTTGAAGATTCAGACACTAATCGTTTGAACAAACGATAAGTATTTGTAAGCAGAACCAGACCATCCTCATTCAATGTTCCATTAATATTTTCTTCTATAAGGTTGTTTACAATCCAGTAGGCAGCCTTATAATTAGTGCTATCACTTTTTAATGCCATTGTCAACCATTGAGTCGAAACTTTCAAATCGGGCTTAATACCCAACGTCTTTTGTCTCACCGCCGGAGTATCAAAAAAGCGATTGGATTTTGCAAACGTAAGACCATATTCATACATAGCCGGCGCATAAGAACTATCAAGAGCTAGCGTGTATAATATTTTATCTCCTTTAAATGCAGAATCTTTGCTTTCCATTGACATTAATTGTAGGGCATTGCCAAATAAGTCTTTTTGTGTCGGCACATTTCTTACTATTTTTGCTTCTTCGGGCAAGGTAGTAGGCAGAACCGGTTTTTCATTTTTAGAGAAAAGAATCACCCCAACCACTATTAAAGCACATGCGGAAAGTGCTGAACCAATAATAGCCACAGTGCGTTTGTTTATTACCGGCTGAGGTGGATCAACAAGCAAATGCTCAATATCCACTCTCAGTTCCGCCACGGATGCATATCGCTTGCATTGTACTTTATCTGTTGCTTTACGTATAATCTTTTTAATATCATTTCGATGGATATCTTTCATCGGTAACGGTTTTCTTAGATTGGCAGCCAATACATCTTGATCCGTTCCACTGAAAGGCAAATGCCCCGCACAAAGTTGGTATAACAAAATGCCCATTGCATAAATGTCAGTGGTATAATTCTGATTTTTTACATCGCCAAGTACCAATTCCGGTGCGGCATAATTTACTTTACCCATAAATACACCGGCAGCAGTCAATGCTTTGTCATGGCTCTCTAAAGACACTATTTGCTTACAAATACCAAAATCTATAAGTTTAATTTTGCCATCTACCGTTATCATGACGTTGGAAGGATCTACATCCCGATGGATATAGCCTCTATCATGAAGGGCCATCAGTCCCGACAGTACAGCTTTCATAATGCGAATCACTGCTGCATCCCGATGATGTGTATATTGTCCATAAAGTTCAGCAGCAAAGGGAATTTGCATTCCATTCTGGTCGGATGTCACGCCATTCATCAAACTTTCTAAGGTAACGCCAATCAATAGTTCCATAATAACGTGATAATGGACTCTATTTTTTGTCGTACCGTTGCCCGGAGTAATTGCCTCAACAAAACCATACATGTGTATCAGATTATCATTCTCCAACTGAATGGCAGCTTCCCGGCGTGCCCGCTCAACCACCCGCTCGGGTATGTTCTCGTATATGGCCTTTATTGCCACAGGCATGCGTTCTCCGGTACGCTCGATTACGCGGAATCCTTTGAACACGCGTCCCATTCCACCCTCTCCAAGAGGTTTGCTATCCATATCGTATTCATAGTAAACGCCATGGCGTTTTTCTACTTCGCCTTGTAACTTTATGATGTTCATATTATATTCCTAAATTAATAGCCTTCAACTCTTAGTTTGACATCACCTATTGAGATTATATCCCCAGGAGTAATTTTATCTCCTTCATCATTCACTTCTTGGGAATTGAGAAAAGTTCCATTGAGGGAACGTACCCATTTGGTTTTAGCATCTTTGTCCCATTGTCCGTCCCGAATATACCACGTGCCTGTTTCATCATCCAATTCCAATGTACAATGACGCCGAGAAACGTATGTGGACGTAGCTTCCTTGATAACTATAACATTGAATATTGAAGCGTCCTGACGCCCTACCGTCAGAATCCGACGATTCCCGTTTATCATTTCATTGAGACGGTATATTTTACCATATTCCTCTCCCTGCATGACTCGAAGCAACATTCCGTTCATTACAGTCTTTTGATAATCCGGAGTTGCATCTGCTACAGGTTCATAAATATCTGTACAGTCTGGCAACAAAGCCAATACTTCATCGACTGTTTGCACCCGTTCTTGAGCAGAAGGATGAAGGCATGCTTCAAATAGCTTAACCCATTTTCCATTTTCTTCGCCACGGGTAAGTGTTCCTTTTTTCCAATCTCCAATCAAGGCGCGTGATTGATAATTCATCCAATCCGCTTCGGTATTTAACCGTCCGAATGGCAATTCACCGGTTACTAGTTGGTAAGCAATTACTCCGAAAGCAAAAAGATCAATTGTAGGCAGCACCGTAGCACATTTTTCTAAGCGATAACGTTCAGGTGCCATATAAGCAAAGGCTTTATTTACTTGATGCAGTCGTTTTTGCTCTGCTAATGCTTTGCCTCTATCACCCAGTATAATGTAATTTGTAAGTAAAGCATCGCCTTGTGCTGTTACCAATATATTTTCCGGAGTGAGGTTACAATGTACTTTCCCTTGTTTATGCAAATCTCTTAATCCATAAAGAATATGTTTCAGAATCCGTATTCTGTCAAGGCGTGGATTATTTATCAAGTGGGCTAAATCCGTTGACTGACAATATTTGGTAAGAAGATAAGGGTTACCGTTTACTACTCCCCGGTTCACTATTTGAGTCAAGTAATTGCTTTTTATGCAACAACTATTGATTTCACTCTCCGACCGGACAGTCATCAATTGCTGCATACGCGGTTCCATCTGCCATAGTTTTAGCAGTTTCAATATATATTCTTGTCCTTGGCTGTCCACCACTTTGAACTTGCAGTCGGTCGTGGTTTGCCCTAGGACACGCTCTACACGATATTTTTTGTCTATTATATCGTGGATGCGGAAGTCACAATGCTTGGCAATGCTGTTGTTCATAAATTATTTGTTTACATAATGAATTATCAAGTCCTTATTTAAAGATTTCAACGTTGGATGTTCAACCTTATGCAATACACTATTTTTTCTGTCGTAATTACATTCCGTAAATGCCTTTGGAATTTCACGTTCAGGAAAGCACTGACAAAACTTCTGAAAGTCCTCATCAGACCAACCATAATAAAATGCATTCAACCAAGTTTTCTGTCTAAAAGAATTGCCATCCTTCTTTTCCTGCATAGGATCTTTGTACGAAGCATCAATAAAGATATGTACTTCTTTATGAGCACATGATTTTGCAAACTCCACAGATAGTTTTTCCCAAACAGGCAATTCTTTTTCAAACCATATTTGACTATCTGTCCATCCCATTTTTTTCAACCGCTCATGTTGTTTCTTCAAAATTTGCTCTTGATAAACAGCTTTCCTTGTCATTTCCAAAGTAAGATAACCATTTTCCTTAGCATATTGTATAGCTGAGTATTTAGCATCATCACCACCAGACCAAAATACATGTAGATCTTTACCTTTCCCCATAGCTTTATTTTTTCTTAGTATTAAATTCAAATTCACGATTTCCCATACGGATAATATCTCCGTCTGAAAGTTTTATACCTTTGCCTGCATGTACATAAGTAGAACGCCCTTGTTCACAAAGGTCTTCAACATACCAATCACCGTCAGCAAAGAACAAGACTGCTTGCTTTTCATCATCAATGCTTTGGTCTGTTGACATTGTATTGCCTCGTGCTAACATTACACCGGAACCTGCATCTTCAAAAGTTCGCAGGGAGGCTTTGCGCTCTCCTTCGTATGTTATAGGACGCAAGCTACAAACGGGTATTACCTCTTCTGGAATATCCTCAATTGGAGGCGGTACTTCATCGTTATAATTATCTTCATACAGAAGTTCGCCACATTTAAGACAGTATTCCTCTTTACCCGATACCTTAGTTCCACAATGTGGACAGGTAATCATATTCTCTTTTTTTTCTTCGGCTACTACAGCATTACAGTTCGGACAACGATACATGCTGGCAATTATAGGATAACCACATTTACAAAATCTATGCATATCTTTCTATTTAAAATCTTTAATTGACGATGAAGTAAGAGCAAATTTTTGACATATAAGGTCTAAACTATGGAATTCTACATTTCCTAGGATTATGTCACGAACATTAGCCTTTTTATTAATCAACTTTACGCGTTTACCATTATGCTTAAGCAGAAATAAAGACCATAACATGCTACTTAAAGCTTCACCTTCTAGATAATAGCATATTATTTTATCAGCTCCTACCATATTTAAATATGTACTAGATTGTTTTATCAAGCGAAAGAGATGAAGACCAGCAGGATCATACACAATAGCAGGACGCTGCGTAGCTAACGCACAAGCAATAGCAAGTCCACCACCTAATGAATGGCCAAAAAAGTAAAGATTATCAATTCCTTTTAACAAACAAATTTGATGAAGAATTTTAGCATTTTGTACAGCTAAAGTATGTTGCGGAGAAAGTCCTGTCAACCCTTGAAGTAGATTTGCCAATCCCCAATCACCAATACGATCCTGTAAAGGACTTTTCCAAAACCCTCGTTTTTCTATTTCTTGTTCTGAAAGTTGATTATCCAAAGACGACATAGGTCCTGATCCTTCAAGAACATAGGCAATACTATCCACTTTCTTTTTATTTTTTTTATAAAACAAAGCACTTCCAAAACCTGTACGTTCTTGAATTAGACGCTCTTTCAATATATTAAATAATTGAGTAGAATTTTTGTCCCGATCTCGCAAAATTCCTAAACCTATCCCCATTCCTGCTTCTGAATATTTTCTATCACTAATATCATCCCTATCGTTATTACCTAATATTGTTATATCAGAAAATACATTCCAGTTTTTTGAATGTGTTTCATAGACAGTACCTTTCGCTCTTAACTTATTATTAGCATAAACATACGAACACATGGCAGCTCCATCTAGTGCTAAATACTTTGAATCTGCAATTTCTCCTCCTATAGAAATTAAACTTTCATCTAATATTTTTTTGTGTTCCTTCTTCTGTTTCTCAGATGGTTTTATAGAAAGAGTTGGTATATCAACTTGCTTATCCATAGATAAGGTTGATTTAACTCCTTTCCCTAAATTAAGGAAGTAGCCAAGAAGTGGATCAATCTTATTCTTATATTCTTCCATATCAAACATTAATTTGAATAATTATAAGATAACTACAACTCTTTCTCATCTCAACATTTACCTGCAAATACTCCTCAAAATTGAGTTCCTTTGCCATATTATAATACCGCTCACTCGTAAACGAGAAAGTGATATTCAAGCATCTTTCAATATGATTCCCCACAGGCACCATCCCTTCCGAAGACGAAATGTTGCAGAAACGCAACGCATCATCCCCAAAAGCCCGAAGGAATTCCAACTTGCAATAATTCATAATATCTATTTTCGTAAACAGGCGATTATTGCTATTCACTTCAAACCGTGCCAATTCCCCCCTAGTCATATTGCCGGAAACTTTATTACGCCCACCAATCGCATCAATCAAAGCATAAACCTCTCCGGCAGCAGCCAAAGAACAATTCATCTTTGTTCCGCCTTTTAGCTGGTTTCCTTTTTCTCCATGTGTAACGATATACGAGATTACAATAGGCAACTGATTGTTACGCGGATTTCGAATGGCATATACCCCATTAAACGGTTTCTGACCTGCTGAAATATCAGACAACGCATCTGTTATCTGTACCATAGCCATACGCAAATTACGAAGCGTGGTACCATCATTGAGTGCATTGCTATCCACAAAAGCATAATAATCATCCATGTAGTGCTGATACAAATTCAGAATATCCTCACTTATCCGACTGTTATCATACTGATTCACATCAAAATCTCGAATAAAATATTCACCTGCCAATTCAGCATCCTGCACTATATCCAAAAATTGCATCCCATTCTTCATGTTTTCCAATGGCCGGATAGGTTCTGTATAGGATAACTTCACCGTATTAACATCATACTCGGCCACCGGCAAACAGTTAAACTTTAGCCTAGAATCAGCCTGAAGTGTGCAACCGGACGGAGAAGTAATGCGCAACCATATATATCGCCGTGCCGAAACTGAAGCCAAAATTTCAGCATCAAACATCTCATACATCCACATCGGCATATCATTTTTCATAATCGGCATGGTGTGTTCAGCCTTACCAAAACGATACAACCAAAGGTTATGATATATAAGATGCTGTCGCCAATATTCTATCAACATAAAATTGGAATTCAACCCATATACCTCCTCCTCCATTGCCGGATGAAGCGCGTAAGTCTGGTTGCTGGCCTCAACTGTCAATTCCATATCTGATGATAACGGACGATTGAGCGCAAAGATTGTTCCTTCAAGAGAGTCCACCTCACCCGCCGCTTCATAGGCAATCCATACCTCGCCAGGATGTTGCACATTATCTTTCTGAGCCCGTATCGGTTCTAGATAAGGATAATACAAAACACCATCAGCATAGCTGCACACCACGTTCCCGGGAACTATCTGCGTGCGAAACAACGGACGAAAATTGCATTTTGCACTTTTCAGAGTAAATGCCGTAGTTTCGTCTACCACATAAGGAGAATATTCTTTCCCATTATCTACACTGATAACACTCACTGCCGGAAGAGCATGCAAATCGCAATTCTGCAATACTTGATAGCAGAATTTTTCCGAAAGACGAGTTATTGACCCTTCAATTTTCCGGTCTATCTCATTAGCTTGATGCGCCAATGCCACTAGCATCATCTTAGCTACAGGATCGGCCATAGATATGCACAGTTCTTCCGGTTCAAAAGCCTGTTGCATTTCGGCTACACGATGTTTTATTGCTTCATCCATAGTTTTACTATATATTATTTCAAGAACGGATCCATGAAAAACGTTGCCTCTTTCTGATAATCCCCTTCACGAGTGCCCGAATATTCATCATAACAGGTATGTCCTTTAATCTTTACCCGCACCACGTATTTGCTATTCTGCCCCCGGGAAGACTTTTTATCTTTTTCATTACTTAAAGATACATGTACCGTCACACCTTGTAGATAGGGAATATAATAACGGATGCTATTTAATATACTTTGCTCGCATACCTTTATTCCGGCACTGGACATTCGTTCACGCTCTTCCATCCCCGGACCTTTAGTGACCATTTTATAATCAACTCCATTATTAAAGTCTGTCAGATTCATGGCGATAAATTCGTTATCCCAAAAACTGAATCCAAAGTCTTCATCTGCTTTGAACCGACGAATGGCTGTGAAGACAACGGTATCAATCCAATTATCTATCACAAGCGTTGCATCGTTCAAAGCCCGTTCCATCTGGATAATACCGCTTTCATTATCGCGGCTGAATATGACAGGAGCATTGCAATATTTCATAACCATTCTTATTTTTTATCCCTAAAAGACATGCGTTTACTATTAGCATCCCGTTCTATGCGGGTACGTGAAGATGAACCCTGATTTGCCGGTGACGGAGCTTCCGGAACAGGTTCAACCACAACCGGCTTAGGTAAAAAACCACCTACCATAACAATAAGCAAATCTGTTAACCGAATTCCCTCATTTACCATCTCCGCTATTTTGCAAGGATGATAATTCTCTGTGATATATGCTTTGCAAGCTTCCGGTTCAGGAACGGAACACGAAGACTCCCATTCACACAATGAGACTATACCATAAACAACCTGCTGCATAATAAGAATCAAGCGCTTGGGAGTAATGCTGTCTATGCCTTTTTCAACTTCCATCTTTGCCATTCCCAACGTTGGAATGAGCGATTTTACAGCTATTTCCATCTGCGAATTGACTTTGCCTTTAAGTGCAAGAATAAGATTGTCAAGCGAACGCGTATAAACAAAAGCTAAATTCCACAAATCGGCATGTGCTTTCAGCGAAGTACAAGGCGGAATGAATGATGTGTCCATAGCCCAACCTTGATTGTAAACAAAACGTGCCATCGGCACAGCATCCGGATTAGTATAATTAGCCGACTGCGACTTGAATACCAAATGATAGTCCACATCCCGATATGGAATATCCTTATCAATAAAAGATACGTGTCCGGATGAAGAAGCATCTATATAAATTATGAATGGATCGTAAGTAGCGGGCATTGGCAATGCCTGAAAAAGGTCCCGTTCATTATGGTCAAACCGGATATTGATAAGGCGACCCGAAGAGGATAATGCCAAACAGCACATTTCAACAACAGACAATGTATCATTATCTACTTCATATCGAAACTTCGGTTCTGCCAAATGACCGTAGCCCTCCCGTAGCATCAATGCATATAATGGCATCAGTTGGGCAATATGAAACTCATCGGCTGCATTGAATATAGCATCCGACAGCCGCATGCCGGCTCTCCAATCTATTCTATAATTTGTCTTCATATCATTATTAGATTAATTGCGTATTATAATTGAGATACAAATCATTATCTGTTGTCCCCGTAAACATGACAGCCACCTTGGTATAATCACCGAAATCAATTGCCAGCCGCTGATGAAGCCCCAAGAACCATAGCTGAAAGAATTCTTTAAACTCATCTATATCCCGGTGTAAGATTTCAATCTGTTTTTGGGACATAATGGGAGTTTGGTAAGATACACTGATAAATTCTTCAGCTTCTGTATATGTATCACCACAAAACAAGTCGTCTATCGTTCCGTCCAAACAACAATGACAAGTCTTTGTATCTATCGGTATGTTTACTTCATCCATTCTGACTTCATATCGGGCAATGCCATTACAAAATGCTAAACGCAAAGCAACTTCTATCATCTGTTTTACTCCTCTATATGCCCTTAACCATTGAATACACGGATATGCATTATTGATATATCTATTATTTCGATTTACCCGATGGCCTTCCGTAATAAAATCGACAATGAAAGTGTTGTTGCGGAGAATCCTGTCATTAAGAAATGATTGAAAAGCGATACGTTCTTCTTGCAATACTTTATCACAAGGGTAAAAATAGCGCAACGCATTTTCTTCCATTTCTTTTTGGTCCTTCCTACATTTCTTGAATTTTTCCTCTTTTTCCTCCTTTTTATCCTTTTCCTCATACTCCGCATACCGATCAAGAGGATGAAACAGGCATTCAGGAAGAATATGGTATAAACTGTCACGTTTCAACAAGTAACGCACCATCGGTTTTTTTGTAGAAGTTTGCAAAGAAACCACCAAATCATCACCCTTAGCTGTCCGTTCGTGAACACCTTTATAAACATACGCACTACGCAAGGGGGTATTCATCTCCTTGCTGGCTGTCTCAAGATGCGCTGCTGCTATAGCAATCGACAAGTCCGCATCTACACCTGTAGGTATGTCAGGACGTTGCAATTTCATCATTCCGGAATAAATATTGTTTTTTCTGGTTGTTTCTTTCGAACAGCACTAATTGTTACCGTTGTCTTTTTATTTCTCTCCCTTGGTTTAGGCTTGTTAAATACCATTTCAAAAGGATATTCGATGGACGGGCAACCTCTCTCTGTTATTTTCACAGAAAACATGATCCGCTCCTGATCAATTCCCGACAAACGGAATGAATAATGGTTTTCTGTAATCTTATTCAGAATCAGCTCACCTTCATAATTGAGGGAAACCAACTCTACATTTTTGTAATAGTTAGCCTCGTCATTTCTAGCCACATCTGTTTTTATCAAATCAAACTCTACATTCACAGAGTCATTCGGATTGAGCGACAGACTGGTATTTTTCAATTCCACCTCATAATATTTCACATACCATTCGGGAATGCTAACCGTATAATCCACTGAAGTCAACCCATCATATTTTAATGCATAACGATAACTATGCGTAGTCAACGTATCTGCCAAATTCTGAGGAATGGATAACCGACATTTATATCCCAATGTATTGCCTTCCACATTCTCATTTTCCGTTCGGGTCTCTATCTGAATTTCACAATCATCGGACTTACTTGTGACGACAGCTGAAGAGCATTTAATATACGATGGCAACATAACTGCCAGTGTAGTTTCATAATATTGGTGTGTAAATCCGATATGCTCATTATTGTTTAACTTGAATTGGATGTGATTCTTTTCATCCACGGTAATAACTCCACATTTATTATCCGATTTGACAATAGCCAGATTGTCTTTCAATGATATTATCTTTTCAAATTGCAACGGTAGAATATTTTTGCCCTTATAGTCCAATCCAAAGGAATCATTCCCCCCACTAATAGAGAATAAGCTCGAATGTTTCTTTGGCACTTCTTGTTTAAAGGTATAATTTTGAGATTCATTTCCTAATAGTTCCATCCGTGCCAATCGCATATAAGCATCAAAAGCAAATATGCCATTCTTTGCATTTACAACATAATAGCCTTCTGCATTGACCAAAGGTATAATTCTTTTCTCGGCAGCGACCACCAATGATTTCTTGTTAAGTGTACTATCTACTGATAAAGGCGTCATTTCATACGATGCAACGTCAACCGTATAAAAACGTTTTTTGATAACGGCTATAGCCTTGCCTTCATTAAAAGACGATAAAAAATTAATATCATCGTTATCCGTTCCCCGTAAAAATACAGATCCTTCTCCCGCTTTAATATATTCATAATATGTATCTTCCAAATTCTTTTGTACATTGACGTATGATCTTACGCGAGCCAATCCATCAAAGAAAGGACAAGCTTCTGCAAAAGGCCCATAAGCCTCTTTTCCTTCCATATCGATGAAAAAGTATTGATTATCCTTTTTTACTAAAAGATATCCAAATGAATAAAACGGATGATTTTCTGATACTACGTAATGTTTATCGGCTACACTTGTTACATGTCCCTGCATATCTACTATCGCACAAAATGCATTGCTATTGAAAAGTAAAGCACGCCCTTCTTTGAAAGTAGTAATACTATCATATTCCAGCGGAAGTATTTCTTTTCCTGCATTATTCAACAATCCAATCTTTCCATTCATAGTGGTCTTCATCAGTCCGCAATCGAGCATTTCAATATGGTCATAATTGGGACGTACCATCCATTTGGCTATTTGTGCATCTACTGAAGTCAAGATGCCAATAAACATAATTGACAATAAAACTCTTTTATTCATTTTCATCCTGTTTATACGTATTAATATATAATAGTCCTTTATTAAATTTTTCAACAAATAGTTCATCTTTGTCTTTAGCAGCCAATGTTTTTCCCTTCAGAAAAAGTTGTCTGGCTCTTTCTATATCTTTTTCCACTGCAATACCGTTGAGGTAATAGCTTGCCAATGTATACATTGCCTGATAGTGCATTGAATCCGACTTTTCAATGGTAGCTTTTAACCAAGTAATTGCACTTTCCGTTTTGTCTTTATCATTAAGCAACCCCATCTCATTGACAGACAAACCTAAATTGGCTTTTCGCTGAGCCGATAAGGAATCATTGGGTGCCCACATATAAGTATAAGCTACTTGATACATGGCAGGCACGTAACCTTCTTCAGCCAATCTGTTCATACCGGCAAGTCCGTCCGTTACACTGTCGGGCTGGTTCACATTCAATTCAGACAGATACTTGCTGTACAGTTCTTCTGTTGTGGGCGAGGGTTTATCACCTCCGCCAATAAACGCACAAACTCCAATTGCCACGACAGCTGCCCCGACAATCCCGCCAACCATAATTTTATTTACATACCATGGTTCCGGAGAAACAATAGCATCAATGGCTGCCCTAAACTGGGCAGCTGTGGAGTAACGCTCCGCTTGCTTCTTCTCGGTAGCTTTTTTTATGATATTCTTTATTTGACGGGAATGTATGCTTTTTAAAGGTACTTTCTTGTGAAGTTGACATTCCATCATGTCATAAGCACTTCCTTCGAAAGGCAAATGCCCCGTCAACAATTGATAATACAAAAGACCTATTGCATAGACATCAGTAGAAAAATTTTGATGACGCACATCACCCAAGACCAATTCGGGAGCCGCATATCCTGCCTTTCCCAAAAATTGTCCTGATGAAGTCAAACCTTTATCGGCTGTACTAAGCCGTACCAACTGTTTGGCTACACCAAAATCTATCAACTTAATCCTTCCATCCGAAGTAACCATAATATTGGTAGGATCTATATCTCGATGAATATAGCCTATATCATGCAAAGCCATCACACCGGACAGAATGCGCTTGATTATATCGGTTGCTACCTTTTCCCGATCTTCCGTATATTCTTTATAGAGTTTTGCTATGGTAGGAAGAACATTGCCCTTTCTGTCTTCCAACTTTCCCAAAATCAAGTTTTCAAGGCTTATGCCATCTAAATATTCACTTATCACATGATAATGAATAATATCTGCTCCAAACGCATCTGTGTCCACCGTTTCTATGAAACCATACATACGGACTAAGCTGTCATGATGCAGCTGAATGGAAGCTTCGCGTTTGGCTCTTTCGATCACCTGGTCCGGAAGCCCTTCAAACATAGCTTTTACGGCTACCAATGAAACTGTTCCATTCTCATCAACACGTTTACCTAAGTAAACACACCCCATGCCGCCCTCCCCCAAGACATCCGCCTCAGTATCGAACTCAAAATAACAGCCTTTATTGCGTTCATCATTCCCCTGTAGTTTGCGTATTGCCATATTCTTAATATTATTCAAATTCGTAATAGTTGATAATTCTATGCTGATTATAAACCAGCGGTTCTAACTTTTCCGTTTTTATCATTCCTGTGGGTGTTTTAAGAAACAAAGAGTCAGTGGTGACATCCGTTATCCGAACTTCAGAAAAAGCAGAAATTCCCCAATTGGGAAGATAAATGCGTCTACTTTGTTTTAGCTGATCATTCCGTATATCATAGACTACATAAAATAATTGGTGCTCCTGAAAATAGTCTGCGATAGAGATTACAGCAAAATCTCCTTCAGCCTCCTTATGAATAAGGGTATCAGTCAAATACTCCAAATCACCTCCACAAGCAACATAGAATAACGGTTGAGAAATATTCTCTTCAGTTAATCTCCAATTTATTTGCAACAGGCTATCCACACCGGATACATCAGAAGCAATTGTCATCTTCTGCAATCTCCCATTTGCGTCTTGATTTGAACAAGCACCAAACAAGAGCAGGGTGATTAAGGTGTAATATATTTGCTTCATTTTCTTTATCCTTTCACTACTGTTACTTGACTTTGATTCGTCGCTTTAGGATCTGCCGACCGGAATTTGGTTGCCACAATATTGTTAGGCGATTCTTTCCCGCCTAAACCTATTTGATGAGCAGGAGATGTACGGGCTTCAAAATGCAAATGCTCATCCGCTCCTATCATCCCTTTTGCATTTCCGGTTGTACCGGCATGGGCTATTATATCCCCCTTTTTTATTATCTTACCTTTCTCAATGCCCGACAGTATATCTTTAAGATGGGCATAAAACGAATATATATAGCCACCTTCCCGGGTATGACGAATAGTTATATTGTTGCCGTATGAGTAATGATCATATTGGACATTGTGCACTACGCCGTCTCCCACAGACATTACATTGGTTCCGGTCGGCGCATAATAGTCAAACCCTTGATGATTTCTCGGATTCCCCTTGCTGTCTCGTCTCACCGCCCCATACAAATTGCTGGCACAATTTCTCCGAATGCTTGGATTAGCAATCGGATCTCCCCAACCGGAATCAGTTTTTGCCGGAACTGTAGCCATGTTAACGGTCCCTATATCCGCCGGTTTGGATTTAACCGGAGTAGAAGGCTTTTTACTTTTGTCATTGGGAGAAGTAGTTTTTTTACCTTGAGAGCGCATCGGGATATCCCAATCTATCTCAGCTGCATCTACATTCTCTACTTTAGCAACTCCTTTTGCCCCAACCACCGTTCTATATCCCCGGCGTCCTATGTTAACAATCAACTGATCGCCTTCCTTAAGAGATGTCTGCAAACATAATGAATGACATCCAATGCCATCAGTCGTTGCCATATCACATTCATTTCCTTCCTCATCTTCCCAAAAGTAACTATCAACAACAGCTTCACGCGTTACTATTTCAATTTTTTCCGCTCCGGTTTTCTCCAATTGTTGCCCGGGATTTACAATAGTGATTTCTCCACCATATATACATCTCAATTTAGCCGTATCAAGCAAGGCTGGCTGTCCACACAGTTGACTGTTGGGATCAACCGCAGACCAATTAGCCACCGTACCCGGCACGCATGGCATAGGAGTGAGACGCCCATAATTGGCTGCTGTAGCCGATGCCGTAGGTGGATATGCTAACGAACGGCAACGACCAAAAGGTTTCACGTTCATCATGGATATATGGTCTGTAATGTTGGCTTGATCTTGGCTGCATAACGACACACACTTAGGCGTTGCACACAAGGAAGAGTTACTCGTTCCTTGTGTGCAATGCAATACCGCACCTGTACATACATATATCTTATCGCTACCCATACTCTTTTATCTTACTTTTACTTTGCCGGCAGTTATCTCCAATAAGCTGCCACCGTCAATAGAGGCAGTTCCACCGGCTTTTTCCTGTAATTTTTCCGTTTTAATAATATGACTGTTACCGGATTCCTGACTAATAGAATTTCCGGCTTTTACAAATATGTCCGTAGCCTCCTGCTGCATATTGTTTTCCGCCTCAATACTCATATTGGCATCCGCGCTTATATCCGTATCTTTGCCCGATTGCATGGTTATGTTCTCCCCGGCTTCAATCGTAATATTCTTCTTGGCTTTCATCGTAATATCATTACCTGCCACCACTTCTATATTTCCTGCCGCATGGATGCGGATGCACTTTTCATCTGTGGACAATTGTATAAAGTAATAATTCCTGTTATAATCATATATCTGAATATCGCCACCCCCTCCATTATCGCAGAACTGGATGGTATGTCCACTCCGCGTCCGTATAGCTTTAATATTATTGGCAGTACCTTCGGCGACTTTAGCAGCCCAGTCTTTATCAGGATTACCTTCTCCATTGAACAAAGTACCCATGATATAGGGGCGCTCTACATTATCCATCTCAAAGCCTACCATAACTTCCTCGCCTTCTTCCGGTATAAATTGAACCCCTTTAGACAGTCCTCCGTAAGGTTGAGCTATTCGGATCCATGGAGTCCACATTTTTTCTTCGCCCTGATCCTGAACCTTTTGCCATGGAAACTGAACGCGCACACGACCTAAATATTGCGGGTCCTGATTATCAACCACCATAGCTCTTTGCGGATAAGCAACAGCAAACACATCAGCCGTGGAATACGGAGGATAATCACAAGAAGAAGGAATAGCTTTAAACGCATTGCTGTACTCCTGTTTCAAATCAAAACAATGCGATACGCTCAGCACCATTAACGGACGTTGCTGAATATCCTGTTTCTCCCCGGAGCGATTTTCCACCCCATCTTCTATTTCAAAGGTCTGCCCCAAAAACAATTTAGCAACCTTTGAACTTCCATTAGTAACAAACATTTGTGCCTTCTTGCCACGAGCTTCCACCTTTGTGGAAAATGTCAAAATGTCATCAGCCTTTTCACTGGCTCCATCATCGAAGACGCCTCCCGTACCAAGATGGTAAATGTCTTGAACTGTAAATAGTTCCTTGGACGTCTTATACGCTGCTTCATTTATAATATGGAGTTCTTTGTCGGCTTCTCCTTCTCCGGTTTTACTCTTGATATCGTTATCATACAAATCATTGGTAACATGAGTAAAAGTAAAATCCCTAAGTTGCAAATCTATACCATAACCAAAAACATTCCCGCTGGGATAGCGCATTTTCACCACAGTCTCTGAAGGAGCCACTATTTCTCCAAAGACAAACAGAGTACCTGTGCTATACATCCATTCACCAAAGCGGCGGGCCAAAAGTATCAAAAAATCATAGTCACTCTGATTGTATTGAACAATATAGGGTATCTTCTCTTTATAACGAGGGTTTATGTGAGCTTCTATCTGTTTATAAGGAGTGACAACCTTGTTCACTATTTCTGCAAGAGTCTTATTTTCAAAAGACCGGCAATTGGGGGCTGCATCCAGCAGATATTCATAGGTAGATGCCGTTACATTAATCGTTGGCGCACCGGCCGCCCCTCTTGAAGCAGAAATACCTGTAATCAATCCTTTAAAGAAGAATCTACTTGCATCTGTATCTTTTGCAATGGTTTTCGTCATAACCTGCAATTCTACGGCTTTCCCCAACAGATGCCGACAAACATCATAAGTTACATCTTTGTCCGTTTCCTCCGCATCCGTTTTCTTCATCATCGAAAATGATAATGTTACAGGGCTCAACATATTCTGTGTAAGTGAATAACCACTGATAAGATAATCAACTCCGTCTATTTTGCATTCCGAATTCTTCTCACTTGCTGCTCCGCCAAGAATAAACTTCAATTCGGCTACATATTCTGCTTCACTATTGGAAGATGGGTTATCTTGAGGATCCTTTTTGGGGATAGGAGGCTTAAGGTTTTGTTGCTGTAATGGTGAGCTGCCATTATTCGCCAATCCTGCTGTAAGAGGAGCGGCTCCTCCTGTCATAATTCCCTTATTCACTCCCGAAGAAATAGCCCAAGTCATATTCCCGACAAAAGGGATTACATCTTTAAATTTTCCTGTTTGGGGATCCAATGCTTTCCCAACGTCCTCCACTCCATGACCAAACGTATTCATTCCACCTGAAACAGTTATCACTCCGCCTCCTAATTTGTTAATCAACGGATGAGACGCTGTATCATCCGCCACACCAAAATTTTTAAGCTTATTTCCTATAGCCTTACCACTTCTAGCCAATGACTGTAAACATTGCCCTGCACTTTTAGTGCCATTAACTATGGCAGTCAATCCTGTTTCTATCTTCTGACGTGCTACTTGAGGATTCCGCCAACTACCTTTAAAAGTATCTACTGCGCTGAAATAGGAAGCTATACCTTGCATACCCGTTACAGCACCATTCTTTACGCCTCCAAATGCATCAAAAACATCTTGTCCGACTGAATGATTGACTGCTAAATCCTCAAGATCAACACCTAATCTCTTCACATTTGCAGCAAATTTATCATAAGTTTCATTGATCGATACTACACCGGCAGACGCATCTTGTACCGAAACATGACCATTTCCCAAACTTTTATCAGTCTTCTCAACTCCTGTAAAAACATCATTTGCAGTCTTCAGCATAATTACTCCTCCTTAGTTTGATTAGAATTTTCTTGTTCCTGTTTCGTCCCAGTTTCAATAATCGAATCTATCCATACTTTATTCCCGTTTTGAAGTTCAGCAGCAGCAACTTCCATCTCATCTATTTGCACTTTTATCTCCTTAATAGCCTCAGGATGAGTTTTAAAGTCCTGATCCATCTGCGGATTCTCTTGGTCTAAGCAGTTAGAAAATTGTTCCAAACTATGTACCACTTCCTTCACACACTTTGACATCTCATTGTAGCCCGTATCAGTTCCTTTAGAATGCGTTGCTATTAATTCAAACTCCTTTTGAATTACGGCGTATGTCTGCTGGAGTTCAGCTATTCTTTGCTTCATTGTTATGATTATCTGCTCTGCCATAAGTATAATGGTATATAGTTATTATTTCATATTCTTTTTATTCCAACTTCCAGTCATTGATAAAACTTTCAGTAATGCCCGTGGGACTGCCGAAAGTCATCATCATAGCACTCAATGTAATCTTTGTACGTACCAGCAAACTGTTATTATTATTAAAATATTGATACATATTTATCAGGTAAGCATTACTAAACTGCAAGTGCAAATAACTCTTCTTGTTTTCATCTGTCGAAATAAGCATCTCTATGGTTCCGCTATGCGTATTGGCACGCGAGAACATCCAATTATAAAAGAAAAGGTCCGAATCATCCTGAGCAGCCATGACAAACTTAATCAACCCGCTTTGAGGACGTGAGGAAGGTTTGCCGCTCTCATCTACAGATTGGTAAAATTCATACTCACATTCCACCAAGTCGTATGTCTTACCTCCCCTATCGTTTATTGTTAGTTTTGCTTCAAATGCCATGTTTTCATAGTTTATACGTTTTCGCCACAAGGGAGAATCCCCTTGTGGCGAAACTCATCAGTTAATACTTATAGTGCCCAGTGATTATCATACTGTACACTGCCCTTACCTGTAACTGTAAGCTGACGACAAGTAATAGTGATTACTTCATTCTGCAACTGACTGTCAGTGCTGTCAAAAGTCTCTTCATAACCCACGCAATATGCATCTGTAAATGAAAGAGTCTTCATTGTACTGCCATCGCGGCGAGGCCACGTGATAGTACCATTCTTTGCAAGGTATGAATCGCATACCCAATCGAGCAAGTCGGTATTACCTGCATCAGTCGATTTAACTTTCACAGTAAGAACACCACCACGGGTAGTACCTGTGGGCTGTCCTTCAACATCAATCTGTTGATTGAACTGGTAATGAACGCTGATTACTTCGCGTTCGTCATAACCATCCACTTTCAATTTAGCGGTTGCAACTTCTGCCATAATCGTAAAATTTTAAACATTAATATTAAGGTAACTATTTATGAAATTTCATTTTTCCATTCACGAGTTCCATCGGCATTGTTATGCCCGGTGAGCTGTATATAGAAATTCTTGGCAGCATAGAACGGAGTAAGGTTCACATCAATATGAATATCCTTCGATTTCTCATCGCGCTCAATCTTTTCTATCTTGAAATCCTCAATCAACTTTCCGGGACCTTTATAATCTTCGAGGAAACTCACCAATTGGGCTTTCAACTCACGAGGAGAATTACGGCTATCCCAATTCTTGAAAGCTTCATCATTAAAGAAGTTCATGAACACTTTGCCTATCCAGTCGAACACACGTACAATAGGATACTCTTGCAAACCTGCCGTTGCGCCATTGTAGAGCGAACGATTAGAGAATGCCATTACCCGATTGTCATCAAATGCCATAGGAACTACTCCTTTGTCTATAAGAGCTGAAAGTTCACTCTTCAAGAGTTCAAGGCGTGTGCCGCGTGCATTATCTATGGTACCGAACTTCTTCCCGGCAACACCTTGTGAAATAGGTGTTTCTTCCGTATTGACCATACGACCGGCAATAGCAGCCGAAGGCGGAAGATAAAGATCTTCTTCATCCTCATTATTGGGATCGCTCTTCTTACGTCCTAAAATATAGTTGCATGCCATTACCACATTGGCAAGATAAGCATCCGTATCACTCAAATTAGCCTTGTCCAGTCCTTCCATCAGCATGTCTAGGTCATCACGGTCAGCATAATCGGTTATCAGTAGTACTTTTTGCCGATAAGCCATCTGCCCCCACATATTCACAGCCTGTTTGTCACCCAAATAACCCGGAGACACCAGCAGCGAATAATTTTCTTTTAAAGACAAGCGGTCGTAGTGTTTATTGAGTTCAGTCTGAACAGCCCTGAATTCCTTACTTTCAGGATCCGCCAATTCTTCTTTGTCAACATTCATCAATGAGAGGCAATGAAGTTTACTTTGTCCCGCATTGGCAAAGAATGCACCTAACGCACGATAGGCTATTTCCATTTTCTTGGTTGATTCATGAATCAGACTAAGGTTCTCTGCCAAATTACGTTGCGCCTTTTCTGCTTCACTCTGGCACACCTCCACAGCTTCGGAAACCGATGTTGCCGAACTGCTCAGGACTTTAATCCACATCGCAAGCTGATTTTTCATTTGCTCGCGCTGGTCTGCAAACTCACGTTCTTCCAAGAAGATTCTTTTAGTTGCTTTCTTTGCCGGATTCATGTTCTTAAGCCCGTCCACCAAATCAGCCAATAAGTCAAATCCGCCAAACTCTTCCAGATTCTCAATACTATCTTTTAGTTGCACCGCAGGATTAACCATCTGACGAGCTTCATCCATCACATTTTCCACACCCGTACCGGTGTTCTGTGACGCGGCCTGTTGTTGTAATTGTTCTGCCATACCAATCTTTTCTATTAAGTTATTACTGTTGCAATTCAGCCAGTAAGGCTTTCAGCGCATTCACTAAATTCTGACGGCTTTCATCATCATTCAACGCACGCTTAAGGACCTTGTTACGCATCAACTGTTGCTCAATGTTTTTATAGGCATCAATAGCTTCCTGCTGTCCGTGCAAATAGCTGCTTTGTTCGATGAGATTTTTATCGTCAAAATCATTAAGAGTGCGAAATTTGAAATTCTCCTTCACAATCTGGCCTTCTGTATTGGTGAGGCGTACACCTTTTTTCTCAGGCTGATAATGGTCGAACACATCGGCCAGTGTTTGAGGCTTGAACACCTCACCAGGCTTAACGGGAGGATTGTCTGTAAACTGATCCACATACAGAGTCTTATCTTGTGGAAATTCGATGACACCATCGACTGCCTCAAGACCAGTGTACTTAGAAATTACGGTTTTTGTTGCCATATTACTTCTTTTATTTAAGTTACTTGAATTACTTGTTGACTTCCCAAATAAGCTGCTTGCTCTCATCCAATTGGAGAGATACCTTATCACCTGCTTTAAGTTCACCGCTGATAATCATTTTTGATAATGGTCTACGAATGTCTTTACGAATAATACCCAAAATAGGACGTGCACCATATTGGGCGTTAAAACCTCGCATAGCGATATGATGACGTGCATCCCCTGAAATATCCAGAGTGATGTGTTGCTCTGCCAATGTTTTCAAAAGATTCTTCAGATGAATATTGAAAATCATCAGTACAATCTCTTCGGTAATCGGAGAGAATGGAACAATCTCTGTCAAACGGGCAAGAAATTCAGGACGAAAGTTTCCCTGCATCACATCGAGCATATCGGTATGAGTAGGTATTACCCCCTTTGCAAAGGAATCGAATATGTATTGGCTTCCTATATTAGAGGTAAACAGAACCAAGGCATTAGAGAAATCTCCCACGCGTCCCAAGCGGTCATGCAGTTTACCTTCATCCAATATTTGCAGGAAAAGGTCGAATACAGACCGATGTGCCTTCTCTATCTCATCGAAGAGAACAACCGAATAGGGTTTCTGCCTGATTTGATTAACCAACAATCCGCCCTCTTCATAACCAACATATCCCGGAGGGGCTCCATACAAAAGAGCCACAGAATGCTCTTCCTTGTATTCCGACATATCAAAACGCAGGATCGCCGTTTCATCCTGAAACAGGAAATCCGCCAAAGATTTCGCCAGCTCCGTCTTTCCAGTACCTGTAGGACCAAGGAAAAAGAACGATCCCATAGGCTGGCCCTTTTTATTTAATCCTGAACGGGCTTCAAAGATAGAATCCAATACAATCTTGATAGCGTGGTCCTGCCCCACTACCCGTTTCTTTAGTATTTCTTCTGCATTCACTAATTTTTCCCGTTCCTTCGACTGTATGTTACCCATCGGGATGCCGGTCTTTTGGGCTACGACTGCCAACAAATGATTAACACTTACCGTATCAATCTTTTGTGCGGCAATGGCCGACAATTCTGCCAACAGCCCTTTGATATAAGCGAGTTGTTCCTCTACTGTGGACATAGCATGAAGGTCTTTAACCTCAACCTGCCCAACCACAATGGGACTGATGCGGTTTGTAATCTCCAAATGTATCCATTTCAACTCATTCTTTTTTACGTCTTCAGGGTTCTCTGAAAGTTCTAAAGCACTTACTTTTTCCGTTACTCGCCGAATATCCTTTGTTGCAATATCATTGGTAGCCTTTATCAAAGCCATTGTACGGTCAATCATGTCAATAGCAGCATCCGGCAAATGTTTCTCATTAAAATACCGTTTAGCCAGTCGGATGGCATTTTCCGTCACTTCGTTATCCACTTTCAATCCGTGGAATCTT
This sequence comes from Bacteroidaceae bacterium, assembly GCA_963651205.1. Lineage (GTDB taxonomy): Bacteria > Bacteroidota > Bacteroidia > Bacteroidales > Bacteroidaceae > Phocaeicola. The sequence continues at coordinate 53,672 of CAVJPC010000122.1, forward strand.
TCAAACTGAGTTATGGCAAAGTCAAGGATATGCTTGGCATATTCCAAAGAGGGTTCTTCCAACTGGATATGTTCAAACTTGCCGGTCAATTCCTTGTCTGTTTCAATGTTTTTTGTATAGCCCTCAATGGTTGAAGTGCATATCGTTAGAAGCCCTTCGTTCAGTTTGCTTTTCAACAAACCGGCCACGCCATAGAGCATGCTTTGTTTATCCAATATCTTATCCAAACCTTCAATTACCAAGATAGCGTTATCCAGTAAACTAATCTCTTCTAATACTTTCTTCATGCGGCCTTCCACCTCGCTCTTGTAGGACACTTCCATGGTAAGAGATGTCAAGTCTACTTCATAGACCTGCGCATTTTGGATATAAGTCGGCACTTCATCCTTTACAACAGCCTGTACAAAAGCATGTATCAACGAAGTCTTGCCTACGCCGGATTCACTTGTAATAAGGATATTCGGTTTGGTTCTTCTTCCCAGAATATCGTATATCTCGGACAACTCCCTGTCAAAACCAATCACGGGATCCACTTCGCCGTTTGCAATCAGCGGATTCAAGTGTTTGCAATACTTACTTATCGATTTTTGGGAAACTGCTCCGGAAGGAACGGTTGTTTTATTTACACATACACTACCACCTGATTTAGAAGAGGGGGTGCCCATCGCATTCAGAATCTCGGCTTGCTGCAAAGGCAAGGATTTCAATTGCTCAAAGCTAAAACCTACTCCGGGAGTGACGATAGAAGCCAATAATATCTTCGCATCCACTTCCTCCAATCCAAGTTTTTCCCGGATATCCTCCGCTTCTTCTATTACCGCAGTGGAAGTATCCGACAATTGTATCTCGGCTTCGGGACGTGTACTTTTGGCTTCCATCTTGATTCGCACATCAGCCCAATCTTGCAAATAGTAATAATCTTGCTGCAAGGTCTTTTCAATAAACGAAACCAATCCTGCATCCTTATGGAGCAATGCTTTGAACAAATGAGACGGCTCCACAGCGACATTGATATTTTCTTTGGCATAAGCTTGAGCTATGCGAATTACTTCTACCAAAGACGCATTGATATTTCCGGTTTGTTTTGCCATAGCGATCTATTTTATTTGTTCTTATTTACTACATTGATAACAATGTACCCCTTCTTTCCTTGAACCGAAAGGGCATAATCACCGGGCCTTTCCACCCGGAACTGAATCTTCGTATTTCCTAATGGCGATATGGTTCTACTGAAAGGCAAACATCGTTCTACCAAATCCTGATAAGTAAATACATCTCTCATTACAGCCTCTTTTGCTTTTTTATCTGATTCAGCTATATTTTTACGATATGCCTTTACCATGGAAACACTGTTTGCCACATTGCTGAACTTGGCTTCTATAGTAATGGTATCACCTACAGCTACCTGCGCTGAAACATCCTCGCCAAGAATAATATAGGAATCAACCATTTCCAATGGAGCAAACCATGCACTCTTTCCATTTAATAAAATCTCGCCCTCTGCCAGTTCCCGGTCACGAACTGCGACATAGTTCTCATTGGGTACTTTCTGGTATTTCAATACTTGTTTCAAGGGGATTACCTTTGCTTCACCATTTTTCTTTTGTATAGTGAAGTCTTTATTAGTCACCCGCTTGGTGATAAAACCGATTATTGGCGCGTTTTGTCCCTTCACATAGACCTTATCGAGCAACGGCGTTTGCTGGAATAAATCCAATTTCAAATTATACGGATTAGATTCTATCTGAGCGACTTGAGCCATATTTACCGTTACAATATTATTTTCATTGGTTTGAATCTTTATATTTTTACCGGGATATTGCTCCATGATTTGTCCGGCATACTGAGTACCATTCTGTAACACCAAGACGTCTTCAATTCCTGAATATTGATTATTAGAACGCAAAGTCTTAATCGTTTTGAATATTTCATTCCACCCGAAAATATAGTTCTTAGGAGCCAGGTCAACAAACTTCATAAGAGAACCTTCCTCTATAACACATACATCTTTATACTCTGTGGCAACAAAACGTAAGGTGGTCAATTTTATTGCTTCTTTGTTTATATTGGGTTGTTCTTTTACCCAAGATTGCCATATAGAAGAAAGCTCATTGATATTCACTTGACGGGCAGAACTGCTCTGCAAACTATCGGAATTAACGACTACTGTCGCCTTAACAGAACTCAAAGAGATTGCTTTACCCGGAACCTGTTCACAAATATACCCTTCTATAACGGAACCGTTTTTCATGTAAACCTGCTCGTAATTCTGTGCTGCTATTTTATTGGATATACTGCAAATAAGTATGCTCCAAAATAAGATTCGTATAGTTCGCATTCGTTTCATATATTATTAGTTTTAAAGATTATTCTTAATTTCAATGGATGACCGGCCTACTTCTTTCATCTTTGGTTGTGAAACTGATCGATCTTTTACCGCTCCTATTTGAATCTCACCTGTCAGATACTCGATAGCTGCTTTTAGTAATGCTTCGTTGGTATCTCCGCGTTGATGATCTAGGTCATCTTCTACATAGATATCCGGTACAATACCGGTTGTAGGAGTTGATTCATTATTTGCATTATAATACTTAAAGGTAATCGGTTGCAATTGATATTTGTAATTGTTATCGGCAATAGTATAAGATCCTACGTCTTTACCACAAGTTCTAGTTCCAATTGTAATTACATTCATATAGGGACGTAAACCTATTATAAGTGATTCACTAGCTGATGCTGTGCTTTTAGTTGTTAGAATTATCATTCGATTAAGATTTAAGCCCCATTTTTCAAACCAATCAGTGGAATATAAATAGATTGAATCAACTCCAAGTCCACCACGTAATTTTGATTTTTCCGCTGTCAATTTATTATTAAAACGTTGTTGCTGATATAGCTTTCCTAAATGTTGCGATGGCAATATAAAGGAAGCCAATTCTGTACAAGTCGAAACATAACCTCCAGGATTATATCTTAAATCCAATATCAATTCTTTAACCTTAGCATTTTTAAATTTTACAGCCAAAGACCTAATATCTGCATTGGTTTGAAATTGATCATACACTGCATATCCTATAGTTTTACCTGCAATATGGTAAATAGAATCAAAAGAGACTGTTGAATTCTCGTTAGTCCCTCTTGAATAATTATAATTTGCTTCACACCAAGAAAATCTATCTTTTGATGATTTTAAAGCCTCAAAAAAATTTGGCGGTTTTTGCGTAAAATCTAAAGATGAAGAATCAGGCATTTCAGCATACCAAAAATAATGATATAACATTTGATTATATATCCATATATTATGTTGGATATTTGCATCATAATCCACAGGATTTTCTATTATTTCTGGATTTTTAGTTTCTAAAGAAGTATCTTCAGAAGAACATCCATACAATATTATTATTGATAATACCAAAATGCTTGATTTCATCGCTACACTTTATTTAATATTCTTTTTTCCATTCAATAAATCGACAATACGAGTAATACCTTGCTCACTTCTTTGAGGCAAAATAATTAGGTTATCATGATACGATTTATTTAACGCAACATCAGTTAAACCACCTAATTTTATATTTTCATTAATAATATTTTCGTTTAGAATACTTTTATTCCTTGCTCCTAATTTTTTAGCTTCTATTTCCCAATTTTGGCAATCCAAATTAATCTCATATTCTTCTCCAGAAGTTATATCAATTATTCCGGTACCTTTTCCTTCCCAATACATTCCCTCTTCCCCTATAAATAACAATCCATTATATTTCATACCTTGGCATGGTAAAATATTTATAATAGAAGAAATAGTAGCATCACCTGGGTTTTCCGTTACATCAAGTTCAGAGAAATTAACTGTCCCATTTGACAATCCTGTAGTATATAAAGGAGTTGTAGAATCAAACGACACCATTGTATTGTTTTTATATTGAAGCACATACGTATCTACAGCATGTTCATCCCATGCATGAATTGAACTATAGTTAATTTCAACCATAGAGGTGATAGGCTTAAGATTAATCACATAATCCTGCTGATTTACATCAATTGTTTGAGTAGATAATCCTAGTATACTCCAATTCGAATAAAAGGATTGTCCACTACAATTAGAGTCACCATAATGTTGTTGCTGTATTGATAATTTCGAAAGATTATTTTCATTAGATATTGTATAGCTTTCTAAAAATATCCCATTCTCATAAATAGAATTAGAAATAGAGACAATTGTATACTTTATATTTTCTTTTGCTAAAAATGAAAATTTCACATTTGAAGTATAATCATTTATTACGGTTTCATATTTTTCCACAAGTTCTCCAGTTTCATCATAAACAAAAGAAGTAATTCTTAATTCAGCAGTACCATCTTTATCGCTATACATATCAAGACCGTAAGTTTCTCCTCCTATTCTAAACCCATGGAATGGCGTGAGGACAGTCGAAGGATCAACTGTTACATTTATTTGATATTTTATATCCACTTCCTCTGAATCTGAACAGGAAGCTAAGACCATCATTAGAGCCGCCAAATACAATATATATTTTTTCATTTTATTTCCTTATTTAGTAGTTAATAATCTGTTAAAACAACCAACCAATTGTAACTTGAATATTTCCACTATTTTTCCACTTCAAGTTTTTAGCCAAATCAGTAAGACCTAAAGAATAGCGTGCACCGATAACAAGACCGAAATCTAGTTCGTAAGCAGCGCCTACCCCAGCCCCCATAATAAGACCTTTACAATCTCCTACATTAAGTTCTGCACCATCAGCAGCCATTGTATCGGGAGAAGTAGAAAGCAAGTAAGAAAATTCAGGACCAACTTCAAAACTTAGAGCGGAAGTAGGATAAACCTTCAGCATAATAGGAACCTGAATGTAGTTCATCTTAACATCTCCCCCATCGCTTTTTACAACCTGGTTTGAATAAATAATTTCCGGCTGCAAGCCCCAAAGACCTGTACCGTTCAAACTATTAGCAGTACGTTTTCCCCAGTGCAAATTAACTAAGGCACCTACACGGAAACCCATACCCATAGAGAAATTCGGATCAAATGACATGTCATTACTCATGGTGGACATGTTAAGACCCGCTTTCACTCCATACTTGACAGCAAGAGTTGACTCATGCGTTTTTCCTGAACGAGATTCGTTACGGGAAGTGTTTTCCGTACCATAATCCCGATTTACTCTCACTTGGGAGAAAACACCCAACGAGAGCACGAGCGCAAGGCTCAATAAAAAGATTTTTTTTGTCATGATTTATATATTTAGTTAATTAATGAATTTTAATAGGTTTAAATTCAGAATCCGAACTCGTTTTCTTACCTGCATTACTAATACTTAATGTTTTAGTTACTTGTACACTGGGACAACCTTCTTCTGCAATAACTACATTAAATGGGAAAGAGAGTATTTTTCCTTTAGGTACACTTCTTTGTAGGGTAATCGTTTTATATTGGCCATTAATCAAGCCTTGTGCTTGTCCGTTAACCGAAATAGTAGCTGAAGCATTTGTCGCCTTATTTTTAGCTTGAACCGTTATGGTAATCGTAACGGTTCCGTCCGCCACTGTTGTTTGTGGACCGGAAATGTTTACGGCATATCCTCTCTCATGTACCGAGCTAATACTAACAGACTGTTTTTGCCAATCCATTCCATTTTTAGTGATGACAATGATAACATTGCTCTTCTTAATATTATCAAATTGACTATCAGCAATGAAACAAGGAACTATCAAATTGCCATTTACCATTGTAAGTGGCTGACGTACCCCATTTTCTTCTATATAAAAACGAATATTACTTAAATCCGTATCTTGCGCCACAATAGGAATTTGAACGTCTTGTTTTTCATTATGGCAAAAAACGACAGTTTTGATTGGAGACTTTAAGTGTACAGCAAAAGTGGAATTAAATGCTAAAATGCCTAACGCTCCCTGACTTGACCTTGCCACAATATATTTGTCATCATATATGGCTGCATTGGTGAAAAGTTCCTCCATAAAAGGATGTCCCTCATAAGTCAATTGGAAAGCATTTCCAACCTTTTTCTTCCCCAATGTTTTTTGGCTTTCACGCACAATTGTCTCCGCCATATCACTAACCTGCGGAAGACTGACTGCATAATTTGCTTTAATTACACGCTGCTGATTGTCCAAATAATAAATATGGCTATTTAGCGCACACCCAATCTGGGTAAAATTGTCGGATACAGTAATATTGCCCACTTTACTTTCCAGGGTCTTAACATCTTTTAATTTGGCTCCTTCCAGCTGATATATTTTCAGCTGATTGCCTCCTCGGGTGCTATTTGTCTTTCCTATTAATTGTCCGTTAACAGGTGAACTGAGGAATAAAAATTCCGTATCAGAAAACATCGCTGTCGAACCGGTAGTGTTTATTAGTCCATATTGTTCATTAGGATACTTGACAGATGCTATTCCTTGTTGAAAGGGAGTCGCTTGATAAAATTGTGGTTCAATAGCAATCCGTCCATTCTGGTCAAGATAGCCATATAAGTTCACATTCAAATCTCCATATACCAAATACCCTTCCTTAAAGTGCGGATAACTTGAAGCCACATAGTTACGGGATGATAAGTCTTTAACCCCACCTTGTGCATTTATAATTGCTAAAATATTTTCTCCACTTGCATCCAAAGCAATGCAATGCCCTTCAACTATATTTGTAATACTGTCATATTTCGCTTCTAACACAATTTCTTGCTTTAATGCGTTATAAATTCCGCATTTTCCTTTTGCCTTGAACTTAAAAAGATCATGCCCCATATAGGATATGTCAGTATAGCTGGATGGCTCCAATAACCAATCCACACTTTGTCCCAACACACCGTGGACAAAGAGTAGTAATACAACTATAGATGATATACACCTTTTCATAACTTACGCTTACTATTAAATTGATTAATAAGTTCTACCACATATTTTGCCTTTATACCATAATTAAATCCTTGACTATTGGTAAATCCGGCATTTAGCACACCTATCAACTGCCCCTTATTATTAAAAATAGGGGAACCGCTGGCACCACCATAAGATGCCGCATCAAAACCAAATGAATATTCTGAACTCTCTTGTGTAATATTCCCCCCTCGGGCAAGCTGCTGAATACCATTGGAAGACTTCAAATCTTGGGCACTAAGTCCCAAAGGAAATCCCATCGTCAAAATATGGGCACCTACCCGAATATCCGCATCATCTACTACAGCCTCTTCTAAGTTAACATACGTTATGTCTTCATGAGGTAATCGTTTGGTTACAGTCTGTAACAGTGCAACATCTATTTCGGTATCCTCACCAGCAACCAATTCCCTACAAGAAACCAAATTCTCACCCGAAAAGTATTCTCCGTTGGGAATGAAACCCAAATAATCGAGTACACCCTCCACCTTTATCTGATTGGTAAAGGCGTTAAGCTGAGGATATTGTTGCGCCTTTTCCGCAATCTGCATTTTATAGAGATCGGATATGATAGATACATTATCGGCAAAAAGCCAAGGACGGGCAATGTGCAAGTTGGTCACAATCTTCCCATCTGCGGAGACAAAAAATCCTGTCCCCGTATAGCTCATCATATTATCCTTCTTGCCATCGACAACAACCAAACTACCCTTTGCATTTACAGCCACCTCGGTTGGAAAACCAAAATCAGCTAAACTCAGATTGCCTGCCGACACTTTATAATAATAATAGCCAACCATCAATACGGTAGAATTCTTGTATTTGGCATATATTTGTTCATCGGTCATTTCCTTACTTCCCCCTCCACCGGGAATAATATCACAACCTTTGAAGTATACAAAGGCAGCACAAAGACAGCCGACAATCAAAGTGACAGACAAAAAACGGAAAATCCATCGAGGAATACGCGGACTGTTACCACCGGTGCGGGTTCTCCCACCAGAGCGGCTTGTTCCGTATGGATTAGGCACGTCAATACCGGCGCATAATATCTTATCCCCTTTTTTCAATTGAATATCTTGATTCTTGGTAAGAGGCTGCCCATTGACTGTCGTACCGTTCCTGCTATGGTCTTGTATATACCATTTTTTATCATTCTTGAGTTTAAGTGTGGCATGAAACCGGCTGACCCGTTCTCCTTGCAGCTGATATTTATTTCGGAAATTTGTTCCTATGCCACGTACCTCCTTTACATCATGCAAACCTTGTAATTGAGGTATTACATTCCAATCCAATAACACGTTGGCAAACCGAATATTATCTCCACGCTTGACACTGACTTCTTTGTTTGGAACCAAACGTATATCATTTAGATACGTCCCATTCTTGCTGGCTTTATCAGTCAACAGTATGTCGCCATTATCAAGCAATAACAATTCTGCATGATAACCGCTTACATATTGGGAAACCATGCGGATATGAACATCCGGTGCAGAACCTATTATTATCAGCTTCATGTTTCTGTCAGATTAACGGGTTAATTACTTCCTCCTCTTTTTGCTGAGGTTTTTCGTTCTCATTTATAGTATCATTCACTTTTTTGTCCCCTTTTTCATCAGGAATGACTTTAGGTTTGACATATATTGTATCTCTTACCTTTACAGTATCCGGCTTTATCGCTGCAGAATCGGCAGGTAGAGGTTCAACCGGGATATCATTACCTTTTTTTCCATTATAATCTACATAGCGAATGACGCTATAAGCTAGAGCCGTAATAGCAAGAAAACTTATTATCAGTATTATAATAGTCTTTTTACCCTTTTTATCCTGCGGAATCTGCTCCCAGTCCAAATCTTGTACGTGGGCAAATGAGATAACATCCTTTCGCGTCACGGGAATCTCTTCGTTAGTGCTCATCCGAATGCCGTTCACATACGTACCATTACGGCTTTGGTCCACTAATGTATACTTTCCATTACCATTGGATTTCAATGTGGCATGAACCCGACTTACCACATCAGAATTATCCCTGATAATGATATCGCATGTCTCATCTCTACCTATTGTATATACTTTATTCATTTCTCAACAGTTGGGGTTATTACAGGATTACCGGGGTTTATCTTATTGGTATCGACGCTTTCTGTAGGAATAGCCTTATTACCTTTACGGACAGAGGGCCTCGACTGATAAGGATTCTTCACTTCTTCCCGAGGCTTATCATTCACACTCAGATAAATATTAAAACACACGCTAACTACCAATAACATGGAAAGTATAGCCAACAGTATTTTTGCAAGCTTTGTCATCTTAGGTTTTAATTTAGAATTTTGATTCATTTCTATAATAGCCGCAGTCAAATTGTCATAATCTCCTCCTTTTTTGCGACCAATAGCATCTACAGCATTTGCAGTCGCCTCCAAAATGCGGTCCACAGTATTGTCCTTGCATAGCATGGTAATAAACTCGGATTCGGGCATTGCTCCCCAAAATCCATCAGAACACAAAACAAACCGGTCTCCTTTGCAATAAGGAAGTTCAAACGTATCAACCTCTACATCAGCCGTAATTCCTAAAGCTTTCATTATGATATTAGACTGAGCCGATAAACGGGCTTGCTCTTCCGTGATGACTTTCTTCTTGACCATCTCAAAAACCATGGAATGATCGAATGAACGAAACACCTTTTTCCCTTTGCGAAGTTGATAAATACGGCTATCTCCCACATAAGCTGCTATAGCAGATTTTGCACTGAACAATATCGCCGTAACCGTAGTTCCCATACCCCGAAGTTCTGGATTACTCTGACTTTCCTGCCATACAGCCATATTGGCATTTCGTATCGCTTTAATTAAAGTCATAGTGGGATTGCTCTGCGAATCAGCCTGCATCATAAAATCGAGAATAGCTTTCACTGCCATCTGAGAGGCCGTACTACCACCTTGCATTCCTCCCATGCCATCACACACTACAACCAACGTTCCCAGAGGCGTTTCCTTAGCTCCTGCGGAATCCTGGTTCTCTGTACGTCCGCCTTGGCGGGAATCAACGAAGCCGGATAAACTTAATTTTGAATCTATCGGTAGTACCATATTATTTAATTGCAAATAAAATTGTTATTACTAAAAGAATGGCTGCAATAGCAGACACTGTCACTATAGCCAAGGTTTTGTGTTCTTCAAACCAACTTACGATCTGATTTTTGTCAGGTCTATATATTGCATCATTGATAGCGTCTTTGAATTCGTATGCATTGGCATATCTCTTGTCTGATTCTTTCTCTGTTGCTTTTAACAATACTTTATATAATTTCTTAGGTATAGATTTATCATAAGGCAACTTTTTTGTCACTTGATTAGACAATATTTCCGCTTCAATTTTTGAATTGAAAGGATTCGTACCGGTAAGCAGTTCATAAAAAGTCACTCCCAAGGAATAAATGTCTGTCCGGGCATTTATTTCAGAGTGTTTATCTTCTCTTAATATTTGCTCGGGCGCTGCATATTGAGGCGTGCCGATAAAGCCGAATGACGAATATTTGTTACCGCCATTCATTCGGGCAATACCCAAGTCCATCAGCTTGACAACCGTACCATTTTCTATCATTATATTCGAGGGTTTCACATCCCGGTGTACCACTCCTCTTGTGTGAAGATATTGAAGAGCATCAAGCACACAGCACATCTCATTACATATTTTTTCGATATGGTCTTGAGGCGACAGTTGGCTCAATTGCTCTTTGACATGTGTTTCCAGTGTGACGCCGGCCACATAATTACTTAAAATAAAAATAGGACCTTTATCCGGATGCGACCTACACATCCCAATCATTTGTACAAGATTGGGATGTGTGAAAGACAGCGATGCCTCTTGCTGTGCCCTTTCACGGATCTGCCTATTATTGGCAAAAGTATCTTTGACACGTTTTACTGCAATACGAAAATTAGAATTGCAGCTATAGCCAAGATATACCGTTCCCATGGCACCTTCGCCTAAAGGTTGGCTGGCAGGATCATAATAGAACCACTGCCCCATAACCTGAAGATAAATTAAAGGATCACCTTCACGTTGGAAAACCTCTTGTTGTACATAGCCATCCATATTATTTCCTATTAAAAACTTGTTTTATCGCATTGTTATTCTCTTCAATTCTAATCTTTAAAGAATTAAGATCATACCCGTGGCCTGCCTCCAATCCCTTCTCTATTTTCTTTTTAGCTTTTTCAAATGCACCAGCCGCATTTTTCAATTCCAAAGTATCATATCCATTGTTATATTTTTGTAGATGAATGCACCCTATAATATAAAATGTCTCGATATTCAAACAGCTTGAGTCGGCAACATTTTTTAAATACGACAAAGTACGATTATAATCTTTTTCATTGATTCCTAATGTGTTCCTTCGCTTTGTGAGCCTACTACTTAATAGATTTTCATTCGGGAAATAGGTCATGGCCAATTCACATTTAGCACTATCATAATTTTGTTCCACAAGCTTTTGCATCTGCTTAAGGCCATCTTTAGCTTGTTTTGCATCCGAAGAATCTAACAAGGTCAATGCCTCATTAAATATTTCATGTTTAGTCTTCTCTTTTACAATTTCATTACCCTCACCCAATGAAGGCCAAAAATGTATTGTACATGCACTTATAATGGCCAAAACGGCAACAGCAACTCCTTGTTTCCAATATAATGCAAATATATTCGGTTTATAAGCAGTCACCGCATCTAAAGCTACTCTAAACTCAGCAATAGAACTATATCTATGATTTTGTACCTTATCTGTCGCTTTTTTAACAACCCGTGCAAGAGCTTTGTTCTCAATCTTGCGAACGGGAACTTTTGTATGTAATTGCTTCTGCAACACATCATATTGATTACCTTCAAAAGGAAGATGACCTACAAGAAGTCTATATAAAACAATTCCCAAAGCATATATATCGGTAGAATAATTCTGACTTTTCACATCTCCTAAGACCAATTCAGGAGAAGCATATTCAGCTTTTCCTATGAATTTTCCTGTAGAAGTAGTGAGTTTGTCTTTCGTACCAAGAGTTTGTAAGTTCTTGGCAATTCCAAAGTCTATTAGCTTAATAGAGCCGTCCACCGTAACCATGATATTACTGGGATCTATATCTCGATGTATATATCCCTTATCATGCAACGCCAACACACCTGAAGATATGCAACGTATTATTTCAATGGAAGTAGCTTCACGCTCTTTTATATACCTGTTATATAATTGTTTTGCATAAGGAATTTCTTTTCCTTCTTTCGAATCAAAAGATCCTTTCAATAAGTCAGATAATTCCACTCCATGCAGAAATTCACTTATAACATAATGCCGATAAACGGGCGTACCAAATTGATCGGTTTCAAACTCTGTTATAAAGCCCAACATTTCTACCAAGTTATCATGCCTTAACTGGATTGATGCTTCTCGTTCAGCCCGAGCATAGACTTCTTCAGATAATTCTTCGTGCAAAATTTTAATGGCAACTTCGGAACGTGAACCGAGACTGTCATCCACTCGATAGCCGTGATAAACGACTCCCATACCACCTTCTCCTATAGGTTTGGCATCCAAGTCAAACTCATAGTGGCATCCCTTACGCTTTTCTTTTTCACCTTGAAGTCTTTTGATCCGCATAGAACTTATATTTTAATTACATAAAAATTGTACGACCCGGTTGGGTTTTCGGTCCACTTTGAGCACCTGGTTCGTTCGGTCCTTCATTCAATCCCACAGTCCCTCCGGAAGCATACCCTCCCTCACTTGAATCATCATACCCTTTCGTCCTGTTAATTCCATTTCCCACAGGAGCTGCATAAGGATTTGAAAACGGAGGCATATTAGCTGATGGACCACTACCAGAAGGTGGAGGAAAAGCACCGGGACCATAATTTTGAACAGGTTGTTGCGTAGCAATAAATTCCCTGCAAACATTTAGTCCAATCTGCTTTACATCAATCAAGATAAAAAACAAATCATAATGCGCTCCGATAGTGATAATGTCTCCATTAAAGCATTCTCTTTGATCAAAGCCCAGACTCTCTCCATTAATCATGGTTCCCATTGTAGAACGGGCATCACAAACGGAAGCAATCACTTTTTCCGGGTTTTTCATCATACGAACAACCAATACAGCATGTTGCTCTGACACCGTACCTTCTGGCAAACACACATCACATTCCGGTGAGCGGCCAATTGTATTAGAGCCAATATGAAGAGGCCAAAATTCTCCGCTTGGAGTTCTGGATATCGAGTAAAGAAAACCAACGATAGGTTTCTCTGTCATAGTATTACCAACTGGTGTTTGTATGTTTCCTGGTACATACGTCCCACTGCCAAAAGATTGCTGCCCCCGCAATTCTTGCGTTGGTTCATAGGATGATTCCATCCCAGGAATAACAGTTTTGTTGCTGCTCATATTGAATTATATTTTAAATTCTGATTCCACATTACTTATACACTTGTTTTTTAGTTTCATTCTATCCGGAAAGCACTTGGCATTTACAAATAAATTCAATCCGGTCCTACTTTTCCCTATTCTCAAATCTACTTTTAAAACATATATGACAAACGCTTACTATCTCCTTTTTCGTCTACGAAAAAATGATCATAGAGAAAATAGAAAAAGCGCAAACCCAATTGCCATCCGCCTCCAGGTATCGCCAAACACCCACTGCACAAATGAACAACTTTGTCTGCGCTTCGTTATATTATAAGAAGTGGTCATAGTACCTACCTCTTTCTTAGATGTTAGAAGAGGTAGGTTCCTAAATTATACAGGTTATAATAATACGAGCTAAACAAACGTTGAAGCATTTTTCTTGTGCAGTCTTAAAATTTGGCGATTTTAGAGACAAGAATTTCGCTAACTAACGCTCGTAAACTCAATATTTCAAAAAGGTAAACGACTTTCCAAAAAGTCTTTACTAATCGCAAAATTAAAGAAAAAAAAGAACTCACCAAGGGAAAATCTATCTTTTTCTTTAAAAAATAAAAATTCGACAGTACTAGTTTTAAATATATAAAACATTCTACTGTCGAATATAGCCTCGTGCAGTCTTTATACTTGGCGATATTGGGAGACGAGTACTAATCTTGAATCAAAGATACGTCATAATAAGATAATAAAAAATAAGATTTGTTGAATTTAGAGCTATTCAGCTAATTCCAAAGACTATCCAATCTAAAATAGTGATTATTCTGTTTAAATTTGATTTCGACTAATTGAAGGGGACAGCCCAAAACTTGGCATAAAAACGCAATAGGCTTCATCACCTATCGCAGCCCATTGCGTTATGCCATGAAGCCAGCTGCGATGGTCAATGCAGCTGGCTTCATAAAACAACTATTAAACATACCCTAATTATCCTTCTATCAACTCATACTTCACTTCCGGAAACCAGCGTTCCAGCATATTATCCACCTCCGACTCAATTTCAGGAGTCACATAGCGGCATACCTTTTTATAAGCATAAACCAAAGATACCGCTTCATCAATCCAGCCGATAATTGGTAATCGTTTTGCTGAAATCAAATCAATCGGCAATACCAGATACGAAAGTGCCGCCACAATCAGCATTTTATCCGAAGAGGGAGTTTCGGAGCTTCGCAATACATAATATAATAGAAGTACAGGACGAGCAGTCGTTCTACCGGCGGCCTTTGCGTAATCCGTAATTTTCTCCCACAGGAGCTCATAATCAATCAAGTTTTTTTTCATTTTCATATATGATTTTGTTAAGGGTAATATATCTATTATTTCGGTAAATTTATGAACTTAACTTCGTAAGCCAAGTTACTTATGTTCGTGAGCCAAGTTACTTAACTTACTTGCCCCATGAACTTAAGTTCATTAAAACGATTATCTTGTTTATTTGCCGGTACTCATCACTCCGGAATCATTATCACTGTTGTTCACCCTCCGTTGACCGGCCTTAAATTTACGTCCGAACGAGAAATTATAAGAAACACTTGCCAGGAACATCTGCGAGCTCTCCTTCACATAATTCGTCTTTTTATAAGAAGCGAACTTATTCCAGTTCTCGGTCTGCTGCTTATAATTATCCGTAAACGGATTGAAAGCACCCAGACCCACACGCAAATTCTTGTGCGTGTAATACATCACCAATGCCTGAATATTTTCACCACCCGACAAGGTTTCCCCCCAGAAATTATTCCAGTTGGTATTCATTTGCCAGAAAAGAGAGAACTGCTTGTAATTGAAGGATGCCTCAGCATTGCAATACCAATTCGTATAAGTATGAGAATACGTATTCCCATGACTCATATAATGGTTCACTCCACCGGTAAACGAAAACTGCAACATATCCTTAATAGGACCTACACGCAAAGTCATGCGCCCGGACACTTTCTGCCAATCCTTCTGATTATCCCAGGTCTGTACAATCTTGTCACCTTCCTGATATTTCTCATCCATAATGGCATTCGGCTGATAATCATACGCTCCCCATAGGTTAGAATAGAAAATACCTTTCTGCCATTCATAAGTCAGCTCCGTGTGATAACGCAGATAGGCTTTCAGATTGGGATTACCACGTCTGATTTGTAACGAGTCTACAATCTGCTCCACCGCACTTAAATCCCCCAATGATGGAGAGGCATTGCTGATATCGGATTTCCAACGGATAAACGAATTTCCCGGCAACGTGTAGTGCAATACCAAACGGGGATTGAAGCTATAATTTTCATACGAATCGTCTCCACTCTGCTTGTAATAGGAACGGGTGACACCTACACCCAACCTGTAATCCAGTTTATTCAATTTGCCCCGATATTCACCATAAGCATAGGTATCTCCCTGGTTCATATCCGTTTCATAATGATGTCCGTTGCGGTACTCATTGCTGGCAAAAGTCTGGGTATGACGCAGACCGAAACTCAACGCATTCCCTTTGGAAAATTGTTTCTCATAAATAGCCTCTCCAATCAAAGAGTATTTATCCCCCAATACATTATTATTTATATCAGTCAGCAGTTCATCCTGCAAACTCTCCTGATACAGACGGCGTGATTTCTCGCGATTGTAGGTTCCTACCACATTAAAGATCAAAAGCTGGTCATTTTTCAATCCCTGTTGATAATAAAGGTCCAGCGAAGGACGCGTCCAGCTGTTTTTGGTACGGTCTATCATATTTACCTTGTCATTGGGATCGGAAACATTAGTCAATATTCCCTGATAATCCCAATGCGGCTGACTGTTGCTTCTCAAACGGAAGGTGGCACTGAACAATGAATTTTCAGTCTGCTGCAAACTATAATTTACACTTAAATTATTCATAAACATAGAGCCGTGTCCCGGTTCACCTTCTTCTATACGATGCAGCGTCGTTCCGTCTGCCAGATGAAATTCCTCTTCATTATCCCGGTACATGCCATAGAAATCGCGGGGGCCCATATAGTAGGATACTCCAAATTCCGACTTCTTGTGATTTACTTTTCCAAATACGCTATATTCCCCCCACATGGCATTTATACCCTGAGACAAATCCACTCCAAAGTTACCACCCGTGTCCGGACGGCGGACAATGTAATCAAGCACCACCTCGGCATTACCATAACGCAGACCCGGATTATCATGGTATTCTATACGGATAATATCCGATGGCTGTAATGCTTTGATCTCTTCTATTTCTGCTTTCGCTCCATTGATACGAAGTTGTAATTCTCCACCACCCAACAATCCTATCTCATTATTCATCGGATTGATCTGAATACGGGGAAGCATCATCTGTTGCAGCAGGTTGACTCCATTAGTTGAAACCTTCATCTGTCGTTCCGAGGGAAAAATCAACTTACGGTCCGAACGGCTGACTTGTCCGGAAGCACTGACCGTAACCCCTTCCATGGCCACCGCATCATCTTCCAGAAAAAGTTCCCCCAGGTTCACATTCTGTTTAACGCCGTCCAGCGTAATAAACTGTGTGCGAAAGCCCACACTGGAAAGTGCCAGCAGATAATCGCCCGCCGGGATCTTATCCAGCAGGAAATCCCCTTTCCCGTTCGTAGTGGTTCCTTCAACGAAAGCAGAATCTGCGGTTTGCAAAACTACATTGACATATTCTGCAGCCTCTTGGTTTGCCGCGTCTTTCACAGTTCCCTTTATGACTATTTTTTGGGCAAAAATTCCTTGTACCATACCAGCTAACAGTATGGCTATCAATCCTATTTTTCTCATTTCAATTCTATGATTTTAATTCTTTTGCAAGATGGCCTGTCCCGCTTAAAAGTTCTTGTTTTACTGTTTAGACGCAAGGGAATGAAAAAAAGTTGCACTATCCGAAACTTTTTGGTTAAAAAAGGGTTATATTTGCAGAAAACCTGTTTCAATAATGAAAAAAATTCTTCTAACATTAGCACTTGCCTTTTGTTGTGTTGCAGGGCAAGGACAGACTACAGCCACACCGACAGGTGTCAATATTCAAGAGTTAAATGCAAAGTGGGCGAAATTCACTCAGTATGCCGAACAGAAGCAAATAAATAAAGCGGTAGAAGAGGGAATACGCGTAAGTACGCTCTTTACCCAAAACAGGCAATATAAAGAGGCTTTCGCTACTTGCCGTCAAATGGACGCATTGATTTATTATAGTGAGCAAGAGAAAAAGTCGCCGGAATATAAATTGCGTTTCATGGTGGCTAAAGAACGCCTGCGCATGTACACGAATCTTAAAAATACGGAACAATGCAAGATACTCCTAAATCAGCTTCATTCCTATGCTGACCAGTTAAAATCAGATTCTCTGCAAGAAGAATTGCTGATGACGGAAGCCGGTTATTATCAGACTTTCGGCATGACGGACAAAAGCTTGGAATGCTACAAGACTTTGTTCCAAAGACGTTCTACCGGGAAAGACGAGAAGGGAATAGACCAATGTTATAAAGATATGTTGGGATATGCCGAACAAAATAATAATGCTCCACTGGCTATTGCCATGAGAAAGCTTTATACTTCATGGCAGGATTCCATTAAAGCCGTAAAAGCTGCTAATGAACTAAATATATTGCAACAGAAATACGAAGTCAACCAAAAGACTTTACAGGAAAAAGAGAATAAGATTACTACGAATCTGGTAATTATCATTGCATTATGTATTCTATCCGTCATATTGGCTGCCGGATTACTATTCCTGGCTGCCTTACTGTTCAAGCATATCCGTCAGGTGAAGAAGCTGAAACATAGCCTGCAAATAGCCAACGAGAATAATGAGCAGAAATCCAAGTTCATTGGAAATATCAGTGCCCAGATTGAACCGAGCCTGAATACAATAGATGAAGCGACAACGGGAAAGGTTTCTATTCAAATTCTACATGAAAACATCAAGGCTCTGAAAGAACTGATGACAGCCATCCAGACATATATTTCGCTGGAAGAAACACGAGAAGAGCATTATCCACTGAAGGAGTTGAACATAAATACTTTATGTGAAAACATAATGGAAAAGGCGAAAGTAAACTTCAAACCCGAAGTAGAGGCTGTGGTAAATGTGCCACGCGTAAATATAAAGACGAATGCGACCGAACTGGAACGTATTCTGGACCATTTATTGAACAATGCAGCAGAACATACGGAAAGTGGCAAAATCTCATTGGAATTCAAAAAGAGAAGTGCCCATACCCATCAGTTTATACTGACTGATACGGGAACGGGAATTCCGGTTGAAGAGCGTGAGAAACTGTTCAAACCCTTTGCAGAGGTACGCGATTTAACTCAGGGAAACGGACTGGGATTACCGACTTGCAGTCTTATTGCGTATAAGCTGAACGGAACGCTGACACTGGACACTGATTATAAGAAAGGAACACGGTTTATATTGGAATTACATGTATAATATGGTAGGGGCGCATGATTGCCCTAGCCGTCAAGCCAAGAAAATAGGGTTAATTTCCCATAGTCGTTGGTAACTTCATCCCCTCTTGAGAGGGGTAAGGGGTGTGTTAGAATACACTCACGAATACATCTGTATGTGTTTTTCACACACCCCTACCCCTCTCAAGAGGGGATGAAGTTACCAACGACTATGAAGTGCAGTACTGTTTTAACGCTAAGGAACTTAGCTGGACAGCTATGGCAATTATGCGCCCTTACTCTGCAAAGCATATAAACAACTAATTGGAGGAAAGTGCCAGTACATCCAGTCCGGAAGGGCTTTGGAATACCCTTAATCCAAATTCGGGAAGTACGGCCAGCAAATGGTCAAAGACCTCTGCCTGCAAACGCTCATAGGGAATCCAGTCTTTATTGGCCGAGAAAAAATAAAGTTCTATGGGCAATCCTTGCGGAGTAGGCTGCAATTGACGTACCATCAAGATCAATTCTGTATTTATACGGGGATTTTGACGCAAATAATGCTCCAGATAATGACGGAACACATAAAGATTCACCTCTTCCTTCCCCGTTCTTTCAAAGCTTGACATCCAGCCTTGTTTCTCGAATTTATTCATTTGCTCCGGAGTACAGAAACGGACTGTATTCATATCAATATTAATGGAACGCTTCACTCTACGACCACCACTTTCCCGCATACCACGCCAGTTCTGAAACGAGTCACTGACCAATGCATAAGGTGGAAGTGTGGTAATGGTATTATCCCAATTCCGTACCTTTACAGTGGTTAGGGTTACTTCTATCACCGTACCGTCCGCTCCGTATTTCGGCATGGTGATCCAATCTCCCGGACGGAGCATATCATTGGCAGAAAGCTGAACTCCGGCTACCAACCCCATAATCGTGTCTTTGAAAACCAACATCAGGATAGCCGCGGAAGCGCCCAGCCCGGTAAGGATATTCACAGGATCTTTATCTATCAGCGTACTGACGATGATGATTACACCCACACAAATCACTATCAGCTTTATCATCTGATATACCCCTTTCAAGGGATGATTCTTCAGTTTTTCATGCTCGCTGGAAATGGTATATAGAGAGGTCAGGAAAGAACAGATCAGCTTCATGGCTACAGCCGTAATATATACCCAGCACATCTTCAAAATAAATGTCAAGGTCACGGGCTCATGCGGAAAAGCAAAAGGAAGCAATGCATATAATATAATAGGCGGGATAAGATGGCACATGTTATCCAATACCGCATCATTGAATAAATAATCATCCCAGGTAGCTTGGGTCCTTGCCGTCAGTTTTTTAATGGTAGGAACCACTACTTTTCTACAAAAATAATCTGCCACAAAAGCAATGATCAAAATCCCTGCTATAATGATAATACGCTGGGTTATGCCCAAGCTTTCCTGATGCACACCCATCTGTTGCAATAAGTTAGTAAGATCGTTGTTTATTGTATCCATTTTTTATGCGTTTGCCGCAAAGATAATAAAATTCACCACAGATTTACATGGATTCACACAGATTTTAAATTGAACAATCTGGGTAAATCCGAGTAATCTGTGGTGAAACCAAACAATTATTTTTTCTTAGTCAACCATTTCTCCTGAATATTCTGCATCACTTCATACCAGTTAGGAATATAAATGGTAGCAAAAATCGTATTCACTGCCATACCAAATACCACTGCCGCACCCAGCGCCACACGGCTACCGGCACCGGCGCCTGTGGCAAACAACAACGGCATCACACCCAGTACGAAGGTAAATGAGGTCATCAGTATAGGACGCAAGCGCACATGCCCTGCCTCATAAGCCGCTTCACGGATAGGATTGCCGGCTTTACGGTAATCACGGGCAAATTCCACAATCAAGATGCCATTCTTCGCAGACAAAGCAATCAGCAGAATAATACCGATCTGCGTATAGATACTGACCGGAACTCCCATCACCCAGCAACCGAGCATCGCACCCAGAATAGCTACGGGCAAGCCCATCACAGCAGCGACCGGACTTGTCCAGCTTTCATACTGTGCCGCCAGCACCAGATATGCCACCAGCAACGCCATAATCAGAATAATGGTAGTGGTATTACCGGCCTGAGTTTCCTGGTAGGCAACAGAAGTCCATTCATATCCAAATTCACCTCCCAGCTGATTCTTTATCAAGCTTCCCACAGCCTCTATCGCCTGACCGGAACTGCTCCCCGCAGCCGGAGTGATAGTGATGGAAGCAGCCGAATACATATTATACCGGTTTATCTGGTCCATACCCAGCTTCTGCTCTATTTGCGTAAAACTGCTGAAGGGAACCATCTCTCCCTTTGAATTGGCCACACTCAGTTTCAGCACATCATCTATCACCTTCTGTGCCTGCTCACCAGCTTCCAATTTCACTTGATAAATACGGCCAAATTCCACAAAGTCGTTGACATAAGCCTGGCCCATGTAATACCCCAATGTAGAGAACACCTGGTTCAACTGTAAGCCCATCAACTGAACTTTGTCACGGTCTATATTCAGAAAATACTGAGGGACATCCGCCTGATACATACTACTCATGGAAGCGATAGCCGGTTCAGTGTGATAATTGGCCAGCAGAGCCTCAACCGCCTTTTGCAGTTCCTCGGCACCCAAAGACTTACGGTCTTCCAGTTCGAGCTGCAAGCCGCCCGTATTACCCATACCCGGAATAGCCGGAGGAATAATACCAAAAACCTGAGCCTCCTGAATCATGGCATAAGCCTGTCCGTTAAAACGATTGACCACTGCCTGAGCCGTATGCTCCTTGCCCGCACGTTCCTTCCAATTTTTCAGCACCACAAAATAAGTAGCTGCGTTAGGCAGCTGCCCTCCTCCCATAATACTGAATCCATTTACTCCCAAATAAGTTTTCACTTCGGGATATTGTGACAAAATAGCATCAATCTGTTTGCCCACCCTCTCCGTACGGTCCAATGAAGAAGCAGCCGGAAGCTGAATGGCAATCATAAAGTATCCGTCATCTTCTTCGGGTATAAAGGTACTCGGCCATTTCACAAACATCAGAATGGCAATGATTGATATAACCACATAAGAGCCGATGGCAATGACCGGACGTGCCAGCAACCATTTCACCGAAGCATCATAAGCCCTTTGCATCCAGTCATTCATACTGTCAAACCACCGGAACAAGCGTGCTTTATGAGCCGGAGTGGGACGTAACAACAAGGCACAGACTGCCGGCGTCAATGTCAGTGAATTGAAACCGCTTATCACCGTAGAAGCTGCAATAGTCAATGCAAACTGTTTATAAAGCTGTCCCGAAATGCCACTGATCAATGTTGTCGGAATAAATACGGCAAGCAGTACCAACACCACCCCAACGATTGGTCCGGTAATCTCCCCCATCGCCTGCTCGGTAGCGGCACGGGCGTCCAGTTTCCCCTCATCCAAAATACGGGTGGCATTCTCGGTCACCACAATGGCATCATCCACCACAATAGCTATAGCCAGTATCAAGCCGAACAGAGTCAGCGTATTGATAGAGAAGCCCAAGGCAGCCATTACCGCCAGTGTTCCGATAAGGGATACAGGGATAGTGAGGCACGGAATAAGAACCGCCCGCCAGCTTTGCAGGAAGAAAAAGATAACCAGCACTACCAGGATGATCGCTTCCACGAAAGTCTTCATCACTTCATCAATGGAGTCGTGTACCACATCCGTGGTATCCAACGTCACATTGTACTTCACCCCGGCCGGGAATGTCTCAGCCAGTTCCGCCATACGGGCACGGACGTGTTTAGAAACGTCCAGCGAGTTACTTCCCGGCAACTGATAAACGGCGATACCTGCCGTAGGCTGTCCTTCCAATTTTGAAACGACTCCGTACTGGGCACTTCCCAATTCAATCCGGGCAACATCCTTCAGACGAAGCACTTTCCCCTGGTCTTCCACTCTCAAAATGATATCTCCGAACTCTTCGGGAGTAGAAAGGCGCCCCTTTACATTCAGTGTATATTGAAAATCATTATTGGCCGAACTGCCGATGGGTTGTCCCACATACCCGGCGGAAACTTCCATATTCTGACTTTGAATGGCAGAATACACCTGTTGCGGAGTAATATTACGGATACGCATGGTTTCGGGATTCAACCATACACGCATGGAGTAATCACCGGCTCCCATGACATTCACCGCTCCCACTCCCGGCACACGGGTCAACTGGTCCACCAGATTCAGGTTGGCAAAGTTAGTCAGATAAAGACCATCATAAATACTGTCACCGCTCAGTGTAAGCATCATCACAATATTGGATGATTGCTTCTGCACGGTCACCCCCTGCACCTTCACAGCTTCGGGCAGGGAGTTTAATGCTACACTGACGCGGTTTTGTACCATCACGGTTGCCATATCGATATCCGTTCCCACTTCGAAAGTCACGGTCAGCGAATAAGCACCCGATGCGGAGGAATTGGAGCTCATATACAACATTCCGTCCACACCGTTTACCTGCTGTTCAATGGGGATACCTACGGTTTGGGCAACCGTTTCAGCATTGGCACCCGGATATACCGCGCTGACTTGCACGGTAGGCGGCGTAATATCAGGATATTGCGCCACGGGCAATATATTTAGGGTTACAAGTCCGGCCACCACGAATAGCAAAGCCAGCACCGTGGCAAATATAGGCCGTTCTATGAAGAATTTTGAAAACATGTGGTTAGTGATTAATGGTTAGTGATTAGTGGTTAGTGGGGTTACTTTCATGCCTTGCCGCACTTTCAGCAATGCTTTGGTGACATAACGCTCGGACGGTGACAAACCACTTTTGACAACACGCATATTATTATCCGCCAATTGGCCGACCTCGATATGCCGGTAATTAACGATATCACTATCATTCACCACATACAGGTATTTGCCCAACTGATCGGTTCCAATAGAGGCATCATTGACCAATACCGCATTCTGCGCTTCTCCATAAGGCAAAGTGACACTGACAAACAATCCGGGACGAAGCAACCCGTCGGGATTATCCAATTCAGCACGCAGACGGAGAGTTCCTGTAGTAAGAGTCACATTAGGAGAAAGGTAATCGAGTTTCGCTTTCCATGTCTGCGATCCGTCTGTTCCCAAACGCAAGGTAACGAAATGAGTCTCGGCGGGAATTTTGCTATTTACCTCCTGAGTTAGCTGATACGTCAGATATTGGTTATCGGCAATATTAAAATAGGAATACATGCGGTTATCCTTATATATGGTAGCCAGTTTGACCGGCTGTAGGGCACCGCCGATATAGGCTCCGACAGAATAAGCCGAAACATCAACCACTCCGTCGCAAGGAGCCTTGACATAACAATAGCTCAAATTGGTACGGGCTGTTTTCAAGGCTGCTTCGGCATTGCTCACGGCAGCTTCACTGGAAGCGACGTTACTCTCTGCCTGCAAATATTGTATACGGCTCACTGCATCACTTTTTATGGCCTCTTTCATACGCTGATAACTGCTGACAGCATATTCAAGATTGGCTTTAGCCGTTTTTAATTCGGCTTCCGCTTGCTTTACAGAGTTTTCATAAAGTGTCGGTTCAATAACGAACAGGACTTGTCCCTGACGCACGCGGGTACCGGGAGCAAAATTCTTGGATTGTAAAGTTCCATTTACCCGTCCCACCAAGTCTACGGTGGATTCCGCTTCCAAATAACCGGGATAATCTTTAGTCAACGTCACATTCTCCACCAAAGGTTTCGCTACATCTATAGGCAGTGCTTGCATTCCTGCCTGAGAAGCTTTGTTTTTATCGCAGGCGGTCAGCACACACGCCGCCAATGCGAAAGTTATCATTATTTTTTTCATATCTTGGGTTAGGTTTTTATTTTTTCTATAGTTCATGTCCATGAATAGGGGCAGGCGGTTACCATCCTCCACCCAATGCCTGATACATCTGAATCAGACAAAGCAATGAAAATCCCTGTGCCTGCACCAGCGAATTCTCATAAGAAAGTAACGAGCGTTGCGCATCCAGCACATTCTGGAAAGGACTTAATCCCTGTTTATATAAGTCCAGTGAAAGCTTGAACGCCTCTTGCCCCTGATTCAACATCTCACGACATGCTACAATCTGCTTGATGGAGTTCTTATAACTGCTCATGGCATTATCCACCTCCTGTACGGCAGTGAGTACGGTGCTATTGAACTGGTTAATCGTTTCATCCAATTGCGCACGTTGCAAACGCACATTGTTCGCACGCTGTCCACCATTAAAAATGGTCCAGCTCATAGAGGGGGCAATACTCCACGTCATGCTGCTGCGTCTGGTAAAGTCCTTCATATCATGCGAAGCATAGCCGAATGAACCGTTCAGGAAAAAGGAAGGAAGCCAGTCGGTTTTTGAAGCCCCCAAGAGAGCTGCCTGCGCATTGACCTGACGCTCGGCAACGCGTACATCGGGACGGCGCAAGAGCAATTGTCCCGGAAGACCGACACCTACCGGCTCTATATAATCAGGTAACGGTTTCCCTGCTTCCAATGCAGCCGTTACATCCTGAGGATAAAGCCCAAGCAGCACAGCCAAAGCATTCATATACTGAATAATACCGGATTCCGTTGCGGGAATAGAAGCCAGTGTACTGTAATAAACCGATTTCGCTTGAGCCACATCCAGTTTGGAAACCAGCCCGGTATTGTAACGTACTTCGGTTATATCCACTACCGCCTTTTGTGACAAAGCATTGCGTTGCAGCACACTGAGTTCCTGTTGTGCCTCACGCAGATTAAAATAAGCCGACGCTACCTCTGCACAAAGACTTACCATTGTCGCATTATACTCTTCACGACTTGCCGCAAAGTTTTCTTTCTGGGCTTTTACCCGCTGACGAATCGTTCCGAAAACATCCACCTGCCAGCTCATATTAACCGTTGCGTCATAATATCCCACTCTGGACTGCGGCTGTCCCGTCCCGGTATTGCCACTGGTCTGCTGGCGATTCCATCCGGCATCCAGTGACAAAGCCGGATAATATCCTCCTCTGGCTATACGCAGATTTGCTTTTGCCATTTCTATACGATTCAAGGCAGTAAGGACAGACGGATTCTGCTTGACAGCCACATTTATTAACGAATCGAGTGTGGCATCCTGAAATACCGTCCACCAGTGATCGTCCACCGGAAGCAGCTGTTGAAACATAGCATCATCTTCCTGCCAATGTTCCGGCAAGGGGGCATTCAATAGCTTTTCGGCCCGCTGCTGGGCATTCAGTGCCAAAGGAATGATCAAAAGGAGCCATACTCCCCATTTACGTATTTTTCTCATAAGTTTATCGCATTAAAAACACCAAAGAAAACACCTGGCAAAGGCTTTTGTTTAACCCTTATTAGTTAAATCGCAATCCATCTTTTATAATCTAAAATATTATCTTTTAAGATTTTATGCTTATTTTTGCAGCCACATAAGCAAAATCAAAATTCATGCGGCCAACAATAGAAGCTTTTATATATGTATTTATTTTTACATTCTTCTCTGTTTCAGGAGTGGATTGTTATGCTATGGATACTGAATATGAAAAACACCCCCAGTTATCCTCACCGCGCCGTATCATAAAAGGCAGAGTGATTGACGCTAATGGCAATCCGCTAGTGGGGGCAACCGTAAAGGAAAAATCGGGGATTCAAGGCACAATCACAGATACTGATGGAAAATTCACCTTATCCATAGCCGTTAATGACACCCTGCAAATATCGTTCATCGGATACATTACCCAAGAAATCATTCTTGAAGGAAAATCCCTTTTTGAGATAACTTTAAGAGAAAATGCTATATTGATGGATCAGGTGGTAGTCACCGCATTGGGTATTGAAAAAAAAGAAGCCTCTCTGGCCTATTCCACCGTACAAGTTAAGAATGAAGAATTAAACCGTGTCAAAGAGCCTAATATGATTACGGCTCTGACAGGGAAAGCAGCCGGAGTGCAAGTAAACAAAAATTCCTCCGGTCCCGGTGCATCTGCCAAAGTCAGTATTCGCGGTGTCCGTTCAGTAGCCAGTGATAATCAGCCCTTATATGTCATTGATGGAGTTCCCATGCTCAACTCCACTTCCGAACAGGCCTATTCGGCTATCGGAGGCACTGCCAATGCCGGCAACCGGGATGGAGGAGATGGCATTTCCAGCCTGAATCCGGAAGATGTGGAAAGCATCAGTATTCTGAAAGGAGCGCCCGCGGCAGCTCTCTATGGCAGCCAGGCAGCCAATGGAGTCATTCTGATTACCACCAAAAAAGGAAAATCGGAAGGACAACGAAAAATACATTTTTCCACCAGCCTGACAGTGGACAAGGCTTTCAACCTGCCTGAGATGCAGAATACTTACGGGATAAGTGACGGTATAGACAGTTGGGGAGAAAAGAAAATAATGCCTGTGTATGACCATCTGAAGGACTTTTTCAAGACAGGAGTTACTTCCATCACTTCCGTTTCAGTGAGTCACGGTAATGAAAAACTACAAAACTACTTTTCTTATGCCAACACCTACGGCAAAGGAGTTATTGATAAAAACAGCCTGACTAAACACAACTTGAATTTCCGGGAAACATCTCAATTGTTTAACCAGCGCCTGAAACTGGATGGCAGCGTGAATGTGATGAGACAGGTAGTAAAAAATAAACCTGTTTCCGGTGGCTTTTACATGAATCCGCTGGTAGGACTTTACCGCTACCCGCGAGGAGCAGACTTGTCATACTATAAAGATAACTTCGAAGTATACCATGAAGAACGCAAACTGAATGTTCAAAACTGGCATACCTCTATGGAAGACTTCGAACAAAATCCCTATTGGATCACCAACCGTATTCAAAGCAGGGAAGTACGTTCACGAGCTATCATTTCATTCTCGGCAAACTTCAAGGTAAATCATTGGCTCACCCTGCAAGCGCGAGGCAACGCCGACTATATGCATGACCGCTTACGACAAATGTTTTATGCTTCTACCGCACCGGCTTTATGCGGCCTCAACGGACGATACATTGAGATGGATTTTGAAGAAAACCTGTTTTATGGTGACCTTATGGCAATGATTCAGAAAAAATGGAAGGACTTCTCATTAAATGCAGCGGTAGGTGCAAGCATAAATGATAAAACGACCAATTCTACCCGTTGCGACTCGAAAACAGCTTCCCTGAAATATCCCAATGTATTCACACTTGCCAATATAATCATGGATGGTTCGGCAAGTATCAACCAGAAAATAGATGCGCAGCGCCAGCTACAATCCGTATTCGGTACGGCACAAGTAGGTTATAAAGAAGCTGTCTATCTGGATTTGACAGCACGTAATGACTGGGCTTCCACACTGGCCTATACTGCGCATGAATCATGCGGTTTTTTCTATCCGTCAGCAGGTATTTCATTGATTCTTAACAAATTATTTTCCTTACCCCAATGGATTTCTTTTGCCAAGCTGAGAGGTGCATACAGCAAGGTGGGAAATGATATACCCATGTTCATCACTAATTCCGCTTCACACATTACTTCCGGAGGAGAGATTCAGGCCAATGATGCCGCACCGTTCAAAGATATGGAACCTGAAATGACCCGTTCCTTTGAAGTAGGTACAGAATGGAGATTTCTACAGAGTCGCGTGGGAATAAATGCTACCTACTATCGCACCAATACGCTCAATCAGTTTTTCAAACTCCCGGCCCTCTCGGGAGATAAATATGCCTACCGATATGTAAATGCCGGTGATATTCAAAATGAAGGTTGGGAAGTGACATTGGATGCCACCCCTGTACTAACTCCCCGTTTTTCCTGGAAATCATCTGTCAATTTCTCTTCCAACAAGAACAAGGTGATTAAACTGCATGAAGAACTGAAAGAGTTCGTCTATGGCCCCAGCAGTTTTTCTTCCAGTTACGCCATGAAACTGGTAGAAGGAGGTTCTATCGGAGATATTTACGGGAAAGCTTTTGTGCGCGATAACAAAGGAAATATCATCTATGCCACCGAAGGAGAAAATAAAGGAATGCCTTTGATTGAAGGAGATGGAAATACAGTGAAAACAGGTAATGCCAATCCAGTATTCTCAATGGGATGGAGCCACAATTTATCTTATAAAGGATTTCAACTCTACTTCCTGATAGACTGCCGTTACGGAGGAGAAATCCTTTCGCAGACACAAGCCGATTTAGATTTATATGGTGTGTCCAAAGCGACTGCCGATGACAGAAACCGGGGATACGTACTGTTGGAAGGCAAACAGATAAACAATGTGAAAGGATTCTATAAAACCATAGGAGGACGTGCCGGGGTGACTGAATATTATATGTATGATGCCACCAATGTACGACTTAGGGAAATTTCCCTAAGTTATCAACTGCCATTCCAATGGATAGAAGAAAGCAAAATATTTAAGAACGTACAACTGTCCATTGTAGGGCGAAACCTATTCTTCCTATATAAAAAAGCGCCATTTGATCCTGATCTGGTTCTCTCTACGGGTAATGACAATCAGGGTATCGAAGTATATGGCATGCCTACTACACGAAGTATGGGTTTTAGTATAAAGTGTGATTTTTAAAGATGACAGAAAAGATATGAAGAAAATAAACCGCCTGTTGACTCTTCTCATAGTGAGCTTGTCCGTCCTCTCCTGTACGTCACAATTCAAGGAGATCAATACGGACCAAACAGGCATCACAGATGAAGACCTGGAAGCAGATAATAATAATTATGGCATACGGCTGAACATCATCCAGCAAGGCATTTATTTTAATTACGATTATGGCAAAGGTAAGAACTGGCCGTTCCAGCTTACCCAAAACCTGAATGCAGATATGTTCAGCGGTTATATGCATGATGCCAAACCGCTGAATGGAGGAAGTCACAATTCCGATTACAACTTGCAGGACGGATGGAATGCTGCCATGTGGGGACATACCTATGCATACATCTTCCCACAAATCTATCAGTCGGAATTGATGACGCGAGAAAACCATCCGGCTTTCTGGGGTATCACCAAAATATTGAAAGTGGAAGTCATGCATCGGGTCACTGATTACTACGGTCCCATTATCTATACTCATTTTGCCGACATCTCCTCCAATTATCAGCCGGACACACAGAAAAAAGTCTACCATGAGTTTTTTAATGAATTGGATACCGCTGTAAGCGTACTGTCTAAATATATGGTTGAAAATCCTCAAAACACAGATTTCTCCCCTTTTGACATCCTCATGGACGGCAAATATACTTCATGGATAAAATTTGCTAATTCTCTACGCATGCGGCTCGCCATACGCATAGCGACAGCAGAGCCGGAAAAAGCCAGACTGGAATTCATGAAAGGGTTTCAAAATGAATATGGTTGCCTCAGTACGGCCGATGAATGTGTGTCGGTTTCTACAGCAGAGGGATACTCTAATCCTTTAGGAGAGATCAACCGGGTGTGGAATGAAACTTTTATGAGTGCTCCGATGGAATCTATCCTTAATGGGTATGACGATCCCAGACGCACTGTTTATTTTGAGCCTTGTACAGACAAACAACATTCGGGTGAATACCGAGGCATCCGTCAAGGAACTTGCTTTTCGCACACTTATTATACCTCCTTATCCAAATTGAACATTGACCAAAAGACAGATGCCATATTAATGACTCCGGCCGAAGTATGGTTCCTTCGTGCAGAGGCAGCCTTACGCGGCTGGACATCGGAAGATGCCGGCTACTGTTACAAAAACGGCATTGCCATTTCCTTTCAACAACATGGCATCTATCAATGGGATGAATATATGGAAAGTAACAGGACTGCTGCTGATTTTCATGATGCCTATGATGCCGACAATGATATCGGAGCACGTTGCCTGGTGTCCCCCCAATGGATGGAAACTGCTGGCAAAGAAGAGAAACTGGAAAAAATAATCACACAGAAATGGATCGCCATGTTTCCCGAAGGTTGTGAAGCATGGGCGGAACAACGGCGTACCGGCTATCCCCGGCTTTTTCCCGTAAAATATAATAATAGCAGAAACGGATGCATAGACAGTGAAATCATGATACGGAGATTGAACTTTCCCGGTTCACTACAGACAGAGAATAAAGAACAATATGATGAACTGGTAAAAGCCTTGGGAGGTCCGGATCATGCCGGCACCCGCCTTTGGTGGGATACCGGCAGAAACTGGTAAATCTTTCTATAAAAACAGACAGTTATTTGCCGAACATACTATTTATTAAAGACATTGATCCGGTGAGCATACTACCCAGCACATCCTGATTGAATGCCATCGAATAGTTTCCGGGAGTTAACTGTATATCAATCTGCATAATACCGTTTTTGCCTACTTTTTTCAATTCCTTTGCCTTTATATTATAATAAGCAAAACGCCGGAAAGTCTGATATACATCACTCATCTCTATATCTACGTGTTGCAATACGGAAGTACCACCTGCCACAGTAGGGAGTTCCAGTACCTTGTTATTATCCAGTGTCAAAAGACACCGGCTGTCATCAGGAACTTCCACTTCATGTCCCGATCCGATAGTTACCGCCAATGAATAACGTATGGTTTTTTTATACTGGAATCCGGCCAAAGCAATATATACATCCATATTATTGGAAACACCCAGATTCATACCTTCACATACCACCGTCCGTACTCCGGCCTGATTGGTTTCATCATAAATCACCTTTTGCGCCATAACACTGATACTTGCCATCAGCATGGCAACCAAAAATAAAACTTTCTTCATATCCTTTTTTCTATTTATTTTAAATCATAACAAATCAAATGGCATAAGTATCCATCAATAGGGCCGAAAGTTACAAAAAAACAGCTTAGTTATTGCGCAAACCATAGTTTTTTGTGCATATTTTCTGCCCTTATCCTTTTGTCGCTCAAATTGTTTGAGTAAATTTGCCGCCGGAATATTACTAATACCAAATATATTAAAGTATATGAGTTTAAAAATTGTAGTACTGGCAAAACAAGTTCCCGATACCCGTAATGTTGGGAAAGACGCCATGAACGCTGACGGCACTATCAACCGTGCAGCCCTTCCGGCCATCTTCAATCCGGAAGACCTGAATGCCTTGGAACAGGCACTCAGACTGAAAGACACACATCCCGGCTCTACCGTAACCATTCTTACTATGGGTCCCGGACGCGCTGCCGAAATTATTCGTGAAGGTTTATACAGAGGAGCAGACAATGGATATTTATTGACTGACCGTGCTTTTGCTGGTGCCGACACCTTGGCTACTTCGTATGCCATCGCAACTGCCATCCGCAAGATCGGTGAATGTGACTTGATTATCGGTGGTCGCCAGGCTATCGACGGTGATACCGCACAGGTAGGTCCGCAAGTGGCAGAAAAGCTGGGATTAAGCCAGATTACCTACACTGAAGAAATTCTGAACGTGGACGAAGCCACCCGCCGCATCACTGTAAAACGTCATATTGACGGTGGTGTAGAGACAGTGGAAGGTCCTCTGCCTATTGTACTGACCGTAAACGGAAGTGCAGCCCCCTGCCGTCCGCGAAATGCCAAGTTATTACAGAAATACAAACGTGCCCTGGGTGTCCAGGAGAAAGCTGCTATAACCAAGGATGGTTCTGTATTGCCTTATGCTGACATGTACGAAAAGTTCCCTTACCTGAATATCACTGAATGGAGTGTAGCCGATGTATGCGGAGACAACAAGCAGTGCGGTCTGTCAGGTTCCCCCACCAAAGTGAAGAAGATTGAAAATATCGTCTTCCAGGCAAAAGAAAGCAAGACCCTAACAGGAAGCGACCAGGATGTAGAAGATTTGATTGTAGAACTGTTAGCTAACCACACAATAGGATAACGATTATGAATAATGTATTTGTATATTGCGAGATTGAAGGCACACAAGTAGCCGATGTAAGTCTCGAACTTTTAACCAAAGGTCGTAAATTAGCTAATCAGTTAGGTTGCCAGCTCGAAGCAATCACTGCCGGAACCGGCCTTGCAGGAATTGAAAAACAAGTATTGCCCTATGGTGTTGACAAACTTCATGTATTCGACGCACCGGGCTTATTCCCTTATACTTCAATGCCCCACACTTCTATTTTAGTGAACCTGTTTAAAGAAGAGAAACCGCAAATCTGCCTGATGGGTGCTACCGTTATCGGTCGTGACCTAGGTCCGCGTGTATCCTCAGCTTTGACCAGCGGCCTGACTGCCGACTGTACCCAGTTGGAAATAGGTATCCACGAAGACAAGAAGAACAACATTACTTACGAAAACCTGCTGTATCAGATTCGTCCGGCATTTGGTGGCAATATTGTTGCAACCATTGTCAACCCCGAACACCGTCCCCAGATGGCCACTGTTCGTGAAGGTGTGATGAAGAAAGAGATTCTGGATGAAAACTACAAGGGTGAAGTAGTGAACCACGATGTAGCCAAATTTGTTCCTGAAACAGACTATGTAGTGAAAGTAATCGACCGCCATATAGAAAAAGCGAAACATAATTTGAAAGGTGCTCCTATCGTGATTGCCGGAGGTTATGGCATGGGGTCCAAAGAAGGTTTCGACAAATTGTTCGAACTGGCAAAAGAACTTCACGCCGAAGTAGGTGCCAGCCGTGCAGCCGTTGATGCCGGTTATGCAGATCATGACCGCCAGATCGGTCAGACCGGCATTACCGTCCGTCCCAAATTGTATATCGCTTGCGGTATTTCCGGACAGATCCAGCACATCGCAGGTATGCAGGATGCAGGTATCATCATCTCTGTAAACAGTGACCCGAATGCTCCTATCAATACCATTGCCGACTATGTAATTAACGGCACTGTGGAAGAAGTCGTTCCGAAACTGATTAAGTATTACAAAAAGAATAGCAAGTAATAACCCCAAAAGTGTAATCTGATGAACAGGCTATTCCTTTTCTTCCTGTTGGTTGCTTGTACGGCTTCGCTTTCTGCACAAAAGAAAGTATGGCTGAACAAAAAAGGTGAATGGTTGCCAGATTCTATTCAGGCAACAAACTATATGACTATCATTCAAGAAGCAGAGAATGATATAAAAGTAACTTATTTTAATTTGGCAGGAGAAAAAGTGAATGAAGCTCATTACCTGACTTATTCCCAAACACCCAAAGAGAGAATAAAAGAAGGCACATGCACCTACTTTTATCCTAACGGACAGCCTGAAGAACTTCTTTCTTACAAGAATAATCGTATAGAAGGCGAAGGTATAGAGTTTCATCCTGATGGTAATATACGCATTCGTAAGAATTATCAGCACGGCAGACTGGAAGGCATGTTGTTGGAATATTATCCCAATAGTACTGTAAAACGGGAAGAATTGTATAAAAACGGGAGATGTGTAAATGGAAAACTTTTCTCGGAAGATGGCAGTGAATTGAAACATAAAACAGCTTACGAACAATTTCCTCAATATTCGGATGGCGGTATTGCAGAGTTTATGGCAGACTTGAAAAAAGCGATCCAATACCCCAAAAAGCTTCAAAAGACAGAGTTTGACGGAAAAATTTTATTGAATTTCACAGTCGATCAGGAAGGAAAAATGATTGATCCGAAAATAATAAAAAGTAATGTTCATCCGGAATTGGAAAAAGCTATTTTGCAGGCATTTTATACAGTTGCAGGTACCAATAAGTGGGAACCCGGATTCCAAAAAGGAAAAGCTAAAAAAGTCCCGTTTACTGTTCCTATATCATTCAGATCACACTAAAAAAACAATAAATTATGGCAAATTTTTATACCGATATACCGGAACTCAAGTATCACTTGAACAACCCGATGATGGAGCGCATCTGCCAGTTGAAAGAGCGCGACTATAGAGATAAAAACGAGTTCGACTATGCACCTCAGGATTACTCCGATGCAATGGACTCCTACGATAAGATTCTGGAAATCACCGGTGAAATCACGGGTGAAACCATCGCCCCGAATGCTGAGGGGGTGGACGAAGAAGGTCCTCACTGCGGAAACGGACGTGTGGAATATGCTTCAGGAACCAAACAGAACCTCGACGCTATGGTAAAAGCCGGACTGAACGGTATGACCATGCCCCGCCGTTTCGGTGGTCTGAATTTCCCCATTACCCCGTACACCATGTGTGCAGAAATCGTTGCCGCTGCTGATGCAGGCTTCGGAAACATCTGGTCATTGCAAGACTGTATTGAAACCCTGTATGAATTCGGTAACGAAGAACAGCACAGCCGTTTCATTCCCCGTGTTTGTGCCGGAGAAACCATGTCTATGGACCTAACTGAACCCGATGCTGGCTCCGATCTTCAATCAGTGATGTTGAAAGCCACTTTTGACGAAGCTGACAACTGCTGGCGTCTGAACGGTGTGAAGCGTTTTATCACCAATGGCGACGCACAGCTTCATCTGGTTCTGGCACGTAGTGAAGAAGGCACCAAAGACGGACGTGGTTTGTCTATGTTCATTTACGACAAGAACGAAGGCGGTGTGGATGTACGTCGTATTGAAAACAAGTTGGGTATTCACGGTTCTCCCACTTGCGAACTGGTTTACAAGAATGCGAAAGCTGAACTTTGCGGTGACCGCAAGCTTGGTTTGATAAAATATGTCATGGCACTGATGAACGGTGCCCGTCTGGGTATCGCTGCCCAGTCAGTAGGTTTGTCACAAGCAGCTTACAATGAAGGACTGGCTTATGCAAAAGAACGCAAGCAGTTCGGTAAAGCAATTATTGATTTTCCGGCAGTGTATGACATGCTGGCTATCATGAAAGCAAAATTGGATGCAGGCCGTGCATTACTCTATCAAACTTCACGCTATGTAGATATTTACAAAGCACTGGATGATATTGCCCGCGAACGCAAACTCACTCCCGAAGAACGTCAGGAACAAAAGATTTATGCAAAATTAGCAGACAGCTTTACTCCGCTGTCTAAAGGTATGAACTCTGAATATGCCAACCAAAATGCTTATGACTGTATCCAGATTCACGGCGGTTCGGGTTTCATGATGGAATATGCTTGCCAGCGTATCTATCGTGACGCACGTATCACCAGCATTTACGAGGGTACTACCCAGTTGCAGACTGTAGCCGCTATCCGTTATGTAACCAATGGTTCGTATATCGCTACCCTGCGCAATTATGAAGCCATTCCCTGCAGCGAAGAAATGCAGCCGCTGATGGATCGTGTGAAAGAAATGGCTAATAAGTTCGATGCCTGCACCAATGCAGTGAAGGAAACACAAAATCAGGAATTACTTGATTTCGTTGCACGTCGTCTTTATGAAATGGCTGCCGTATGCATCATGTCACATCTTCTTATTCAAGATGCAACAAAAGCGCCTGAGCTATTCGCCAAGTCAGCACATGTATATGTAAACTATGCAGAAGCAGAAGTAGAAAAGCACTTCGACTTCATCCGTAAGTTTAAAGCGGATGATTTGGCTAACTATCGCCTGTAATTTCATGCTATCCTATAAAAAACGTTCCATCCTTTACTGAGTGGGACGTTTTTTTTATACATTTGTACCCCCCCCAAATAAGACACCATGATAGAAATTTCCGAATCCGCTACCATCAGCCGACAGGCTACCGAAGTTCTGAAAGGCAAAACTGTTGCCGATGTAATCAATGCCACGAGCCCCCACCGTTTTACCTGGTACAACGGTAACCCGGAACGGTAGCATTTATTATTGCCCACACTGCCAAGTGTAATGCAAACACCCTGCGGATATAAAATCAAAAAACGCCCGTTTCACAACGAGCGTTTTTCTTATAAACAAAGCCTCATCCGACCTTATTTACTAACAAACTTATTATTAACGTATTTATAAAACTGTTCCTTATATAAATCCCCCACAGGTATATAGGTTTCTTTATCCATCAAGATACGTAATTTCGCCACTTCTTGTATTTTCTTCAAATTCACCATATAAGACCGGTGTACCCGCATAAACAAATCCTTTGGAAGCCGTTCCTCTATTTTCTTCATACTTAGCAAAGTTATAATGGGCTTGACCTCTCCCTCCAGATAGATGCGCAAATATTCACTCATGCTTTCCACATAACGGATGTCTCTGATATTCACCCTTATTATCTTATAATCAGCCTTTAAAAACAGTACATCATCCCTTTCATTCGTTGATGCCATGCTGAAAGGAGCTGCCAGCAATTCATATTGTTTCTTCACTTTATGGGCAGCATGCTGAAATTCTTCAAAGCCAAAGGGCTTTAACAAATAGTCCACTGCATCTACCTTATACCCTTCAATGGCGTATTCCGAATAAGCTGTGGTAAACACCACCAACGGCCGTTCCACCAATGAACGCACAAAATCAAGCCCATTCAAATCAGGCATATTGATATCTATAAAAACAACATCCACAGCCTCTGAAGCCAGTACAGACATGGCACAAAAAGCATCCTGACACGCAGCAACCAGCTCCAGAAAAGGTATCTTGCCTATATAGGTTTCCAACTGTCCCAAAGCCAGCGGCTCATCATCTATGGCTATACATCGTATCATGCACTTACGGGTATTACTAGTAACACATCAAACAGTTCCGTTTTCTCCTCAAAATGCAGACGATAATTATTCCCATACAGTAATTTCAAACGCTTACGTACATTCTCCAGTCCGATACCGCTATACGGATCACTATTCTTTCCACAAATACGATTCACACAACGAAAGAAAAGTTCTCCATCCTCTATCTTCATCGACAAGCGGATAAATGATTCCACCTGATAACTGACCCCATGCTTGA
Source organism: Bacteroidaceae bacterium (assembly GCA_963651205.1). Taxonomy (GTDB): domain Bacteria; phylum Bacteroidota; class Bacteroidia; order Bacteroidales; family Bacteroidaceae; genus Phocaeicola. The sequence goes on from CAVJPC010000122.1 coordinate 91,176, forward strand.
AAGCATTCTCCACAAACGAGATAAACAATAACGGAGGTACCAAAACTTCGGGTATCTCTACAGGAATATCCGTTTCAATACTTACCTTATTTGTATAACGCAATCTCATCAAAGCAATGTAATTAGTCAGGAACTCCACTTCGCGACCGAGCAAAATCGTGCGGTTACTTCCCTCGTACAACACATAACGCATCAACTTCGATAGTTCCAGGATAGTCATTTTCGCCTTTCCTGCATCCACATCCACTAACGCATGAATATTATTCAGCGTGTTCATGAAGAAGTGCGGATTAATCTGGTATTTCAGATACTCCAACTCTTGTTGCAAGTTATGACGTTCCAGTTCTTTCAACACTTCTTCATCACGCTGGGATTTAAAAAGTAACTTCACAGCTACATTGAATCCTAACATTAAAACGGCAATAATCAACCAAACGATAGCCGGATCTAAAAAGAACTTCGGGTGCCAACGCGGCTCTATATAATTCTCCCGCAAGCCTTTGATTGGCAACCGAAAATCAGTTATCTCCTCTTTTTTATCCGGATAAACCGGATAAAAAAGTCTATCCCCCTGTATCTCTCTTGGAATACGGGCAGGTCCTCCCGGAAGAGGATGCCCGTACCACTGAAACAAATGAAAAACAAATAGCACACTCACAACGGAAACTATATACAACGCTGTTTTCCGCAACAGCAACAAACGCGGAGCTAATACAAAATTATGAATCAGAAACAGGATAAAGAAAGGCAGTATACTAAACCATACCTCTACCACATCCGACCAGCTGAACGTAATGAAACGATCCTTGCTTGCTTTCATGTAGATACCTACCCAAGGGGCTAAAAACACCATCAACCATAAAGCAAAATAGATAAATAACTCGTGCAACTGCTGTTTTGTCACAATTTTCATAGTCCTTTTCTTTCCGGAAGCAAAAATAGGAGTGTTCTTGATTTCCTGCAAAAGGAATCGACAAACCGGCTTTTTTTATCTATCAAAAAGCATCAATCCATCTCTGTAAAAGAATCGACAAAATAAAAACGGTAATAAAGGTTGGACAATCCGTAATTTTTATACCTATCAGCTACCGCACCATCCGTATCTTTGTAACAAACATTCAAGAGACATCAGAATTTAATATAATTGGTATGAAAACAATAAGTAAACTGATAGCGGCAGCCTTCATGACAGTAGTTGCCTGCCATCCCGTCAAATCACAAGAAAATATGGAAAATGTATTAAACCCTCGGCAGCAGAACATCGCCGCCATCGCATGCCTTGAAGCAAAGGGAGACTTGGAAAACCTTTCCAAAGCCATCCATACAGGTCTGGACGAAGGTCTGACAGTCAATGAAATTAAAGAAGCACTCTCCCATCTTTATGCCTACACGGGATTCCCGCGTAGCCTGAACAGTCTGGGCGTGCTGCAACAAGTACTTGCCGAACGCAAGGCAAAGGACATTATAGACAACGAGGGCAGGGAGGCTGATCCTCTTCCTAAAGATTTCAATGCGCTGAAGGAAGGCACGACCGTACAGACCAAACTCAGCGGTGCACCCTTCCATTACACTTTTGCACCGGCAACCGACTATTATCTGAAAGCCCATTTATTCGGAGATATTTTTGCACGGAACAACCTCAGTTTTTCCGAACGTGAACTGGTGACGGTGAGCGCACTGTCGGGCATCAAAGGGGTGGACCCCCAGTTGAAATCACATGTGCGTGGAGCAAAGAACATGGGACTGACGGACGCAGAGATACATTCCATACCCAGTGTATTGTTGCAAAAGGTAGGCGAAACAGAAGCCTATCGAGCGAAGAAAGTAATTGCCGAAATTTATGGTGAAGAATTCAGGGAAGGCGAACCCATAGAAAACAGAATATTCCCTATCGGCCAACCGAATACCGCTTACGCTAAATACTTCATTGGCAACAGTTACCTGGCAGCATTGGCAAATGGTGAAGGCAAACTGCCTGTTGCAAATGTAACCTTCGAACCGCGTTGCCGCAACAACTGGCATATCCACCACAAAGGCGGACAGATACTGATCTGTGTAGGCGGCAGAGGTTGGTATCAGGAATGGGGCAAACCTGCCCGGAAACTCCACCCCGGAGACGTGGTCGATATTCCTTCCGAAGTGAAACATTGGCACGGTGCAGCAGCCGACAGTTGGTTCCAGCACATCGCCATCGGTGTCCCAGCTGAAGAAGCAAGTGCCGAATGGCTGGAAGCGGTGGAAGATGCGGAATATGACAAGTTGAAATAACACACACATAAGTCACCGGCAGGTCATAACAGTTAGTTTCAATAAATCCTTCTGTTTCATCAATTAACACCCGTTTTTGTTCGTTATCAAACTCTCACGAACTTTTTTTTCCACCTAATGTTATGAGGGAAACTTATTAAAAACCTTGACTTATGAAAGAATTAGAATTAACCAGTAACGCCGCTTTGACGGATGCGGTATATGAAGCCGCCCTGAACGGCTCATTTCTTGAAGTTAAACTTGTAGCCGGCTCTGTAGGTGATGATGAACCCGGAGGCATGCAACCGGAATACGAATGTTATCACGTCGGCTATCCGGGAAAAGAGGAACCCGTTTTGTTTGAGCAGCCTTTGGATGCCTCCGATGACAAAGTAGCGGTACACGGTCTGGGAAAGAAAATGGAATCAATAGAAGGCTGTTGCCACAAGACGCTGATAAAGGGTGAAAGCCGCACAGCCACAGCACGCAAAGTGGTTGCTCACGGTCCCGTGTGGATTTATGCTGCCACTGCCATCGGTATGGACAAAGCAGGTACCGAATCTCCTTTTATGGTTATACAGGGAGCAGGTACTTATGGTTCTGAAGACACGACCGAAAGCGAAATGATAGGTTATGTTGACGGACGTATTCACGAAATGACAGCTTTATTGGTACGGCGTGCACGTCTGGAATCACTGCATCTGGCAAGTATCCGCGTAGGCTACAAATATCTGTTTGTAGAACCGGGAAGAATAGGAAAAGCTAAGGTAAAAGAAGGATAACGAACATTATCTCCATGGATAGCATTAAAAAAAGCCTGCTGCCGGTGAACGGTAACAGGCCTTTTATTTATCAAAGACTACTCTAATGCATCCACCGGCAAATCCGACTCTTTGCGATAACCCGATGAAGTAAATATAGCAATCAATTCTCCTTGCTCATCCATTATCTTTACTTCAACAAAGGGGATACGATGATGATTGAAGACTTCGACAGCCTCAGCATACACATACCCAAGTCTGGCGGGACGAAGAAAAGTAATATTGGCATTTACAGAAAGGGTCAGTTTTTTACGGCTGTTCGCTACAGCGGCAAAAGCCAGGTCGGCCAATGTAAACAAGGCCCCCCCTTGACATACACCTCCCCCATTCAGGTGCCGATCAGTCACCTCCATACGCGCACGGGCATAGCCCGGCTTTATTTCAAGCAGTTCCACTCCCGTACAGGTAGCAAAGCGGTCTGTCTTCAAAAATTCTTTTAATGTTGTCATATCACAATCTATATGAATAAAAGATCATCAGTGAATAATCACCATAGTAGCTCCAAAACCATATTCACGAAATGAAGCGTCCTGACTTTCATAATTTTTATATTTGTACTTTAATTCCTGCAAGATAGATTTGCGTAACACGCCATCTCCCTTACCATGAATAAAGACAATTTTCTGCCCTTTCTTGTTCTTGTTTTCTTCCAAAGTTTGACGGAAAACATCCAATTGGTAATTCAATATCTCACTGTTACTCATTCCGGCAGTAGTATCCAGCAATTCATGGGCATGGAGATCTATTTCCAATATATCATTCTTTATAACTTTCGCTTGGGAAGGCTTTGAGAGGTGCGGTTCCGGTTCATGCTTCTGCAACAATGCATCCTTTATATCCTCTGCCGACACAAATACCTGTTTCACAGGAACATCCTCTTTCACAATATCATAAATGAGCGATGGTTCTTCGAAGAAAATACTATCATGGAAAGTATGTAGTTTATAAAATTTCACCGTATCTATACGCAACTCTACAGAAACGGCCGGTTTAAACAAAAAACTCTTATTGTCCTTAAAAGCAATGAACTGCACAGCCACTCTTTCCAATTCATTCAGAATGCTTTTGTCAAATTCCTCCAGATAGTATTTCGTATTCGGTTCTACATGACCATGTCTGCGCACACGCCAGTTGCTTCCCTCGGCAGTGAGGTAAGTAAAATACAAAGTAAAGTTACTATCATTAATAAGGTATGCATCAAAAGCCGTTGCAGAAATAGCCTTAATATCTTGTGGTACAAAAGCCAGCATTACATTCAGCACATCTCCCCCCTTACGTTCTGCCGGTCGATAAGTTATAGGACGGTCCTCCTCCTTTTCTGGATGTATCTTGACCGATGTTTCTTTTGCCTTTGCACCGGCTGCTTCCTGCTTCGGAGCAGGAGCGGCAGGCTTACGCTTCATGTTATAATCATCCGTGTCTATCACTACACACTCTTTGATGGGCATCGGAATATCAAAACCATCGGCATCTTCAACCAACACCTTGTCTTTTCCCTGAAATCCTGTCACAATGCCGCCCCCTACTTCACTAAGGAAACGGACCTTATCTCCTATTTTCATAACATATTCTTTTTTAGTTAGCGCAAATATCGGTACTTTTGCGCAGAAAAAGAAGAAAAACAAGATGGAAGATACAAAACATATCAGAATAAGCGAGTTCAACTACCCGCTGCCTGACGAGCGGATAGCCAAATTTCCCCTCGCCATACGTGACCAGTCCAAACTGCTAGTTTACCGCCACGGGGAAGTGAGCGAAGATATCTTCACTTCTTTGACACAATATCTGAAACCCGGAGAATTGATGATATTCAATAATACCAAAGTCATCCAGGCACGTCTGCACTTTCGCAAGGAAACAGGAGCATTGATAGAAGTCTTCTGTTTGGAACCCATCCAACCTAATGATTACGTGTTAAGTTTTCAGCAAACACGCCAATGCAGTTGGCTATGCATGATAGGCAATTTGAAAAAATGGAAAGAGGGTGCCTTAAATCGCACCGTAAACGTGAAAGGAAAACAAATCGTCTTATCGGCCACCCGTGGAGAATGCAGGGGAACCAGCCACTGGATTGATTTTTCATGGGATGACGATGCAGTGACATTTGCCGATATACTGGAAGTGGTAGGCGAACTGCCCATTCCCCCCTATCTGAATCGTGAAACGCAGGATAGTGATAAGGAAACTTATCAGACGGTTTATTCTAAAATAAAAGGTTCTGTTGCCGCTCCCACCGCAGGATTACATTTCACGGAAAGAGTACTGGCAGCGCTGGACGAACGGGGAATTGACCGTGAGGAACTCACTCTGCATGTAGGTGCAGGTACTTTCAAGCCCGTAAAAAGTGAAGAAATTGAAGGACATGAAATGCATACGGAATATATTTCTGTAAACAAGCATACGATTGAGAAGTTAATCGCTCACGAAGGGAAAGCAATTGCTGTAGGAACCACTTCTGTGCGTACTTTGGAAAGCCTTTACTACATTGGAATTATCATCAGCCGTAATCCCGATGCCGGTCAGGATGAGTTACACGTACAGCAATGGATGCCTTATGAAGATACCAATGTACTGACCGCTGTAGAGGCGTTACAGCAGATTCTGGATTATTTGAACCGCCATGCCATGGAAGCGCTGCATACCAGTACTCAGATTATCATAGCACCGGGATATGAATACAAAATAGTCAGGAAAATGGTCACTAATTTCCATCAGCCGCAAAGTACATTGCTGCTACTGGTTTCTGCTTTTGTGAAAGGAAACTGGCGGAAGATTTATAACTACGCATTGGAACATGATTTCAGGTTTCTGAGTTATGGGGACAGTTCGTTGCTGATACCCTAAGACTAAGTCCTCATCACTTTGGCGAGAACCAAACTCCGTTGTATGCGCTTTCTAAAGGTTATCAAAGATTTGAAATATATAAGAAGCTTTTGGGAAAGGGATATTAGCAAATAGCGACAGTTTTTTAGTCAACCAGAAAAAAATTACGAATAATCCATTATTTTTGCAATTGAGTAAAAACTTACAAGCATTGTTAGTATTCAGTTTTGCATCAGTAAGAACGAACAATAGAAAACCAAATATGACAGCAGAAGAATTAGGTCAGATGATATGGAACGTGAAGGAACTCCTTCGCAATGTATATGACAATAAGGACGTGGAGGATGTAATCCTTCCGTTCACTCTCCTTCGCCGTCTGGACTGCGTACTTGTAGGTTCAGAAAGCCTTGTGGCAGCTAACATGAAGCAACTTGAAGAACTGGATCAGACCTCACAAGAAGATATTGACAACATGATGCCGATGCTCATGGATACCGACGGCTACAAATTCTACAACACGAGCGGCTTGTCACTCTCTAAGTTGATAGCAGTTCCCACCGACTTGACGAACAATTTCAAGACCTACCTTGAAGGCTTCAGTCCGAACATCCGTGAGATTCTGAAGAACTTCACCGGTAAGGGTGAGAATGCAAGTCTGAGCGACATCTTCTTAAACCTTGCCCGAAAGAATCTTCTGCTTCAAGTAACCAAAGCCTTTGTGCTGAACATCGACCTCAGCCCCGACAAGGTAGACAACCATATGATGGGTACTGTTTTCGAGATTGTCATTCGTTACGCAAAAGAATCTGTAGGTATCGGTGCCGGTCAGTTCTATACTCCTCGTGACATCGTTCGCTTGATGACGGAGATTACCTTGCTCGGCCAAGAAGATAAGATTTACCAAGATGGGAAGATAATCTCTGTGTATGACCCCTGCTGTGGTACAGGCGGCATCCTGACATTGACCAAGGACACGATAGAGGAAACAGCGAAGGAGCGTAGAGTGGATGTAACCGTCAACCTGTTTGGCCAGGAATTAAACGACAAAACATACGCACTCTGCAAGAGTGATATTATCATGAAAGGGGACGAAGCAAAGGGTATCGCTGTAGGTGACACGCTTCTCGTTGATGAGTTCCGTGACCAAAAATTCAATTTCATGCTGGCGAACCCTCCGTACGGTGTGGACTGGAAACGCGAATATGATTCTGTTTCTGCCGAGGCGGAAGATAAAGACAGTCGCTTTGCTCCGGGACTTCCCGACAAGAGCGATGGCCAGTTATTATTCACCTTGCACATGCTTCATAAGATGGACCCCAAAGGTAGTCGCGTAGGCATTCTCTCTAATGGCTCACCATTGTTTAACGGTGGCGCAGGCTCCGGCTGGAGTAATATTCGCAAGCACATGCTTGATAATGATTTACTTGATGCCATCATTGCATTGCCCGGCGGTTTGTTCTATGGCACAGGTATCGCTACCTATCTTTGGATATTCGACAACAAGAAACCCGAAAGTCACAAGAATAAAGTGTTACTTATAAATGCAGCAAAAGACGAGTACGTCCAGCCTATGCGCAAGAACCTCGGTATGAAAAATGTCTTGGTCAGCGATTATGGTCGAAATGAAATATGTCGTATCTACCATGCTTTTGAGACTTGCGACAATGCAAAACTTATGGATAAGGATGATTTCTTCTACACTTACATTACTGTTGAACGCCCTCTTCGTCTTATATATAAGGATGTGAAGACAAAGTATGCTGCGCTCGATGAAAAGAAGCAGAGCGAAACTTTGGCAAACATCGTTGCGTTGGACGATATTGATACAGAACGCACCGATACAGAGTTCTTTGCTTACTTGGAGTCAAAGAAAGTAAAGATTACCGCAAAACTTATCAAAGATTGTCGCACCTTCTTTGGTGAAGTGTCTGAAACTGCTCCCGAGGTTCATGTCATACCACTTGATGATAGCAGCGACTTGGTAGCTGACACTAATTTACGTGACTATGAATCGATTCCATTCAAGACGGATATTCAAGAGTATTTTCAAAACGAAGTCCTTCGCTTTGCTCCTGACGCATGGATGGATAGGGAAAAAGACAAGATAGGTTGCGAGTTCCCTATTTCAAAACTGTTTTATGAATATCAGCCACTACGCTCAGTAGAGGATATCCTTGCGGATATTCGGGCACTCGAAGAAGATGAGGAACAGGAATTATCTTCATTGTTGAATGATTAAAGAGGAGGGAATGATGAAGAAATACGATGCTTATAAAGATAGTGAGGTAAAATGGATTGGAGAAATACCGGAACATTGGGAAATTACTCCCCTGAAGTTTTGTTTTAAAGTATTATCAGGTGCAACTCCAAAAAGTACAGAACTAAGTTATTGGGAAGATGGCAATATTAATTGGATAACACCAGCAGACTTTAAAACAGAAGATAGATTTATCTCTGATGGTACTAAGAAGATAACAAAAGAAGGTTTTATGTCTTGTTCAACAACCTTAATTCCTTCTGGCAGTATCATCTTTTCAAAACGTGCACCAATAGGTAGCGTTGTTATAAATAGTAATGATGTTTGTACTAATCAAGGCTGTTTATCGTGTATTCCTAAAGATGATATTTCTAGTTTGTTTTTCTATTATATAATGTCTGTATCACAGAAATATTTCGACATGTTAGGAACAGGCACTACTTTTAATGAAATATCTGCAAATGTATTTAAGAATGTTCATTTACCTGTTCCTCCATTATCCGAACAGCAAATCATTGCCTCCTACCTCGATGCCAAGACGGAGAAAATTGACAAGATGATTGCTAAGGCAGAAAAGAAAATAGAATATTTTGGTGAACTTAAGCAATCTGTTATCACTCGTGCTGTGACACGAGGACTGAATCCCAATATGCCACTAAAAGATAGTGGAGTAAAGTGGATTGGTAGTGTACCTTATCATTGGGAAATAATTTCTCTTAAAAGACTTTTAACAAACGAAAGAGATAACCTTAAAGTAGGTCCTTTTGGAAGCCAATTACAAGGTAAGGATATTGTTGATGAGAGTGAATATTGGATTTACAACCAACGTTCCGTGCTAGACAATAACTTTGAAACTACAAATTCCTACATAACAGAAGAAAAATTCTTAGATATGTCTTCCTTTGCTGTACGCAAAGATGATATTCTTATTACAACGAGAGGGACTATTGGCAAGATTGCCAGAGTACCCCAACAATATCATAAAGGTATCATTCACCCATGTATCATCAAATTTAGAATAGACAAAGGAAAGATTCATTATCCTTTTATAGAACGTTTATTTAATGATTCGAATATAATAAAAACAGAGGTGAAACTAAGCAGTAATGCAACAACCATAGAGGTTATATATGGAGGCACTTTAAAGGAATTGCTTTTACCTTTTCCTCCACTTGCCGAGCAACGCTCCATTGCCACCTACCTTGACATAAAATGTTCAAAGATAGACCGCATTATCGCTACCCAAAAGAAAAAAATTGCTTATCTTCAAGAACTGAAACAAAGCCTTATCACCAATGTAGTGACAGGCAAGATAAAAGTAAGCTGATACATTATAGAATATAAGACCATGAAAGCAAGCAATAACAAGGAAGAAGAACCTCATTTCGTAAAGCGAGATAAATTTGCCATAACCGCAGAATATAAGCAATGGTTTGCCGATATCAAATCTCGTTTGCGAAACAGTCAGATAAAAGCAGCCATCAAAGTAAACAGTACACTGCTGGAATTCTATTGGAGCTTAGGTCGTGACATTGTAAAGATGAAAGCGGAACAAGCATGGGGAAGTGGTGTTTTACAACAGCTTAGCTTTGATTTGCGAGATGAGTTTCCTGATATGAAAGGATTGTCATACACCAACTTGCGATATGCGGCACAGTGGTTCAGATTCTATACAAGTGATGATGAGTCAATTTGCCAACAACTTGTTGGCGAATTATCCATGCCACAAAAATTCGCTCTTGTGCCCTGGGGACACCACATTGAAATCATGGCCAAGAGTAAGACTGTGAACGAAGCATTATTCTATATAAACGAAGTGATTGCCGGCAACTGGAGTCGCGCCACGCTGATGAATATGCAGAAAGCAAGTCTTTATGAAAAACGAGGAAGAGCACAGACCAATTTCAACGACAAGTTGCCACAACCACAAGATGAATTGGCACAAGAAATATTGAAAGACCCCTATAACTTCGATTTCCTCACGTTGCGAGAACCATACAATGAGCACATGCTTGAAGAAGCCTTAGAACACAATATCCGTCGGTTTCTGCTGGAATTAGGTACAGGTTTTGCATACGTTGGGAGTCAGATGGAACTCCGCATGCCTGGTGGAACCAGCTACTTTCCGGATATGGTATTCTATCATACAAAGCTGAAATGCTATGTCGTGCTTGATTTGTTATGTTGTACACAACATAACAGCTCATATGTTGCGTAGCCATTTATGTTGGCATTCCACTCTAATCCTTTGTATATAAACAGTTCTTTCATTTTCAACACAACATAAATTTAGCTACAAAAGAAGCTAAAAGTCTTCATCCAACCAAAATACTTGCTTTAAAAAGTGCTATAACTCGCATCAATTCTTCATATTGGGGAGTCAACTTCAGTATTAACCCCAAAAATGAGAATTATGCTTGAAACAATCATTCGACGCAAATGGTACTTGCAAAAGCACCTTGACGCTCCTTTATTGAAGGAACGTGAAAGTTATCTTACTTTCATGGCTGGGAAACGAAACTATAGCCATAACTATCTACTCTCCCTGGCAGATTACCTGCTACTAATAGTCACAAGCCTCAAACTTGAGGATGGTATTTCTGAACAAGTCTCTATCAAGAGTATTAGGAATGCCGCCAATACATGGTCAACTACAAAAAAGAATCATCCGATGAAGAGAAAGGGCAACACTCCCAGCAGTATAGCCAAATATATGGATGTCGCTTTTTCATGGCTTGCCTACATAGGCAGGTTGGATGGCACTTATACAGATAATTCTGTTATTTTAAACCGTCTTTTTACCCGTAAGCACCATAAGTTACGCTATCTCACCTATCCTTTGTTGAAAGAACGGACAGAGTATCTTCAAATGTGGGAAGATAAAGGTGCGGCAACACAAACACTACGGGGAATAGCCGCATACCAACTTCATCTGATCGACTATCTGCATATTGAAGATGGGCGTATGGTCAGTACTGAGGATATCCGGCAATCCGCAGACAGTTGGATGACCGTACAGAAGCCCGGCATAAAAGATGCATCCGGTGAATATGGCAGAAGACGTTTTACATCATATACTACCGGCTGGTTATCTTATATGGGTCAGCTTATATGTGAAGATGATATGTTTCCCTTTAAAGAACATGTGATGGAATATCTTGATTGGCTGGAACATGACAAGGGCTACTCTTCAAGTACCACCGCAGGCAGATACAGTCAACTCAAGACGATGATGCTGAACTTAAAAGTCGACGGATTGAAAGATATAACGCCTTCAGTACTTGATGGCTATATACGTAAGAGGCATGATGAAGACGGTTGTAAAAGAAGAACGATAGCCGAAACCGTCACCGTCCTTCGTGGATTTTTCAGATATGCAGAAGGAAAAGGCCTGTGCAATCCCGGACTTGCGTATAGCCTAAAGGCCCCAAGGGTATATGCCTATGAAGACTTGCCTTCGTTTGTCCCGTGGGAGACAGTTCAACATATCCTGCAATCCAAAAAGGATGCCGTCGGGACAGGTGTCAGGGATTATGCCATATTGCTTCTTTTGTCCATATATGGCCTTCGTTGCAGTGAAGTGACAAACTTGAAATTGAAAGATATAGACTGGCGAAATGAAACGTTTTATTTAAGACGGGCCAAGAACTGTAGTCCACAAGTGCTGCCTTTGCTTCCCATCGTTGGCGATGTCATTATCAGATATATCAAAGAAGCACGCTTTAATAAAAGTAGGAACGAATACCTCTTTTTATGCAAACGTGCCCCTCATGAACAACTCTCCACTTCGGCCATATACAATCTGGTCAGGGACGAGTTGAAGGACAAGGGACTTGAACTGCGTCACTATGGACCGCATAGCCTGCGTCATACTTGCGCCACACGTCTTATTAACACAGGATGTTCCTTGAAAGAAATCGCGGACTTGTTAGGTCACATGCAGTTAGATACCACACGCATATATGCCAAAGTGGATATCAAGAACTTACGTAAGGTTGCTGACATGAATTGGGAGGGCTTGCTATGAAGCTGGATGAAATGACAGAACTTTATATAAGTTACAGACGATCATTAGGAGAAAAGTTCAAGACGAATGCACAAGCATTGCACTCCTTTATGAAATATATCGGCAGAGATATGAATCCGGAAGAACTTACAACAGAACAGGTCGAACCGTATTTGTATTATCCCACAGGAAAGGTAACAGCTGGTTGGTTTATAAGACATACAGCCTTAAAGGGCATGTTCCAATGGGCCATCTCCCGAGGGATCATGATTAATGTGCCCCTTCCCATGGACTTGCCCAAACGTTTAGAACACATGACACCTTATATCTATAGCAAGGCGGAACTGCGACGATTGTTCAACTCCGCCATGAAATACCAGAAAAACCGTAGTGTTATCTATCCGGAATGTATAAAGATGATACTGCAACTGACCTATTTTCTTGGATTGAGGCTTCACGAAACGATGTCCCTAAAGATAAGAGACCTGAATCAACCGGAATCGTATGTGTATATCAGAGAGTCCAAATTTTATAAGTCACGGATTGTCACGTACAACCGTAAAGTTGGGGAACTGATTAAGACTTTCTTAAAATGGAGGGAAGAGCAAGGTATGTACACCGGACCCGAAAGCAAGCTCTTTTTGGACAAGAAAGGCTCAGAGATATGCATAGACACAGTAAGAAAAGTTTTTGAAAGAATCCGGAAACATGCCGGCATATCCCGTTCGGACAACTCTCCGTTCCAACCAAGAGTACATGACCTCCGGCACACCTTCGCCGTCAACCGACTTACCGCATGGTACAAGGAGAATCAAGATGTCCAAAGCCTGTTGCCGGTTTTGAGTACATATCTTGGACACAAATATCTGGCTCATACATCCGTCTACTTAACCATGACTGACGGACTGCTAACAGAAACCAATAACCGTTTTGAATTATACATAAAACAAGGAAAGGATGAATGAAGAGAATAAATCTTATGCAGGATACTGGATACGAAGGTTCCTTTGTGAATATCTGACAAATATACGCAACCTGTCAGCTAATACGCTCAGGTCGTACCGGGATGCGATCAGATTGCTGATGCCTTATATTGGCAAATGCGTAAAGAAAGATATAGACAAGATACTCCTTATTGATATTACAGATGTTAGAGTTACCGGTTTCTTGGAAAGTCTTGAAAAGAATAGGTCGTGCTCAATCAAGACCAGAAACCTCAGACTGGCAGCCCTGTGTTCTCTTGCAAAGTATGTGTCCATTAATAACCCCGAGCATATAGAATGGAGTAGAAGCATAAGAGGCATATCGGTCAAGAAGACCGCAAGGACTTTGATAACATACCTTGAAAAAGAAGAAATGGATGCACTGCTAAACGCTCCTGACAAAAATACAAGTCAGGGATGGAGGGATTATACCCTTTTACTCTTTTTGTATAATACGGGAGCACGGGCAGATGAAGCGGCCACTTTATTAATCAGGGATTTATCCCTTCCCAAGAGAAAAGGATTAGCTGTCGTGAGTATCACGGGGAAGGGGAATAAAACCAGACGTTGCCCGCTATGGAAGCATACCCGTGATGCGCTATCTTCCGTTATCAAAAATAGAGCGGAGGATGAACATGTCTTCTTAAACAGGCTTGGACAACCGATAACTCGCTTTGGCATCTATGAGATGGTAACTCGTTATGCGGAAAAGATAGAGGACAGGATGCCGACAATCAGGAAGAAGCGAGTCAGCCCACACACCATCAGGCATACAACCGCAACCCATCTGCTTCAATCAGGCGTTGATATCAATACCATCAGGGCTTGGTTGGGGCATGTGTCTATTAATACGACAAATATATATGCTGAAGTGAATATGGAGATGAAGGCGAAAGCACTATCAAACTGTGAAATCGAGAAGAAGTATAAAGTAAAAAGTCATTGGAAGGATGATAAAAAGCTAATGGATTTTTTGGATAGTCTGTGATATTATACCATCTTTGCGTAGCTAAATTTATGTTGTGTTGAAAATGAAAGAACTGTTTATATACAAAGGATTAGAGTGGAATGCCAACATAAATGGCTACGCAACATATGAACTAAAGGTTGTGGAATTTGAGCCGGAGTTTGCCGGTAAACTCAACTTCTATGTGTCGGCGGCAGACCATCTTCTGAAAGATGACAGTGACAACCCCAGTATAGGACTGCTGGTATGCAAGTCAAAAAACGAAACTGTGGTAAAGTGGGCTTTTGAAGGCATTGACCGCCCGTTGGGAGTAGCAACCTATGAACTTGATGAAGTACTGAAAAAGACACTGGCAGAGAAACTGCCAAGTATTGAAGACATAGAAAATGCAATAGAAGAGTAAATTGTGCGGAAACACTGCACAGTTGTACACGAGCTTTGCCATCATAAAACGAAAAATATGAACCGATATGTTTGAACTACTAAACGAAACTCTCTTTGAGAAACACATAGCAGAATACCTTGCAGGAAGCAAGATGTACAATCAACGTACACCAAAGGATTTCAATATTCAAAAGTTGGTGGACCAAGAGATGCTTTTACAGTTCTTGCACGAGCAACCTATGTGGCAGAAACTTATCAATCTAAGTTTTACCGACGAACAAGATGCACTCAACATTGTGATTGAAACCATCAACACGAAAATTAATCGTGGTGAGAATTTGCTGTCCCTGCTGAAAAACGGCTTCATGCTGCAAGGTCGACGCATCCGATTGGCAGCTTTCAAACCTGAGATGACCCTCGATGATGATGCCGACCACCTATACAAGAAAAATATCTTCAGCGTGGTTCGTCAGATGAAGTACAGCACCCTGGGCTTCGATAAGGAGAATGAACTCGACCTCTGCATCCTGTTAAACGGTTTGCCTATCATTACTCTGGAGTTGAAGAACGAAGCTACCGGTCAGACTGTGGTGAACGCCATGCACCAATATCAGACCAACCGTCACCCACAGAACCGTATGCTTCGCACCTGTCTGGTTCACTTCGCCATGGATAACAACCGAGTGATGATGACCACCAAGTTGGCTGGCGATAATACACGTTTCCTCCCATTCAACAAGGAAACAGTGAATCCACAAGTAGAGGGAGATTATCCGACCTGCTATATGTGGAAAGAGGTGCTGCAAGCTGATTCTTTACTAAATCTCATTCAGCATTTCATTAAACACATAACACCTAAGAAAGGTGAACCGTTCTATATATTCCCCCGCTATCACCAGTTGCGTTGCGTTCGTAATATCATTAGCGACGTGCGAGAGAAAGGCGTAGGTCAAACCTATCTCGTACAGCACTCAGCAGGTTCAGGCAAAACAAAGAGCATGTCATGGCTGGCCTTCCAACTGGCAAACCTTCAGAATGCAGACAACACCCCGGTGTTCGATTCTGTTATTATGATTACCGACCGCATTGTACTCGACCGGAACATTGCCGATGAAATAAAGGGAATGGAAGAAGTAGCCGGTACTGTAAAAGACATCCGCAAAGGTTCACGTAATCTGGCAAAGGCATTAGCAGAAGGCGGTCACCGCATCATCATCTCTACTGAACAAAAGTTCAGCTTTGCATTACCTAAGTTGAAGGAGGCTGCCGGTTCACACTTCGCTGTCATCATAGACGAGGCGCATACAGCCTTTGGCAAGCAAGCATCGCACGATGTGCGTCAAGTTCTCACAGACAAGAGTGAGCTTCGCGAAACGGTAGAAGAGTTCGGTATTGAGAGTCGTGAAGCCGAAAACAATATGCAAGACCAAATGTTGGCCGAACTGCAAGCTGCCCGCAGCATCAATAGCGGTCATGTCAGTTACTTTGCTTTCACAGCCACGCCAAAGTCACAGACTTTTGCACTCTATGGCCGTAACGGCAAAGCATTCGACAACTATTCCATGAAACAAGCCATCGAGGAAGGCTTTATCCTTGACGTGCTGAAAAACTATACTACCTTCCAGACCATGTTTGAGCTGGTAAGTAAGGTGGATCTTCCTGAGGACACACCTGAATACGAAAAGCAGAATGCACTCCGCTTGATGATGCAATATGTGAACCAGCACCCATACGTCATCAACTACAAAGCCAATATGATGGTAGACTACTTCATGCAGCATTCTGCCCAAAAGATGAAAGGACAGGCAAAAGCCATTGTAGTGACTTCTAGCCGCGCCAACGCCATATTGTTCCACCAAGCCATCACACGCCGGTTGAAAGAGAAATACAATGGTGAGGTAAAAGCACTTGTGGCATTCAGTGGTGAAGTAGAAATCAATGGCAACAAATATACTGAGGAAAAAATAAACGGCTTCGGAATCAAAGATAATGGCATTGCCGTTGAATTCAAACAGCCCAATCAAAAATTTTTAGTCGTAGCCGACAAATTCCAGACAGGATTCGACCAACCTTTACTCCACACCATGTTTGTGGATAGAAAGTTAGGCGGTGTGCAGTGCATCCAAACACTGAGTCGTTTGAACCGCTGTCATCCCGATAAGCAAGACACCATGATTATTGACTTTGTAAACAAGCACGAGGACGTAAAGGCGGCATTCAAAGACTATTACGATGCCACATGGTTACAAGGAAACTACAACCCATCAAACATCTATGAATATAAGAATGACATTGAGCGCAGGAAACTCTTTACACAGAGCGATGTAGATAAAGTTGTAACCTTATTGCTTTACGGAGAAGAACAACAGATAGCCGGTATTCCATCTATCTTAGGACAACTGGTAAACGAATATGTGAAGCCTTTACCTGAAGAGGAACAGGGGCTCATCCGCAAAGAGGTGAACCGTTACATCCGCCAGTACGGATTGCTCGCTCAGTTAATGAAATTCCTTGACCCTGACTTGGAACGCTTCTACATGTTCTGCAAACTCTACTACAAATACCTGCCTTATACCAAGGATACTTTGCCACTGGACATCTTGGAAAAGATTGACCTCGACAAGTATCGCATCCAGCTAGCAGAACAGGGCTGTATCACATTAGAAGGAGAAGGCGGTGAACTGACGCCTCCAAGTACTGCTGGCATTAGCAGTGGGGAGAAGGAGTTCGATAATCTTGATCATCTCATCCACATGATGAACGAGCCTTATGAAGGTTTCCTCAACGAGAATGACCAGATAATCCTTGAGTTGCTGCGCCAGTTGAGGAATGACCCCAACGTGAAGCAAGCATTCAGCGCAGAAAACTCTCGCTCCAGCCTGTTGAAGATGGTAGAAAAGGAGTTCAACAAAAAAGTCGCGACACAGTTAGGCAAGTATATTAATTTGAAAAAACTGCTCAATAGCAATCAAGCATTCAATGAGGAATTCCTAAACATGCTGGTAACCTTCCTGGGGCAAAGCTTCCATACAGGTAAGGTGCTTGAATATAATGAGGAGTTGCTTAAAGATGTGATGTTTGAGAAACTTGAAGATACTTTCAGTGAACTCTGCGGGCACGGCTATCGTGAACTTGAAGAAGTGCTCGATTGTCTTTTCGCCATCTTGAAGACCCATACTGTGGAGAACTTGGATGGTCTGAACACCATAATTCCAAATCAATTGAACAAGTTCTATCGTGGCGAGAACGAGCCGGTAGACTTAAAAGTGATATTCGGAGCATTGTTGCCTAAGTACGAGGCATTCCTCCTCAAACTGTATTACCTAAAAGAGGGAGAACAATTTGTGCCTGCAAGCGGTGTAGCTGGTTGGGTAGCTATCGTAAAGACTTTCCATGAAATAAATAAACTCTACTACAATCATGGCAAAAATCCGAAGTTGAACACTTTTGAAACCTACTACAAGTGTATTTCAAAGTGGAGAAACGAGAACGTTCACCTTGCTCCGGAACTAGCCGATGCAGAGGTCGCTCCAGCCATCCACATGGTGGTTAGCATGTACATCTATGCCGTGATGGTCAGCATTACAGAGCTAGAGATGGCAGGTTGCGAACTTGACAATTCGGGAGTTACTGTTCCTGATGTATGTCCTTCCGCTCCTATAATCCCTTATAAAATGACTACAATGGCTGATTTTGGCAGAGATGATTCTAAAGACCAAAAGGTAGCGGAGCGTCCTATTGACAAGATGAACGAGGCAGAAAAGATGGACCTCTTGAAGCGCAGTATTCTGAAAGCACAAAGTTACACTCCGCTATTCACCAAAAAGCGTCATTGGATATCAATTTACAAGATGGCAGCGCATAAGAACATCATCATCGATGGTGACTACGCATACTTTGTACAGCGTATCGGCATGATGGACTTGAAAAATATACCTAGTGGTTTATCCGAGAGCTACCTAGACCGCATGAACAAAGGCGTTTTCGCTAATGACCTCAGCGAGTGGACAAACTTTGGCTTGGACGGCATAAAACTCTCTGAGTTCACCGATATCAAGGAAACCGCAGAGAAATTCGGTGAAATTATCGACGAGATTAACCATAAGGAATAAGCCTGAAAACTAGTTTAAACAAAAAAGATGGCAACAAATAAAAATGCGATTGTTCGATACAGAGCTTTGGATAAATGCTTTAGTAGCAGAACTAGGAAATATTACATGAACGACCTCATTGAGGCTTGTCGTATGGCACTTGAACGCCAGAATGGTGATAGTGGTTCAAAGGGTGCCGAAGGAGTACAACGTCGTCAAATCTTTGACGATATGAACGACATGGAACTGATGTACGGAGTCACTATCGACAGAATCAAAGACGGTCATAAAAAATATTATCGCTACGCTGTCGACTCAAAAACAATGGCCGAGGCGGGTCCTTCTCAAGAAGAAATGGATTGTATGCTCGAGGCTGCTGCCATTATGAAACGCTTTGAAGGTATTCCTCAGTTCGGCTGGCTGGACGATCTGGAAAAGAAACTTTATACGACTTCAAAACTAGGCAGTGATACTCAAAAGGCAGTTAGCTTCCAGCACAATCAATACCTTACAGGCATAGACAAATGGTACAAGCCAATATTTGAAGCTATTGTAGCAAAGAAAGTAATAGAAATAAGTTACCATCCATTTGGTAAAGATGTTAGAACAGTTGTAGTGAGCTCTTATCATTTGAAACAGTACAACAATCGCTGGTTCTTGGTGGCGAAACGTAAGGACTTTGATAAAATGTCCAACTATGCGATAGACCGAATTGAAGGTATAAAGGAAATTCCCCAAACATTTGAGTCTCTGGACGATGACTTTGATTTCGAAGAGTTCTTTAGTGACGTGGTGGGCGTTTCCGTAGTTGAAGGCGCACCCGTGGAAAATGTTATTCTGCACGTTACCGACAAGGCATGGAATTACATTACAACAAAGCCGCTGCATGAGTCTCAATCAGTACTAAACAGCAAACAAGCCGACGGTAAATGGGAAGTTAGACTGAAAGTACAAGACAATTATGAATTACGTTCGCTTCTACGTTCCTTTGGCGATAGTGTTGAAGTTATAGCTCCAGCTATCTTACGCCAAGAAATGAAAGAAATGGCACAGCGTGTTTTCCAAATGTATAACGACTAAATCTATATACTATGAAAGACACTATACCTGTAAACGCCATCTATCACTTTTCGACCTCTTATAGTATTGAATAATAATCAACTTAAAACAAATCCGAAAAACCTCCCATAGTACATGCTATGGCTATATTTCTAAAAAGCGACAGTCTATTAGATAGAGTTTATATTACTTTATGTCACTAAACATATCTTCAAACACATAGTATTCCAATAGTTTTGCTATCTTTGTGACAAAACACTTACATACTATGACTATCACTCTATCTACTGATTTACCTGCCTATCCTACATTCACGGAAGGCATCCGCCGTGCTCCCGACCGGGGCTACCGCTTGACACCCGCCCAAACGGAAACGGCATTGAGGAATGCATTGCGATACATTCCGGTGGAACTGCATGAGCAACTTGCTCCCGAATTGATGGATGAACTGCTCACCCGGGGCAAAATATACGGTTACCGTTTCCGGCCCGAAGGCGACTTGAAAGCAAAGCCCATTGACGAATATAAAGGGAATTGCATCGAAGGAAAAGCATTTCAAGTCATGATAGACAACAATCTTTCATTTGATATCGCCCTTTACCCTTACGAACTGGTGACCTACGGCGAAACCGGACAAGTTTGTCAGAACTGGATGCAATACCGGCTTATCAAGCAGTATCTGGAGGTAATGACCAACGAACAAACCTTGGTCGTAGAAAGCGGCCATCCGTTGGGATTATTCAAATCACATCCCGAAGCTCCCCGTGTTATTATCACCAATTCCATGATGGTAGGCATGTTCGACAACCAGAAAGACTGGGAAATAGCCGCACAGATGGGAGTAGCCAATTATGGACAAATGACCGCCGGAGGCTGGATGTACATCGGTCCGCAAGGCATTGTACACGGCACGTTCAACACCCTATTAAATGCCGGCCGCATGAAATTAGGAGTGCCGCAGGACGGTAACCTGAACGGGCATCTTTTCGTATCTTCCGGATTGGGAGGAATGAGCGGTGCCCAACCCAAAGCAGCAGAGATAGCCGGAGCAGTGGCCATCATAGCCGAGGTAGATTATTCACGCATAGAAACCCGCCACCGCCAAGGGTGGGTACAGCATATCACATCCGATTTGTCTGAAGCCTACCGACTGGCTGCCGATGCCATGACGCAACGAATCCCCTGCTCCATAGCCTACCATGGCAATGTAGTCAATCTGTTGGAGTATGCGCTGCATCACGACATCCACATCGAACTTCTCAGTGACCAGACTTCCTGCCATGCCGTTTACGAAGGCGGCTATTGTCCTGCAGGTATCTCATTCGAAGAACGCACCCGTATGCTGAAAGAAGACAGAGAAACTTTTGATGAAATGGTGAACGAAACTTTGCGCCGCCATTTCCATGTTATCAAGGAACTGGTGGCACGGGGCACTTATTTCTTCGATTATGGCAATTCTTTCATGAAAGCGATTTATGACGCCGGAGTGAAAGAAATCTCACGCAATGGAACAGACGAGAAGGATGGATTCATCTGGCCGTCCTATGTAGAGGATATCATGGGGCCCCAACTTTTCGATTATGGTTACGGCCCTTTCCGCTGGGTATGCCTGAGCGGGAAAAAGGAAGATTTGATAAAGACCGATCATGCTGCTATGGAGTGTATCCCTAAAGATCGCCGCGGACAGGATATGGACAACTGGATATGGATTCGCGACGCCGAAAAGAATAACTTGGTGGTAGGGACCCAAGCACGAATTCTGTATCAAGACGCACTGGGACGTATGAATATCGCACTGCGTTTCAATGAAATGGTACGCCAGGGCGAGGTAGGCCCTATCATGTTGGGACGTGACCACCACGATGTAAGCGGTACCGACTCTCCTTTCCGGGAAACTTCCAATATCAAGGACGGCAGCAATGTAATGGCAGATATGGCTGTGCAATGCTTTGCCGGAAATTGTGCCCGGGGCATGAGCCTTGTCGCTTTGCACAATGGAGGCGGTGTAGGTATAGGTAAAGCCATCAATGGCGGATTCGGAATGGTATGCGACGGCAGTGAACGGGTAGACCGTATTCTCCGCTCATCCATGTTATGGGATGTAATGGGAGGAGTGGCACGCCGTTCGTGGGCACGCAACCTGCATGCCATGGAAACTTCGGCAGAGTTCAATGAAAGTCATGCCGATGGTTATCATATTACCCTGCCGCATATAGCGAAAGATGAGCTTATTAATAAAGTATTGAAGAATAAAGGAATCAACTAACCAAAGACCGGAACACCATGGGATGCAACTGTTTCATTCATCCGCATCCATGAATGTTCCCTATAAACCAAATTTTAAAGAGTATGAGCTGGACAAAAATTATGGAATGCGTCCCCAACTTCAGCGAGGGACGTGACTTACAGAAAATAGACGAGATTGTATCTCCGTTTCGTGCCAAGGCAGGCGTAAAATTATTGGATTATAGTAAGGATGAAGACCACAACCGGCTGGTAGTTACCGTTGTTGGAGAACCGGACGCCTTGAAAGAAGCTGTGATAGAAGCTATCGGTATAGCAGTAGAACTGATTGACCTGAACCATCACCAAGGACAGCACCCCCGTATGGGAGCTGTAGATGTAGTTCCATTCATTCCCATCAAAGGATGTACCATGGAAGATGCTATAGCGGTGTCCAAAGAAGTGGGACAACGGGTGGCCTCTCAATATAATCTCCCTGTATTCTTGTATGAAAAATCAGCTAGTGCACCACATCGTGAAAATCTTGCTGTCATCCGTAAAGGAGAATTCGAGGGAATGAAGGAAAAGATTCACCAACCCGAATGGCATCCCGATTTTGGTCCTGCGGAACGTCACCCCACTGCTGGAACTGTAGCCATCGGAGCCCGTATGCCCTTAGTGGCCTACAATATAAATCTCAATACTCCCAGCCTGGAAATAGCGCATGACATTGCCAAGAAAATCCGTTTTATCGGTGGCGGACTGCGCTATTGCAAGGCCATGGGCGTAGAACTGAAGGACCGGGGTATCACCCAGGTATCCATGAATCTTACCGACTATAGCAAAACCGCTATCTACCGGGCATTCGAAATGGTACGTTTTGAAGCCAAACGCTACGGAGTAAGCATCATCGGCAGCGAAATCGTAGGACTTGTTCCTATGGAGGCCTTGATAGACACTGCCTCTTACTACCTGGGATTGGAAAACTTCTCCATGCAACAAGTGCTGGAAGCACGTATCATGGAATAAACAAGAACAAAGTTATGAGCAACAACTTGATTATCATCAACGCCCACATCGTTACTCCGCAAGGCAGAACCGCCCGGAAAGGAGAAGCCATGAACGAACTTCTCAACATTCCTTGCGGAACGGTAAGAGTAACCGACGGCATTATTACCTATGTTGGCGAAAACCGTATAAGCCATGAAAAGCCCGGCTATAAAGTGCTTGATGCCAGAGGGAATGTATTGTTGCCGGGATTCGTTGACTCTCATACCCATTTGGTTTTCGGAGGATTTCGCCCCGACGAATTCATCTGGCGGCTCAACGGCGACAGTTACATGAGCATCATGAAACGTGGCGGAGGCATTATCAGTACTGTACGTGCCACCCGGGAAGCCTCCTTTGAAGAACTGAAACATAAAGCCGAATGGTTTCTGGATACCATGAGCCGGATGGGGGTCACCACTGTAGAAGGAAAAAGCGGATATGGCCTGGATCGTGACACAGAACTGAAACAGCTCTGTGTCATGCAAGCTATCAATGAATGTCCCGACCGGAAAGTAGATATCGCCACCACTTTTTTAGGTGCTCACGCCTTACCCGAAGAATACAAAGGGCGAAGTGACGCATATATTGATTTTCTGATTAACGAAATGTTGCCCATGATTCATCAGAAACAATTGGCCGAAAATTGTGATATTTTCTGTGAAAAAGGAGTATTCACTGTGGAACAGTCTCGAAAGTTATTGAAAGCTGCACAAGCTCTAGGCTTCGGTGCCAAGCTGCACGCTGATGAAATTGTCAGCTTTGGAGGAGCAGAACTGGCAGGAGAATTGAAGGCCCTCAGCGCCGACCATCTGTTGCAAGCATCCGATGAAGGCATAAAAGCCCTGGCACAAAATAATGTAGTAGCCACTCTGTTGCCACTAACTGCCTTTACACTAAAAGAGCCCTACGCCCGTGGCAGGAAAATGATAGACAGCGGCTGTGCCGTAGCCCTTGCCACCGACCTAAATCCAGGCAGCTGTTTCTCCGGATCCATCCCGCTGACTTTTGCTTTGGCCTGCATCTATATGAAACTGACCGTTGCAGAAGCTATCACAGCCATCACACTGAACGGTGCGGCAGCCCTCGGACGCGCCGACCGCATCGGAAGCATAGAAGCCGGCAAACAGGGAGACTTTGTTTTACTGGGAACCGACACCCCCCATATATTACCTTATTATACAGGTATGAACGCAGTCAAGCTGACTATCAAAGGAGGACGTGTTCTACATTCAAATTAACCAATTAAATACTAATAGCCATGTTAACAGAACTTACCATCAAAGAATTTATCAATAAAGTACTCAGTAATGATCCTGTCCCCGGTGGCGGCAGTGTCTCGGCACTCAATGGAGCCCTTGCCACCTCACTGGCAGCTATGGTAGCCAATCTTACCATCGGCCGCAAGAAATATGTAGAAGTGAACGAAATTATGGAAGATCTTTCTGTGCGTTTCGAAGAGCTCACCCGCCAGCTGATAACCGATGTAGACCGTGATTCGGAAGCATACGACCGTGTTTTCTCTGCATTCAAACTTCCAAAAGAAACGGATGAAGAAAAGGCTATCCGCAGTGCAGCCATACAGAAGGAAACCAAATATGCCGCCCAAGTGCCTATGGAGGTGGCACGTACCGTCCATTCCATTCTGCCTATGATTGATGTGATAGCCAGAAAAGGGAACAGCAACGCTGTAACCGATGCCTGCGTGTCCATGATGTGTGCCCGGACTGCCATTCTGGGAGCCTTGCTGAATGTACGTATCAACCTCACTTCTATCAAAGATGAAAAATTCGTCAAAGAGATGAGCGAAGAGGCCGATATGATAGAACAGACGACCATTGCCGAAGAACAGAAAATACTGGACTATGTGAAAACCATTTTTTAATCCCAACCTCCGCGGTTAAAAAAAGAATCAGACCATGAAGAATGTATATCAAATAGGTTCGGGTGATCTCACTTTTGACATCATCGAACGTATTATCAATGAAAATCTGAAACTGGAACTGGCTCCCGAAGCCAAGGAACGCATTCAGAAATGCCGGGATTATCTGGACAAAAAGATCGAGGAGTCCGATGTCCCCCTCTATGGCATCACGACAGGATTCGGCAGCTTGTGCAACCGTAATATTTCTTCCGACGAACTGAGCACCTTGCAAGAGAACTTGGTAAAAAGCCACGCTTGCAGTGTAGGGGCTGAAATGCCCCATGTCATTGTGAAACTGATGTTTTTATTAAAAGCTCACGCTCTTTCTCTGGGACACAGTGGCGTACAGGTCATCACCGTACAGCGCATCATCGACTTTTTCAACAACGATGTAATGCCTATTGTCTATGACCGTGGCTCATTGGGAGCCTCGGGAGATCTTGCTCCGCTCGCCAATCTCTTCCTGCCACTGATCGGCGTAGGCGATGTGTATTATAAAGGTAAACGTTGCGAAGCCATCAGTGTGCTCGATGAATTCGGCTGGGAACCGGTCAAACTGAAAAGCAAGGAAGGGCTAGCCCTGCTCAATGGTACACAGTTTATGAGTGCCAACGGGGTTTATGCCATTCTCAAAGCTTTCCGTCTTTCCAAAAAGGCCGACCTGATCGCAGCCATTTCTCTGGAAGCTTTCGACGGCCGTATCGATCCGTTCATGGATTGTATCCAACAAATGCGTCCGCATAAAGGCCAGATAGAAACCGGAGCCGCATTCCGAAGAATACTGGAAGGCAGTGAAATCATCGTACAGCCCAAACAACACGTACAAGATCCCTATTCGTTCCGTTGCATCCCACAAGTTCATGGTGCTACTAAAGATGCCATCAACCACGTAGCTTCAGTTCTGTTGACCGAAATAAATTCAGTTACCGATAACCCCACTATCTTCCCCGATGAAGACCTTATCATTTCAGGTGGCAACTTCCACGGACAGCCCCTGGCACTGGTATATGATTATCTTGCCATTGCTATGGCCGAACTGGGAAACATATCCGAACGGCGTGTGGCACAACTCATTATGGGACTTCGCGGATTGCCCGAATTTCTGGTTGCCAATCCGGGACTTAATTCCGGCTTCATGATTCCCCAATATGCGGCAGCAAGCATGGTAAGCCAGAATAAGATGTACTGTTATGCCGCCAGCAGCGACTCCATAGTATCCAGCAACGGACAGGAAGACCATGTAAGTATGGGAGCCAACGCCGCCACCAAACTCTACAAAGTGATGGACAACCTGGAACATATACTTGCCATCGAATTAATGAACGCTGCACAAGGACTGGATTTCCGCCGTCCACTACAGAGTTCTCCGTACATTGAAAAGTTCCTCTCAGTTTATCGTAATGAGGTACCTTTCATTAAGGAAGATATTGTGATGTACAAAGAAATACATAAAACAGTTGCCTTTTTAAAGCGCCATCAGGTAAATTATTAAATGACTTACCAGGCGCGGATGATGCTTATTTCACGGATTTTTTTTCATCTATCATGTAATAGCGTGGCCTTTTATCCGCAAAGTTCGCATAATCCGCGCCTGAATTCCTATCTTTGCAGCAACAAAAAAACAGCAAAGATGAATAGCGATAATAAAGAAGAAATGTTTCCCATAGTAGACGAGCAAGGAAACATCACAGGAGCCGCAACCCGTGGGGAATGCCACAGTGGCGGCAAACTGCTGCATCCGGTAGTCCACCTCCATGTATTCAACAGTAAAGGAGAACTCTACTTGCAAAAACGTCCCGACTGGAAAGATATCCAACCCGGAAAATGGGATACAGCCGTAGGCGGCCACATTGATTTGGGTGAAAGTGTGGAAATAGCCTTGAAACGTGAAGTAAAAGAAGAACTGGGCATCACCGATTTCACTCCCGAATTACTGACCAGTTATGTATTTGAGTCTGACCGGGAAAAAGAGTTAGTATTCTCACATAAAACCACTTACGATGGCCCTATTACTCCCAGTGAAGAACTGGATGGCGGCCGCTTCTGGTCATTAGAAGAGATCAGAGCCCATATCGGGAAAGAAATATTTACACCTAATTTTGAGAATGAGTTTAAGAAACTAGGTTTCTGAAACCGTTTTTTCATAAAAAGGGGCAAATTCTTGATGCAGGTCAAGAATTTGCCCCTTTCGTGTATATTTTACCCTCATAGGAGTACAACCTAAAACAAAACAGCGTAATTTTGTGTTGTAAAACATAAAAAGAAAGGATAACAAGATTATGAAAAAGGTAAAAAGTATTTTTAAGAAAGCCCTTGCTCTGATGGGTGAAAACGAGGTAAGAGCTTGGGGAGTAGGGATTAAGTAAGAAGACTTCCCTGTTTTTTTAACTAAAGAAAGGATAACATTATGAAGAAGTTTAAAGAGATCATCAAAGAAGGTCTCAAAGATATGGGAAATGATGCCCTTCGTGCTTGGGGGTACGATACAAAGTAAAAAGTACAAAAGATTAGTTTTCAACATGTAAGAGGAAGGATAACATTATGAAAAGAGTAAAAGATGTTTTCAAAGAATGCATTAAAGGCATTGAAATGAATGCTGCATTAATGTATGGTTGCAAAGTAAAGTAACAACCATACTTATTTAAAGATTTCAATTATAGTTAGATAGTTAAGGCTGCTCCTTTTTGGGAAGCAGCCTCTTTTATCAATTACTGGTCATTCGCTACCAAATCCATATATCCATCAGCATCCGGATAGGATGTATCTCCATTAATATGAGTGATTACCAACCGACCATAAGCAAAGCCAGTACTACCGGCTGATACAGTTACACTACAATGATTATATCCAGCTTTCAAATTTAAAGTGAATGTACGCAAAGAAGCCCCGTTACCTGATGTCAAGACTTCATCTCCAACAACAACACGATAACTACCGGAGCCATTAAATCCAAAAGTAAAAGTATATTGTGCATCTTGCGCACAATATATGTCTCCTGAAATAAAAGGAGAATTCTTTTGACTTTCCGGAACGTTAATAAAGAGACTATTGCCACTCCTTACTACAGATGAACTTTCTTTCATCATTGATTCCTCACCAACAATCGGACTTCCACTAGTTGTCAAAAAGCCGAGCAAACATAAAAACAAACAATAAAACCTCATAATAATAAAAATTTAAGATTAATACTAATGAGTTGGAGGCGCATTCACTAAAATGCACCTCCCGGTTATCCTAGTTAATTCAAAATAACTCCCCCATTATTTGTCGGATTTTGAGTCAATATTCCCGGATAAGCATTTATAGCATCCTGTGGAATAAAATAAACTACACGGAAGTCAGTTGGTTCGACTTCAAGCATTGCATTATGTATACCTGGATAATGGCGGGTCAGCCGCCCACCATTACGAAATACATCATAACTACGTTCTGCCTGATAAGCCAATTCTAACTGACGTTCTTTTTCTATACGCTCACGGGCATTCGAAGCGTCCAATGAAGCATATCCCCCTCCAACTATGGAACGTTCACGTACTTTATTCAAATCAATTAATGCCGATCCATACTGTCCCAATTTTGCATAAGCTTCCGCACGGTTCATATACACCTCACCCAGGCGGGAAATAACAGGTGAATGCAATTGTGAATCAGCAGTACCACTCGCTGTCCCTTCCGAAGAACATTTCATGATATAAAATCTGGGATGCCCTACATTTTCTCCCATTTTGTAATCTACTACACCTGTATAAACCTGTCCATCTTTATATTGAATCGAATATTTCTCATCAGCCTCATTCACAAGAGCAAGCGTATAATTTTGATCCCCATCCTTACAAGTCAAAAAACGACCATTGCGTGTCAAAGGTGCTTGTACATAAGCATATCCTGTATGCTCACCTGCTTCATTATACAAATTCTTGATAAAACGGAAAACTTCCGTATAAGTGCCGTCCTCATTCTGAACATATTGAGGAGCAATAAAATTCGCACGGGCATCAATAATATTCTTCTTATCAGGACGCCAATCATTACGTCCCCCCTCATTCAACAAGTCAATATACTTGGCACTGGCAAACATTTCAGCCCAACCTTGACCACCAGCCTGCGAATACATACCTCCAACAGTATTCCAATAATCAGGTTTCTCAGAAGCCATCCTTTTTACTACAAAAATAGATTCATCATTATTTTCAGGGGTAAAAGTATTGTAAACCATAAAATCTTCACGACTCA
Organism: Bacteroidaceae bacterium; assembly: GCA_963651205.1. Taxonomy (GTDB): domain Bacteria; phylum Bacteroidota; class Bacteroidia; order Bacteroidales; family Bacteroidaceae; genus Phocaeicola. The sequence continues at coordinate 120,241 of CAVJPC010000122.1, forward strand.
GTAAATGATATTTTTCACTATCTATTACCTTAGTAGCATAATCCACAGCTTTTTGCGCATACTCTGTATTCGGATTTTCATAAGTACCACTCATATACAGATAAATACGGGAAAGCACAGCCCATGCAGCTTCCTTTGAAGCATACGCCGGTCCCTCTGAAGAAGTTTTCCCTTTTTCCATCAAGCGAATGGCATTTTCCATATCGCCAATAGCTTGAGCATAACACTCTTTCACTGTGGCACGGTCTTCAAAATACATATCACTTATATTGTCAGGGGTTCCATTTACAATAGGCACACCCAAATTCTTATCAGGAGCCTGATAATAAGGACGACCATAAGCACGCACAAAATAGAAATACATCAAACCACGAATAAAGAAACACTCACCCAACTTATAATCTATCTCGTCAGTTTGTCCTTCTTCAATCATAGTGATAACGTTGGAAGCCTGCGCTATGGCCTTATAGCCTCCATTCCAAAATGAGTTCAAACGATAATTATTAGCTGAACGGTTATACGAAATGAAATCAAAGAAAGCATCTGTCGAATGCTTATCCTTCATCATATTATCTCCGGCATACTCGCCACAACGATGCATGGGGTCTGACCAGTCTTTGAGTTGGGCGTAACTACCATTAACCAATTCTGTTAATAAAGCCTGGGGATCTTTAGTTATTTCTTCAGCAGCCAATGAACCATAAGGAAGTCTTTCTATGTCACATGCCGTCAACGAACAAGCTGCTGCCAATAATATAGTTGCTATTTTTTTCATAATATAATTTCTCCTATTAGAATGTTAGATTTAAACCAAACATAAATTTACGAACTGACGGATAAATGCCAGGAAGAGCTGTACCCATTACACTGATATTATCATTATCATCTTTTCCTGCTGAAAGTTCTGGATCTGTACCCGAATAATTAGTGATGGTAAACAGATTTTCACCAGTGAAATACACACGTAGGTTTTGAATACCGTATTGGGACAGTTTAAAATTATATCCTAAAGTCAATGAACGTAATTTTAAATAGTCATTGCTTTCAATATAACGGGAAGAGACTTTATTAGAGTTGCTTTGATTTCCATAAATAGCTTTCGGATGAGTAGCGATGTCTCCCGGTTTCTGCCAACGGCTCCAACCATTTTGCAATTTCATCTGATTACGGTCTGTATAAGCACCATCCGAATCATATTCAGAACGGTTATAGTTATATACATGTCCTCCGATAGAGTATCCAAATACAGCACTTAAATCAAAGTTTTTATAAGTCAACGATGTTGTAAAACCACCAAATAAATCGGGAGTGGATGAACCGCATTTATAATAGTCGGCAGAAGCATAATCAGAAGTCGTTACCTTATTGCCATTTTCATCATCCATATACCATAATGGCGAACCTGTTTCCGTATCAACACCGGCCCAATCTTTCAGCCAATAAGTATCCACCGGATAACCTATCTCCAGAATACGTTCAGCAGAACCTGCAATTGTCGTACCATCCGAACGTTTAATCGGTTTTGCTACCATATTTCCGTTTTCATCTTTCTGCTTATAAATGTCTTTCAATTCATTACTATTATGACCGACATTCAAGTCCAAACTCCAAACCCAATCCTTAGTACGGATAATATCACCTCCAATAGCAATCTCATAACCCACATTACTCATCTCACCTACATTTTTCCAAGTGCTGGTCACCCCCACCAAACCGGTGATGGGAACATTAAACAATATATTATCAGTACGTTTGTTATACCAATCTAAATTAACGCGCAAACGATTCTGGAAGAATGCAGCATCCACACCAACACCTAATGTATAAGTTTTTTCCCATGTCAAATCCTTATTACCAATGGCACTGATCAATGCACCTGCTACTTCATTATATTTTGAAGAGGCCGAGTATAAATCATACTGTGGATAAAGTGAGCCCGGGCGGTTACCCACAGAACCATAAGCAGCACGCAGTTTCAAATTATCCACCCAGTCTGCCTTAAACCAATTTTCGCGGTTGATATTCCACCCTGCACTTATAGAAAAGAAGTTACCATATTTAGCATTATCACCGAAATTTGAAGCACCATCCCGGCGAAGAGATATCTGTGCCAAATATTTATTATCATAAGCGTAGCTACCATTAAAGAAATAAGACTGTACAGCCCATTCTGTAATACTGCTTCCCACTTTTTCCGGAATAGCAGCTACATCCAACACTTCAAATCCTGAAAGGAATCCGGTACCGTAAGCTGCTAATGCTTTAGCCCAATAATCATTGAATTCATAGGCAAGCAAACCATTGACAGAGTGTTTGCCAAATGACTTGTTAAACATTAATTTCTGATTGGTATAACGACGGACAATATTACTTTGATATTCATAAATACGCCCGTCTACCCCTTTACCACTTTGCGAACGCGGATCAGTATACTCACTATGAGATTTACCCGACCATTTATAGTTATTGACAGAAGAGAAAGTCAACCAATCTGTAATCTTGATGTCAAAGTCAAGATTAGCCATCACTTCATAAGTAACAGAACTAGTCTTGTTTCCTTTTTCCAAATCATAAAGATAATTGCCTGGAACACTATTCACCCAGCCATCATATTGAGGAGGCACCAAATTCCCGTCTTTATCAAACGGGCTATCCCAAGGCAGTCTTTGGAACATGGAAGTCACATCATATTGTTTATCATCAATATCACGGCGTGAGCCGGATACGGCAGGTTTAATCGTCAACCATTCATAAGGTTTATAAGTCGTTTTGAAACGGAAATTATAGCGAGTATAATCATAACCTTTCACAGCGCCGGTTTCATCATATAAATTTAAAGACAAAAAAGACTGAATCTTATCCGTACCTCCTTGTATTGAGATATTATAATCTTGCGTGAAGCCACTTTGCTTAGCCAAGTCAAACCAGTCGAAATTATCATTCCTCAATTCCGAAGTATAACGCGAGAACACTATTTGCTCCTGATTATCAAATGATTTATAATAATCATATAAATCAGCACCGTTCATCATCTCCATGTTTCCCTTATGCAAAGTAGTGATACCCATCTTGGCAGAAACATTAATCTTCATTTTTTCAGAACGTCCGGCTTTGGTAGTAACAACGATTACACCATTTGCACCTTGAGAACCATAGATTGCCGTAGAAGCAGCATCTTTCAGAATGGTCATACTTTCAATGTCTGTCGGGTTCAACTGTCCCGCATCATTACCCACAATAACTCCGTCAATAACCCATAACGGGGATGTCGTACCACTTAAAGTAGCTTGTCCGCGTATCACCACTGCTCCACTGGCGCCCGGTTGTCCAGAACTCGGAGCTACATAAACTCCCGAAGCTTTACCGTTCAACATATTTTCTACCGATGGTGTTGTAACATCTTTCAATTTATCACTTTTCAGATTCTGCATAGAACCGGTCAGACTCTCTTTACGTTGTGTAGTATAACCTACTACAATCACTTCGTCCAGCGTTTCAGTATCCTCAGCCAATTTAATACTTTGCGTACCTGCTATAGCTTTTACTTCGATTGTTTTGTATCCAATAAATGAAATACCAAGTGTAGATCCCACGGGAGCATCCAATTCATACTCACCGTCAAAATTGGTTATAGTACCATTGGTAGTACCTTTCACCAACACATTCGCACCAATAATCGGTTCTCCTGTTTTAGCATCCAGAATGATACCTTTGAGTTTTGCTACCTGTTGGTTAATAGTCGGTAACGAAACCTCAGCCATCTCTGAAGGAATGGCAGATACATAAACAGAACTCATACCAAGTATACCCGCTAATAGCGCATATCTGCTTCTTTGGGTTAAAGTCTTATTTTTCATAAGTATTTATAAAGGTTAACAATATAATAATAGTAATAGAATCAGAAAAAAGAAGAGTTCTGTGAGAACTTGTCCTTTTTTCTAATCTGATACTCGGTGCAAATATATAA